>NZ_BMFV01000001.1 GCF_014639255.1 Pullulanibacillus pueri
CATTCATCAAGCTCCTCATCATAGGTCATATTTTCAATACGTCCAACTTGCTTCTTCCACGCCCTCGTTTGTTCTTTATCAAAGGTGTTATATTTCACAAACGCTTCGATGCCTTGTTGTTCACAGAAAGTATAATTTTCCTCACTTCCATAGCCAGAATCAGCGATAATCGCTTGGGGTTGTTTTCTTCCGTAGGATTTTAGTAAATCGAAATGAGGTCGAAGACATCCGGGGTCACCAGCACGTTGATGTAAACTAAATCCAGTAATAAATTGATTTTCTGTTCCAATTTGGACATTATATCCCGGCTTTAATTGTCCGTTTTTCATATGATCATCTTTCATAAGAAAATCGCTCCTTTGTATGGTTTTTGGTGGTACTTTAATTATACAAAAAGGGCGATTTTTTTACTTTTCATTTTTGTTAAAAATCATCATTGAAACAAAAAAGGAATCTACGAGACGCCTGCGGGAATAGCGAGCCAGGCGAGACCCCGCAAAGCCATTGTTATTCGGGCTTGAGGAGGCTCGCGGATCGCCCGCGGCAAGCGAGTGGATTCCATTTTTATATCATCAATAATTTAGGTTTAAAAAGTGGAGGGTATCCTCAAAAGCCGTTAGGCTTTTGGGACACCCTCTTTTTCATAGGTCATGTCATTTTATAAAATCATACCTTGAATCTTTCATCACATTCGTTTAAGATATTAGTAATTGATTAATCACTAACTAACAAGGAGCATCGACAATGGGAAGATCGAGTAAGGAAGAGCGTAGGGAAGCTATATTGGAGGCAGGACTAGAAGTCTTCGCAGAAAGTGGATACTACAATACAACCACTGCGCATATTGCAGCAAAGGCCGGAATTTCGCAGCCTTATGTCTTTAAATTCTTTAAAACAAAGGAAGAACTATTTCTTGTGGCCTTAGATCGAGCCTTTGAAAGAATTTTAGACACATTTAAGTCGGTTGAGGCAAGTCCAGACCAACTTGTTGCTAGCATGATTGCAGCCTACGAAGCACTCTCGGAGTCACATCCCAATGAAATGGCATTGCAAGTGATCGGACTTTCAGTTACGGAAGCCCCCATTCAAGCCTGCACGAGAAATGGCCTTTCACGCATTAGAGAGTATACACTGAAAAGGTTTCGTGCGGCCGGGATTGCCAAACCTGAAACAGAAGTCACAACCTTTTTAGCGAGAGGTATGCTTTGCAATATTGCTTCTTTTATAGATCTACCAGAGCTTGTGGATGGTGGGAAATCGATAGGCATTTGACATCGATTTTTGACAACGTTGTGTTATAACCTGGTGGAAGCAAATATATACAACTTTGCTTTCACATTAAGGCTTGGCAAATAGCCAAGTTTTTTCTATTACAAAATTAGTTATTGATTAATCACTAACTATAAGGAGGAGAATGAATGAAGACTGCTATTGTGTTAGGGGCTACTGGAGGAACTGGTCAGGTTATCGTCTCTGAATTATTAACAAGAGGGATAAACGTTACAGCGTTTGGACGTTCTGAAAGGAAATTAGGCGCATTATTAAAACAGCACGATTTTAATCCATTACTGTCGTATGTGGTGGGCGATATTTTTGATCCTGGAACTATTGTAGAAGCGGCGAAAAATGCGGAAGTGATCTTTCAGTGTGCAAATGTGAGTTATCAAGAGATGGCTAGTAAACTCCTTTTGCTGGGAGAAAGTGTGATGATGGCAGCTGATCGTCTTGGGAAGAAGATCGTGATTGTTGATGGCATCTATGTGTACGGACATCAAGTGGCAAAAGGCGATGAAAGTCATCCCAAACAGCCCCATACGAAAAAGGGAAAACTAAGACTTGAATTTGAAAATTTAATCTTCAACAACAAATGGATGAAAGCAAACCCTTTAATAGTGAGGCTTCCTGATTATTATGGTGCAACCTCGCAGAACGCCTATTTACAACCGACATTGGAAGGGATAGCCGCTAATAAAAAGTCCGTTTTTATAGGGAACTTGAAGACACCACGTGAGTATGTTTATTTACCAGATGCGGCTCAGATGATTGTCAATATCGCGGAAAGGGACGATGCTTACGGAGAGAACTGGAATATCCCAGGCGCGGGCTTAATTTCAGGAAAAGACATTATTCAGCTCGCACGTGAGATTACGGGCTATCGAAAAAGCGTTATTCCTCTAAATAAAACGGCGATTCGACTGATGGGCATGTTTGATCCTTTTATGAGAGAAGTGGTAGAGATCATGTATCTAACGAAAGAAGGGTTTGTTCTGAGTGGGGAAAAATATGAAAAAAGCATTGGGACAATTCCCATCACTCCCTTTAAAAAAGGTTTAGAAGAAACGTTTCGTGCTTTAATGCCTGATGGACATTAAGAATACCGATCGTCGGAAATAAAAGTGACATTTTGGAAAAAGGAAACGCTGGTGCTCTGTCTTTTGATTCATACTTAGATAAAGTCTTTGATTTTAGTTAAGCGTGCAGCAATCAATAGACGATGATGAACCAAGGCTCAAAGTTTCGTCATAAACATCTTTTCAAACCCTTATTAATAAGATAGCTTAAGAGTGTTTAAAAGGTGGGGAAGAGGATGGACGGGTTAGAAGTCTCTCAAGAAATCAAGCGACGCATTGACTTGTTTTTACAGGAGCAATGGGAGGATGGGGCCTGGCGCTACTGTTTCGAAGGTCCTGTCATGACGGATGCTTATATGATTATCACGCTAAGAGCATTGGAAATAGACGAAGAACCTTTGATTAAAAGGTTGGTTGAACGTTTGCTGTCGGTTCAAGAGGACAATGGGGTGTGGAAGGTTTATCCGGATGAGCCAGAAGGTAATCTTTCCGCTACCGTTGAAGCGGTGGTTGCTCTTTTATATTCTGGCTATGTAGAGACAAATGACGAAAAAATGAAAAAAGCTTATGCTTTTATCCGGGCGCATGGCGGCTTGAAAAAGTCGGGTTTACTCACACGAGCTTTTTTAGCGATGAATGGGCTTTATCCTTGGCCACACTTTCCTTTTAATCCCGCTTACCTAGTGTTACTTCCAAGGCTGTCACCGATCAATTTTTATTCCTTTTCTAGCTATGCCCGTGCGCATTTTGCACCTGTTCTCGCGGCGTTTGAACATCGCTTTTCAATAAAAACGAAACAGCCTCCGAATCTTGAGGTATTAACTCCGCGATCTCATCGCGAAGAAGAGCGCTCCTTTTGGCCAGAAGTAGATCAATTGTTTATAGAACAGCGGGCCTGGCCATTGAGTCAAATTAAAAAGGAAATCTATAAGTGGAAACAAATTCCGAGTCACCTGTTAAAACGCGCTGATCGTTGGATTGAGCACTATATTTATTCCCATCTTGAAGCTAATGGCACGTTACTGAGTTATGCAAGTTCAACGTTTTTAATGATCTACGGCCTTCTTGCCTTGGGTTATCACAAAGATTCCCCTGTTATTCTGAAGGCTGTTCAGGGACTGAGCACGTTAATCTTTGAAGATGATCTCTTTCATCTCCAAAACTCACCTTCTACGGTGTGGGATACTGGACTGATGACCTATGCCTTATTGGAAGCAGGCTGTTCCCCTGATCATCCTGCAATCATGAAAGCGTCAGAGTTCCTCCTTCACAAACAACAAAAGAACGTTGGAGACTGGGCGCACCATAATCCAAAAGTGGCACCAGGCGGCTGGGGGTTTTCCGATTCTAACACTCGGCATCCCGATATGGATGATACCCAAACGGTATTGCGAACGATCGCGGCATATACGATGTTCTCTAATGGATTTAATGCCTCTTTTGAGCGAGGGTTTAACTGGCTCCTTTCTATGCAAAATAGTGATGGGGGATGGGCCGCCTTTGAAAAAAATGTTGATTTGTATTTACTCGCGCTACTCCCGATGTCACAGATAGAAAATGCCGCCATTGACCCTTCGACTCCTGATATTACAGGGAGAGTTTTGCACGCTATTGGGACATTGGGGGAAACCACTAATGCCCATAGCCATACTGCAGCGGCAGTCAAATGGTTACGGCATCGCCAAGAAAGGGATGGCTCCTGGCGTGGACGGTGGGGTGTTTGTTACATTTATGGAACGTGGGCTGCGCTGACAGGTTTAAGTGCGGTGGGGTTAGAAAATGGGGATCGGACTATTCAAAAAGGTGTTAAATGGTTACACAGCATTCAAAATAAGGATGGGGGTTGGGGAGAATCTTGTCAAAGCGATGCCAAACGTCACTATGAACCTTTAGGCCAAAGTACCTCTGTTCAAACAGCCTGGGCTATTGATGCACTCATAGCTACACATCAGCAGCCGACAGACGCGATCGAGAGAGGGATTGCGTTTTTGCTTAAGCATAATAGTGACACGACAGCATTCGAGCCCCGTTATCCAACGGGCATCGGTCTTCCTGGACAATTTTATATTTATTATCACGGCTATCCAAAATACTGGCCGCTTCTCACTCTAGCGCATTATCAAAAGAAGTTTGGAGAGCTTTCGGATGAATAGTATTCAGGGAAGGATCGAATCTTATTGGGTTCGGTCTTTTTTATACATAAAAACGGGTGTAGTGATTAATGTTTGATGGGGGAAAACGAGGCTATGTGTTATAGGGATTGGAGGCCCCCTTTGTGTGTGACGGCCTTTGATTAAACTTCAGGAGGGGCCCAACGAAGCGGTGAAGAGCAAACTCTTTTTTAAAAACAAATAATTTGCTGGATAAGCGCTACTATGGGGAAGTATGTCTCCTTTCATTAGGGCATAGAGATTCTAAATTTTTCTTTATGATGACAGATTTCAAAAGCATATTGACAATTGGCGCTCGAACGGGCATTACTTAAGTGATGGTATTTATTAACTTTAGAGGTTTGAAATCAACGTAAGAGATTATGGATTGATTTTCACTTAAATCAATGTTATTTTTTGAAGCATTAGCTTTTACCCAAGAAAGATTATAAAATAGAGACGAACTCCTATCTAATCAATAGAAAAAGATCCTCTATAGGAGGCAGATAAATAAATGCACGAGATCATCCATTTATTAAATCAATATGGCTATATCATTTTGTTTTTATCACTCATGCTGGAACTTATTATAGTTCCGATCCCTAACGAAGCACTCATGAGTTATGTTGGAGTCCTGTGCTTCCAGGGAGACATGAACTTGGTCCTTTCCATTCTCGTTGCGGGAGTGGGTGGTGCAATAGGCGCGACAGTTTCCTATTGGGTGGGATATAAACTAGGGGCTCCATTTTTTCAGAAATTTGGTCATTATATACATATGGGACCTGATAAATTAGAAAAGATGTCTGGGTGGTATAGTAAGTACGGAAAAGTGTTACTGATCATTTCCTTCTTTATTCCAGGTGTAAGACATATTGCGAGTATCATTACGGGTGTGATCAAATTACCTTACCGCTCCTTTGCGATTTTCGGTTATATTGGGGTTTTTCTATGGGTAGGAACCTTTATTGTGCTCGGGAATGCTCTTGGCCCTGGTTGGGATCGATATCAAAGTGAAATCGAAAAATGGCTCGTATTAATTAGTATTGTCATTGGTATTCTTTTGGTGATTTACTTTGTAGTGAGGAAAAATCGTGATTACATCAAAGAATCGTTACTGCTGCTTTATCAGGCCACCTTTCGAAAGTTTAGAAGTTTTTTGAAGATAAAGTTCATTATTCTTTTCATTTTGATTTTGTTTGTGGTGTTTTTTACTTTAATGGTGGGGATTATTCAAGATCTCATTGGAAATGAATTTGGTCATTTCAATATTATTTTTAAAACCATCGTTTCCTCCATGTTTAATGAACATTGGCAAGGCATTATGACCGCTTTTTATACCCTGTCTTCATGGATCGCTTTTGGAGTCATTGCCTTGGCCACCGTCGTAGTGATTTTCATCCATAACAAAAATAGATGGCTTGAATTCCTTTTCTTTATTTCGACTTTGCTTGGGACTTTCCTGTTTTCAAAAGGGATCCACTGGCTCTTTCATTTTATGTTAAATAATATCAGCCCGGATTTTCCAAATGTACAAGCGATGCTTTTATTGTCTATTTATGGCTTTTTCATGATTATGCTTATTCGCCATACTAAAGACTTTCTCTTTGCGACGATTGTCTTTTTAGTCTACATTTTCATTCTAATGGTTTATTTTGTGAGTGGTATTTACGTTCATGATCTTAAGCCAAGTGACTTAGCAGCAGGTTATGTCTTTAGCGCAGTCTGGGTAACAGGAATGGTTTTCTCATTAGAAATGTTCCGCCTGTTGGCGTTGATTAAAGACAGTAATGACTAAACAATTAAAGAAAAATGTAATGAAAACATAGAGCCGCATGTCCTTAGGGAGATGCGGCTTTGCTGGTTCAAGGTTAGGGGATGTCTAGGGTTAATCATGTAGGGCGTTGACCATGGACGGTATCCAGCCTGTTAGGTGTGCCCCGCCGTCAGGATGGTTTCTTGCTTCAAGTGCACCACCGTGTTGTCCAATGATGCTATGGGCAAAGGTTAACCCTAATCCTGCGCCTCCAGTTGCACGATTTCTTGATTCTTCCCCACGATATAAGGGTTCAAATACATGTTGAAGGTCCTCTGAAGTAAAGCCTGGTCCAGTATCCCGAATAGTGAAGGTGACCTTGTGTGTGGTGTGATCACATTGAACAAAAATATTGCCTTGGTAGGGGGTGTGTCTCACGGCATTATCCAATAAGTTACTTATGGCTCTCTCCAGTAAGTGGGCATCGCCGAAAACGACGCAGTCTTTTACCACATGTCTAACAAAAGAAATGTGTTTTTCTCTAGCAAGGGGTTCAAGACTGTCTAGCGATCTTTGTAATACTTTTGCAAGGTCCACAGGATTTTTATTAAGCTTCGTTTCCAAATACTCGACCTTTGTGAAGGCAAAGAGATCTTCCACCAACCGATCCAATTGTGCTGATTTTTCCTTGCACACCGCAAGATATTTGGCCCTCTTTTCCGGAGAATCGGCAATGCCTTGTTCCAGCCCCTCTAAGTAACCCCGCAAAGCAAATAATGGCGTGCGTAAATCATGAGCAACCGCTCCAATAATAAAGCGCCGTTCTTTTTCAGATTCCCTTTGTTTGTGAAAGGCCTCTTTGAGACCTTTCACCATCACTTCAAACCCCTCTCGTACCTTTGCAATTTCACTGATCCGGGTGGCCGGGAGCTGGATGTCCAGATCACCATCTGCAATATCTTGAGCAGCCTGACTCATCTTTTCAAGTGGTCTAAGAATAAACCTTCGCATTTCGAAACCAACAATAAAAAAGGCCAGTAGAAGTCCTGAAAAGGCTGCAATCATTTGAATCACATTTGAAGCCGGGAGGTAGAGGATGACCCTTCCGAGCACTTGTCCATTCTGGATGACGGAAAATTGTTCAGACGATCGTAAAGCAAGATTGTCAGCAGTTTGGAAAATCTTTTGGTCTGATGGGGAAAGAAGCGTCGCATCAATGTTCATTTTCTGTAATTGACTGCGCAATTGCTTTTGCCAAACGGCATCCGTCCAGTCTTTTGTATGGTCTTCAATCAGGTGAAGGGTTCGATCCACATTTTTTTGTTGTGTATCAGATATTCCGAAATGCAGCGTTTTTGTTTCAATGAGGTGGGCCGTTACAAAGAATATCCACGGCAACGTGAGAATGAAAAAAAGGCTGAGTATAGTGAACTTACGAATGCGAAGCGTTCTCATTTTTACCACCCTCAAAGCGATAACCAATCCCCCATTCGTTGATAAGATATTGCGGCTGATTCGGATCGGCTTCAATTTTTTCACGGAGACGACTGAGATGGACACGAATGGTGTGCTTGTCACCCACACCTTCCCAAAACTTTTCGAGCAACTGATCGTAGGAAAATACATATCTTGGATGCTCGGCGAACAAACGCAAGAGATCATATTCTTTCGGTGTGAGAGAGATCTTTTGCCCTGCGACAAAGACTTCCCGTGTGGACAGGTCCAATGTGAGACGGCCATAATCGAGTTTTCGACTCGTGTTTGCCTGTTGCAGGCGGGAACGCCGTAATACGGCTTTCACGCGAGCAACAATCTCACCGGGTGAAGCTGTTTTGACAATGTAATCATCCCCACCAAGGCCTAAGCCCCGGATTTTATCGACGTCATCGCTGCGCGCGCTTAAAAATAGGATCGGTACGTCGCTTTCTGTTCGCAATTGCCGGCAGAGATCGAAACCGTTTTGCCCTGGCATCATAATATCAAGAATGATGCAATGAATCATGTTTTGTTGAAAAACCTCCAAGGCTTGAGAAGCATCATAAGCCATTTTTACATAAAATCCGTCATTTTCTAAAAAATCCCTTAGTAGTTCCACGATACTCTGATCATCGTCTACCACCAGAATCGTCTGTAATTCGTTCACTAAAAAAACACCTCTGATCTGCTGAGGCCACTGAAAAACATGAATGTGATAGAAATATACTTGCTTTCCGCGAGCCTCCTCAAGGCCTGATATGATGTGCTTTGTGGGGGCTTGCCTGGCTCACTGTTCCCGCAGGAGCCCGAGCTTATTTCTGCAATTCTATTCTTGAATTTGACATTTTCAGTGACTTCGATCTGTTAACCGTTTTATACGATTTCAATTAAAAGTCATTTTAAGTTTATCATGTTACCCACAAGGAACAAGCTTGACTGCACGCTTTGTGATGAAATGTTGATTGTTTTGTGACTTTTTTACACCTTCGATTGAGACATTTCATAGTTATCCTGTTTTTGAACCTAAAGCAAGTAAAAAGTTTTAGTCTATCATTTTAAGACTTAAAGGGGGGAAGTTCAATGGGATTAGATCATCACAGTTTCACGTTTTTTCCTTTTGGAGCTCTATTTTGTCTCACACTCTTGTGTTTCGTAGCGGTGCGAGTCTTTGCTATTCGCTATCGTTACAAAGATTCTAAGCAACAGCGTCGAGATATTCTTGCGATTCTTAAAAGGCGTGTTGCAGAAGGCACTTTGGATGAAGGGGAATTTCAGAGATTAAAAGAGCTTCTCTCAAAATAAAGGGTGGGGGGACAAGTTCAGTATGTGATGGGAAAAAGGGACGTCACCACAAGAAGCATGACGATTGGGTTTTCCTGACTTGAACGAGAGAGATGAAGAACAAAGAAAAGGCGTGCAAAAATTTTTTGCACGTCTTTTACTGGGTTTAATGATATATAGGGCACTTCGTCATTCTATGAAGCTAATGGCATTTTAAAGAGATTTATTTCTACGTTTGGCAGTCCTCTTATTTTTCACTGTCTAACATCTTCATTTCACTTTCATTGTAACGATCACCCGCAACTTCAGAAGCAGGAATGGCTTGTTCAATTCGCTCGAGGTCCTCTTGGCTGAGCTGTATATTTAGAGCGTCAGTGGCATCTTCAAGTTGCGATCTTTTTCGAGCGCCAATGAGCGGAATGATATCTTCACCTTGTGCAAGCACCCATGCGATGGCCAATTTAGCGACCGTGGTATGTTTTTCATCGGCAATTTTTCTTAAGTTCTCAACCAGTTGAAGGTTTTTATCTAGGTTTGCACCTGAAAATCGTGGGGAATGGCTACGGAAGTCTTTTTGATTTGTCGTCCGTTCTTTGGACCATTTTCCACTTAAAAGACCGCGGGAGAGCACGCCATAAGGATTCAAAGCTATACCCAATTCACGCAAAGTCGGTAGAATATAGGTCTCCAGATTGCGGCTGAAGAGGGAGTACTCAATTTGCAACCAACTGATGGGATGTACGGCATGCGCACGTCTGACGGTATCTGCACCCGCTTCTGAAAGACCAATGTGTTTAACATATCCTGCTTTGACCATGTCAGAAATAGCGCCCACTGTTTCTTCAATGGGGACATTAGGATCCACACGTGCAGGCTGATAGAGGTCAATATAATCGACACCGAGGCGCTGAAGTGTATAGGCTAGGAAGTTTTTCACGGCTTCTGGTCGGGCATCATAGCCGATAAAGCTTTTATCCGGAGAACGCATCGCGCCGAATTTAACAGAGATAAAGGCATTCTCTCGTTTACCTTTTAATGCTTCACCAAGAAGGAGTTCATTATGACCTACGCCATAAAAATCGCCAGTATCGAAAAGCGTTATGCCTTTTTCTAGAGCCTCATGGATCGTCGCTATACTTTCAGTACGATCTGTTTCTCCGTAAAAGTCCGACATTCCCATACAGCCGAGCCCAATCTGGGAAACGAATGGCCCTCCTTGTCCAATCCTTCTTTTATCCAATGGACATACCTCCTTTTTAATTTCTACATATTAACAAACTGAATGAGAAAGAACAACTATTTGAACAGGGGATTGGCTGTAGCTTTTACCTTGAGCGACAAGGCTTTAGAGCAGAGACGTGAGAAGAAACCTTGTTGCGTCAAAAGCAGAGCTCTCTTCTAATAGAATCAAAAGCGACCTTATCAAAGCAAGAAAACTCTTCCCTTGTTTTTGCCCTGGCGAGCATATACCTCCTTTTTACGAATATCATGTTATGTTCGTAATAGAGCAGGGTATTAGAGTTATAGACGACAATCATTATATAATGATAGAAAGTAAACCAAGAATGAGGGATGATCATGGATCAAACGGTATTTAAGCCACTTGAATTTGTACGACAACGAACCATCAATGCAGTAAAAGACCTCTCTGATAAGACATTAGACACTGTTCCAAAAGGGTTCAATAACAACATCCGATGGAATTTAGGACATGTCTATGTCGTTCAAGAAAGATTTGCCTTTCAAACAACCGGAGAAACGGTGCAAATTCCCGAAAACTACCTACGTTTATTCTCTCCGGGGACTAAACCTGCCGATTGGAACGAACAGGTGCCAACGCTAGAGGAATTGCTCAAAGCGCTTGAGGAACAAGCCCAACGCATCCAGGAAACCTTTCAAAATCGTTTGGATGAACAGGTTAAAAAGCCGTTTACAACGGGGAGTGGTCTTACCCTAAACACCGTAGGGGAATTACTGACGTTCTCACTCTACCATGAGGGCATGCACTTTCAAACAATCAGCCTCCTCAAGCGATTTTCAGAATAGGGACATAGGGTCAGGTTTCTTGTCCCACTGATTAAGCTTTAGTGCTAAGGGTTCACGTTTTAAATAAATTTCAGATCTACATCCTTGGCCATGTTCTCTTGAAGAGAGCTGGCTCGATGGAAGAGAATGCCGCCTAATGCAAATATAGGCGGTTTGTTTTTGTCCTCTTTAGAATGAAGACATTGAACTGGTTGTTTCGATGCAAATATGGAAGTCTTGTATTCAACCCATTACATAAAACAGAAGAATATGGAAAATGTCAATGGTGATACTTAAGACTTGTGATTGCTTTTAGTTTAGTTTAAAATTAATCACAGATATTAAAGGTCTTTAATATGTTTTAAAAAGGTGATCTGTATGAAATATTCGAAAGCGACAAATTATGCCTTACACACAATGGTTTATTTAACCTTAGCACCCAAAGGGAAGTCTGTTGGCGTCGAGCAATTGGCTAAAATTCAAGATCTTTCGCCTACATATCTCTCGAAGATTTTAACAAAGCTCGTTAAAGCGGGACTTATTGAATCAACTCCTGGTGTAAAAGGGGGATATAGCATTGTCAAACACGCAGGTGATATTTCCTTTTTAGATGTCATACATGCGATTGAAGGGAAGACCTCATTATTCAGTTGTTCTTTGGAGCATGAAGATGATGATAGTGGTGAATGTTTAATTGAAAATGTCATGATTGAAGCAGAAAGAAATATGATGGACCAATTGGGCAAAAAGTATATTAAGGATATAGCCGAACAGATTGAGTCGAGAATGGAGAGAAAATAGGCTTATTAATTTTTTATACTAATTATAGATATTAGGAATCTTTAATATATTTAATTCAAGGAGGAAGTTAACATGTTATTAGATTGTGCTATTATTGGTGCGGGACCAGCGGGTCTGAATGCGGCGCTTGTTCTTGCAAGAGCAAAAAAGCAGATTGTTTTGTTTGATGAAGATCAACCTAGGAATGCGGTCACACACGAATCTCACGGTTTTATAACTAGAGATGGTATTCGACCTTCAGAGTTTAAGCGGATTGCTAAAGAAGAGCTTAAGAAATATCCCAGCCTATCTATTCAAGAACAACGGGTTATTGATATAAAAAAAGAAAATCACTCCTTTACGATACAAACAAGCGAAGGGCATTCCTATCGTTCAAAAAAGGTGATTTTATCTACAGGTCTAAAAGATGTGCTGCCTTCTATAGAAGGTATTGAACAATTTTATGGTACGAGCCTCTTTAGCTGTCCTTTTTGTGACGGCTGGGAATTACGAGACCGTCCTCTTGTTGTTATTATTTCTGAAGATGAGCATGCCCTTCATTATACAAAAATGATTTTTAATTGGAGTCAGGATCTTGTGGTCAGTACTAATGGCAAAAAGATTTTTACTGATGAGCAAAAGGCGTTGTTCACTAAGAAAAATATCAAAATCATTGAAGAGAAAATTGACAGCTTACAAGGTGAAGAAGGACGCTTACAAAAGGTGAGATTCAAGAATGGACAAGAAATTTTAAGAGAAGGTGGCTTTGTGTTGACAGGGCAAGAACAGGCGAGTCCACTTGCTGAAAACTTAGGCTGCACCATGAATAAAATGGGAGGCTTTGAAGTCGATCGATTCGGCCGTACATCTGTCGAAGGTGTCTATGCCTGTGGGGATACTACATTTACTGAACCTCCGCAATTGATTATAGCAGCGGCTAAGGGAAGTATGACCGCAAGTGGTGTTGTTAATGATGTGATACATGAAGAGTTTTAAACACGCCATAATCTGCTTTAACTATAGACTATGACACATTCTTCTTCATTAAGGTAAAGAACATGATGATGAAGAAGAATGTTTTTTACTTTATAAATATCGTATAATAAGATATAATCTTAATATAAGATATTTTTGGAGGGAATATGTTAAAAGAAATTGAGCAGTTAAATCACCATTGGACAGATATCTACTATCAATTACGCTATAACCATGAGGAAAAAATAACGCACCAAAGCATTCGGATCATGCAAGTGATTGAAAAGGAGAATGAAGTCGGGATAAAAGAGATCGCTAAAGCCATCCAAGTATCTCACAATACCGCTTCAGAACATATTAAACGTTTAATAGAAAAAAGCTATGTCTTTAAAAGTCGGAGTACCAAGGATGAGCGCAAGGTGATATTAAGGCTTACCGACTTGGGCAGCGATGTTTTACATCGCCATTCCAGTCTCGACGAAGAAAAACTGAAACGGCTTCTTTTTGAAAAAATGAGTGATGAAGAAAGACAACTCATCTTTACTGCTTTTGCCTTAATGCAGGAGCGAGCAAAAACGGTAGGAAGAAATTAAGAAAAACTTTTTTTAACCATTATCAGGATTTTAAAAGGAAGTGAAGAAAGTGAATTATCGTAGGGCAACGATTAATGATATAGATACATTAATAGCATTAAGGAAAAAACAATTAGTCGATGAGGGAATCGAACCTTGTATTAACATTGATTCTGAGCTCCATCTCTTTTTCAAAAATAAACTCAGTGATGAATCATTAATTCAATGGGTAGTAGAGGATAATGAAGAAATGATCGCATGTGGGGCCGTCATGTTTTATGAATTCCCACCGTCGTATACCAATCAAAGTGGAAAAAAGGCTTATATTACGAATATGTATACAAAAGAGGCGTACCGGGGAAGGGGCATCGCCACTCGGGTCCTCACGAAATTAGTTGAGGAAGCGAAGGCCTTAGGTGTTATGAAAATATGGCTGGGAGCTTCTAAATTAGGGAGACCCGTCTATGAAAAGTTTGGTTTCAAAGCCGCTGATGAATGGTTGGAATTTGAGGCCGAAAAGATGTTTTAATAAAAAAACGAAAAAGCTCAGTCCCACTACTGAGCTTTTTTGATGTACACTGCTTCCTTAAGAGGATAGTCCTATTGAGTTATTTGAAACTTTCGATTAATGATTTTAGAAATAACCATAATGGCCAGACCAGCAAGAAGATAATCGTATCCACCGATTTCAATCCGATAGCCGAAGGATGGCATGAGTCTGGGACAGAAAATAAAGATGGCCATTGTAAAAGCACTGATACTTCCGATGACAATACCGTCTTTTATCTTATTAGACCTTTTGAACATGGAGCGCCTGATCCACACAAAAATGAAGGCAATGGCAGCGAAAATCACACCTGCATCAATGATGAAAGTAAGAAGAGAAGAGCCAATGGCTATTGAAGGATTCACTTGTGTAAAAAAGCTTGCGATGATGGTGACAGCACCACTTGCTAATGCGAAAAAACCGAGAAACTGAAGGATTAAGTAGCCTATAAAAACGGCTGCACTTTTTCCTTTTTCTTTAGGTAAATGTTTGATCATGTCATCACAATAAGTTTTTGGGTCGTCACCAAACACGTCTTGGGCTGACTTACCGGCTTCTTGAGCTTCAATTAAATGATCCAATAATTCCATGACTAATTCTTCGGTCTGTTGTTCAGAAATGAACAGATGGGTACGGATATATATGAGCATATCCTCATAGTACTTCTCATTTTCCTCTGTCAATTGATTTCGCTTAAGGTTATTTTCTTCGATTAATTGTTTCGCATGCATTAGTTTAACCCCCAATTAATAATGGTTTCCACGGGTTTTTGAATGCTGTTCCATTCTTGCTGAAAGGCGATTAAAGCCTCTAAACCTTTTTCTGTCGTTTTATAATACTTTCGCTTAGGCCCAGTTGGCGAAGGCCTCATTTCCCCTTCGATGAACTGCTCCTTTTGCAGGCGAAGCAGAATAGGATAAATAGACCCTTCACTGACATCATTGAGACCGAAGGCTTGGAGCTTTTGTGACAGCTCATACCCATAAACACTTTCCTTATGAATAATGGATAAGATACATCCCTCTAAGATCCCTTTTAACAACTGGCTTCTCATTGCCATATTCATACATCCCTTATCTATTATGTATAGCAAGATACCCATTCTAAAATCAGCTATCTTGTTATGCAAAATAGCTTTGTTCCTAGTGTACATAAATTTTTCTTGAAACACAAGAGGAGGCTATTATGGGATACATTATTTGATGAAATTCGACGCTAAAATTAGGAAAAAAGGTGCATCACGAGAAAATTAATCACTTAATATGGATAATTTAGAGACCCTATAGTGAAAGGGGGCTTGAGTAAGAGAGTGTCTAGTGGGGAAGAAGTGAATATAAAACTGAATTAACGGTCGCATAAATGGAAAGGATGGTTGCCAAGAACAGTTAGAGGGAAGGGTTTCTATGATTCTGAGCCTAGCGATTTTAGGTTTAATTATCCTTTACTTTATAGATCAAAAGCAGAAATATGTCACCGTATACGAAGGTAAAGAATCAACGTTGAGAGAAGCAATGGATTATTATTGGATTCTAAAGGCCAAGCGAATCTCAGTTAAATATCACATGCCATATAACATGCATAATGTCTACTGCTTTGGATATTACGAAAGTCCGGTACGTCTTCTTGTTCGTAAACAGGATGAGAGAAAGGCTCGGGAAGTCTTAATCAATTTCCGAGCAGAAAAAAGAAGGATGGAAAGCAATATAACTCAGAGTAATGGGTAAAGGGAGTCTGAAGGCAGTCGTTCATAAAAAGACATCAATAAAAATTGTGGAATAACCCCGTAGTATTGCCTAGTGTTGCAGCAGCTACGGTTTTTTTTGCATTATAAGAAAGCCTTCATGACGTAGGGGGGCAAGGTTTTATGGTAGAAAGACAAGAAACGAAGCCACTGGCCATAACACTTGGTGACACCCTTAACCTGTGAGGACAGATGGTGGAACATCAAGCTGTGATTAGCAAAGAGGTAAAGAACATGTCAAGCACGGGCACCATAATTTATGGATTTGTACCTAAACACGCCATCACATTTAAAAGTTTTGATTGACACCCTTCGTTAATAGGTTTACTATAATCATTGTACTCAAATTTGAGTAATTTTATTTTAGTATATAGAGATAAAAGGGTGATATGATGAGCTTCGGAAAATTTTTAAAGAACCAGGGCGTAATTGCTGCTCTGTTCATGGCAATTTTTTACCAAATTATTTTTATGGTGATTTATCTTCCTGGCTATAGCGCTGTACCGAAAAATATTGATGAGTTGCATGTTGCCATCGTCAATGATGACGATCATTATGGAAAAGCCATTGCCAAGCAATTGAAAGAATCACTGCCGTTTAAAGAAATTGATACGGATAAAACACTGAAAGAAACTCAAGATTTACTAGAAGATCGCAAAATAAGCATGGTCATTCATATACCAAGTGATTTTAGTGCGAACTTGCAGAGCACGGAAAACAAGCAACCGAACATCGATTATTATGTGAATGGCTCTAATCCAACAATGATTACGAGTACACTCACGAGCATCACGAGTCAAATCGATTCAAAAATCAGTGAGCAATTCTCTGTTAATAAAGCTAAAGGCATTTTGACGAATCTCAATGTGCCAGAAAAACAAGCCGATCAGCTTGCCGCTTCTATCGAAAATAGTTTAGATACAAATACCATTACCGTTCATAAAATGCCTGATGGTATGCACAATCAAATGGCACCCATGTTCTTAACGCTTGTCTCCTATGTAGGAGCCATGATCGCTTCTCTCACCTTATCAGGGGTCTTTAAGGGAGTAAGTAAAGTTATTGGGAAGTGGAAAGCCATTTTCTATCATCAAACGGTGGCTCTGATCATCGCAGTAATCGCACCGCTGATTGGTATTTCGATTCTCTATCTTATCCATGGATATGGTGGCGGAACATTCCTCCAACTTTGGTTCCATCATGCGTTAGAGTTAATTGTGGCCCTTGAATTTACGTCAGTTTTCTGCCTACTCTTTGGACAGTTAGGGATGATTATCAATCTACCGATCATGCTCATTCAAGTGATTGCCAATGGTTCTGTTTTACCGCGGGAAATGATGTACCTTCCATATAAATTGATGAGCTATATTTCCCCTATGTATTACAGCGTGCAATCTGACTATAGCCTGCTCTTTGGCGGCGGACGCTTAGCCAATTATGAATGGCATTTGGTATTGATTGGCGTTGTGGTTGTCATTATTAATGTGCTTGTTGTGGCGTTGGTTCATCGTCGAGGAAAAGAAACGCCTACTGAAAGCGTGCCATCCCAGTCCTAATTTTGTTATGATAGTGGCATGAGCATTGTTTTTATAGGGAGGAGTTTGGAGCGTGTCCATTCGATTATATATATTAGGAACTTTAGCCAAGGGTAATGACTATCCTTATATGATAAAAAAGAGATTAGTGGATGCCCTACCTGATATTAGTTTCGTTTCCATTAGTGATGGCAAGTTCTATTACCAAATTGAGGCACTTCAGAAAAAAGGGTACATTGAAACGGCCGAAGTTGTTCATGAGGAAAGACGTCCCGATAAAACACTGTATGCAATCACGCCACTAGGGAAGCAATACCTTGAAGAAGAAATCTATAATTGCTTTAAAAAAATCACGCATATTAAAGACTTATATATTGCGATTTATTTGTTGGATTTTGTGGATACTAGTAAAGTCGCCGTCTTTTTTGAAGAGACGATCAAGCAAGAAAAAAAACGTCGACAAACCTTCGAAGAGATGAAGGAAAAAGGCACCCCCGTCGATGAAAAATTATTAAATAAGTCGGTTCAATTCATCAGTGAACATTCTTTTAAGAGTATTGATTTCAACATCGAATGGATGGAAAAGCTCCTCGAGTTTATAAAAAACTATGAATAACCAAAGAAAAAGCTGTGGGAAATTGAATTCCTACAGCTTTATTATGTAAGGTTGGACGATGAGAAAAATGGAAAGGCCTGAAAATTGGGCTCAGGCCTTTTTTATTCTTTTTTGCATGAAAATAAACACATTCGTGATTAATTTAGACCAAAGGAACACAATCACTATAAATACCAACAGCCATCCATAGTTTATCCATTTAAATAAAACAAAGAAATTTGTAGCTACAAATATTGGCATAATAATAAAAGAAATAATCACCGAAGTAATCAATGTATAGAGATAGAAATTCTTTTGATGATTAAGCGTCCACTGATAGACCAATATATAAATAACGGGAATAAACGATGCACTAAAGCTAAAAAAAGGGAAGATGGGGGCAATACGATTGGGGTAATCCCACCAACCCATTCGGAGACCTACACTGTTCAAATAAGTAAACCATACATGAATTTGCATTCCATAGAAGCCCAAAAGGAATATTCTTTCTCTGTCGATTGCAAAATAGAGGACAATTAATGGAATAATCAGCATTAATATATTGACCCAAAATTGCCATGTTCCGTAGTCTGAATAGATCTTCCAATAGTGGAATTCTGTATCTGTTAAACGCTCTTGTATATTAACTAGCTTATGAAGCAGTTCTTGTTTTCCAGAATCTATGTTCATGATCAATCCTCACCTTAATTTTTATCCTCATATTTTCCTTTTACAATTAAAGTTATACTTGGAACCAGTTTAATAAGTGTTTGATCACAAGTTAGAGGTTAGTTATGCTAGTCCATTAAAACGAGGAGGATAACTAGAGATTTACCGTTAAGGCTGTGATACGATGGAGTTAACAGGAAAAGGCATTTAGCCAAAACTAGCAATACGAATGAAGTGAGTTGGAATTGTAAGTTTAATGAAACAGGTGAGTAAGGATGAAAAAGGCAAGATCTGAAATCATAGCTCAACTGCAAAAACAACTTAAAACCAACCGTCATATCTTAGGTGTTTCGACAGGATCTGGGTTAACGGCGAAATACGCTGAAGCAGGCGGTGCTGATTTTATCTTAGCCTTAAGTTCTGGATATTTTAGACAAAAAGGCGTCAGCTCACTGGCGGCTTATTTACCCTTTTCTAATAGTAATGATGTTGTTATGGCCTTTGGTATGAAGGAATTGTTACCAAAATCTATTCAAATACCCATTATCTTTGGTCTCTTTGCCACCGACCCGCATATTAACCTAAGAAACTATATTCAATGGATAAAAAAGAGTGGTTTTGATGGTATCAATAATTATCCGACGATTGGCTTGATCGATGGGGAATTTGGAGAGGCGTTAAAAACAGAGGGAATAGTTTTTGAAAGAGAAGTTGAAGCCATCCGTATTGGGAGTGAAATAGGTCTCTTTACAGTCGCTTTTGTCTTCAATCAAGCACAGGCGATTCAGATGGTGGAGGCAGGTGCTGACGTTATTTGTGTTCATCTCGGCTTGACAACGGGTGGCGTCCTTGGTGCTAAGCAAATAAAATCTTTGCAAACGGCGAAGAAGTTAGCCACTGACATCTTTAATGTTTGTCATACACTTAAGCCAAGTGTAATCAAGATGATTTATGGTGGCCCTGTTAATAAACCCGTGGATGTCCAATTTATGTATGACGGAACAGACATCAATGGTTATATTGGAGGTTCGGTTTTTGAAAGAATTCCCGCTGAGTATATGATTTCAAGTGTCACACAATCCTTTAAAACAACCAGTGATATTAAATATGATGCATTAGTTCAAAAAATTATTAGTGGTATGAGCACACAAGCAGACTATATCGATTTTATTAGAAAATATATTACGGCACATTACCAAGAAGAAATTTCATTGAATGAATTATCGGATATTATGAACCTCTCAAGGTCTTTTTTAAGCACTCTATTTAAAAAAGAAATGGGGATTTCGTTTAAAGATTATTTGATTCATTTCCGTTTGAACCGAGCCATCGAAATCCTGCAAGAAAAAGAGCTCCCCTTAACCCTCGTTGCTCAAATGGTTGGGTACTCAGAATATGCGCCGTTCAGTAAGATTTTTAAGAAGAAAATTGGTGTGAGTCCGAGAGCGTACTTACATAACATAAAGACAAAATGATAAAACAAAAAGACATGTAAAATCTCTTATGAAAGCGATAACATTAAATATTAGGAAGGGGCTATAAATATTGATAAGGGAGTGATTCGAGTGGCTAAGACTATAGCATTAGCTGGAACGTTTGATTCCAAGGGGAAAGAATTTTTATTTGTTAAAGAACTCATTGAATCATTAGGATTTAACACCTTTACCATTCATACTGGTGTGTATGATCCAGAGTTTACACCCGATGTATCCCATGAAGAAGTTGCAGCAGCGGCTGGAGAAGACATACGAGAAATCGCTGTAGAAGGAAAAGGAAGAGCGAGAGCTACAGAAGTTCTTGCTAAGGGGATGGAGAAGTTATTACCAAGGCTCTATGAAAAAGGTGAGTTTGACGGCATTTTATCCCTTGGTGGCACAGGCGGCACATCTATTGTTACCCCTGGCATGAGGGCCTTACCAGTGGGGGTGCCAAAAGTCATGGTTTCCACCGTTGCCTCTGGAAATATCCAACCCTACGTTGGTACAAGTGATATCGTCATGATGCCTTCCATTGTTGATGTTGCTGGGTTGAACGTGTTTCAACTAAAATTTTTACAAATGCTGTCTTTGCCACTTGTGGGATGCTTCAGTTTGAACAGAAAAATAAGCTGGAGAAGAAACCCCTGATTGCAGCCACCATGTTTGGACTAACTACCCCTTGTATTAATTATGCCAAAAGCTATCTAGAAGAAAAAGGCTATGAAGTGCTTGTGTTTCATGCCACCGGTGTTGGTGGAAAGACAATGGAACACTTAATTGAAAATGGATTTTTTGAGGGTGTCCTTGATATGACGACGACGGAATGGGCGGATGAATCCGTTGGCGGTGTGTTAAACGCCGGTCCAAATCGTCTTGAAGCCGCTTCGAAATGTGGCGTACCACAAGTCGTTTCTCTTGGTGCCTTAGATATGGTTAACTTTGGACCCCGTGATTCTGTACCTCATGCATTTGAGGGCCGTCACTTTTACCAACATAATCCGACGGTAACGCTTATGAGAACAACGGTTGAAGAAAATTATAAGTTAGGTGAAATCATCGCTAGAAAGTTAAATTTGGCAAAAGGACATACGACTTTAATGATCCCTTTGAAAGGGTTTTCCGGTCTAGACATAGAAGGACAAGCTTTTTATGGACCAGAAGAGGATCAAGCGCTAATCTCAAGTTTAAAAAGAAACATCGACACAAATGGTGTTGAGATTATCGAAAAGCCTCTTCACATTAATGATCAAGCCTTTGCAATAGCGGCAGCCGAGAGGTTGTTGCATCTCATTGAAAATAAGAAAGGGGAAAACTCAAATGCTATCAAGAGAAACAATACTAAAAGAGTTTAGGAAAAAAGTAGAAAATGGAGAAATATTATTAGGTGTTGGCGCAGGTACGGGGATCACCGCCAAAAGCAGTGAAGCGGGCGGAGCGGATATGCTGATTATTTATAATTCTGGACGTTATCGAATGGCCGGCCGTGGCTCACTTGCAGGCTTACTCTCTTATGGAGATGCCAACGCTATCGTTGTAGAAATGGGTGGGGAAGTGTTACCGGTAGTGGATCATACCCCTGTTTTAGCGGGCGTTAATGGTACAGATCCTTTTAGAGTGATGGACGTCTTCCTCAAACAATTAAAAGATCAAGGCTTCAGTGGTGTTCAAAATTTCCCGACCGTTGGCCTCATTGATGGTGTATTTCGTCAAAACCTTGAAGAAACAGGCATGGGCTATGATCTTGAAGTGGAAATGATCCGAAAAGCTCATGTACTAGATATGTTAACAACACCTTATGTCTTTGATGAAGCACAAGCCACTAAGATGGCCAAAGCTGGTGCAGACATTCTTGTGGCTCACATGGGATTGACCACTAAAGGTACTATTGGGGCAAAAACAGCTTTGACATTAGATAATTGTGTTGAGCGAATCCAAGGCATCGTCAATGCAGGAAAAAAAGTTAATCCAGAAATACTGGTGATTTGCCACGGTGGGCGTATCGCTGAACCAGAAGATGCTGATTACGTCATTCAAAGAGTCGAAGGTATTGTAGGCTTTTTCGGCGCCTCAAGCATTGAACGGTTTGCAGCCGAAAAAGGCATTAAAGAACAAACCAAAGCGTTTAAAAAGATAAAAGGTTAAAAGGATAATTAGGGACAGTTCTCATTTTAGCTATAGCAAATTTTAATGGGTCTAGGCACCAGGTCCCTAAGGTTTTTGAGAAGCTTTAAGGTATTTTTTGACTATATAAAAAGTCCCCTCCATCAGGAGGGGCCCCCGTCTGCTTGCGATCTAAGGCAAGCGATAGTAAACTTAACGTCTGTCTACGAATAGTCCAAATGACTAGCAGACGATATAATTATATGTAACTACAAAAATTATATACTTTACACCTTCATAGTCAAGAGAATTAATCAAATCTTGGTTACTTAAGATCAAGGAAATACTTTAATCTTCGGTCAATTTGCTTCATATCTGTGTGGGTAACATAATCGAAGATATTACCAATCCTTGCTTTGCTAATGATTCTAATATCTTCGCATTGAACAACAGAGTCATAATTCAACTTGTAATTTTTTTTGTACAAAATATATTGTGATTTTAATAACTTGACCGTTCTATCAGTTTTTTTATTAAGAGCCTTGGTTAATGGGGCGATACAAACATTTCCACTCGTTTTATTACTACTATCTACAGATACCACAACAGCTGGACGTTGACCTGATTTTTCATATCCTATATTTTCACCTAAGAAAACAGTACAAATTGATCGTCTTGGAATATGAAAATTAATTTCTCCACCATAGTTATCATTGATAATAGCTTGTAGTCCTGTCCATTTTAAAGCCAGTTGATGTCGATTATATTGATAACCCCAAAATGTCCACCCCGCAATACAAATATACGTTCCCTTTTATTGTATTCATTATGGTAAAATATGTCCACTGATATGAAGAATATGTTCCATCAATTTTATAAAAATCTCTCAAAAATTTGTGGTGTTAGAGCAACTGTTGAATAAATTTGATTTTCCTTTTATAGTGGAAGTCTATGAGCCCTGGAAAACTGAGCAATTGATTTTCTAGTACTTTTCTTCATTTAAATGTTTAATAAACATATTGAAAATTCCACGGATCACTGCTACTTTGGATACTCAATAGTATAGCAACCCTTCAAAAAAATGATGGTTAATGAACGACGGGCTTTGATTTTTTAGGGCGTCATATTGTAGTTATTTGAAGGGATAATTGGAATGGGTATTCAATATGTATTTATGTTTTTTAAGTCCAAGTACAGTACCCATTGTGTGTTGATGAGCGGTGCATGATACAAAAGGGTATTGGAGTAAATAAAAGGCCTCTGTAAGTCTACGCCATGGCGGAGGAATACTTAGAGGATTAGAAAAATGGAAATTTAACCATTTAGAATGTAAAAACTATTTTTTGAAAATTTTATATAATGAAGAAAAGGGAGTAGCTCGTTTTACTCCCATTTATATGGCTTGTATTCAAAATGATCTAATTTGCTTGTATATCTTAGTCCAGAAACCTCAGGTAAAAGGTCTCTATGATCTCCCCAATTTAGAATATGTATAGATTGTAATTTGGTATTAGGAAATGACGAAACACTTCTAGCATTATAGGCTGGTTTATGGACATAGATTAAAAGTCGTTCAGCCAAGTCAATTTCTTTTGACCATTGTTCTTCTGAAGGAGTACCTTCACCATGTAGTTTGCCAACATATATACTTATATTATTGGAATCATTGGTGTCAACCCAATTCTCCTGAGATATTCTTATTCCAAATGTTTGACTATCTGCTTTTCCGATATAAAGCAATACATTGCTACCATATATCGGATGTTTTCCATATATTTGATAAAGACCATAATCATATTCTTCATTTCTTATTGTAACAAGATCAATTAATTTATATGGACCTTCCCACTGAATTTGAATTAGATCGGTATTTATTTCCACCTAAATTTACTCCTGTTTATTTTTCTGACATGGATGATGTGAAAAATTTTTTATGAATTTTAGGTTTCAGACGCTTAAAGTCTTTTGTTCTAATAAGTCGAAAAACTCGTCCTCTTTAATGATGTTTATACCATAACCTTTTTTGATAAGGTCATAGGCTTTTTCTTCTTTTGTACTAAGTCCATCATCTCCAACTAATGATTTGTCTTGTTTACCAACTACTAGATAATCGGTCTTCCTACTGATACCACTCTTTATTATCCCTCCAACATCAATAACCTTTTGCATAGCTTCTTTTCTATCTAATTTCTCAAGTTCACCTGTGAATACCATTTGTTTATCAAAAAATGGATGTCGACTATCAAAATCAGTATGTGAGGGAGTGAGATCAGTTATATTTATTTTTTTAAATCTATTATTTCTCTTCATAAAAGTACTTTGAAATTTCAATTCACTAAATGTCTTTTCAGAAAGACTGCTGTAGGTAGAACAATAGGAGGCGAATGATTTCCGTTTTTTAGCTTTGATGCAAGCTAGGACAAGCTCAGCACAAGCTCTCGCGTCGGATAAGGCATTATGATGGTCATTCAGATTTACACCAAATCTTTTAGCGCGTTCCTCAAGCGAGTTGCCTATTCCTTCTCCTCTACAAGCTCTTGTACTGATTCCATGAACTGCGGACATTCTATTATCTAATTTTAATTCAGGAGGCTGAATTAAATAATACTTTTCATCTACAATTTTACTCTCATTAACAAAAACCATGCCTAAAGAACATGCGCTATTAAGATTATTATTGGCAATCTCAAAATCAATCGTTATAAAATCCATCAGACCCTCCTTAATTGTTAAATATTCACAAAAAAAGACACGCAATTAAAAGTTAGCATGTCTTGGTGTAAGTATATGGTTAGTTTTGTTTAAGTAACGATTAATCGTTTGTTTGAAGATCATAAAAAGGTCTTTGTCATTTGATTATACACTAGAAAATGGGAACTTGGAAGTGTGGATATGGTTATTTATTACAGTTTGTGTGTTTGGTATTTAACTTTATAGGAAAAAATAAGAAAATCTTGGATTGGTAAAAGGATGAATGAAGTGATTAGATTTATTTTTGTATGGATTATAGGTCTATCTATTTTCTGGAGAGTATTAGGGCTGCACAAAGCTTGGAAACGAACAAACAAGATCAAATATTGGAAGTTTGATGAAAAGGTTAAACTGCATTTTCTTTGCTTTGTTGGTGCAATAGCTCTATGTGAAAGCCCACAAGAAATCGTTGGAGTGGTAGCAATTATCGGGTATTTATGTTTCACATTAACTTTTTTTAGCAAATTTTTATGGGAATTAGTACAAGCTTTGTCTAAGAAAATTTATATTCCAAAAGGGTATGGTTCAAGACGAACAATTGAAGACATAGAACATATTGATCGGATGACAGGCACTGAATTTGAGGTGTTTTTGGCAAAATTGTTTGATGGTTTAGGATATTATACTGAAGTAACACCATCTTCGGGGGATTTTGGTGTAGATGTAAAAATGATAAAGAACAAAACATTAACTGCAATACAGGCTAAATGCTATGGCGAAGGAAAAACAGTGGGTGTTAAAGCGATTAATGAAGTCGTTGGTGGCGCAGGATACTGGAAAGCTGATAAGAAAATGGTGATTACAAATAGGTATTTTACAGATGCTGCGATAAAAACGGCAGTAAGAAATCATGTAAAATTGGTTGATCGTGAGGGACTACGAATATTATTACAACAGTATCATGATGCATTAAAGAAGAGACGGTTACTATTATTACGATTTAGAAAAGAGAAAAGAAGCTCTTAATGGAGTAAAACCGAGACAAGAAAATTCCTGTCTCGTTTTTACTTTGAAATCAGCAAGCAAAGGAACTTATTTCACGGGAGGAAGTTTTTATGAAATACGATGGGGGCAGAAAATGAGATGCATTTCATTAAAGATTTCAGAGAAATAGAACAACATTGGTAGAGTGAAGGCAGTTTTTAAAGTTTCTAATCTTTTATTCTCTTTCTCGTAATCTATAAATAAATCAATGTTGGTGATTTAAATAATATGAATGTTCATAGGGAAATGCGTAGAATACTCAGAACTAGGTGAATTGTGTATCCTCCCATCTGTGATTATTATGAGAGTAGTAGGATGGAAAATGTGGTAGAGTTTATGTTATTAAGTTTGAAGTGTTTTTTGAATTGTCAAATAACTATAAGGTAATGGAACTGGGGATTTCCGTTGACTCATAAGAATAAGGGTGGTTATATAAAAGTAAATAATTCTGAAAAATACAACTGACAAGAAAGTGGGGGTACTATGACTTTAAGCTTAGATCACCTCGTATGGTTTGCTCATAAACCTGAAGCTGCTATAGACGAACTAAAAGGCATGGGAATTCATGCTATCCAGGGTGGCCGTCATGAAAAATGGGGGACATACAATAGTCTTGCCTACTTCGGGTTAAGCTATATTGAATTCATAGGGATAAAAAACGTGTCAATAGCTAAGAAGGAGAAACACAATCGCCTTATTATTCACATAGTAGAAGCAATGTCTGAAGGCAATGGTGAAGGTCCAGCAAGAATTGCGATTCGAACTAATCATATAGAAGAGCTTGCAGAGAAATTTAAGAAGCAGGGATTAGCAGTTTTCGGTCCCTTTCCAGGTGAAAGAATGACTCAAGAGGGCGAAGTTCTTAAATGGTCCTTGCTATTTCCAGAGGACCCAGCAAGCACGCTTCAACTCCCATTCTTTATCCAGTGGGAAGAAACCGACGATGTCCGATATGCATCATTTAAAGACAAAGGCTTAGTGGGTAAACATATAGCCGATAATCTGAAAATAGAAAGTGTAGGTATTGCAGTTCGAAACTTAGATGAAACCGTCAATAAGTGGGCTAGACTCATAGATGGAACTCCAGGAGAAACCTATCAATCAAAAATATTAAGTGCGAGTTATAGGGAATTAGAACTGTCTGAAAGTAAATTGATATTTTGTACACCAAATGGTCGAGGCATAGCTCAGGATGTTTTGACCGAAAGAGGAGAAACACCGTTTTTAGTTAATTTCAAGGGCGCAGAGGAACGCAAAATGATCAATAAGTTAAACGGGTATTGGGGAAAGAATATATTCTAATACATGGCGAGGGTGATTAATAATGGTTCTTGAATGTTTGAAGACGCTGATCTTATTGTGGTAGACACAGAAAACAAAATTAAGTTTTTAAACAGTTGAGTCATTTATTTCTATCAGCTCCATCAAATAAAGAATACATTAGCTTATTACCTAAGTCGTTTTGAACATAATAAATTGTTCCCTAGTTTAAATCAAGGTCAAGTGTTTGAAAGGATCGGTAATATATTAGGTGTTAAGCCAACAACCTTACGAAATAAGAGAGATATGTTTGATCCCTTTTGTAATACAATAAAAACTAAAGGCAAAAAAAGAAAAGGTTGGTGGCAAAATGACCGTTTATTATCTGATATGCAACAGGTTTTTGATTACTATAGGGAACTAGAGGAAGAAGAAATAGAAGAGGAAATAAGAGAGATTTTAAATATGTAATAATGGATTTCAATAAATAGAAATAAGCTTACACATGTACGTATTAAATGGAACTGATAATAAGTGAGATTGGGGAGAGGACAGGCAACCTTAGCTTTTTGTTAAAGAATCAATTAATAAATTGTAATAGAACGTTGTAGAATAGAGAATAGATATAAAAAATAGGAGATTAAACAATGAACATTTTTGATGCGCTAAATATTTTTTATAGGGAAGATACTATTTCGGATTTTCTTATTAATTGCTTTAGAAACTCTAAGGAGTTTTTAATTCGATTCTTAATTGAAGCTAACATTAAAGTTCCAGGGGATTCAATTTTTGAAATAAAAGGACGGGTGGGGTTAGGGAAAAGTATTGGAACCCCTGACATTGTCATTCTTGCAAAAAGTGATAGCTCCATTCATTTCATTATTGTGGAAAATAAAATGGGTGCTGCTGAGGGACACGAACAAACGAATCGTTATGAGTCAGAAGAGGCGAAAAAGCGGTTTGTAAAAAAGTATGGTATTGATAAAGAGAAGATGGATAATATTGAATTTCACTTTGTCTTTTTAGCATTAGATACAACAGCTAAGCCTAAAAATTCGCAGTTTACTTTTTTGAATTATGATCGCTTTTTAGTGGGCGAGTGGTCATTAAATGAGGAGACACTTCAAGTAATCTTTAGAGATTTTCAAAACAAGCTACAGTCTTTTTATAAACCACTTATGGAGCCGTTAAATACCCTTCAATCGGATATAGGATTGGAACCTATACAGCGTAAAATTTGCTGGCAATCAATTTTATTTGCAGCATTTTCTCAGTATCCTGAGTTACTACTGGATTGGGGTGAGGTTGGAGGCGCAGGGCGGAATAACTTTTTGTTCTTAATTTCGAAGCCTAATTGGACGAGTGAACAGTCCTATCATGATGTCGGACTTGCGCAAACCTTTAATATCCACATTGATACTTATATTAATATGTTGGATACAAGAGGGAGTAATGGTGTTGATGAAATTGGCATTCGTTTTGAATCCTTTCCCTATACTCCACATAGTAAAATCGATAATCTAAATGGATACCAAAAATTCAAAGAAAAAAAGGATATTTTTGGCGAGAAATTGTTCAAAGCTGCCAAACAAAATGGAATCGTTGCAAAGCGTAAAAATACAAAGTTACTTGTTATGACTATTCCTATTCATGCTCCTACTATTCGGGATACTGTACAAAATATGATAAAAAAAGTCAGGGCAATAGAAGAATGTATAGATAAGGTACTTATTGACATGAAATCAGAGGATTTAATTAAATAATATGAAGTAACCATAATCATTTCACTACTATCCTCTTACTTTTAGGAATTCCTTTTTGTAAACAGTTCAAATGTAATCTTAAGAATACTTTCGTTCATTCTTGATTGTTTTGCTCCCTCAATAATGCTTTTTCAAAGGTGTGAATAAGGTTCGTATGGAAGAATGGAAGAGAAAATTGGGCTGATTTTAAATAGTCTTAGCCTTAAAAGCCGCTGCATGAACTCAGGTTGTGAAACGTTTTGTGGGACAGTATTATTCGAGTGGTGACAGGCACTTGTGTATTTTAATTAGTCCTCGACATTTATGTCCAAATCCACCTGCTTTAGCAGGTGGTCGTTTAAATTGCGGCAACAAGGATTTCAACTCTCCGGTGACTTTGCTAAATTATATATTGCCTTACTAACAGATTTCTGGTGATCATAACAATAGATCTTTCCATTGAACTTTTTGTTTGATAAGCAAAAGGTTTTTACTTTTTCTGAGACTGGTTTATTACATACAACGCAACTATAATCCTTTTTTGGTGAAACATCCGTTTTAGGATTTTTCAATGCCTCAACATGATTCTTCCTAGTATCTTTATTTGTAATATTGGCCTTTAATAAAGCTTCATAAATTGTTGAGATATCCAGTTCTGTTAATAATGATTCCTTGTTTGTAAGCCTTAGTACAGAGTTTTTTCTATGGATAAACTCTGATAACTCAACATCATAGACGATCAGTTCATTAGAGGAAATCTCACGATATTCTGTATCCACTTTAAATGTGCTTCGCTTAGTGAATGAAACCATGGATATAAAGTAGTTATGATATTTTTGTGGAATAATAGATTCTAATGCGCGAATGTGGCCGTAATTCTGAACAAAGGGACTCATGAATTTGAATTTTCCATTAACCAACCACGTCTTCTTGTCTTTCCCTCCATAAATAGTCCCCTGAAAGTTTTTTGTTTCTATAACATAGATTCCATATGGAGTAATAACCAGATGGTCTATTTGAGAATAACCTGACTTTGTTTTAGAGTTCGCTATCAACATATCACTTATATAGCGGCAATCCTTTGGTAGTTGTTCCAACTGGATGTCTATTTTATATTCACCTAGCTCACCTTTTCGTGCTGCAACTTCTTCATGGGTTCTAGTTGTCTTGGTCTCATTAGGCGTAGATTTAGATGTTTTTTTATTCTGCGGTTCTTTGTGTTTTTTCCTAAATAGGTTGATAAATAGCAACATGATGATCTCCTTCATATTCTTTATTTTTGTTTATTAATGAATGTCCAAATACAAGATTAAACTTACGTGGTTATTATCGGCAAGAAAACTCATTTTGTAGAGTTAATTTGAAGCTTAATAACTGCTTTTTATTATATGAATTAAAAACTTTGCATAATTAAAAGGTAATAGTTTAAATAGGTGGATAATAGGTGGAAAGAAGCTGAAGCCAGAGTATCGGTATTGGAAAGAAGATGAGTTAGTCCATGCTGTGTTTGATAATGATGAAAATAAAGCTTATAGATATTTACTCGAATGCTTATGGAACAATAAACTCTCGTCAAAAAGGAGAAGAATTTGTTCCTTATAACAAAAATGGTATAAAAGGGGGGCTAGTAGATGCTAAAGACGGTAAAAATCATATTAGTTTAGTATTTAATTTAAAACCGGGGACATTTTACGATGAAGGTTTTCGCGAAAAACAAACTTAGTTTATACCCTTCCTAGAAAGATATTAACTGGATATTGTTTTACAAAAGCAGAAGAAAAAAAATAAACATGACCAGCTATAATCTTAGTGGAAAATAAAATTATTAAAAGCACGCCCTGAGAAAATTTAGCAGATTTACCTCACCTTTTGTCTTTTAATGTCAAAAAATGATGGGTATAATTGATGTAATATGTCCGTAGTGTCTTGGGATTAAAATTCAATTGGGTGATGAAATGAAGGAAAAAATGATAATTCTAAAGGATCGACTTAATGATTTGAGTAGACGTAATCGATCCATTAGAATGTTGAAGAGTTATGATAAGTGGTCTTTTGATTTAAGTCGACTTCAGAAGGTCGGTAAGGAACCTGAGGATATTTTAAAGGAAATTCTGGGTCGTGATAAAAAAATATCCATTGTGAAGCAAGATATTCGTGATGAAGAGTCTTTAATATTGTCTCAGAAATTAACCAATTTATTCAGAAATATTAAAGCCATTGAGGATGAAACAGGTCTTTATGATCTTTTTATTGGTTTTCCATTTATCAGTGGGGCAATGATGGACGGGACGTATGTAAGAGCTCCATTGTTTTTATATCCTGTTAAATTAGAAAAGGTAAAAGGGCACGGAACAGAATGGGAAATCCATGTTGATGAAGAATCAGAACCACAGCTTAATAGGACATTGTTTCTTGCTTTAAAAAAGATGAGCGACTTAAATGTCCCTGAAAGTATATTTGATGAAGCGGTAGAAAAAGCATCAACTGGAAATATTCCTGATTATATTGAGTGGTTAAAGAGCTATTCTATAAATGTTGATTGGGAAGGGAAACAAAACATAGAGCTTTTTAAAAATTACACTAAGGACACGATTCCTTCATTTGATAAAGGTGAATTCCAAATAGATAATAATGCATTACTTGGCCATTTTGCACAAGGAAACTCTGCACTTTTAAAGGATTATGAAGATTTTATAGATCAGTTAGAAGAGGGGGAAACTGATTTAGGCATTCTACAACCTTTATTGGGATTAGGAGATATAACTGAATCATATGAAGTAGACAACTTAGCGCCATCAATAAGTGAAAGTGAAACACAAAAAGCAAAAGAAAAAGATCGCTTTTTTGTTTTAGATACAGATGCTTCACAAGAAGAAATCATTAATTCAGTGGATAAAACTGATGGTCTTGTTATTCATGGGCCACCTGGAACTGGTAAATCACAGGTTATCGTTAATATTATTGCTAATGCTATGGCTCAAAATAAGAAAATTTTACTTGTTTGTCAAAAGCGTGCTGCACTTGATGTTGTTTACCAGAGGCTAGATGCACTTGGACTTTCCGCTAATATCGGGCTTCTTCATGATGAAAAGAATGATAGAAAAAGACTTTATCGTAAGTTACACACGCGTTTGACTGTAGATACTTTTCATGAGGATCTTGAACAAGAATTTGAAGACCTATCTAGAAAAATAGAAAATCGTGAAGCAAAATTAGATGCAATCGCAAAAGGTCTTTATGAAGTTCAACCATATGGTTATCGTGCGTTTGATTTATATGGATTAGGAAAGCCATTAAGCGAGCAAGAGGTTACCCTTAACCTTTCGAGTGTATTACGGGCACTTAATAAAAGTAATTTAGATGAAGTCTTGATGAAAATATTTTCTTATGGGGGATATTATAGTCGATTTGGTCAAGAAGACTACCCGTTGAAGGACCGTAATTCTTTTGCAAAATTAGAAATTAAAGATCGTCTAAACATTATCGAGATATTGAAAAAGGCAATAGACAAGGCCGAGGAAAGTATTGCGTATTTGGACCATTTTGAAAGAGATGAAGAGATAACCCCTGAATATAGTTGGGGAGTCAATGATAAATTAAGTAAGATTTATGATGATTTGAATCCTGAAGAGAAAAAGACACTTCAGAAATTAAGACTTTGGTGGTGGACATCATTTACCGGAAAATCAATCGTTCAGGAATTGATTCATGGAGATAAGTTTAAAGGTTTGGATTCTAAAGAGTGGCCGAAGCTTCGAGAAAGCTTGAAAATTCTTTATGAGCTATCAAACGTATCTGAGGAAATGACTAAAGAAATTCAATCATTATCTTCCTATTTTTCAAAAGTTCTACTGGATAAATATAAAGAGCAAGTAAGTAAAGGAGATATCCCATTACAAGCATTAAAACAACAACATGAATATGTTATACAAGACTTTGAAGATTTGAGAAATATGGATAGAATCTACGAAGAAAGTTTGCCTTTTATCCAATCAATTATTAAAGAGCTGAAGGGTAAAGAAGAATTAAATGAGCAATATGATTTAAGTGAGAAATGGGTTGATGCTGTAAAACAGTCTACATTTGTCCATTGGATTGACGAGATTGAAAATAGTTATCCAGAACTACGTCAAGTGGGAACAGAAGAGTTCAATAAGTTAAGAAGTTCTTTTAAAGAGTTAATTGAAAAGAAGAAAAACTTATCAGCTAAAGTTCTACAAAATCGAATGATTAAGGCTCTTAATGAAACACAGCTCCAGCATCAAAATGCTTTCAAAGATATCATTCATCAAACTGGAAAGAAACGGCAAGTATGGCCAGTCCGAAAATTAGTCAAAAAATATTCCTTAGAGGGTTTACTTGATGTCATGCCAGTCTGGCTTGTTTCTCCAGAAACTGCCTCAGCGATCTTCCCACTAGAAAAGGATCTGTTTGACTTAGTCATTTTTGATGAGGCTTCACAGTGTACAGTAGAAAATGGCATGCCATCTATTTACAGGGGATCAAAAGTCATTGTGGCCGGTGATGAGAAACAGTTGCCACCTTCCAATTTATTTAAAAGCGGAATGCACGAGGATGATGAGGACGAGGAATTAGATGAAATAGAAGAATCAGAAAGTTTATTGAATCTAACAAAGAGAGTCTTCCCAAGCAAGCTATTGCAATGGCATTACCGGTCAAAATCTGAGGAACTGATCAATTTTTCTAACCACGCTTATTACAATGGAAATGTCCAAATTGCTCCAAATGTCGATCATTTAAAAGATCCTGCATGCATTCAATGGCACAAAGTCGATGGTAACTGGATAAATCAATGCAATGAAGTAGAAGCTGAAGCTGTTGTTAGGCTATTGAAGTCGCTGTTAGTTAAGGATGCGTCAAAAACCATTGGTATTATCACCTTCAATGCCAAACAACAAGATAAGATACAAGATATTATCGATCAACGTACTGAAAAGGATAAAGAGTTCAATACGGTCTATCAACAAGTCATGAGCCGGGATTTAGATGAAAGAATATTTGTCAAAAATATTGAAAATGTTCAAGGTGACGAACGCGATATCATTATTTTCTCAATTGCTTATGCTAAAAATGAACAAGGTCGTGTCTATAACCGATTTGGAACATTAGGCCAACAGGGTGGTGAAAATCGATTGAACGTTGCTGTCACAAGAGCGAAAGAAGAGATCCATCTTGTTTCAAGTATTGAACCTCATGAATTAAATGTGTCAAATGTAAAAAATGATGGTCCTAAGTTCTTAAGGAGCTACATGGAATATGCAGAAGCTGTTTCAAACCTACAAAAGGATACGATTGAGTCAGTCCTTGTTAATCTCAATGAAGAAATGAATACAAAACGCCAACAAGGTAATCTAGATTTTGATTCACCATTTGAGGAACAAGTCTATAAACACCTCACCGATATTGGTTATAAGGTAGATACACAAGTAGGGATGTCTGGGTATCGAATCGACCAGGCCATCGTTCATCCAGATCATCCAGAAAGATATATTTTGGGTATTGAATGTGATGGCGCCATGTATCATAGTGCACCATCAGCCAAAGAACGCGATGTCTATCGCCAGCGCTTTCTTGAAAGCAAAGGTTGGAAGATTACGCGCATTTGGAGCCGGAACTGGTGGAAAGATCCAGTCGGTGAAATAGAGAAGATCGATCAACTTGTTAAGAAATTGGTTGAGGAAGAAAAGATAAAAGAAGCACTAAAATTAGGACTGAATTAAGGAAAATCACCATGTGGGAAATCACATCCCATTTGGTGATTTTTTATTACTTAATTTAGGTGTCCATTTTCAATATTAGAAACATAGATGAATTTGGGAGGAAATTTGTTTTCTTATCAAAAATTTTCTTTGATAATAAAAAAATCGTATATGGAAATATTTTAGAACGTGAAAACTATGTCATTTTTTGAAGTTTTGTGGTGTAATAATAAAGAAAGGTGGTTTTTTAGGAGGTTGTCAAATGACGGACCATCATGGATTGTTTGATTTTGTTGAGAAATTTTCTAGTGAATTATTCGATATCGTTGTTCAGTTAGAGGAAGCGCTGTTTAAACAGCCGCAAACAGTATTAATGCAAGCACGTCTATATACAGAACAGTTAGTAAAAGTCGTGAGTAAGCAAGAAGGACTTGAGGAAGTTTATCCTTTAAAGCATGTTGAACGGATTCAAAAGCTTTATCGCCAAAATGCCATTGAAGAAGATATGTATATTAAGTTGGAATGGATACGTAAAAAAGGTAATAAAGCGGCACATGATGTTTCTTCGGTAGAATTTGAAGATGGACTCAAAGCACATAAGTATCTGTTTGATATTAGTGTCTGGTACATGCAAGTCTATGTTAATTATGATTTTGAAGCGCCGATTTATAAGCTACCTGTGCCTTCTCAAGAGGCGAATACGATCTCTACGCATGATCTTGGAGAATTGATTAAGCCATTTATGGATCAAAGCTTTAAGCAGATGGATGAAATGCGTAGGGAGATTCAACGTGAATTAGAAGCAATTAAGTTGTCTAAGAAAAAGACAGAGGAAAAAGAGGCAAAACTGCAAAAAGCAGAGGAGTCAAAAATTCAGTTTTCTTTATTAAATTACTTAAACGAACAAAAGCTTCAGTATATTGACAAGCGGGAACGAAAAGGTGCCTTATGGGTTGTTGGGGGTTGGGAACTTAACGAGCAGTTATTCCCTTTAAAAAAGCATAAGATTTATTTTCGATATGTAAAAAAAGGAAGTCGGGCCACCAAATATAAACCTGCTTGGTTCCTTTTAAATAAGCATTTGGATGATCCATCGACTGAATCTTCATTGCCAACAAAGCAGGAGAGGGGAAAAGAAGAGCTCCCCATTGATGAATCGGTATTAAATGAAAATCATCATGTCCAAACAATACTTTCCTTGGAGGAAGTGACTACAGAATATTGGAGAAGTTCGGGTCAGCTCCTTGTTCCGTATTCTCTTTTAGATCAAAAAGTGAATCAAATCAATTTAGAAGGGATCCAACGCCTACAAAAACATGTTGGTATAAAGACCTTTCGCGATTTGACAGATGATCATCTACGCATTGTCTATAAAGCTACTAAAGAAGACTTTCACTATATAATGCAAGAATTGTATTGGTTAGGATGTCGCTTTACTGATCGGCTGGCTTCATTTCAACCCGGACCAACGGTGAAACCTGAGCATCGCATCACTGTAAAAGGATCTGGTCATGAGGAATTACGTTCTCTTATTACGCCGAATATTGCGAAATATTTGGAAAATAAAGGGGTGCAAAGAATTAAAGATCTTCATGACATGCTTGCGACGTCAATTCAATGGATAACAAAAATTGATATACAAATATTGGTCAATCAAATCAACAAAGCTGATTTTATAACAGTTTCACACCTTGTAGAAAAAAAGGCATCCACTGGGGTTAATCAGGATGGTGATGCTTTGATCTTATCTTTTCAGGGTGTCGAAATTGAAGCAAAGATGGATTTGATTCGGACTCATATGAATGAATTAGGTATTACTGGCTGTGATAACATGTTGCAACAATTATCTCAAATGGGCATCCACGCATTGAAAGATCTTCCTAAAAAGCTAGATGAACTTCATGAACAATTACAAGGTGTTGGGGCCAAGACGGTAGAGAAATTTTGGAACCAATTAATGAAAATCAATAGCGAGGAGCCAGTCGCAACTCAGCCTTCCCATGACACTGAGGGAAATAAGCTTGTGTATTTAAACGAAACCACACTTGCTGTACCGACTTTTTTAGAAACTTTTCCATTAAAAATAGATGATTTTCCAGGGGTCGAGAAAGCTGTTGAGCGTTTAATAGAGAATGGTATAAAAACATTGGGGCAGCTCCCAACATCTCTAAATGAACTTGGAAAATTAGATCGAATTGGAAGGACAAAGCTCTTGAAAATAGTGGAGCGGCTCCAGACGGTGATTAATCGCGAGCAGCAACAACATCATTTGGAACAGTTATCTCCCGATGAGAGGCTAACCTTTGAGTTAACGACTTTTGAACACTGGATGGCAAAACTGCAGGAAGATGAAGCGTTCCTTAAAGCGGAGAAAATCCCTCAAAGATATTTAAAACTTCTAAAGACTCGTTTTAATTCTTTTTTGAAAGGGGAACATGTGACACTCGAGATGCTCGGTGAAGGGGAAGGGCTAACACGTGAACGAATACGCCAAATTTTGTCCAAAGGAGACCAGCGCGTTGCCACAAGATTGAAAGCACTCAATGATCTACTAAGGCAATTACTTAACAAAAAAGGTCACTTAATGATGGCTTCCTTTATAGATCTTACTTCATTTGTTCACTTTGTTTTAAAAAGTGCATTAGAGGCGATTGGATTAACAATTGTTTCTAAAGGGACTCGCGTCTTAATAACTGATTTAGAAAAAGAAAAGATTGATGAGTATGAAACCAATATTAAGGAAGACATCGAAGAGGCTTTTTATCTCCATGTTATTACGCCTACTGAATTACAAACCTATTGTGAAGAGAAGGAAGAGGAAGATGGGGTTGAAGCGAGCCTCATAAAAATACTAGCTGCGCCTTATATAAAATGGTTATCAACGGAACAAGGCATTTTGAAAAGTGTGCGAAAACACCATGCGGTTGAAATGGTAATGTTGCAATATCCTAATGGAGTAGAGGTGTATAAACGAGAAGATGAGCTTAATGATAAAGCCAACGATCTAATGCCTGGTGAATTTACGGGTGAGCGTGATTTTTATGCCATTGCGACACGTCAGGATATGGCGGATCGTATCTTCCTTTGGGGAAGGGGCAAATATATACACTCGACTTTCGTTACTAAGGATGAACCATGGATTCAAAGTGTCCAAAGGATAGCTGAGGAATGGCTAAAAGAGGAAGAATTTATTCATGTCAGTAAATTATATGAAGAGGTTAAGGAAGAAGCGGAAATTAGAAATGTTCCAAACGAATATGCCCTCTATACACTTATTCGACACTATCCACTAGGATCACTTGCTTTAAATAAGTTTCCGATGATTCAACCAGCGGGAATGGAAAAACAAATGAATTCAGAATACATTGAGCAATTTATTCGTGAAAATGGTGGACGTGCCGATCTCAAGGATATGGTTGAGCTCTTTGTTGGTAAACGAGGATGGAAAAAGTTCACGCTTGAATTTACGCTTTCTTCAAAGGAGCAATTTATTCTATATCAACATGGTAAGTATACGCTGCTTTCCAATTATGATCATATTAAATTAAGCGATATGCCCTTTGTAGTTGAAGCTATTGAAGAGAAGATAAGTCAAACGCCGTTTATTTCAATTGGCGCCATTTTTGATGAACATGAGGTCATACTCAAAAGTTTGGGGATTGAGACCAAACAGATTCTTTATGCAATATTAAAGAATCGCAATGAGATCGAGGCGAAATTTCCTCGCTACCCTTATATCGTTTCATTAACGCATAAGTTCGATACGCTTTCGGGGATTCGTTTTATTGAACAGTTTATTTTAGAACAGGAAGACATTGTGGCGCGTGAGGAAGTTGAAAGCTGGGTAGCTGAGGTGTTTGGAGAAAACGACAGAGTCTTAGATGTTGCTTTAGTCCAGGTTCCCGATATTTTGTATTATACTAAAGGCCAGTTTGGCGAATATATCCATCGAAAGGTTATTGGAATAGATGAGCGAAAGGAAACTCAGATTCACGATATCGTACGTCAACGTTATGAAGCTATCGTTCTATCTAAACAAAGAGATTATGTCTTCTTAAATGAATTATATGATGACTCTCTCCTACCTATGTTGGGAGCGGGAGTCTTTTGGAGCCAAGATTTACTTGGAGATATTTTGAAAAAATCGGGCGAGTGGACAACTATAGGCTCATACGACGAAATTCTATTACCAATAAATCATAACAAAATAGTGGATGATATTTCCTTTCTAGAATATGTTATAGATCATCATTTTAATGGTGCTGTAAAATTGAGAGATTTACGGAGTTTTTTAGCGGATATTCGCTATTCTAAGGAAGGTAAACTGTTATTCTCAGTTGAAGAAGCACTTCGAACTGGTCAAGCCCCTTATGTTGTAGACGGCGATGAACTTATACTCGAAAGCTTAAATAAAGGAGTTATAAAATGACAGATAATGCGCTTATAGCAAGATTATCCTCTCTGCTAGAAGAAGAGGATCCACATGTGCACGACCTTATTTTAGATACTATTCGACAAGTGGAAAAGCACCCGTTGTCTGTAGAGGCACACGCTAAGAAAATAGAACGGATGCTGGATCGTAAATTAATTCAGTGGGAAGGTGATTCCGAGTGATCATTCATTCTCTCGAAATGGACCATTTCCGTCAATATTATGGTCATCAATCTATCCAATTTGCTTCCTCAGAAGGGGAGCAAATTGTTACTGTTATTCTAGGGGAAAACGGAAGAGGAAAAACCGGTATATATCGGGCCATGATGTTAGCTTTCTTTGGTGATACCAAGCTGGAACAGGATTCACAAGAGGCCGAAATCATTTTAACGAATATCAAAGCCCTAGAAGAACAAACACAAGGTGTCCAAAGTGGGGTTACGGTCATCTTTGAACATTTACAGCAGACCTATCGATTAAGGCGCACCTATTTTGCACAAAAGACTGAAGATGGCGTTATTCATGAGCAATTGTTAAAGGTTTCATTGGACAATGTGACGACAAATGAATCATGGCAAAAAGAACAAGAAGTACAAGCGATGATTCGAAAAATAGTCGATGAACGTGTTAAACATTATTTCTTTTTTGATGGTGAACGTATAGAAAGACTGACACGTGTCTCTTCACAACAACGTGAAGAAATCGCCATTGGCATAAAAAATTTGTTGAAAATAGACCATGTAATGAAATCAAAAGAGGTCATCAATAAAGTCCTTTCAAAAGTAAAAAAAGAACTTGAACAACATTCAAAGGGTGAGTATAAGAAAGCCTTGATTGAACTCACTCAAAAAGAACAAAGTATGGAAAAACTGGCTGAACAACAAGAAACCATTCTAAAAGAAAAAAACGCTAACCAAGATCGGATTCTCTCAATTGACGAGCAATTAAAAGAATATGAAAGTATGAAAGCCTTGTTTCTTGAACGTGAGACACTTGAAAAGGAAGAAGATCGGCTCAAGCAAGCGCTTATGAGTAAAATGGAACAACTTAAGAAAATGAATAAATACCTTCCTTTACTCTTGGGCGAGGATACGTATCATGCAACACTCGCAAAATTGCGAGGAGACATCAACTTGTCTAATACATCAGGGATAGAATCCGATTTTATTAATCAACTTATGGAAGACATGCGCTGTATTTGTGGAGCGTCCGTTCCAAAGGAGTCTCCTGAGTATCAACAACTGGCTGCATTAAAAGCATCTGTAGAAGCATACGAGGAAAACAAGACCTTTCATGATCTTTATCAGTCTTTGCAAGGGCTTATCTCCTATCTTGAAGGACGACAAGATTCTGTCGCTTTTATCTTAAATGAAGTCAAACAAATTCAAGGCGATCAAGAAGAAGTCAAATGGAAACTCGAAGAATTAAATCGCAATCTGAGTGCTGTTGGAGAACAAAAGATCTATACTCTTAATCAGGAACGTACAGAATTGACACAAGCGATGATTCAACTTGAAGTGAAATTAACACAAATAGCTCAAGAACAGGCAGACTTAAAAAGTGATATTGATCATTTAGAAATGAATGTTCAAGAACTTAAGCGTAAAAGCGGCATCCGTGATCAACTATTGCAGAAGCACGATATCCTTAGACGAGCCGTTGCTTCTTTAACATCACTTATTGCTACATTTGAACGTGAACTCATGCAAGAGTTAGAGATGACAACGCAACAAAATTTACAATATCTTCTTGATGATGCCGGAAGAGCGATGATGAAAAAGGTAAAGATTAATCCAGACTATTCAATCGAAATCTTAAATGCTTATAACCAACCGTTTTTGGCAAATATCTCACAAGGCCAACGCCAGGTATTATCTTTGAGTTTTATCACCGCCCTAGCTCAAGTTGCGGGTGGAAAGACAAGTTTAGAGATGCCATTATTAATGGATACACCTTTTGGTCGTTTATCCTCTGTCCATCAACAAGGGTTATTAGAATATTTACCTAAAATTTGCTCGCAATGGGTTTTACTTGTGACAGATCGGGAATACGGTCCAGAAGAACAAGCTCTCTTTAGGCAGTCGAATGCTATTGGGCGTTCGTATCGCTTAACTTCCACAGAACCTGGTGTCACACTTATTGAAGAAGTTAATAGCCAAGCATTAGTGAAGGGGTGATTAGCTATGGATGAAATCGGTCAATTACGAATCTATGTATCAGAGCACTATTTTCCTATTTATCATGAATTAGGAAAAACATTATTTACTCAAAACAGTGAATTTTTTATTCTATGTACCTTTGTCGGCATTCACCTGCAGCAAAGCTTGGATGTATCCAAAAAACACGAACTCTGCCGTGCCATAACTTTAACAGAGCACGACTGGATTTCATTACGTGCCCTCTATTATCAGACACAGGGTGAATTAGGTAGCTACAAACAACTCACTCAAGAAGCTGAAAAATATGCTCATGCGGGTCTCACTTACTTGATAGATAATGATTTACAAGATTATGTCCTACAAGATGAAGAAGGAAACTATCATTTAAAGGGCCACTTAGAAGACCTTGAGCTACAAATTATGGATTATGTGATGAAACAGAAAGAAGAAGTGCCTTTTTAAAAGTATATAAATTAAGTGAGAATACGTGGGAAACTCATTAATAAAAAGCATTTGGTTGGGAAAGAGGCATTGTCTTATATAACTTGCCCATTTTCAAAGATAAATGATAATGATTTTATGAGGATTGTTTTTAAAAACAGATGGCAGTGGTCTAATAGACACGTAAACGAAATATTTTAAAAACGACACAGATGTTAGTGCATCTACCGCCATCCAATAGTCGTTTCCCCTTCAAGGGAGTCGGCGAACGGGTGGAAATAGACCGTCGTCTCTGATCAAGGGCGGTCTATTTTGTGTTCCCTGGGAATGATAAAATCACAACAACAAGTATTGCGAATTGGATCATCAAACCTAAGGCTTCATAGACTGTGATAGGCTCACCCCCCTTCCGTAATAACATGCCGCAAAAACACGACAAGTAATGGGAGTGCGCCGACCGCCTCTTGGATATCCAAGGTGTAACCGTTAGCTAATTTCACGGTTATTTTTGTGCTCTGATTTATTCATGACAAATATTAGAAGTATGTAGTCTGATGGGGCTATTTTTGCTATGATTATGATAGGTAAGAGTGACTAGGAGGAAGTTCTGTGAGTAAACTAACATTACAACAATTGGAATCCCATTTATGGGAATCAGCCAATATATTACGAGGAAGTATTGATTCATCAGACTATAAAAATTATATCTTCGGTTTATTGTTCCTAAAGCGCTTAAATGATGTCTTTGTTGAGACGGCCAAACGTATTGAGGTTGAAGAAGGTGACGATTACGGCTGGTATGACCGTGATGAGCACCAATTCTTTGTTCCTGAACGTGCAAGATGGTCGCATGTTCAATCATTAACACAAGATATCGGTGATGCTATTAATAAGGCCTTTGAAGCATTAGAAGAGGAAAATAGCTCATTACAAGGTGTTCTAGCAAGCATTGATTTTAATGATAAGGAAAAGCTCCCCGATAAGTTATTACTTCAATTGGTTCAACACTTTACATCTATAGATTTAAGTAATGAAAATCTCTCTGAGCCTGATATGTTAGGTCGCGCCTATGAGTATCTCATTAAACAGTTTGCCGATGATGCGGGTAAAAAGGGTGGCGAGTTTTACACACCAAGTAAAGTCGTTGAACTGATCGTTAACTTAATTAAACCTGAAGAAGGGATGAGGATTTGTGATCCAACAGTCGGAAGTGGTGGAATGCTTATCCAATCTGTGGATTACATTAAATCTCAAAACGGCAATCCACGTAATCTCACCTTACACGGTCAAGAACGGAACCTTAATACTTGGGCAATCTGTAAAATGAATCTTTTACTCCACGGTTTAAGTGACCATCGTATTGAGAAAGGTGACACAATACGTGAGCCTAAGCTAACTGAAGATGGTGAACTTATTCTTTATGATCGGGTGATTGCCAATCCACCTTTTTCCCTCAGTAACTGGGGACGTGAAGAAGCTGAGAGTGATGAATATGGTCGTTTTCGTTTTGGCATCCCTCCAAAGGATAAAGGGGATCTAGCCTTTGTCCAACATATGGTTGCCACACTCAATCATATGGGCAAAGCTGGCGTTGTTATGCCCCATGGTATTCTCTTTAGAGGCGGGGCAGAAGGAAAGATCCGTCAAGGACTATTAGAAGAAGACCTCGTCGAAGCAGTTGTTGGATTACCATCAAACCTTTTCTACGGAACAGGGATTCCAGCAAGCATCATCATTCTTAACCGTAACAAGGATGAAGACAAAAAAGATAAAGTCTTCTTTATACACGGAGCTGATGACTACCAAGAAGGAAAAAATCAAAATACATTACGTGAACAAGACATTACGAAAATTGTAGATGCTTTTGATAAATGGGAAGACGTTGAAAAATATTGCCGAGCTGTGAGTCTTGATGAAATCAAGGAAAATGACTATAACCTCAATATTGCGCGGTATATTGATACAACTGAAGAAGAAGAACAAATTGACGTAGGTCAAGCCTTAAAAGAACTCCAACAACTTGAGGAAGAAAGAAATGAAATTGAGACCACTATGTACGGGTACTTGAAGGAGTTGGGGTATGGTGAGTAGTGTATTAAATTGGGAAGAAGTCCAATTGAAAGATATATCTGAATTAAAATATGGAAAGTCTCCAAAGGATATAAAAGTACAATCATCAGACTTTCCTATCTATGGTACTAGTGGTTTGAATGGATATGCGAGAAAGCCACTTTTTAATGGGCCGTTAATTTTGATTGGGCGAAAAGGGACAATTGATAAGCCGTTATATATAAAAGAAGATTGCTGGATAATTGATACAGCATTTGGTTTATTTCATAATAAGGAAAAAGTTGATTTGAAATGGTTATATTACTTTCTAGACCACTATAAACTAGAACGTCTTAATGAGGCTACAGGGGTTCCAAGTTTGAGCAAGACAAATCTGAACACTATTTCTATTTCTTTACCGACTAAAAATGAACAACATAAAATAGCAGCAATCCTTTCCTCTGTCGATGATGCTATCGAAAAAACAGAGGCCATTATTGAACAAACGGAAAAAGTAAAAAAGGGCTTAATGCAACAACTTTTGACTAAAGGGATTGGACATACTAAGTTTAAGAAAACAGAGATGGGTGAGATTCCTGTAGAGTGGGAATTGAAAAAACTGGAACAAATAGTAGATATCCTGGACGGACAAAGAAGGCCAATCAAAAAAGCAGATAGAGATTTAATTGATGGTGATATCCCATACTATGGTGCGTCAGGAATAATTGATTGGGTCAACGACTTTATATTTAATGAACCATTAATCCTTGTCGCTGAAGACGGTGAAAACTTAAGGTCTCGTTCATTACCTGTGGCTTTTAGAATTGAAGGGAAAACTTGGGTTAATAATCATGCGCATATCTTAAGACCTTCTAATATTAATATTAATTTTCTTGAAATATATTTGGAATCAATAAATTACGAGTCTTATATTACTGGTTCAGCACAACCAAAACTTAATCAAAAATCGTTAAGGAATATTCTAATAGCATATCCAAGTATAAAAGAACAACAAAAAATAGCATCAGTTATTATGTCATTCACATCAAAAATCAGTTTAGAAAGTAAGAAGTTAGAAAGACTTAAGGAAATGAAACGAGGTCTTATGCAAGTCCTTCTAACAGGTAAAGTCCGTGTCAAAGTCAATGAATCTGAGGTGACTAATACATGACCTCAACAAATGAATGGAATGAAAAAGGCTTAGTTGAAAATCGCATAATCAATCATCTTAGAGAGTTGGGCTATGAGCATATTCATGGTCCTTCTTTGGATGTGGAAAGGGATTCTCAGGGAGAGATTGTCTTAAAGGCGCGCTTAGCCAATGCCATTCAACGCTTGAATCCCTGGATTTCAGATAATAACTTAAACAAAGTCATGCGTTCAATCACTCATATGGATGCGACAAACATCATGGAGGCCAATCAGACCTTTCATGACTATTTAATCAACATGATTTCTGTTCAGCAGGATTTAGGAAAAGGGCGTAAAAGCCAAACCGTTCGCTTGCTGGATTTTGAGGATCCAACGAATAATGAATTTGTTGTTGTTGACCAATTTTCAATCACCAATGCACATGGAACCATACGTCCTGATGTGATGATTTTTATTAATGGCCTCCCATTAGTTGTTATTGAATGCAAAAGTCCAACCCTATCTCCTGATGACCAAATTGGACAAGGTGTAAAACAATTAACCCGCTATCAAAAGGACTCCGAATCCCTTTTTTATTACAATCAATTTATGATTGTTACAAGTAATGACAGAGCTAAAGCAGGAACTATTGGTGCAAAAGCGCAACATTATAGTGAATGGAAAGACCCGTATCCAAGAGCTGTCGCTGAAATAGGAGATAACCCCACGCCACAAGATATTTTAGTCACAGGGATGTTGGTTAAAGAACAGCTGCTTGATTTAATCCAAAATTTTATTGTTTATGAACCCATTGAGAATAAAGTCATTAAGAAGCTTGCTCGATATCAGCAGTTTCGTGCGGTAAGAAAAGCGGTAGATCGGATTTTACATGCGCAGGACTCACGTTATCGAGGCGGTGTTGTATGGCATACACAAGGTTCGGGAAAGTCGCTCACCATGGTGTTTTTGGCCGTGAAGCTTCGGAGAATTAAAGAATTAAAAAATCCAACCATTGTGGTCGTCACAGACCGCAAAGATTTAGATGATCAAATTTCCAATACGTTTAGACGGTGTGGATTTCCTAACCCGCAACAAGCGGAATCCGTTGCAAAGCTTAAGCAACTTTTACAACAAGGCCCAGGAACGACTGTAACCACGCTCGTTCAAAAGTTCCAAGAAGATGCGGAGACGAACGGTTACCCTGAACTCACAAAATCAGAGAATGTCTTTGTTATGGTCGATGAATCACACCGGACGCAATACAGTTCACTTGCCATGAATATGAGAACGGGAATGCCAAATGCTTGTTATTTAGGGTTTACAGGCACTCCGATTGATAAAGAGGATAAGAGCACCACGCGGACTTTTGGAACCTATATTGACAAATATACAATTGAACAAGCCGTTCAAGACGGAGCAACAGTACCCATCTTTTATGAAGCCCGGATGGTTGACTTGCATGTTCAAGGGGAAAGCTTGGATGATCTTTTTGATCGCCAATTTAGAGACTATAGTGAAGAAGACCGCGAGCGTATTAAGAAGAAGTATGCAACAGAAGAAGCCATTACCGCTTCCCCTAAACGGATCAAAAGTATTGTCCTTGATCTTATTAAGCATTATGAAGAACATATTAAGCCCAATGGATTTAAAGCACAGATTGTAGCGATCTCTCGGGAAGCTGCCGCACTTTATAAAGAGATGCTTGATGAATTAAGTGACTATGAGTCAAAAGTCATTATCTCCGGTGGGCATAATGATGAAGACAATTTAAAGGTTCACCACTTGTCAAAGGAAGAGGAAAAAGAAGTCATCAGGCGATTTAAACAACCAATGACTGAAGACGCTTTAAGTTTTTTGATTGTGTGCGATAAGCTATTGACAGGTTTTGATGCTCCTATTGAGCAGGTGATGTATTTAGATAAGCCTTTAAAAGAGCATAACTTGTTACAGGCTATCGCCAGAACAAATCGAACTTACGATAAAAAAAGCTATGGCTTGATTGTCGATTACTATGGCGTTTCGCGGTTTTTAGAGGAAGCGTTAGGTGTTTTCCACAAAGAGGATATCAAAGGAGCCCTCCATGATATCGATTCTGAGATTCCAAGATTGCAGTCCCGCCATAGGAAAGCCATGCGGTTTTTTGATTATATTAATCGCGAAGACCTTGAAGGGTGTCTCAATGTATTAGAGCCAGAGGATGTGCGCAATGAATTTGAGACTGCTTTCAAAAAGTTTGGTGAAAGCATGGATAGAGTATTACCGAGTCCGAAGGCACAGGGTTATGTGAAGGATCTCAAGCATCTTGGGAAGATCCTTAAATTAGCTAAATCACGATTCCGTGAAGACGGTGGCGCTGATATTTCTGATTGTGGTGAAAAGGTGAAACAACTCATTGAAGAACATATCTATGCGACTACGCCCTCTGTTTTACACGAGCCAATAGATATTTTATCAACTAAGTTTGAGCAGAAGTTAGAGGAACTGAAGACGCCTGAGGCAAAAGCAGCGGAGATGGAACACGCAATTAAACATGAGATACGAATAAAACTTGATGAAAATCCAGTGCTCTATACCTCCCTTAAAGAAAGACTTGAAGAACTTATCCAGCGCCGTAAAGACCGCCAATTGACGATTGAAGAGCTTTTGGAAGAGTATCGGGAAATCATGCAACAAATGCGCCAAAATGAGCAAGAAGGTCAAGCGCACGGCCTATCCAAACAGCAGTATCCTTTCTATCAACTTTTAGAAAAAGAACTTGAGGTAACCGATGAGGAAGCACTTGAAGCATTAACCGAGATCATAACAGAAATCATCCAAGAACAAGCAGTCATTGAATGGAATGAAAAAGAAGACGTTAAGCGGGAAATGAGAAAGCGAATAAAAAAGCAACTAAGAGCTAGTAAATGTCCGAGTAATAGAATCGAAAATCTAACCGCACAGCTCATGAGCTTAGCTGAAGTCCATTATAGGCATATCATCTAACAAAAAGGACGTGCAAATTAACTTGTGCGTCCTTTTTAAAGTGTCAGTAGCGGGCCGTTATTTTTCAACCACTCTTTATGCTGTTCATAATTCGGAAGCAACGTTCTTACCACTGCCCAATAGTCTTTACTATGATTCATATGTTTTAAGTGAGAGAGTTCATGAACAATCACGTAATCAATGACCGGGATTGGAGCCATCACTAACCGCCAATTTAAATAGATATTCCCTTCAGGTGTACACGTTCCCCAGCGCAGTCTTTGGTCGCGGAGCGTTATCGACAATGGCTGAACACCTAGTTTTTCTGTATACAGTGCTAATCTTTGTTTTACTTTTTCAAGACCATGTTGATTGTACCATTTTTTGAAAGCTTTTTTGAGTTTATCCTGGCGCTCTCTTTCAGATAAACTAGTAGGAACCGTTGCGATGAATTTTCCTTGATGAAAAGTGAGGTCTACTTTTGTGTGTTCTTTTTTTAAAACCTTGAGGCGGTATGCTCGACCCAAATAAGAAAACTTTTCCCCACTCACAAACTCCTTAGGTAAAGGAGTCTTTACAATATCGTAAATTTCATTATATTTATTCATGATCCACTTTGCCTTTTTATGAAGAACGGCTTCAAGCCTGTCCTTCTCAACTTCACCTGGGGCCTTCACTTCCAAGCCATTGATCCAATCCACCGATATGATGATGTCGTCTCTATCATGAAGCATTAACTCATATTCAATTTCAGTTAATCCGTATTTGAAAATAGCCATGGAAATGCTCCTTTCACTGTAGATAATTGTACCAGTAAAGGAAGAAGTTTTGAAAGTGGCTGAACAGTTTGTGTAAGGTATTTATTTAAACTAGCATGTTCTTTATATGAAAGATTTAAATACAAATACGAAATTACGTTCCTATTATTATTTTATATTTGCTATAATAATAATGTGACTAGAAGGTTTTCCAAGGGTGGTCGGCGCGCCTCTGAGAGGGGGTGATGCCTCTATGTCTGTATATCAAGCGTTGATGATCATGCTCACATTTGGGCTTGTGATCATTGCTTTGTTACAAGGCAAAGAAAAATAGACCGCCCTTGGCATAAGCGCGCGGTCTATTCCTGACACTTGTTGTGTCTGCGAATGACATGCGTCCGACCCCCTTAAAGGGGAATCGACTGTCACTGGTCGTAGGTGTTCATAGTACCTGCGACCATTATTATTATACGTAGAATATTAGTTTATATTTATATTTTACAATCTGGGGTTTGATTTTTCAAATTAAAATGACGGCTGTCATTATCAACTGTAACCTTTGTAAGAGACTTTTTAGATAATGATGGAATTACATCCTGACATCTTGAATGACGAATTGTATGTCCTTTCAATTAAATTCGATTATTAAACTGAATTTTAACGTTGAAAAAAATGGAAGGACTTCGTTGGTTAGTGTCGAAAACTTTAAATGATAACAAGTTTCTATGCTAAATCCATATCAAGTATTTAAAAGTGCTAGACATTAGTCTATGTACGATTATGAGGTTGTAACTCATGTAGCACATCCGCACACGGGACTAACATAAAGATAGCCCTTTTAATGGGAAATTATCGCTATGATGATTAGAACTAGAACTAAGATTAGAATAAATAAGTTATTTTCTTTCACTATTTTTTAACCTTTTTCAAATTGGAGATCATGTTAATATGAATCCCTCTAGTTAAACTCTTTTATGCATCAAAGGTACTGGAAAAAGGCCGAGTTTTATGTAATTAAGACTAAACTCAATAAAGGTGTGATGTAGAAATGGCAGTACGGAGCTTTAAATTAAAAATCATGGCTGGGCAGAATGAAAAACTTAGAAAAGCACTTTGGAAAACTCATGAATTACATAACTATGGCGTAGCGTATTACATGGAATGGCTATCTTTATTACGCCAGGAGGATCTTTTTGAGTTGAACGAAGAGATAACCACCCAAGACACCCCTTCAAGAACTAAAGAAAGGCTTCAAGAGGAACTATGGACCCGAGTAAGAGAAGCACAACATCGTAATGAATTTACAAGTGTGGTAAATAAGCAAGAGGTACTAGAAACTCTACGTCTTCTGTATGAACAGCTTGTACCAAGTGCTGCTGGCGAGAGTGGGGAAGCCAATCAAATCTGCAATAAATACTTATATCCGCTTACTGACGCAAATAGTCAAAGTGGGAAGGGAACTGCGAGTTCAGGTCGAAAACCAAGATGGAAAAATTTAAAAGGAGCTGGAGACCCTTCGTGGGAAGAAGAGAAGAAGAAGTGGGCAGAGCAAAGACAAAAAGATCCTAAGCTTCAGATAATGAATAGGTTAGATTCCTATGGCTTACTTCCGTTATTTCCTCTTTTTACTGATTCAGAGGATCCCTTTGTGCGTGATATAACGTGGCTTCCAAAGAGTAAGAAGCAGAGTGTAAGAAAATGGGATAAGGATATGTTTAATCAAGCAATAGAACGCTTCCTCTCATGGGAATCCTGGAATCAGAAGGTTAAGACAGAGTATGAGGAACTTGCAAGCAAATATAAGAGTCTTAAAGCCACCTTAATTCAGATGGATTCAAAAGCCTTTGATGCACTTGGTTCCTTTGAAGAAAAGCGTATAGAGGAATTGAAAAATATCACAACATTTCACAACAGTACATATTATTTAGGTACCCGAGAATTGCGTGGCTGGAAAGTCATTGTAGATAAGTGGATTCGTTTTTCTGAAAATAAAACCTTTGCTGATTATATCGAAGTCTATAAAGATTACCAAAGGAGCCATTCTCGTGAGTCTGGTGATTTTGAGGTCTATAACTTTTTAAGTCATCCTGAAAATCATTTTATATGGAGGAACAATAAGGAGTTTCCGTTTTTATACGCTAAATATAGTGAAACGAAACTCAAGTTAATGAATGCTAAAAAACAGGCGACCTTTACTCTATCTGATCCTATTGAGCACCCTTTATGGGTAAGGTTTGAAGAAAGAAGTGGCACCAATCTTAATAAATATAAAATGATTACTAGTGATGAACAAAAAGAGTCTGAGAAGCGAAAAGTCCCTCTAACGGTAGAGGTTGATCGTTTCATTGTCCCAAACGGAGAGGATGGTTACTTAGAGGAAGCTAAATATAAACTTCAATTAGCCCCCTCACGCCAATTTTATAATCAGGTTTTATTTTCAAAAGAGGACGAGGGCAAAGGTAAACATCAATTTAAATATGTAGATGAGGCAACCGGAATGGAATTGAATGGTTATTTAGGAGGCGCAAGAATTCAATTTGATCGTAACTATATACGCAGACATTCTAATCAAGTAGCAAAAGCCAATGTTGGCAAAATTTATTTCAATATGACCCTTAATATTGTTCCTTTACAGGAAATCGGAAGAACAGGACGTCTCCAGACTGCTGTTGGCAAAGCCTTATCGACTTATAATGACGACTATTTGAAAGTTGTTAACTTTAAACCAAAGGAATTAACAGAATTAATTTCCCAAAGTAAGAAGTTGCCACTCGTAAAAGGTCCTGACTCACTCAAAGTTGGATTGCGGATAATGAGTGTGGATCTGGGGCAGCGCCAGGCAGCTGCAGTAAGCTTTTTCGAGGTTTCTGATATTAAACCAGAAAATAAACTTTATTATCCTATAAAAGATACAGAGTTATTTGCTGTGCATAATCGAAGTTTGAACTTGAAACTGGCTGGGGAAAAACGAACGACAAAGAGAGAGAAGATACAAAATAAGCGAGACGAAAGAATCAGAGAGCTTAGCCGTAAACTGACTTTTCTTCGTAATATCTTAAATCTTCAACTCGTGGAGAATGTAGAAGAACGTAAAAAGAAAGTGGGACGATGGTTAGATAGGGAAGACTCTACTCAAAAGGAACTTTATGAAGAGAATCAATCCAAATTAAAAAATGTGTTATATAGTCCGCAGGATGTTTGGATCAAAACGTTGAAAGAAATTTATAGCAAGCTAGAACATAGTATAGGGAGAGAGATTCACGAATGGCGTAGCACGATTAGTGATGATCGTGAAGGCGTTTATGGTATTTCTTTAAAAAACATTGAGGAGATTGAACGCTCGCGCCGACTATTATTAAGCTGGAGTAATCGTTCCACAGAACCTGGACAACCAAAAAGACTTGAGAAGGGAAAGCGTTTTGCCATTGATCAACAGGTTCATTTGAATGATTTAAAAGATGATCGTATAAAAAAAATGGCGAACCTTCTAGTGATGACGGCACTAGGCTATAAATACCGTGGCAAACATAAACGCTGGGTCGCTGAGAGGCCGGCCTGTCAGGTGGTTTTATTCGAAGACTTATCAGAATATGGTTTTAGGGAAGAGCGCTCCAGGCAAGAGAACTCTAAGCTGATGCGCTGGTCCAGAAGGGAGATTCCTAGACAAGTTGCGCTTCAGGGTGAACTTTATGGCTTACAAGTAGGGGATATAGGTGCACAATTTTCATCAAGGTTTCATGCGAAGACGGGGGCACCTGGAATCAGATGTCATAAACTCACTGAAATGGATATGCAAAATGATTGGATGAAAAAAGACCTTATTCAAAGAGGCTTTATTAAAGAAGAGCAGATTGAATTGATCAAAGCGGGAGATTATATCCCGTCAAAAGGTGGCGAGAAGTTTGCAACTCTTTCCAGAGATCGATCTTTAATTCTTACTGATGCAGATATAAATGCTGCTCAAAATTTACAAAAACGTTTTTGGACAAGAAACCATGGTTTCTTTAGAATAAGTTGCTATGTTATCCAATCAGATGATGGTCAAATATTAGTCCCCAAGGAATATACCAAAAAACGACTTCAAGAGTTATACGGATCTAGTAAAGGCTATTTTATTATGATAGATGATAATAAAGGTGAAGTATATAAATGGGTTTCTAGGGACAAACTAAAACAAAAAGTGTCTCTAAAATCTAAGCGAACATCGGAAGAAACAGAAGCAATGAATGATATTTTTGAAATAGCTGAAGAAATCAGCGGTGAATCTATCACACTTTATCGAGATCCTAGTGGTCAAATGTTTAGAAGTGACCTATGGTATACAGGTGGGCGCTATTTCGGAACTATTGAAGGTAGAATAAAGAAGCAATTAAAGCAGCGCATCCAAGGGGGATTGAAGAGACCGATTGCAGAGGATGATGAAGAATGGGATCTATTCCTATAAGGATGTTGAATGAGGTTCAATATTGCGAACGATTATTCCATTTAATGCATGTCCAAGGTCTTTTTGAAGAAAGTTCCGATACGGTGGAAGGTTCTGCTCAACACTTAAGGGCAGAAAAACGTCTAAGGCGGGGGCAAATGGCCCCAGAAGAATTGTGGGGATCTATGCCTAAAAGCCTACGGTTAGGTGATGAACAGTTGCAGATTCATGGTGTCTTAGATTCTGTAAATTATGAAAGTGGAAAATGGGCACCTGTTGAAGCAAAGCATAGTAGTGCTCCAGACGGTACTCAAGCGTTCAATTTTGATAATTTTACGATTTGTGGTTTGGCTTGGCCAAATGATCAAATTCAATTATGTGCTCAAGGCCTTCTTATGCGCTCCAACGGATACCCGTGTGATTATGGGTATCTTTTTTATCGTGGAAATAAGAAGAAAGTTAAAATTGAGTTTACACCTGAATTGATAAAAGCGACTGAATTATGTATTGCAAAGGCTAGAAAATTAAATGCTCATCCTGAGATAGTCCCCAAGCCATTAACAGATTCAAAAAAGTGTTTTCGATGTTCACTAAATTATATTTGTCTTCCAGATGAAACCAATTATTTATTAGGTGTTTCAAATAATATTAGAAAAATTATTCCTTCAAGAGTAGATGGTGGTGTTTTATATGTATCGGAACCAGGAACTCGATTAGGTAAGTCAGGTGATGAGTTAATAATTCAATTTAAAGATGGACGAAAACAAGGGGTCCCGATTAAAGATCTTATTCACATTACTTTGATTGGAAATGTCCAATGTTCTACTCAATTACTGCAAACGCTTATGTTTGCGAATGTTACAATAAGTTATTTAACGAGTCATGGACGCTTGATAGGAGTTTCGACACCTCCTCTTACTAAAAACATATACACTCGAAGACAGCAATTTATCAAGTTTAATCACCCTGAATTCTCACTTCAACTAGCAAAGAAAATCGTATATGCAAAAATTAGGAATCAGCGGACACTTTTAAGAAGGAATGCGGGATCAAAGGTTTCTTATGCTCTAGACAGTTTAACGAGATTAAGTGAAAAGTCTTCGGAAGCTGAAACGATTGACAAGTTGAGAGGGCTTGAAGGCATGGCTGCAAAAATTTATTTTGAAAACTTTTCAACGATGTTCAAAAGCCACCTTACACACATAGATGTGATGAAAGGGAGGAATCGCCGTCCGCCTAAGGATCCTGTCAATGTTTTGCTTTCTTTAGGTTATACCCTAATGGTTCGAGACTTTCAAGCAGCTTGTGGATCCGTTGGATTTGATGCAATGCTTGGTTTTTATCATCGACCTGAAGCAGGTCGTCCAGCCTTAGTATTAGATATGATGGAACCCTTTCGCCCACTCATTGTCGATAGTATTGTTCTCCGTGCTTTAAATACTGGGGAATTAACATTAGATAACTTTTACATGGGTTCAGACAGTTGTCAGTTAAAAAAGGGTGGGAGAAACAATTATTTCGCGTTGTATGAGAGAAGAATGCATGACAAAATTACTGACCCGACTTTTGGTTATAAGATTTCTTATCGAAGAATGATTGAGCTTCATCTCAGAATGTTAGCACGTTTCATTGAGGGAGAAATAAAGGAATATATTCCACTTATGACAAGATAGGGGGAAATAATCGTGCGACAATATTATCTCGTTTCTTATGATATAGCCGATCAAAAACGCTGGCGAAAAGTATTTAAAACGATGAAAGGATTTGGTGAGCATGTTCAATATTCAGTATTTATTTGTCAACTTTCGGAACTTGAATTAGCTAAACTGAAAGCGGCACTTAATGAAATTGTACATCAAAATCAAGATCAAGTGATGTTTGTTCAATTTGGTCCGGTAACAAGTAATCAACTTCAAAAGAAAATTTCAACAGTAGGGAGAGATTATATGCCGATGGATTTAGAAAAATTAATTTTCTAATAAATTTTATAATTTAGACGCATAATCTTGACTATTAGTGGGCATCCTTTATAATAGAAGTAATAAAGCTACATCTTAATGTTGTAGCAATTGATTGTTTGTGCATCGAGTGTAGAAACACTCTAACAATCACTTTTATTACATTTTTCTTCTTTTTGTTTGGACATGCTGTCGAGCACCTCTATAGGTCAAAATGACCGGGAGGTGCTCGAAGTGTTTAAAATAACAACATCTTTTAATTGTGAGTGTGTTTTTTATGGTTATTTTTGTTGGTATTAATCATTTGAAAATAAGGATGCTCGAAATTAAATTTGAAAAAGCTTTAGTACCAAGCGGTTCGAGCGTCTGCAGTCCAAACAAAGAGAAGAAGCAGTAATAAAGGGCACGATGAACAACGAGTTGTAGGATATTCGACATGGGGAGTCCAAACAAAGAGAAGAAGCAGTAATAAAGGGCACTTTCAGTCCGGTAGTTTCAAAGGATTGCGGAAGGAGTCCAAACAAAGAGAAGAAGCAGTAATAAAGGGCACGCATCAACAAACAGGTATTTTAGTTTAACCTCCACTATTAGTCCAAACAAAGAGAAGAAGCAGTAATAAAGGGCACCTACGACCTATATTCAGCGCACGGCTAGCTTCGTGGGTCCAAACAAAGAGAAGAAGCAGTAATAAAGGGCACAACTACTTGCTAAACTTATGTTGAATAGTCTCTACGGTCCAAACAAAGAGAAGAAGCAGTAATAAAGGGCACCAGCAGTTGGCGCCAATCATCGGTAAAGTCGTTTCGTCCAAACAAAGAGAAGAAGCAGTAATAAAGGGCACTCAGTTCCCCTTCGCTTTCACAATTCCAATATACCAGTCCAAACAAAGAGAAGAAGCAGTAATAAAGGGCACGATGAACAACGAGTTGTAGGATATTCGACATGGGGAGTCCAAACAAAGAGAAGAAGCAGTAATAAAGGGCACTGTATGTTTTGTTCTCCATTGCTTTATTTTGATGAAGTCCAAACAAAGAGAAGAAGCAGTAATAAAGGGCACTCTTTTATATCGGAAACATGAACACCTGCCCCATTGGGATGTCCAAACAAAGAGAAGAAGCAGTAATAAAGGGCACCAACGTGTTTATCGCCAATTTCTACCCCTTGCATACGTCCAAACAAAGAGAAGAAGCAGTAATAAAGGGCACCATCTCTTAAATTTTTGAAGGACAATCGGGGCTGAGTCCAAACAAAGAGAAGAAGCAGTAATAAAGGGCACGGTCATATCGGAGTATGTTAGCGCACCATCAGTTTCGTCCAAACAAAGAGAAGAAGCAGTAATAAAGGGCACGACGCAGAAATAGTCGATACCAAGATCGGCTATATGGTCCAAACAAAGAGAAGAAGCAGTAATAAAGGGCACTCAATGAATTGAATGGTGGTGCTTCACAAGATACTCAGTCCAAACAAAGAGAAGAAGCAGTAATAAAGGGCACATAAGGATATAGCGAATACTGACGATAAGACCAAGGTCCAAACAAAGAGAAGAAGCAGTAATAAAGGGCACAGAGCAGACGGAATACCTTATGCAACTGATTATTATCAGTCCAAACAAAGAGAAGAAGCAGTAATAAAGGGCACATGCAAAAATACGGCATCATCAAGGACGGGGAATTGCTCTTAGTCCAAACAAAGAGAAGAAGCAGTAATAAAGGGCACAACACTATTCCAGTTAATCGTACCTCTATCGTTCTGTCCAAACAAAGAGAAGAAGCAGTAATAAAGGGCACGCGACACGGAAATACGCGCGATTGCACGCAGTCTTAACGTCCAAACAAAGAGAAGAAGCAGTAATAAGGGCATTACTAAAACAACTTAAATATTTAAAGGAAACCACGTCAGGTATTAACGATAGATTGCTCGGCGATCATTAATGAATTAGAAGCCTTAGATAAAGACAGTATGGCTAGTTATTTACATGGTTTTAAAAAGGCTGAACTCGTTGCCATCGGTCAATCTATTCAAATTGAACTTAAAATGAGAGCCACTAAAAAAGAATTAATTGAAAACATCCTTCATCACTTTAACTATATCCGATTAAACGAACAAATCGCCAATCGGAATAAGTCAAAGAAAATATGAGAGGTTAATGGGTTGATGAAGGGGAGTCAGAAACTTCCGACTCCCATTAAAGAAACCATTACTCGAAAGGCTACTAGACTCACATAATCTTAAGCACATTATTCCTCTATATCGAATGCAAGTTCTTTTTCTGTGGAACAATATTTTGGGTGGTGACAGGTACTCTTCCTTTGGTAGAAAAAAAGAAATACCATGTATGGTGATAAAGTGCCTTTGCAGTTTTTATTTAAACTAGGTAAAGAATTACTAGAGCTCAATGCAATGGAATTGGACCCGGGGACTTCAACATTTTTTTAAAATATAGATATTGATACTTCAAATTCATGTTCGATGATGAATGATCGAGGATTGGGAGGATAATACCCTCCAAGGCAGTGGAATAAAAGGTTTTTTCTCACCCTATCAAGCAACATACTTTATAATTGAAAGAACATCGAAGGGGACATTAAGGTTTCTGATGGTTCTGCGACATCTTCTTCCCCTATAGAAGATTCAATCGTTGATAAAGACCGACGTGAAACGGTGCTACAAGCCATGAAAGGTTTCAATCAAGAGTCAAAAACCTGGTTTCAATGGTACCAGATGGCTCAACAATTCACTGTAGTTGCGAAGGATGATCGTTTAATGTCGCTTCCTTACATTCGAGAAGCAATACCTTTTGAATACCAAATAAAAACAGTTAAAGCAGTCATTCATCGTTTTAAAGGACGCGCATTACTTTGTGATGAGGTAGGGCTAGGTAAGACGGTAGAGGAAGAAATTGCAGCACCTAAACTTGGAAGTTTGTGGATGGGATTAATAACAAATATATCTTTTTATTAACAGCGACTCCTGTTCAAAATCATCTGGAAGAGCTTTATAATCTCATTACTTTACTTAAGCCAGGCGATTATAACTAAGCGGAAGTCCTTATAAGGACAATTTTAGCTTTGCCATTTAGGCTGAACAACAATTAAGGGCTTCGTGAATGAATAGATTAAAGCTATCCATTATACTGTGATGATTAGGATGCAAATAATTCTGCAAGAGAGAAGGAAAATATATGCTATTTTATGCTATTGCAATCCTAGTTATTGTGATGGACCAGGTTTCTAAATATCTCATTCGTACCTACATTGACATTAATGAATCCTTTACATTATGGGGAATACAACTTACACATATCGAGAATAGAGGCATGGCAGGAAGTTTATTTCAAGGCTATGCACGGATCTTCGGCGTTGTGGCTATACTGTTCGTCATCGGTGTTTTATATTTTCGCAGAACCAGAGAAACGAAGGGTGCTCTTATCGATAGTAGTTTGGGATTCCTAGTCGGAGGAGCAATTGGAAATGGCGTTGATAGACTTTTGTTTGGACAGGTGACAGATTTTATCGTGCGCTCTGGTGGAATTCTTAACCTGGCCGACCATGCCATTGAGATGGGGGGGCTATTGCTTATTATTTATGGCATCGTTACCTGGTTGAGTAAAAGGAATCAGAGCCTCTAGAAAAGTACATAAAAATGCATTAGAAATATCTCAAGACGAGTAAGGTATTTTCATAAAAATAGGGTAATGTCATTAGAGTCTTTGCTTTCTGTTGACGTTAATTCCTAATGGAAACAAGTAGCCCCTCATCTTTTAAAGTGAAGGGGATTTTAGGTTTTTTATAAAATTTTTTAACTATCACCAGATTTTATAACTTGTTAGCTTAGGCGTGGAGACTCAAAAAAATCGTAAGCACCACGATTTTTTCTGAGAAGATTATTCTCCTAGTCGCTTTCCTTAGTCCAAAGGGAACAGCAACCAGCGTTACTTCTCGAATACACTTCGAGTTGTTCTGAGAAAGCTGACGACGAAGCGGTACGAGTAGACGCAGGAACAAGGGATTTTTATTCATAAATACTTGGGAAACCAAATTATCCATTCCCAAGTTGGCTGAGACCGTGCCTGTGGAAAGCGAAGTATTTTGACGGAGCGATTTGCCTTATGCCTAAGAATAAAGAAAAATACTTCTGTCCCAACCTCCCCGTCTGCATGCGATCTAAGGTAAGCGATAGTAAACTTAACATCTTTCTACGAATAGTCCGAGTTAAACTTTGAGAGTCAAGGAATCAGTGAGAAAACAGGCTGCTTTCCCGATCGCTCCTCTTCTATACCTCTCTAAACAGTTCCCATCAAGAAAATTATGTCTTGATAGGGCCTAAACAACGTTTATTCCATTTTCATCCAGACATTTTCTTGAAACGTAAAGGCGCTTTTTACCGTATATATAATACAGAAGTATTGTCGGGATTCCCCATTAAAACACAATGATTTGATGATTTTCACATGATTATACACCGCGCTTTAATAAAACAGTATAATGGAGTTATAATCTCAATTCGTTAGTGAAACACGGATTTTTGAGTGATAACGAAAATGTAATTTTGACCACATTTGTTGGTTGGATAACAAAAAATGTAAGTGCACAACAAAAGTCAGCACTAGTCAGGGACTGCAAGGGCAACCCTATCAGTCTTTTCAAATATTCATTAGCGTCAACACTTTTCTTATGTTACTAAGATCTAAAATTGATCTATTCATATTTCAATATAAGACGAAAGCAAAGGGGGCTGGGATATGGGGATTTTATCAAGATTTAAAACGATTATGTCGAGCCATATCAGTGATGTTTTAAATAAGTCCGACAATCCGGAGAAGATCATCGAGGACACTTTAAGAACGCTTAATCTTGACTTAGGGAAGGTTAAAGCAGAGACGGTCGCGTTAATGGAAGAAGAAAAGCGAATAAAAAGGGCATTAAACGAGTGCCGAAGTAATATAGAAAAAATGGAACGTTACGCGATGAAGGCAATCGAAGCGGGCGATGAAAACGATGCGCGAGCCTATTTAGAGAAGAAGGCCGCGTTTGCCTCAGAGCAATCCGAATGGGAAACCTCTTACCAGCAGGTAGCCTCGGAGGCTGCTCAAATGAAACAATTGCTGGAAAAACTGACCGCTGATATCGGTGAACTCGAAGCTCGTAGCCAGGCGTTAAAAATGAAAATGACTTCGTCCGAAACACAGAAAAAGGTCGCGGGCTCTAGCGCGACATTTGGGCAAATGGAAGACAAGGTTGACCGCGCGTTATTTGAAGCGGAAGCCTTGGCGGAATTGCGCAGCAATCCGCTAGATGAGCTAGAAGATCCTGCAGAACCTGCTAAAACTCATAAAGAAACAGATGTCGACGCCGATCTCGAGGCGCTTAAAGAAAGCATGAAGAAAAACTAGCGGTTTATAAGTCTATGAAATGAGGGGGACAGAGGATGATCCTTTATTACAAATGCCCGAGTTGTGGCAGTGATATGACCTTTGATCCGAAATCAGGGGAGTTAACCTGTGATAGCTGTGGTAGGGTTGAAAACATTGAAACCTACCCTGAGGAGTTAAAGCAAGCCGAGTTTTCTCCAGAAGAGACGAAGGAGTACCAATGTGAGAACTGTGGTGCTGTTCTCATTACGACGGCCGATACGGTCGCGACCCACTGTAGCTTTTGTGGGGCGGGAGTTGTCATTGGTGATCGCGTATCAGGCCACTTGGCACCGAAAAAAGTGATTCCCTTTACAATTACTAAGGATGAGGCTGCTGCGGCTTTTAAGAAATGGTGTCGAAAAGGGCTGTTGACTCCGAAGGGTTTTATGTCAGCGGATCGCATTCAGAGCATTACGGGCATGTATATTCCTTTTTGGTTATTTGATTTAAATAGTAAAGTTCAGGTGCGAGCCATTTGTACGAGAGAGCATACATATGAAGAGGGAGATTATATTTGCACGGAAACAGAGTATTATGAGGCCTTCCGTGATATCAATTTGAATTATATGAAGATCCCCGTTGATGCTTCTGAGAAAATGGACGATGGTCTAATGGATAAATTGGAGCCCTTTTCCTATGATCAATTAAAAGAGTTTAAAACGCCCTATCTTGTAGGATATCTGGCAGAAAAATATAATTATACGGATGAGGATCTGGAGCCGCGTGTGAAGGATAAAATCAGTGGCTATATCGAATCTTATATCCGTTCGACTTTCAGAGGCTACCATTCGGTCGATTATAAGCAGAAGCATGTTGATACAAAGAATGTGAATAGCTTCTACGTACTGTTGCCGGTATGGATGGTGAACTATGATTACAATAAAAAGGTGTACACCTTTGCCATGAATGGTGAGACGGGAAAGGTCGTTGGTTTTCCGCCGTTAAGCAAAGGGAAAATGACAGCCTGGTTTGGCGGGATCGCCGCTGGTGCTCTGCTCGCTTTTAAATGTGTCTCCTTAATCATGGGAGGTGGTTTTTGGTGATCAATAAACGAAGCTTGTTTTTACTGCTCATCACCTTTTTTATCGTCGTCTCTTTTGGGAGCTTTGCACAAGCCGCTTCAAAGCATGAAGTGATTTATGACGGAGCACATCTCTTAAAGGATAATGAGAAAGCGAAACTAGAATCCTTATCTAGTAAACTAGGCAAAGACAGAAAGACAGATTTTCTGATCATAACGGTGAACGGTACCGATGGAAAAACACTCGAGGATTACGTTGAAGATTTTTATGATAAGGAAGCTCCTGGTTACGATAAAAAGCATGGCAATACGGCGATTCTCGCCATTGATATGAAAGATCGAGATGTCTATTTAGCCGGCTTTGAAAAGGCAGAGGACTATTTGGATAGTGACCGGATGAACCAAATTCGTGAGGCGATTACGCCAGCACTTTCCGATGGCGATTATTACAAGGCATTTTCGGACTTCATACAAAAGGCTCATGACTATATGGGGTATAAACCGGGCGTGAATCCAAATAGTATTCTGTTTAAATGGTGGTTCCAAATCGCGGCGTCCCTCTTTATAGCGCTCATCGTTGTCGGTTTGATGGCCTATCGTTCTGGCGGAAGAGTGACGGTCAATGCCCGGACGTATTTAGATAATCAACACTCTGGCGTTGTCAGTGATTATGATAATTTTCTAAGAAGAACGGTGACAAGAAGAAGAAAGCCGTCCAATAATTCTAAAGATGGCGGTGGCGGCGGTGTGACTCCAGGCGGTCACTCGCATAGCGGATCAAGCGGAAAATTTTAATGGTAAAGTTCTAAAAAGGAGAGATGCTAGGTGGGTTTTTTTAGAGACCAATTCGCGAATGTCGTCGAATGGCAAGAATTTAGAGATGATATGATTTTTTATAAATGGAACAATGATGAAATTAAAAAAGGGAGTAAATTGATTATTCGTCCCGGTCAAGACGCGATATTTTTGAACAACGGGAAAATCGAAGGGGTCTTTCGTGAGGATGGGGAGTATGATATTGTTTCTGAAATTGTTCCTTTTCTGTCCACGTTAAAAGGCTTTAAGTTTGGTTTTAATAGCGGCATGCGCGTTGAAGTGCTGTTTGTGAATACGAAGGAATTCACCGTCAAATGGGGAACAAAGAGCGCGATTAATATTCCGGCGCCAGGAATGCCAGGAGGGATGCCGATCAGAGCGAACGGTACCTTTAACTTTAAAGTCGATGATTATGTGGCTTTAATTGACCAAATTGCCGGTGTAAAGGATCGATACTTAGTTGATGATGTTAAAATACGTATCACTTCGGTCTTAGATCAGCTCTTGATGAAATGGATTACCCAAGAGGGGAAGGATATGTTTAATCTTCAAGCCAATGCCTCCGACATTTCTAGAGGCATTCAAGAGGATTTAGACATGCAAATGATCAAGAGTGGGATCACTATCACCGGGTTTAATGTGATGAGCTTTAATTATCCTAAAGAGATTCAAGATATGATTACTAAAAATGCTTCCTACGGTATGGTCGGCAATATGGATAAGTACCAGCAAATCTCAATCACCGATGGTATGGCGTCTGGAAAGATGAGTGGATCAGGCATCACCTCAGATATGGTTGAGATGATGATGGGGATGAACGTGGCGAACAAAATGATGAATAATATTAACCCACCATCACAAAATCAAAGTCAGCCGGCGCCGAATCAAAACACAGAGCCAGCACCTAATGGCAATGGTCAGCAGCGGCCAAACTTTTGTCCGAACTGTGGAGCGAAAACCGGGCAGGCCAATTTCTGCTCGAACTGCGGTCAGAAACTCGTATAAATAAATAGGAAGACAGAAACTCTCCTTTGCAGGTCTTTACTAGACTTGAAGGAGAGTTTTTTGTGAAACGTCAGCATCTATAAGCTGAATGCATATTGGCGCCCTCTTTTGTTAGATAAATATAATTTTGGATACAGATGGATAAAGAATCACCAATTACTTTCAAAACCTTTGGATGGTGAAGTTACCATATGATATAATATTTGACAATAAGAACGTTCCAAAAAATATGGAAACCAGAAAACTTAGGTTGTACTTCACTGTTGCGCCAAGTACAACCAGATGTTCAGGTACATGGTTTCAGACATCAAAGTTTTCGCTAAGTTTAACGGCAAAAGCTCTAGTTTGCTTATAGGCTCTTCCACAAAGGTATAATATATGATGTATGATGTTATAAAAAAGCAGTTCCATTTCTCTATAAAACTATCTTTAAGCTGAACTATTGGGGGGAACTTTATGGCTCCGACGATCATTGATGTCGCAAAATTAGCAAAAACATCAAAAAGCACGGTTTCTAGATATTTAAATGGGAAACCAGTGAAAAAAGAAACAGAAGAAGCTTTGAAGAAAGCCATTAAAGAATTGAATTATCATCCCAATATGAATGCGAGACGGTTAGTGCTGAATCGAACACAAGTTATTGGGATTGTTGTCGATGACATTTCAAATAGTTTTTATTCGGGCATCTTAAAAGGTATCACTGAGGTTTCTAATAAAAATGGCTTTGATTGTGTCTTTTACTCCTGGATGTCTAACCATAAAGGTGAGAGGGATTTTATCAATCTCCTCTATGAGGAACAGGTGGATGGGCTGATTTTCTTGAACTTTTCAAAACGGGAAAAAGAAGTCGTTGAAGAGATGAAAAATACGGCATTTGCTGTCGTCCTAATTGGTGATGATGCTGGCATCCAGGATGTAAGCTCTATTGATGTGGATAATTTTAGTGGCGTGGGTGATGTCGTGCGCTATCTCCACAGAATTGGCCATCGACAGCTTGCTTATATTACTGGTCCTGAATCAGCAGGTGCGACCCAAGAGAGAACCAATGGGTTTGAAAAGACGATAAGAGAACTGGGGTTGGCGTTTAACCCTGAATTAATGGTGTCTTCGGACTGGTCCAACCAAGGGGGCTATCAGGCGATGAAGCAATTGCTGGAAGTCGGCGGCTTTACGGCTGTTGTGGCTTCTAATGACCAGACGGCATTAGGCGCGATCGGTGCAGCGCATGAGCAAGGCTATAGTATCCCCAAGGATTTTTCGATTGTCGGTTTTGATGATATTGAAATTTCAAAATGGATTTATCCCTCCTTAACGACGGTGAGGCAACCTTTTGTTGACATCGGAATAAAGGCTGCCGAGGTTCTCTTTGAGAAGATAAAAGGAACTAAGAAGCAAGCCAATTCACGCATACTCTTAAAACCCAACTTGGTGATTCGCAATTCTTGCCTCAATCTATAAACCTTAGGATGCGTGCGGATAGAGGTTAAATCTGTTGGTACAATTCTATTTTTCTATTTAAAAGTTTATTGACTTTTAGAATTGTTCGTCTATAATGAAGTTAAATTAGTTTTGGGAACGTTCCTAAAATAATAGCATCATTTAGATGTTTAAAACCCGTCTTAGAAACGGGTTTCATTACTCATTAAAATGTAAACGCCATCATTGTGGTGTTTAGTGTGAACATCAGTTTAAAGAAAAGTGGGAACGCTCCTATATTACTTATTTTATTAGGAGGTGGAGGGGTTTGAGAAAAACAAAAAGGATAAAGAGTCTTAAAAAATCACGTTTTGGCTATTTCTTTATAGCACCCTATTTTATCGTCTTTCTAATCTTTGGTCTGTATCCGATTATCTATTCCTTTTATACAAGCTTTTCAAAATGGGATGGATTTTCACCACCTGTCTTTATCGGTTTAGACAATTATCAGCGATTGTTTACTAATCTAGAATTTTACCATTCTATCCTTAATACCTTGATTATTTGGATTGTCTCGATTGTTCCAGAATTAATTATTGCTTTACTGCTCGCCCTCATTCTCAATGAAAGGTTTGTGAAGGGTAAACATGTCTTCCGAGCGGTATTTTATTTTCCCAATATCGTGACAGCGATAACGATTGGGGTATTGGTCAATCTCATGTTTGACTGGCAAACAGGGAGTATAAACAAACTGTTAATGGCCTTGCACATTACCGACCATCCGATTAACTGGTTCGGGCATTCGTTCTTAGCGCAAATCATTATTTCGGCTGTCATGTGCTGGCAATGGTTTGGCGTCAATATGCTCATTTTTACAGCTGGGCTGCAGTCCATTCCGAGAACACTTTACGAGGCAGCTGAGGTTGATGGGGCTAATCGTTTTCAAATTACAATGAATATTACCTTACCACTATTAAAACCCGTTATTCTCTTCACAGTCATTACATCTATCATTGGCGGTATGCAAATATTTGAAGTTCCTTTAGTCGCGGGAAATGCTTCAGGGGATTCTACACAAACGATGATGGTTTACTTATATAACACGGCTTTTACACGTTTTCAATATGGTTATGCATCAAGTATCTCTTATGGCATGTTTATTATTATTCTCATCTTCTCGATCATTTCATTACTTGTGTCGCGGAGCAGGAAGAAAAATACGCAAAGTGTATAGGGGGGTGTGGTCGTGCAACTCAATTCACAAGTAAAAAACAAAACGAAAGAGCAAATATCTGAAAACTACCGGTTAAAGAGGATGCTTGTTCGGGGCTTGATCTACTTGATCTTAATCGTAGGAGCAGCCATCTGCCTTCTCCCTTTTTACAGCATGATTATTTCCTCAACGCATTCGAATACGGATATTTCCAATAAGTTTCTACTCCTTCCCGGGGATCAATTTATCGAGAATTATAAAAGGTTGATCAAGATTGTACCGATTTGGAGAGGATTTCTCAATAGCGTGTTCCTCACTGTCGTTGGGACATCGGTGACCTTATATTTTTCAGCGATGACCGCCTATGGCTTTTCAAAATATGACTTTAAGTACTCAAAAGTTCTCTTTAGCTGTGTCTTAGCCACTTTAATGATTCCTGGAGAATTGAGTATTATTGGCTTTTTTAGATTGATGGGTAACTTTCATATGTTAAATACGTATTGGCCATTGATTTTACCGGGGATTGCCAATGCCTTCGGGACCTTTTTTCTTAAACAAAATTGTGATCAGGCTGTCTCTAGTGAAATTATTGAGTCCGCGCGGATGGATGGCTGTGGTGAACTGAAAGCCTTTCACCGCTTAGTTCTTCCCTTACTGAAACCGGCGTTAGCCACCTTTGGGATTTTAGCCTTCATCGGACAGTGGAATAGCTTTATGTTACCTGTGATTACACTCTTTGATAATAACCTGCAGCCACTCCCCGTTATGGTTGCGATGACAAGGGGACAGTTTGGTACCGATTACGGTGCGCAATATGTGGGAATTGTCATATCCATAGTTCCGATCATGCTCTTGTTCGCCTTCTTATCACGAAAAATCATGGATGGTGTTTCAGCTGGGGCACTGAAGGAATAGGACTTTATTTAGAAAAAAGTTAAGCGAATGTCAAGAAAGTGGGAACGTTCCAATTTTAAAAATATGGAGGATGATGAAGTGATGAAACGAAAAGGTCTATCTCTTTTTGCTTTACTTTTAGTCATTTGTCTTGGACTCTCAGGGTGTTCTAGTTCTGGTTCGCAATCGACTTCCTCTGATGGCTCGGGAAAAAAGCAAACCTTAGTGGTCTGGACGTTTTTTGATCAGGTTAAGCTCTTGGCAAAGCAATTTGAAAAATCACATCCTAATGTGGATGTCCAGGTCAAGGTTTTCCCTGGTGATCAATATAAAACTAAGCTTCAAACGGCTTTACAAACAAAGACCAATGTTCCTGATGTCTTTGATTTGGAAAGAGGGTATATTAGCTCATTCATTAACACACCTTTTGTCGCTGATTTATCTGATATGGGTGGCGATAAATTGGTAAAAGATATGGTGCCTTATGTCGCCGATTTGGGTAAGGATGATGATGGTCATGTTAAAGCAGTTGCGGATTCTTCCTCTCCCATAGGGCTCTGGTATCATCGTAAGGCAGCGAAAAAATGGCTCGGCACAGATGATCCTGACAAAATTTCGGCTATGATCAACAGCTGGGATAAAATCATTACTCTCGGTAAAAAAGTGTATAAAGAGAGTAATGGCAAGGTCCATTTACTAGATTCCACCGGAAGCATTTACGATATGGAAAAATATCAAATGCAGCCATGGGTTAAAAACAATGTCTTTCAAATTGATTCAAAATGGAACGACGTGTTGAACACGATGCGGACTGTTCGTCAAGAGAATGTGGATGCCAAGCTAGCAGGTTCCTCTCCAGGTTGGGGGTCGGCATTGAACAACTATGATCCGGCTGGAAAGGCGATTATGTTCGGTGTTCCTTCGTGGGCAACGATGGATGTCGATACGAAAGATGGAAAGGCTGATGGGCAGTTTGGCGTAGCAAAAGCCCCCGTCGGTTCCTATGATGGTGGGACGTATCGGGCGATCTATGCGAATACCTCTAAGAAGAAGTTAGCATATGAATTTGTCCAATTCGATGCCAGTGAAAAATGGCAAAATTATAACTTAAAAAATACCGGAAATATGCCTTCACTTCTCTCGGTCTATGATCAAAACGCCGACAGTTATACACCACCGATGTACGGTGACCAAAAAGTGTTAAACATGTATAAGGATATTTCTGAACAAATTCCAGCTGCTCCTGCAGGGAAGTATACGGCGGATATTAATTCCACTTTTGGCGGCATTGTAACCGACATGCTGAATAAAGGGAAGTCCAACCAATGGGCATTTGATCAATTAAAAGAAAAGGTAAAGGAATCTTATCCCGAATTTAAATTCAAGTAATGTCATTTGAATGACAGTTGAAAAGGCTAATCCCAAATTGGGGTTCGCCTTTCACCCTTTTATAGTGCATGACGAAAGTGAGGTAAAGCATGAATACCGCTTTCAACGTTTCATAGAAAAAAGTCACAAGGTGAGGCTTATCATTTACTTCTACAGAGAAAGTCGTCATCCTGATGTTGGTAAAGGAGCGTTTCCATGTTAAAAGTATTAGAAAATCTCTATTTATACAAAGATACATGCAATGTTTATGTCATTAAAAATGGAGAACAGGCCGTTTTAGTGGATTTCGGAAGTGGAGGCGTCCTCGAACATTTAGAAGACATTGGCATCACTACAGTCACCGATGTGTTACTGACACATCACCATAGAGATCAGGCCCAGGGTTTAGAAAAAATTGATCAAAACAAAATTCACATTTGGGTCCCTCATATGGAGCAAGACCTCTTTAAGGAAGCGGACCATCATTGGCAAGGGAGAGAAATCTATAACAATTACAATATGCGCGAAGACCGCTTTTCCATTCTCAATTCTATTTCTATTACAGGGACACTAAAAGATTATTCGACCTATACCTTTGCTGGCTATGATTGGGAGGTGCTTCCGACACCTGGCCATACGATCGGCTCGATTAGCTTGCTAGTTAATGTTGATGGAAATAAAGTGGGCTTCACCGGTGACTTGATCTTTGCTCCAGGGAAGGTGTGGTCGCTAGCCGCAACACAATGGTCCTATAATGGCGCAGAAGGTGTGCCCTACAGCATATTATCTTTATTGAGTTTAAAGGAAAAAACACCTTCCTATATTTGTCCATCGCACGGGGAGATCATGACTCAGCCCGCGTCCGCTATTGATGTGACTGTCGAGGCTTTACAGAGCCTGCTGAATCATCGCAAGCAATCTACAAAATTATTAGAGCTTAGAAACAAGCCTTATAGAGAACTGTTGCCCCATCTTCTTAAAAATCGCACGAGCTGGGCTCATTCTTATGTGGTGCTTTCTGAGAGTGGTAAAGCGCTGATTATTGATTATGGGTACGATTTTATGGCGGGAATGGCCCTAGGAACGGATCGGGCTGCCCGGCGACCTTGGCTTTATAACATTGAAAAGTTAAAGAAAGATTATGGTGTAGAAAAGATCGATGTCGCACTGCTCACGCATTTCCATGATGATCATGTTGGCGGCTTGAATGTCCTGCGTGATGTTGAGGGCACCCAAGTGTGGGCGGCAGAAAATTTTGCAGATATCTTAGAGCGTCCAGCTCACTACGATCTTCCCTGTCTTTGGTATGATCCTATCAAGGTTGATCGCAAGGTTCCGCTCAATCGCGTGTTTCAATGGGAAGAATATGAATTTACCTTATATGAGCAATCTGGTCATACCCTTTATGCCGTTGCCATTGATTTTGAAGTGGATGGTCAACGCGTGTTAGCGATTGGTGACCAATATCAAGAGACAAGTCCCAATTACGTTTATAAAAATGATTTTCGCATTTGGGATTACAAAGACAGTGCTGCATTATATAACAAGCTCAAACCCGACCTCTTAATTTCCGGTCATTCCGAGCCCATTTGGCTCACAGAGCAAATCTTGCAGGACTTTACGAAAACAGGGGAAGAATTAGAACGCATTCATCGGAATTTGCTACCTGAAGGCATGGTATTAAATGGGGATGGGTCTCTGGCCACATTATCCCCTTATCAAAAAATGGTGCAGAAGAATGAGACCTTTACCCTCACAGCCGTTGTGAAAAATCCATATAGTGAGCAGAAATCCATTGTTGCGGCCCTTCATGTTCCAGAGCATTGGGGCGTTCATGAAACTGCGCAACAAGTGACTGTTAGTGAAAAGGGGTTAGCAGAGCTCTTCTTCTCCGTCACGGCCCCAGATTTTGAAGTGAGGAGAGCAAGAATCGCGGTTGATGTCACCATTGGAGACGAAAAATTTGGGCAGCAGGCGGAAGCACTGGTCACCATTTCTTCAAAAGGGCCGCTTATTGATGAAGTCATCAAATCAAAAGCAAGCGTTGAATAGGACCGGCAATAGATATGATAATCCATCAGGCTGTGGCGGGGCGTCATTTTGGCAAGAAAGATATTAAATGAAAAAATGAATCAGCTTAGAGGCGGGATGATAGTGAAAAATCTTGATATAGAACAAAAGCAACACCATAATACATTGCATTTTACTTCAGCAACGACTCCTAACCTTGCTTATGCGAGTCTGCCGTTTTTAATAAAACTTCTTAGTAAAAAATACGACGAGGAAACAGTGCCGATCTCAGAAGTGCAAGAGTATGACGACAGGGTTGAAATCGGCGGGGCGGCTCATGACTTTGAGGTGATGGCGACGCTTGAGAAGCATGTGGGAAGTTGTGAGTATTACAAGGTTCAGATGAACGTGAAGTATAACGGCCTGACTGCCATTGAACGAGGCATTAAAATTCAACTGGATCTCATAGGAAAGGGTACGCCGACTTGGATGATACCAGGCGCTTTTTATAAAGAGAATCGTTTTGCTCACAATACTCGCATGTATCCGCGCTATGACTTTGAGGGAGGCGAAGGGGATCCGATGGCTTCAGATTATTGGTCCTTTCGCTCTGATCGCGCCGCACTTCCGGCGGTGTTTGCATGGAATGAGGATATGTCAGCAGCATTGTGTACAGATGAAATGTCAGATATCGGATTAACAGGGCTTGGCTTTTCCGGTAATAAAGAAGGGACGTCCGTTTGGCTCAATTTTCCTTATCGTGAGGAACCTATCACCTTCCATAGTCCTGTTGACCCGCAACCCGCGGATTGTCAGTTTCATCGTTTTGAGCCAGGAGAGAAGCGACAATTAGAGTTTAAACTGTATGTGGGAACAGCAGATTTACATGATTATGATCCGTTTATTAGAGAAATGTATCGACAGTATCAGGACATCCATGCATTGAATCCATGGATCGAAGTGGAAGAAGCTGCTGAATTAACAGCACATGGTCTATATACCTGGCATTACAACCCGCGCCATCACATCTTAAATGAAACGGCTGCTTTCGATCGTGAATTTAATGGGAATGTCAAAGGGCAGGGCGATCGTCCACATATGCATGTGGCCTGGGTGAGCGGGGCGCCTTATGCCTTTAGCTTGCTAACTTACGGTCGTCAGCATGACATAGAACATTATAGTGAGGCGGCAGTCAATGTCTTGAATAAAATTGCCTCTGGTGTTAGTCCAAGTGGGATCTTTTGGGCGGAGTGGACAGAAGAACGAGGGTGGGGCTCTGGCTGGAATCCTCATCGTGATTGGCTGCAAGCCCGTACAATTTCTGAGGCCACACTTTTTATGATTCGTGCCTTAGATATTGAAAAAAAACAGGGCGTTCATCACCCCGACTGGGAGGATGCGGTGCTGTCTAATTTAAGCTTCGCGATGACATGCCAGCGTCAAGACGGAAACTTTGGCTCCTATTACCATTGTGACACAGGTGCTGTTGAAGAATGGGATGGAGCAGGAGGCATGCTCTGGATTGCTGCCTTACTCGAAGGCTCAAGCTACTTTGGTCGCACAGATTTTCGTGAGGCGGCGCAAAAAGCGGGCCACTATTATCAAAGCTTTATTCATAATGAGTTTATTTATGGCGCCCCTGAAGATGTCCATTTAACCCCAACGTCTGAGGATGCTTATAATGCCCTGGTTGCGTATATTTTACTTTATGAAGCAGACCAAAACTCAACATGGTTGGATTTAGCAAAGAAGGCGGCCGATTGGATGATGACCTTTCGCTGGACCTATAATATTGAATTTCCACAACATACGATGCTGAAACAACTCGATTTTCGCTCTAGAGGCGCAGATCAAGCTTCTCCGTCCAATCAACATTTGCATAATTATGGATTATTTTGTTTTCCAGAATTAATGCGCTTGTGGCGTTATACCGGAGACCGTTACTACTTAGATCGAAATAGGGATCATCTTGCCTGCTTTCTTCAGTGTGTGGCACGGGAAGGCGGCGATTTTAATGCCTATAAAGGGATGGTGACAGAGCGTTTTTATAATACGAATTGCTTTCAACCCAAAGGGATGATGCTTACACTTTCACACGCTTGGTGTGTCGGTCTCGTCCTCTATGCCTCTCAGGCCGCTGCTGAATACCTAGAAGAACTTGATTTGCAAGACTCTGAAAAACGAGTGCTGGATTAGGGATAAGTGTGTGGGAATGGGAAGGACCCTTGACGATGCTCATTTTGTCGGTGACTCTCCTTCCTGTCAGTACTCTTCATGTGAAGGTCATGATATCAAAGGAGGTCCGATTGTGACGACGTGTTATTTACCTGCCCAAAAACTTCCGATAATCTCAGATGTTGATTTCGTTATTATTGGTGGAAGTTTTGCCGGGATTTCTACAGCCTTAGAACTCGCGAATCAAGGAAAAAAAGTCATGGTTGTTGAATCGAGAACGTATCTAGGGAGTGAACTTACTGCGACATTAAGTCCGTGGATTACTCTTCCGTTAAAAGTCCATCCGCCATTAATTCAAGCGTGTATAGAAGCGAGTGGTCAAAAAGTAGAGTGCGCAGAGTCTGAGATGGTCACATTCCATATGGATCAATTAAAATTAGGTCTGGAAGATGCCCTGCAGGCTGCCGGCATTTCCTTGCTTTATGCGTCATTACCGGTCGGGATAACGTCTTTAGATGACAACCGAACCGGGTTAATCATTGCGAATAAATCGGGAAGACAGTTGATTCGCTGCAACGGGGTGGCCGATGCAACCGAAACAGCGATCACAACATTCTTAACGAAGACGCCGTTAACATCTACAGTGAATAAGGGTCAGAGCTATTATAAACGTGTGTTAGAGTTTAATAAAGTTGAGGACCTCGAACAAACAACCCTCGCGATTCCTGCTGAGTTAGGCCTACTAGGAAATAGCGTCCGTATATTTCCGGGTGTTCATGGGGATGGACATCTCTATGTTGAATATCAAATGGAGTTTAATGCGGAAAATAGTTTAGAAGAAAATCGCAAACGCGAAATAGAAGCTCAAAAAAAGGGGATGGCGCTTGCGGCGTATCTCAGTCAACAGGTACCTGCCTTCCGAAAGGCCTTACTTTGTTTGAGCTCTTATGAATTGAAAGGGCCTTTTCACAAGACAAAGGCTAAACCAAATACAGCATTACAGCTGGAAGCACTTCGATGTAAGTTTCCTCATGTTTGGTGTTTTTACAAAGATTTTTATGAAAATGGGAATGAAGGGTGGCTAGATGCTGTCCAAGCAGCAGCATATGGTGAGCAATTTGCGCGTTTGTTAAGCGATAGTGCAGATGAAGAGCAAGAACATCATGAAACCCATCGCCGAGTGTCTCAAGGGCCAGAGCCTTATACAGTCAAGATCCCGACAGACTTTATAGAAGGGAACTTTATCTTCAAAGACGTAGAAGAACAAGCCATCTCCTATTCTAAAAGTACTCAAGTCCTCGTTGCTGGTGGCGGATCAAGTGGGGGACCTGCGGCCATTGTTTCTGCACAAGAGGGCATGCAGACCGTTCTTGTTGATCTTAACCCGGGGCTTGGTGGCACCGGTACCTTTGGGGGCGTGGATAGCTACTGGTTTGGGAAACGTCATGGTTTTGCAAAGAAGATTATGGATCGAGTGCAGGCGGTCCAACAAAGTATTGGTTATAAGGGACCAAAATGGAATATTGAAGCAAAAAAATACGCTCTTTTAGAAACGGCCAATCAGCTCGACATTGCCATGTATTTTAATACGATAACTTTTGGGGCTATTACCAAGGGCTCTCGTGTCTGTGGAAGTGTTGTCGCCACTAGATGGGGAGTCTGTGCTATTTTTTCTGATTGTGTCCTCGATGCTACAGGTGATGGAGATCTTGCCGCATTTGCTGAAGCGAATTTTAATTATGGCGCGGCCCGCGATCATGTTGTCATGTGGTATTCTCTTTCACAGTATAAATTACCCGGGAAATTACAGAATAATTTTACGAGTATGGTTAATGTTGCGGATATTCGCGATTATACTCGGGCGATTCTTGCGGGCAGAAGAAGGGGGCAACCAGGGCGAAGAAGTTGGCGCTTAAATAAAGAGAGTTGTCATGACCACGGCATTTATGTTGCACCGAGGGAGAGTCGCCATATTGTTGGGGATGTCACGATGACGATGGAGGATCAACTGTTACACCGCCAATGGCCGGATACTATTAATATTCATTTTAGTAATCATGATATGAAGGGGATTAGTGAAGCGCATTGGTTATATACAGGTTTTATTCCACCGAATCTTGACATCGAAATTCCCTATCGGATGCTGCTACCAAAGGGCTTAGACGGATTGCTCGTTGTAGGTAAGGCGATTTCCGCCACTCATGATGCGTTGCCTGCCATTCGCATGCAATCGGATTTAGAGAATTTAGGGGGCATTGCCGCCTTGGCTGCTTCCATGGCTATTAAAGAAAAGAAAGAGCCTCGAGAGATTGATTATAGAAGACTGCAGGAAAAATTAGTAGATAAGGGGCTGTTACCACAGCACATTCTTAACCGAGACTTAAAGCCTACTCTTTATTCTGATGAGGAATTAGCGGCCTTGGTTAATGCCATTGAGGTTGATCAGCCATTATACGAGTATTCCAACATGCCCATGGATGAAGTCTATCACAAGCGCATGCCTTTTGTTGAAATATGTACTGCCGGAAGACGCATTATCCCTTACTTAGAGAAGGCTCATGAAAATGCAGAAGGGATTCGTAAGGTGAGACTGGCTCAAGCTTTAGCGATGTATAGATCCAAGGCAGGTGTGTCTACCCTAATAGCCGAAATCACATCCATGCTCCGAGGAGATCAGTTGCCAAAAAGAACGGCGGACATTTTATATGTGACGCTCCCTCCTGATCATGGGGCTATGCCAGATGTGTGTTATCTCATCTATTCACTCGGGCTGACAAGGGATAAGCGGAGTCTAGCTATTTGGCAAAGAGTGGTTGAACTTCTGCACCCGAGCGAGGAAGATTTCAAGGATCCTATGTGGGGGATTTTCTATTATGTTCATGCTGTTTGTTTAGGTGCTGAACAATTAGGTCATGAGGATGCCATCCCTATTCTAAGACAATTACGACGCATTCCCTTTCTTCATCAACAACATTGTCAGGAGGGGTATCAGGCGGATTATTTCTTAGAGCGCCGTGCGTTACTTGAATTGGCGATTGGGCGTGCCTTGGCAAGATGCGGAAGCAGTGAAGGCTATGACATTCTCATCAATTATCTTGGGGATGCGCGGTCGTTACTAAGTAAACAAGCGCATACAGTGCTCAAAAGATTAAGCGGTTTGACTATAGGTCACGATAAGCGGGCATGGCTAGAATGGTTAAAAGAAGCCAAGGCGCGACTTATTCCACAACCTTATTTAGGGCCTGAAATAGAATAGGAGCCACAATGTAAAGTAGGAAACAGACCGCTACTAGAGTGTGCGGTCTGTTTGGCATGGGACAATAAACCTGACCCTATGTCCCACTTCTTTTATGAAGTCCCATAAAGTGGATAGACTAGACTACATAACAATGAACTTTTTAACTAAGGAGGCTTGCTAGTGCGGTTTCTCATTCTATTTACACCAACCGACAAATGGAAAAAGGACATCTTCTTTAATGATCAACCTTTTATGCCGGAGCATGTGGTCTATGTTCAACAGGCCTTTGATCAAGGGCATGTTTTACTTGCTGGCCCCTTTATGGATTTTAGCGGCGGCGCCATTGTTATTGATTTCGACACTGAGGAAGCAGCGAAAGCATTTGTGAAAAAGGATCCCATCGTTCAAAATGGGGTTTTTAGTTACCAAATGAAAGAGTGGAATGTCGGTATGAGTAAGCTGGAAAATAAAAATCCTCAGGTTGGCTTGGATTTTATCGAGCGCAAACGTAAAAAGCAGAAAAAGCTAGGGATTATTTAAAGTCCAAAGGTCGTTAGTGTTCGGGAAAAGTGCGAGAACTCAGGTGGTGCGTTTTGTTCGCAAAGGGAGAGGCTGTCAGCTTATACTGTAAAAGAAGTTAGAAGATTAATATCCAAAGTGCAGATGGGTATTAGCGAAGTGCATTTTAAAAGCAAAGGGAGAGTGGCGGTTAATGGATTATGTAAAACTTGGGAATACAGGGTTGGATGTCTCGCGTTTATGTATTGGTTGTATGAGCTTTGGCGTTCCAGAGCGGGGCAATCATCAGTGGGTTTTAGATGAAGAGAAAAGTCGGCCAATAATCCAAAAGGCACTTGAATTTGGCATTAATTTTTTTGATACAGCTAATGTTTATTCGGATGGAACGAGTGAGGAAATTGTTGGACGCGCTTTAAAGGATTTTGCTAGACGAGATGAAGTTGTGATTGCCACAAAGGTTCACGGCAGAATGCATGCAGGTCCTAATGGTGGAGGGCTTTCGCGTAAAGCGATTATGACGGAGATTGATAACAGTCTCAGGAGACTCGGGACAGATTATGTTGATCTTTATCAGATACATAGATGGGATCCGCTAACACCAATTGAAGAAACAATGGAAGCCTTGCATGATGTTGTGAAAGCAGGGAAGGCTCGCTATATTGGGGCGTCTTCAATGTATGCTTGGCAGTTCTCTAAAGCCTTGCATGTTGCCGAGACCCATGGATGGACACGCTTTGTTTCTATGCAAAATTACCTAAACCTCTTATATCGTGAAGAGGAGCGTGAGATGTTACCGCTATGTAAAGATGAAGGCATCGCCGTCATTCCTTGGAGTCCAATGGCCAGGGGGAAGCTGACCCGTGATTGGGAGGAAACCAGTTACCGTTCAGAAACGGATAAATTTGGCCAAACGCTTTATGCGAACACCCAAGAGGCAGATAAAGCAGTCGTTGAAAGGGTAGCGGAGGTTGCAGCTACTCGCGGTGTCCCGCGTGCGCAAATTGCGCTAGCATGGGTTTTACAGAAGGAACCGGTGACTGCACCTATTATTGGCACGACAAAAATGAGTCATTTAGAAGATGCGGTGGCTAGCCTTTCAATTGAACTCACACCAGAGGAAATTGCCAAGCTAGAAGAGCCTTATGTTCCTCATGTTGTACTCGGACATCAATAAGAGCGAAACGATCTTTTACGGGGTAAAGAAAATCTAGAATAAATACATTGTGATCTTAAAGAAGGCGATGGCTGTATAGCTGTCGCCTTTTCGTGCAACTATAATTCAAATGTCCGACTCGGGAACCTTTTTATCGGAGTTTCGTAATTACTATGAGAGACGACGGGAGGAATGTGCATGCTCACATTAGCTGAGGAATTATTGCTGGTGGCCTATGATGATGAAAAAGGGACGGTATTGTCATCGGCTTCCTTTGGCTTGCCTTATGGTATTGCTGGAGCAGTATTAATGGAGTTGGCACTTTTGGGCGCTGTGAAATACGAAGACAAGGTGTTAACTTTCCTAGATGATCAGAACATTAAAGATCCCATTTTGCGGCAGCTTTTTAACTATTTAAAGCAAAAGGATCAAGCGCATTCCCGGCGAAGGAAAATAAAATATTGGGTTGAAAAATTAGGACGGCAAATCAAATCCAAGAAAGTCAGACAGTTGTTTTTAGAACGGTTGCAAACCAAAGGGATTTTAGTTGAAAAAGAACGACCTTATTTTCTTCTGTTTACGAGAAAGGTCTATCCTTCTGCAGGCTTAAATGTTGAAGCTAACATCCGCCAAAAAATCCGTGATGTGGTGTTGAATGATGAGGATCCTGAAGTAAGAACCCTCATGCTCATTGCTCTTTTAAAAGCGTGTGAAGCCATCAAAGTAATTTTCTCAAAAGCAGAATATAAAGCCGTTAAAAAGAAGATCGATATCATTGTGAAGGAACAGCCTTATGGCAAGGCGGTATCAGATACCATACGAGCCATGCAGGCTGCCATTATGACTTCGGTCGCTGCTGCTTCAGTGGCCGCGAATTCGTCATCGTCCTCCAATTAATATGATGTCATATATTTAAAAAGAGCCCATTTTGGAATATCTTCCAAAATAGGCTCTTTATTATTTTTACAGCTATCTCTGGACATGAGTCTCATGAATTTTGATTGAAATTAGTCAAGAGGGCACAAAGCAACAAAGAGAAATAAGGGCAAGGACTTCTTATAGAATAAGGCTGCAGATAAACATAAAAAATTGAAGGTTTGCCTAATGGAGACTAAAGTGAAGGAGGAAAATGGAAAGTGTTTATTGAAATTACTTGTAGTGAATAAAATGGTGAGCCGAGAATGTTAACTGGAGAGATTAAAGGGGGAGTACTGCATCTAGGTCTAAGCAAGACATCAAAAAAAGTACCCTCGGATCACAATAGAAATGACCGTCTTAAAAGGAGGATTCGATGGACCATTCCGAAATGAAAGCCACTTATGAGCGATTATGGAGTCAAGGCATTCAGGGAATTCAGGAACAGGCATTGAGAGGTGATCCTCATCTTTTTAACAAGGCGTGCGATCACCGTAAGGGACTTACTTTAATATGTCGACCCTCTCCTCAAATTCAGGAGACCGTCATTGCCTTTCTGAAAGAGGCCTATCAGTTAGAACCTGAGCAGTACTTTTACCAAGCAAGTGAACTTCATACGACGGTTCTCGCTATCATGACGTGTCATGTGGATTTTAACGTAAGTAAAGGTGATGTCGGCTCCTATATTGAAGTGCTTGAAACGGCTGTTCAAGATCTTAGGCGCTTTAATATTGCCTATCGTGGTATCACTGCTTCACCTGATAGCGTGATGATTCAAGGGTTTCCGCAGGATGCGACTTTAGCATTAATAAGAGAAAACATAAGAACGCGTTTTAAAAAATATAACCTTAAGAGTACTTTAGATGAACGCTATAGTGCTCATACGGCACATATGACTTGCCTGCGGTTTAAAACGGCTCAGCTCGATAACGGTTCTCAATTTCTCCGCCTTTTAAAGCAATATCGGGCATTTGATTTCGGAACAAGTCCGATTACAGAACTGGAACTGGTCGTTAATGACTGGTATATGAGCGTGGATAAAACTGAGGTTTTACATACTCTGTCTTTAACTTAAGTCTATAAGTGGATAAAAATAGAAGAGGGTGGAGATATGACACTGGATGATCGTTTAAAAGTAGTGGTAGGTGCTGGAGAGTACAATAATAATCCAGGATGGTTACAAACACAAGAGGAAGAATTAAATCTATTAAATAGAGCGGATTGGGAGAAAAAGTTTGCAGAAAACGCCTTAGAAGCTATTCTAGCTGAACATGTCTGGGAGCATTTAACGTATGAAGAAGGAATGGCAGCAGCAAAGATAGGCTATGAATTTCTTAGGCCTGGAGGTTACATCCGTTGTGCAGTTCCTGATGGCTTTTTTCCTGACGATGAATACCAGCAGATGGTCCAAGTCGGGGGACCTGGTCCCAGAGATCATCCGGCGGTAAGCCATAAAATCGTCCACAATTATCAAACCTTGAGTCGCATGTTTGAGGACGCGGGCTTTACTGTGACGCTTCTAGAATATTGTGATGAAAACGGTAATTTTCATTATCAAGAATGGGATGAAAAACAAGGCTTTATTTATCGTTCTAGGCGCTTTGACCACAGAAATAGAAATGGGGAACTTGGTTTTGTATCGTTGATTGTTGATGCTATTAAACCTCTTTAGCCAAGGGGAGGGGGATGAGATGTTAAGAAAAACTTTTTCTGTTGGATCTGGTCTATGTTTTTTAGTCACACTCCTTCCACTTATAGGAGAAAAATTTGGCTTACAAGTCTATCAACTAATGATAAGTATACATTCCTTTTTTCCCTTTGAATTGAACGCTTTGGGACTAATATTAGGCTGGTTCGGGATGAAAGGAAATCTAAGAGTAGCACTTTTAATCTTGAATCTATTAAGCCTTTTCTTTCATCTTTTTGTGTTTCTAATGGCCACTTATGGCTTTCAAGAGCCTTAAGATAAGTTTTGGTGGAAGAAAAGTTAACGGAAGACAGAGAAAAAAAGTGAAGTTAACCCAAAGGTCCAATTCTTAGAAGATAAAAAAAGAGAAGCAAGCTAAGCGTTTTTGATATAGAAGCAAAGGAATAGGCTTAAAGTTTTTGAGGAGAGATGGATATGATGATTGAAAATAAGATTGCTGTCATTACTGGCGCGGCTTCTGGAATTGGGGAAGCAACGGCAAAACTGTTAGCGAAAGAAGGGGCTAAGGTTATTATTGGTGATGTTGCTCAATCTGCTGAGGCGGTGGTTGAAGAAATTAAAGCGGTTGGCGGGGAGGCGTTGTTTGTTCGGTGTGATGTGACAGACGAAAAGAGTGTTCGGAATCTGATGGAGACTGCGACAGCTTCCTATGGAAGACTAGATATACTGGTTGCCAATGCAGGTATTCCCGAGAAAAAAGGTCCGGTTCATGAAATGCAATTAGACGATTGGCAAAAGGTGCTTAACATCGATCTGAACGGGGTTGTACTTGCCAATAAATACGCCATTCAACAGATGCTGAAAAATGGATTTGGAGCTATTGTAAATATGGGATCGATTTTGGCTCATGTCGGTCAAGTGAACAGTACAGCATATTCTGCGGCTAAAGCAGCTGTTGTTAATTTTTCCCGTTCAGCCGCTGTAACTTATGCGACACAAGGGATACGTATTAACTGTATTTCTCCTGGATATACAGAAACGCCTTTATTGGCAAAATTACCAGAAGAAACGAAACAAGCAATGATAGCGAATCATCCAATTGGGCGACTTGGAAAACCGGAGGAAATTGCTGAAGCTATTCTATTCCTAGTCAGTGATAAGGCTTCCTTTATCACTGGAACGGTTCTGCACGTAGATGGGGGATATACAGCGGTGTAAAAGGAAGAGGGACCTCTGGTGTCGAACTAACCAATATTTATGTGGATGGATTAAGAAAGGAGAGGAAAGACGGTGAAACTATTAGTAACGGGTGCAAATCGGGGACTTGGCCTTGCATTAACAACGGTGAGCATCAAACGAGGCCATAAAGTATTTGCCGGGGTCCGTGATCTCGAGCAACGAACAGAAGCACTTCAACAACTCCAAGCCCTATTTCCCAAGCGGTTGACAATGGTGCCTTTAGATATTACAGATGAAAAGGACTGCAGGCAAGCGGCACAGCAAGTCAAAGAGGAAACAGGTGATATTGATGTGATAATTAGCAATGCGGGTCTTTTGACAGAACGGGAGAAGACCATTGAGCAATTGGACATGTCCGAAGTCCAGAAGTCCTTTGATGTCAATCTTTTCGGTCCAATGCGGGTGGTGAAGCATTTCCTCCCAATTTTAGCCCAAGGGGATCAAGCGGCAATTATTCATATTTCCTCGGAAGCAGGAAGCTTCGCAAATGCTTACGGTGGGGATTATCCTTACGCGCTGTCTAAGCATGCCCTGAATATGTTTACAGAACAGCTCCGTCAATATCTTAAAGAAAAAGCTGTTTCTGTCTATGCTGTTCATCCAGGCTGGATTAAAACAGATATGGGCGGAGACCAAGCGCCGGGCTCACCGCAAGAAACAGCTCATAGTATTATCGATATTCTTGAAGGGAAAAAACAGGTGACAAGTCAGTCCTCCTTTATTGATTTTAAAGGAAACCCTATGCCTTTCTAATTTTGTGTGGGATTTGGGATGAGAGGTGGAAGCGATGTCGTCATTAAAAGGGAAGAGAATGATGACGGTGATTCGTGTACGGAATGTATGATTTTTTTTATAACGACAGCGTTTATAACTTAGTGGAAGACCTTTGGCTTTCGCCATCAAGGTTTGGCGACAACCTTAGTGTGTGAAGGCGTATGCCTGAACATCTAGCTGTACTTAGCGAAGCGGTGAAGTGCAAGCCAGGTTTTCTAATCAAGTACGGCAAAAAAAAGACGAAATGGAGAGGAATTAGCATGCAGAAATATGAAATCGCTGTGATTCCTGGCGATGGCATTGGTAAAGAAGTGGTCCCGGAGGCTCTGAAGGTTCTTGAGACTCTTGCCGACATCCATGGTGGACTATCTTTTGAATGGACACCGTTTCCGTGGAGCTGTGATTATTATGTTCAACATGGGAAGATGATGCCTGATGACGGGATACAGACGCTGCAAAATTTTAATGCCATCTTTCTGGGCGCAGTTGGCAATCCCCAAGTGGTGCCAGACCATATTTCGCTTTGGGGATTGTTGATCAACATTCGTAGGGAAATGGAGCAGTCTATTAACATTCGGCCCGCACGCTATTTTAAAGGACTGCAATCGCCTTTAGTTAACCCAAAAGACTTTGATCTGATTGTGGTGAGGGAGAATAGTGAAGGGGAATATAGTGAAGTCGGTGGCCGGATTCATAAAAACGAGGATGAAATCGCAATTCAGAATGCTATTTTCACACGTAAAGGAACCGAACGGGCCATGCGTTATGCATTTGAACTGGCACAAAAAAGACGTGGGCACGTGACCAGTGCGACGAAGTCCAACGGTATTGTCCATTCTATGCCATTTTGGGATGGTGTCTTTGATGAGGTGAAAAAGGATTATAGTGAAGTTGAAACCGCATCCTACCACATTGATGCGTTAGCCGCCTTTTTTGTGAGCCGGCCGCAAGTGTTTGATGTGATTGTCGCGAGTAATCTGTTTGGAGACATCTTAACGGATATTGGTGGAGCGATCATGGGGAGTATCGGCATTGCGCCGGCTGCCAATATCAACGTCAATGGAAAGTATCCTTCCATGTTTGAACCTGTTCATGGTTCGGCGCCCGATATTTATGGAAAAGGGATCGCGAATCCCGTTGGACAGATTTGGACAGCGAAAATGATGCTTGATCATTTTGGGGAAGAAGAACTAGGTCAACACCTTTTGGACGCCATGGAGTCGGTCATTGGAGAGGGGATCAAGACGGTGGATATTGGTGGTGCGGCAACGACCAAGGAAGTGACGGAAGCTCTAATTCAGAGATTAAAAAGCCTCTAGTGTCTTGTCTTTTAGAGTGTGAATTTTAGAATCGGTATTTAAAAGGTATTTTAATAAATATCTGCCATAGTTATAGATATTAGGAAGCCATTAGCAAAACTAAAGTCAACCTATCCTCGCTCGACACTTTGGAAGAACAAGGGGAGGGGCCAGAATGCCGTTAACTACGAAGGAAATGATCGCGATCATAAGACAAGGTTTGCAAAAAACCTCTAACCCTAAAAAGATTATTGTGGTAGGGGCCGGAATGGCTGGATTGGTGGCGGCCTCGCTTTTAAAAGAAGCTGGCCACAACATCACTATTTTGGAGGCGACCCAAAGAGTGGGCGGCCGGATTTATACACTTCGGGCACCGTTTGTCGATGATTTATACCTTGATATGGGAGCCATGCGAATTCCTAGTCATCATGATTTGGTTCTTGAATACATCAGGAAATTTGGTTTAGATGTCCATGCCTTTCTAAACGCAACTTCGAATGACATCATATTTGTAGGTGGTGTGAAAACGACTCGGCAAGCCTACCAGCAAAATCCTGATATACTAAAGTTCCCCGTCTCGCCGCAGGAAAAGGGGAAAACAGCCGGTGAACTGCTTTATTCCGCTATTAAGCCAGTCATCGATTTTATTCAACAAGACCCTATCCATCACTGGCAAAAGGTGATACGTGATTATGATCGCTATTCTATGGAGACCTTCTTAAGATATAATCCTGTTGGCGTCTCTCTCTCATCGGGAGCAGTGGAATTGTGTAAAGTATTACTTGGCTTGGAAGGTTTTCCAGAATTATCATTTCCAGCCGTCCTACGGGAATTGCTCCCTTTATTCTCACCTGATATGGTATTTTATGAAATCAAAAATGGTAATGATCAACTTCCCTTGGCCTTTATCCCCCAGTTAAAAGACGATATTAATTTAAATCAACAAATGACTAAAATTACACAAAAACCCGACAGTGTCACTATTCACTCCATTCATTCACAAAGCCAAAGGGCTATCGAAACGACGGGTGATGTGGCCGTCCTGACGATTCCCTTTACCATGCTAAAGTTTGTTGAGATCGAACCACGCAACTCCTTTTCACATAATAAATACAAGGCGATTCGAGAACTACATTATGTGCCGTCTACAAAAGTTGGTTTGCAATTTCGTCATCGCTTTTGGGAGGCAGAAGGGATTAAAGGGGGCACTCTGTCAACAGATTTGCCTATTCGATTTGCTTATTACCCTAGCCATCTCATTGGTTCAACAGGTTCTGGCATTGTTCTTGCGAGTTATACATGGGAGGATGACACCCTTTCATGGGACAACATTCCTGAACAAGATCGGATTCGCAACGCATTAAGCAATTTGGCTATGATTCATGGTGATCATATTTATGATGATTTTTTAGTGGGGGCTTCCCACAGTTGGTCGCAATACCGTTATACCGGTGGGGCAGCTTTTTCAATGTTTAAGCCCAATCAACAAACAGACCTTTATCCCTCGATCTATACCCCTGAAGGCAGAGTGCATTTTGCTGGTGAACACACTTCAACCGTTCCAGCATGGATTGAAGGCGCCGTACAATCAGGAATTAGGGTGGCCAATGAAGTGAATAACCTTTCTTAAAAAAATATTGAAGCAGATGGCGAACTCTTAATAGAGTTCTTTTTTTACTTTTCTTATACTTGATGGTGTCATGTTTTTAATTTTCTTAAAGGTACGTCCAAAATAATTGATATCGGAAAATCCAACTTTTCTGGCAATCTCTGTTATAGACTCATTGGTTTCAATAAGCATTCGTTCAGCCTCATTAATTCTTAAAAGGTTGAGATACTCAATAAATGTTTTTCCCGTGACTTTTTTGAATGTCCTGCAAAAATGATTGGGGCTTAAGTTGACTATTTTGGCTGCGTCGTTAATGGTAAATGCTTCATCATAGCGTTGGCGGAGGGTTTGCAGGAGTTTAGAGAAATCGTAACCTTTTTGAGTGTATGTGATTGATCGGTCAATGACTTCCAGTGCAAAGCGGAAAAACAAGCCGAAAATTCTTAGCAGTTCTGCCTTGACAAGTAATTCATAGCCTCGTTTTTTTTCCGTGAATTCTTCAAGTAATCTCGCAAATGCCTGATTAATCTCATTTATGTAGGGAGCCTTTTTTTTCATTGTCCGTGGCCAAGTCATGCGTTGATCAAGATAGGGAAGAAAATAATGATAGTCTGTAAAATCGAGTCCATTACCACGTACTAAGGTCTCATTGAAAACAATACACACGAGTTCGGTATTTGGCTCTAGTGAAGCAGTACCATGTAATTGTTTTGAATTGATAAAGGCGAGTTCTCCTTGATCAAGTTCTACAAAGTTTGCATCAATTTGAACCTGACATTTCCCCTCCTTAACAAAAATCCATTCAATATGATCATGCCAGTGCAAAGGAAAGTCATGAGTAAAAAAGATATTAATAGGAAACGCTTGATCTGGCATTACAGTTTGTTCTTTTAAGTTCCCCATGTTCATGTGTGTTCTCTCCTATTATTGATGATTCGCACGTTTTTTGCATATTAACAAGAAAAAATAAAAATGTCAACGCTTTCTATTTATATAAATCATAATATTGTGCGATTAACAAGCAATTTTGTTTCTAGTTTTCTGATCCATATACTTATACGATAAAGAAGCAAAAAGAAATAAAGACGAGGAGGAAATATGAAGCAAATAAGGATAGGAACGCTTGTTAGTGGAATGGATGCCGTTCGTTTATTACCACAGATTATTCCCCATGGTTTTGAATCTTTTAGCTTAACTTTTTGGCAATCAACACATCAAATGGACTTATCAGAATTAGCGAAAGAAGTAAAGGAAATTATAGCCGATCAGGATATTGTCATTTCAAGCTTATCGATCTTCGGGAATGCTTTAACAGGAGAAGGAGACAATAGCGACACTCTAGCAAGTTGGGAGAGATTAATAGATCACGCGCATGAATTTGGGACAGATTTGGTTACTGGATTTACTGGGAGAATGCCGGGAGCCATTGACCAGTCCATGCACCAATTTACTAAAGTTTTTGGTGAGCTGACAAAGCGTGCCGAAAATGCAGGTGTTAAGTTGGCCTTTGAAAATTGTGATATGGGTGGAACATGGGCAGAAGGAGATTGGAATATTGCTCATAACCCGACGGCGTGGGAGATGATGTTTCATGCCGTTCCTGCTGAGAATATGGGGCTGCAATGGGAGCCCTGTCATCAAATGGTAAGTTTAATTGATCCGATTCCGCAGTTAAGACGGTGGTTGGAGAAAGGCAAGATTTTTAATGTCCATGGCAAGGATGCCACCATTGCTTGGGATATTGTGAGGGAATTCGGCATTCATGGGCCGAAACCATTTGTTTGGCACCGTACACCAGGGTTTGGTGATTCAAATTGGACGGATATCATTTCAATATTAAGACAAGGGCGCTATGAAGGTAGCATTGATATTGAAGGTTTTCATGACCCCGTTTATAGAGAAGATTGGGAAATGACGGGTCAGGTTCATGGATTAAATTATTTAAAACAATGTCGTGGCGGAGATTTTATAACGAATCCGAAATAGGTTAAATTAAGCGTTTACTGGTGAGGTGATAAAAGTGAAAGAACATAAAGTTGTGGTAGCTGGCTGTGGCGGAATGTCAAATGAGTGGCTTGATTATGCTGCCAAGAGGGACAATGTTGAAATAGTAGGGCTTGTAGATATTTTTGAGGAAAGTGCTCAATCAATGGCTAAAAAGAGAGGTCTTGATGTTCCTACATTTACGGACCTATCAGTGGCCATCGAGGAAACGGGCGCCAATTTGGTCTTTGATGTGACCATTCCATCGAGCCACAAACAAATTGTGACGACAGCATTAAAAGCAGGATGCAATGTGTTTGGAGAAAAACCAATGGCAGAATCGATGAAAGACGCAAGAGAAATCATCAAACTCACGGAGCAAACGGGAAAGCGTTATAGCGTCATGCAAAATAGACGTTATTTAAAGCAAATTAGAGCTCTTCATGATGTCTTGAAAACAGGGGCCATTGGAACGATTGGATCAATCCATGCTAACTTTTTCTTAGGGCCACATTTTGGGGGATTTCGTGAAGAAATGGACAATGTGCTCATCTTAGATATGGCGATTCATACTTTTGATCAGGCCAGATTTATAACAGGAGCTGATCCGGTATCTGTATATTGTCATGAATATAATCCACCAGGATCATGGTATAAAGGGAATGCTTCGGCGATATGTATTTTTGAAATGAATGATGGTTCTGTTTTCAGCTATAATGGTTCATGGTGTGCACAAGGTTTGGGTACCTCATGGGAATCAGAATGGCGTGTGACTGGCAGCGAGGGTTCGGCAAAATGGGACGGCTTCCATACCCCTATTGTTGAAGTGGTCGATGAGGAACAGTCATCATCATTCATACATGCCTTTAAAGCATTAGACGTCCCTGAACGTTGGGAGGGGCAGAGTGGTCATTTTGGATGCCTCGATGAAATGTTTGATGCACTAGAACATGGGCGACGTGCAGAAACGGATTGCACCGACAATATTAAAAGCATTGCCATGGTTTTAGGGGCAGTCGAGAGTGCAAGAACCCATAAAAAAGTCTTTTTATAGATATGAAGGTCTCCTGTTTTTAACTATGGATAAAACCCAACTATCCAAATTCTATTTAAATGAACTGCCCCCCAAAGTTATTGTGAAAATGCAACTTCTGGGGGGCTAATTAGTGATTAAAATTGAATTAAAAACTTACAATGAGCATTGCCTTCGGTCTTACAGCAAGTTCTTTTGACTTTATCCGTTTCTAGGACGTTTTTAAACATATCTGTTTCACAATGACAGGCCACTTTGAATTCTTTGGCTACGGCGAGGATCGGGCAGTTGTATTCTGTGATTTCATAGGTGGTATCATCTATTTGAGACACGTCGGCCATATAGCCTTTTTCATTTTGTATGTTGACCATTTCATTTATTTTTTCTTCATTGGATTTATACTCCATGCGAACGAGAGAGCTTTGTGTTTGCCGTGCTTCTCGCTTTTTAAACAAATAATAAATGGCGTCTTCTCCATGTAAATCCTTAATATCCTTTAGGAATTCAACGCTCATGCCTTCATAATTTTTAGGGAAAAGGCGTTCACCTTTTTCGGAAAGTGAAAAGGTTTGGAGCGGTCTTCCCATCGATTGCTTCACTTCTCTTGATTGAATGAGGCCATCTCTTTCTAACATATTAAGATGTTTTCTTACGGCCATATGGGTAATGTTCAATAAATTGGTGAGGTCGTTGACAGTTAATGTCACTTCTTTTTTTAATAACTCAAGGATTTTATCCTTTGTCGTTCCACTAGCCATCAGCAGTCACCCCCGTTCTTTACTCTTTAATAATCTATTATATTATAAAGCTGCTGATTTTAAAAAGATAAGGGTTGAGAGGGAATATATTTTATTGTCGAAGCATAATGCTTGCTTTCAATTTATATGCTTATTATACTTTTTAGTATAGAAAGTAAAAATGCTTTTAGGAGGATGAAGAAGATGACTTACATATTACCAACTTTAAATTATGCATTTGATGCCTTGGAGCCTCATATTGATCAAAAAACGATGGAGATCCATTACGGCAAACACCATCAAACTTACGTCACTAAACTGAATGCCGCTCTTGAAGGTCACCCAGAATTACAGGAGAAATCCTTAGAGGTGTTACTAGCTAATTTGGATGCTGTGCCTGAAGACGTACGGACAGCGGTTCGAAATAATGGTGGCGGACATCTTAATCATAGCTTATTCTGGGAAGTCATTGATCCATCTTCGAGAAATGCTTTGTCAGGAAAGTTAGCGGAAGCAATCAATAAAGCTTTTGGTAGCTTCGATCAGTTCAAAGAGACATTTTCTGAAGCTGCAGCGGCTCGTTTTGGTTCAGGTTGGGCTTGGTTGGTTGTGAATAATAGCGGTGAGCTTGAAGTTATCAGTACAGCTAATCAAGACAATCCGATTATGGAAGAAAAGACAGCGATTCTTGGTTTAGATGTATGGGAACATGCTTACTATTTAAACTATCAAAATCGCCGTCCTGAATATATCGCAAGTTTCTTTAATATCATCAACTGGGATGTTGTATCAGAAAAGTATTTACAAGCCATCAGTAAATAATTATTATATGTAATAGACAAGGTGCCTTTAAAAAGGTGCCTTCTTCTTTGATTTAGGGGGTTGTGTAGAGGTGGCCTTTGTTATAACATCGCGTTGTGCCGGTGAGATGTGGGCAGAATGCGTCGAGGTATGTCCTGTCAATTGCATACAAGAGGGCGGGAACATGTACTTCATTGACCCTGAAGTCTGTATTGACTGTGGTGCTTGCGAGGTTGCTTGTCCGGCTGAAGCCATTTATGCAATGGACGAGGTGCCCATAGAGGAGCAGGAATTTATTAAGCTGAACAAAGAATTCTTTTCTTTTTAAAAGGTGCTAAAACGATGAAAGTGATTGACATAGCCTATGAGCCCCCAAGGAGTCTTGAACCGCTCGTCTTATGTATCGGAAAATTTGATGGTGTTCATATTGGTCATCAAAAATTACTCAGAAGAGCAGAACAAGCATTAATGGAAGGATATCAACTCGCGGTAATGAGTTTCTCTCCACATCCAGCTTGGGCTTTAACTGGAAATGAGAAGTATAAAAGAGCATTGACGCCAATCAATGAGAAACTGCGGTTACTTAAGAAGTATGGTGTTTCACGTTTTTATCGCGTTCATTTTACAAAAGAATATGCTAAAACAGATGTAGATACTTTTGTTTTTGAACATTTAACTCGCTTGAATTTAAAAAGAATTGTTGTCGGTGAAGGCTTTAATTTTGGGAAACCTTATGAGTCTGGAACAGAGGTTTTACAAGCTCTTTGCCGTCAGATTAATGTTCCAGTTACTGTAGTTCCAGTTCTAAGTGAAGAGGGCTTGAAAATTAGTAGCACAGATATTCGCCATTATGTATCGGATGGCCAATTTGAGAAGGCAAAGGTCTTACTCGGTCGTGACTATTATATCTCAGGTAAGGTAAAATTAAAGGGACCGAATCATTTTGAGCTTTGTTTACCGAAAGAACATCCTGATGGTGTTGATGGTTACGTATTACCAGTAGAGGGTGCTTATGAAATGATGGTCCAGGGTGATCTTGATGGCCCCATTTTAATGGCAAAAGGTTTTCGTTCGCTTCATGATGAAGATCGCTACCATCTCGTACTATCAAATGAGCAACACTCAATAGAAGCTTTAAATAATCGCGACATTCGAGCGACCTTTGTTCGTAGAATTGAGTGAAATGATGTTATTATAGGGTGAGAATAATGGGAATTGTGATAGTTGAGGTCTGCGATGCAAGCCTTATTAATACTTTAAATATAGAAGAAGTATTGGAAGCGGAATATCCAGAGGTCGCCGTCATTAAGAGTGATTGTTTATCCTTCTGTGGTATTTGTAAGCTGAAACCCTATGCCATGGTCAATAATAAACGAGTCTTTGCTAAAACGCCTGAGGAATGTTTAAATAAAATTAAAGCTAAAATAGATGAAGAGCTCGCGTTTTATTCCTGAGTCAAAGCTTTCATTTTAGGAGGTTACTATGTCTAAAGATATTTTTGATAAGAAAAATAAGGAACAGTTTACCATTCTAAGCGGTGATTCAACGGGTGGAGACGGTAGCTTTGGTGTAGGAACAATCAACTTGGACAATGTGACGCCGGTTATTATTGATCCGCAGACAGATAATGTCTATATCGACATGCAAGCGATGCATGGCCGTAGTAAAGTGGAAAAAAGGGTACGCTTTAAGCCAAGTAAAGAAGGCTTAGAGGATGCTAACTTGTATTGGATTGTTTGGGTCGTCGTTGACCGAGACAAAACGGGTCCGATGATTAGTGGAATTGCAGCCTGCGAGATCCTGGTGTCAACAGAGGAAAGGCGGATAAGACCAGGTTACAAATCAATGCCCGAGCACGTGAATCATCTAGACAAAGCTTTGAAAGGTAACATTATTGTGGAGCAAATGGATGATCACTCCAAACAATTACTAAAAGCATTCTTAGAGACTGAACATGGTGATCTATGGAAGAATACCCGTGAAGAATTACGTCAAGCATTGGATATATAGCAAAAACATTTTCGACCACTAGCAAAGGTGGTCGTTTTTTGTTCCTATTACATGTGTTAGTGGCGTCTTATGTGCGTGGTCAGCGCTCTTTTAATCGTTTTACCCTTGATTCGTGCACGATTTGTGAATAGCGGCTGTCTTTAGTGCGGGTGGCGGTCTCATGTGTGATTCCACGGCCTCTTATGTGCGAGCGCAACACTTTTTTTATTCCTCCCAACTGTTTTTGGTGAGCAGGCCGCTTCTGTTGATCTCGCCATTAAAGATGGGCGACAACCGTAGTGGGTTAGTGCGGAAGCCCAAACATAGGCTGTACTTAGCAAAGGAGTGATGTGCAAGCTAAGTTTTCTAAAGATACAAAAGTGATTTAGGCACCTTATATGACATTTGTCATGTGCCTTCCCTGACGTTTATGTCTATTATTGGTCATGCCATTTGTTTAAGCTAAATACAAGAAGCAATGGTCTATCCAATAAGGAGGAAGACGCATGAGTAAGCAAAAAATAACCCAATTGAAAAAAAGTGTAGCGCCTTACGCAAAATCAGAGACTAAAAAAAGCATTATACAAATGATAAACACGCTTATTCCATTTTTCGGACTTTGGTTTTTAGCCTATGAAAGTTTAAGCATATCTGTTTGGTTAACGATTCCATTAGCCATCTTGGCAGCAGGATTCGTCATTCGTATTTTCATCATCTTTCATGATTGTGCCCACCTCGCCTTTTTTAAAAATAAAAGAGCCAATCGTATTGTCGGAACGATAACTGGAATTATCACGATGTTTCCCTATGAGCAATGGAAAAGAGAGCACTCCATCCATCACGCGACAAGCAGTAATTTAGATAAACGTGGAGTGGGGGATGTTTGGGTCATGACAGTGGATGAATACGTTGAAGCTTCCTTTTGGGGAAGGCTGCAATATCGATTGTATCGTCATCCGATCGTTCTCTTTGGATTGGGTCCACTCTTTCTTTTTCTTATCAAAAGTCGTTTTAACCAAAAAGGTGTTAAAAAGAAAGAGCGTTGGAATACTTATATTATCAATATCTCTATTCTTGTTATTTATGCCCTTTTAATTGCGATGATTGGTTGGCAAGCCTTCTTGATTATTCAACTTCCGATCCTTATGATTGCTGGTTCCTTTGGGATTTGGCTGTTTTATGTTCAGCATCAATTTGAAGATTCCTACTTTGAAAGCGAAGAAGAGTGGGATTTTGTAAAAGCAGCTGTTGAAGGGAGTTCTTTTTATAAGCTGCCTAAGGTATTGCAGTGGATTTCAGGTAATATTGGTTACCACCACGTCCATCACTTAATTCCTAGGGTCCCTAACTACAATCTTGAAGTGGCTCATAACTCGACACCTGAATTGCAATATGTCACGACGATTACATTGTCTACAAGTCTGCAATCGATACACTTTCGTCTTTACGATGAGGCCAACAAGACATTCGTCACTTTTAAGGAAATTAAGCCTCTTTTAGATCAGAAAAAGAAATCAACGCAGAGGGTGAACAAAACTCCGAGTGTACAAGAAAAATAAGGTTATGGGCAAGAATTCGATCGTGTATCGGACTCTTGTCTTTAATTTTGCCGTCATTCGTTTGTTCTAATAGAGATTAGGCAAGTTTGACAGTGAAAGAGAGCATATTATTCTTGCAGGCGCTATTTCATTTAGCGTATAAAGGAGGCCGTTATGCGGAACTGGTTTCATGTGATTCCCAAGAATACAGGACTCAGCACCTTTGTTTGGATTATCTTTTGTATTCTCCCTTTCTATGTAATTATGCGGTCTTCATCGCTGATGGATATTTGTTTTGGAATTGTCATGATTATTTTATTTTTTGTGGCGTATCGCTTATCCTTTAATTCCAAAACTGGATTTGTTTATCTATGGGTCAGTATAGAAATGGCGATTAGTATATTTACGACCTTGTTTTTTGGTTATGTCTATTTTGCACTCTTTTTAGCTTACTTTATTGGAAATATAAAAAATAGAGGCGGGTTTTTGACGCTCTATATCACCCATCTTGTGACAACCATTGCGGCCATTACCACTGGTTTTTTTATAGAAACGACGCTGTTTACTTCACAATTACCTTTCGTGATTATCAGTGTTATTGGCGTGATTCTTTTACCCTTCAACATGTACAATCGTAATAAGCGTGAGATTCTTGAAGACCAACTAGAAAATGCCAATAAAAAGATATCTGAATTGGTTGTTTTAGAGGAGCGGCAGCGGATTGCTCGCGACCTGCATGATACTTTAGGGCAGAAGCTCTCTCTTATTCGTTTAAAAAGTGATTTAGCAGGGCGATTAATCGATGTCAAGCCAGAGGATGCTAAGATTGAGATTATTGATATTAATCAAACGGCACGGACAGCTTTACAAGAAGTGCGGGAAATGGTGTCAGATATGAAAGGCGTCAAGTTAGAGAATGAGGTCGTTCATATTGGACAAATATTGGAAGCGGCCCAGATTGATTTTATTTTAGAAGGTAGTCCCCGTCTTGAAAATACCCCACTTCTCATTGAAAATGTGTTGTGTATGTGTTTAAAGGAAGCAGTGACCAATGTCGTGAAACACAGTGAAGCTTCTGTATGCCGTGTCAAAATTAAGCAAGAGAGTAATGAAGTTTTGATTGAAGTCGTTGATAATGGCTTTGGATTTAGAAATAGGGGAGAGGCTCATCATGGGAATGGGCTCAATGGGATGAGGGAACGCCTTGAGTTTGTCAATGGGAGTTTAGATATCTTTTCAACAGAGTCCGAAGAAGGGGCTCGGGTTATATTTAAGGTCCCTCATATTATTAGAGAGACGGCGAAACAGGAGGAGTAACTATGATTCGTATTGTCATTGCTGAAGATCAACGCCTGTTACTAGGTGCACTCGGATCACTTCTAGATTTGGAAGAAGATATGGACGTGGTGGGTAAAGCAAGGGATGGGGAGGAAGCACTTCGTCTAGTCAAACACTATCAACCTGATATCTGTATTATGGATATTGAAATGCCTGTCAAAAGTGGACTTGAGGCTGCTGAAGCTTTAAAGGATGATCCCTGTAAAATCATCATCCTCACCACATTTGCTCGTCCGGGTTACTTTCAGCGTGCCCGTCAGGCAGGGGTAAGTGGTTACTTATTAAAGGACAGTCCAAGCGAAGAACTTGCAAGTTCTATTCGATTGATTACTGAAGGAAGACGCGTATACGCCCCAGAGCTTGTGGATATGGCTTTTGCGAATGAGAGTCAAAGTCCTTTAACCAAACGCGAGGAAGAAGTGATCAAGTTAATGGCTGATGGCAAAAACACAAAAGAAATTGCAGGTGAACTTTTTATCACGAATGGGACAGTACGCAATTATATTTCTGTCATTCTTGATAAACTCAATGTGAGTAATAGAATTGAGGCGGTCTCTCGTTTTAGGGAAAAGGGTTGGTTTAAATAGGGAAGCTATATAAGAAGTTTAAGATGGAACCCTGATGGGAGACGTTTTCTTTAAACAAAGGAAAAGCTCATTCATGGTTCCGTTTTCTTTCTTATCATGACGCCCTTTTAGATGGGGTTTAATTGAACGATAAAAAGGGTAAATATCCATGTCTGAACTTTAAGAACATTATGTTGATTACTAGATTAAGAACATTGTTCTGACGCGGTTTAACATTTTTATGATATAATGCTATTGGTGAAAATCTAGTCTTTTTTAAGGAAAGCGGTCACTATTCATCACAGCTGAATAAGGAGTTGGAATGTGCCTTTTCCTTTGAAACATTTTGAAATTTATATTCAAAAAGGTCATCTCAAGAAATGTCAAAGGCTCTGTTCTTCTAATCCATTGTGGATGACATCAAGTGAGTGACTACAAGAAAGGAAGAACCTAAGATGAATAAAATGCGAAGAGATATTGGAACTTTTGCTTTAATGATGACAGGCATCGGTTCAATTATTGGATCGGGATGGCTTTTTGGTGCTTGGAAGGCCGCTAAGATTGCTGGACCTTCAGCGATATTATCGTGGGCTATCGGAACGATCATTATTTTAATCATAGGGCTTACATTTACCGAACTTGGCTCCATGTTTCCCGAAGCAGGCGGTATGGTCCGATATGGACATTACACACATGGTTCTCTCGTTGGTTTCCTAGCTGGTTGGGCTAACTGGATTGCAATTGTCTCTGTTATTCCTGTTGAAGCTGAAGCATCTGCGCAATACATGAGCTCATGGCGTTTTGATTGGGCCCATCAATTATATGATGGAAAGGAATTAACAACACCGGGACTATGGATTGCCGCGGCTCTAGTGGTTGTTTACTTTATACTGAACTATTTCACTGTGAAACTCTTTGCAAGGGTTAATACTGCTATTACTATCTTTAAGTTTATTATCCCCGCTCTTGCCATTATTGGTTTAATCATTGCTTCTTTTCATGGCAGTCATTTTACAAGTCACGAAACGGGGGGCTTTATGCCTTATGGTTGGTCGGGTGTATTTACGGCAATTGCGACGTCTGGCATTGTTTTTGCTTTTAATGGATTCCAAAGTCCTATTAATATGGCAGGCGAGGCACGTGATCCTAAGCGATCGATTCCTATTGCAGTCATTGGCTCTATTTTAATTGCTGGAGTCATCTATGTTCTTTTACAAATCACTTTCATCGGTTCTGTCAAACCCGAGATGATTGCACATGGGTGGAACCATATTAATCTTAATTCTCCGTTTGCTGATTTGGCCATTGCTTGGGGGTTAAACTGGTTGGTTCTTTTATTGTTTGCAGATGCCTTTGTTTCACCCTCTGGAACAGGAATGACCTATACGGCGACAACGGCACGGATGATTTATGGCATGGAACAGAATGGCTATTTCCCTAAAGTATTTGGGAGGGTTCACCCTAAATTGGGGATTCCCCGTCCAGCCATGTGGCTAAATCTAGTGGTTTCGTTTATTTTCTTGTACTTATTTAGAGGCTGGGGTTCGTTATCCGATGTGATCTCAGTCGCGACGGTTATTTCCTATTTGATTGGGCCAATTTCTGTTGTCGTGTTGCGTAATATTGGGAATGACCTCCAGCGCCCACTTCGACTAAAAGGGATTAAAATATTGGCTCCAATCGCCTTTATCGTGGGTTCCTTGATGCTTTACTGGTCGAGGTGGCCGCTGACAGGGGAAATCACTATCGTCATGCTGATTGGTTTACCTATTTATTTCTATTATCAATTCAAAAATAAGTTCAGAGGATTTTCTACACACTTAAAAGCGGGCTTATGGATGATTATTTATTTACTATGGATGGTTGTTCTTTCCCTTATTGGAAGTTCAGACTTTGGTGGATTGAATATTATCCCAACCGGCTGGGATACAGTAGCCGTTGTCATCTCTGCATTGATTTTCTATTTATGGGGAGTCAAGAGTGGTTGGAAGACACCAGAAATTGAAGGAAAAGAAAGAGAAGACCACCAACAAGAAGAGCGCTAAGAGCCTCCTTGGATGAACAGTACCTCTCATTGATCGTTGGATTGATGGGAGGTCGTTTTATTGTTTGGCTCTTTTTTATCAAAACACATGTGTTCCTGATTTATGACAGCGTTAGAATTGACTCATGAAAGCAGCTGTGGTCTAATAAAATAGAATATATAATTAATTTAATTAATAAAGATTAGACTAAAATGTAATCGGTTGCAACAGTGCTTATTTATTGAGAATTTAAGAAGGGGGAGAGAGACAATGAGTAAACGACCTGATTGGGAAAATTTGAATGTTTTGGAGCGCCATCGCTTAAAAGAACATGCTTATTTTTTTTCATATGCCTCTATTGAACAAGCGTTAACTTATCAGAGGGGTTTGTCACGTGGGTTTCAATTGTTAAATGGGGTATGGAAGTTTTTTTATGCTGAAACACCTTATGAAGTCCCTGAAGGTTTTCAGTCAACGACCTATAATGCGAATGAGTGGGACGACCTGATTGTACCTTCAAGCTGGCAGCTCCACGGATATGGAAAACCTCATTATACGAATGTGCAATATCCTTTTCCAGTAGATCCACCTTATATTCCGACAGAGAATCCGACGGGCTGTTATATTCGCTCGTTTTACTTGTCAGAGGATGTGTTAAAACAGACAATTATTTTGCGATTTGAAGGGGTGGATAGTGCCTTTCACCTTTGGATAAATGGGGAAGAGGTTGGCTATAGTCAAGGTAGTCGAATTGCTAGTGAATTTGACATCTCCAACTATGTATTAGCCGGGGAAAATAAAATCGCTGTCCAAGTCTATCAATGGTCAGATGGTAGTTACATAGAGGATCAAGATATGTGGTGGCTAAGCGGTATTTTTAGAGATGTCTATTTAGTGACCAAGCCAAAAGCCCATTTTCATGATGTGTTTATTCATACTGATTTGGATGACCACTATCAAAATGGGACGTTGCGTATTGAGGCCGACCTTGTTAATCAGACAGATGAGTATGGCGCATTAAAGATTGAAGCTCAACTCTATGATCGCAAGCAGTGTTTAGTGGTAGAGAGTGGTGAACTGTCGATGACTCTATCGACTTCAAACATGCATCATACTCTTGAAATGCCTGTCGATACCCCAGAAAAGTGGTCTGCGGAGCATCCTTATCTCTACGATTTACTCCTTTTATTGAAAGATAGTGATGGAAAGATTCTCGAGGTGATTCCTCAAAAGGTTGGGTTTCGTTCAGTGGAATTAAAGGACGGAGTGATTCTTGTCAATGGCGTTGAGATCATGTTCAAAGGTGTGAATCGTCATGATCATCATCCTGTTTATGGGAAGGCTGTCCCCCTCGATTGGATGATAGAAGACGTAAAACTAATGAAACAACACAATATTAATGCTGTACGTACCTCCCACTATCCTAATGACCCGCGTTTCTATGAACTCTGTGATGAATTTGGATTATATGTTATTGATGAGGCCGATCTTGAGTGTCATGGCTTTGAAATTGCAGGGAATGGTGATCAGATAAGTGACGATCCAAAATGGGAAGCGGCCTACTTGGATCGTATGAAACGGATGGTTGAAAGGGATAAGAACCATCCAGCGATCATCATGTGGTCATTAGGGAATGAATCAGGCTATGGGTGTAACCATGTCGCCATGGCGAACTGGGCAAAGGATCGGGATCCGGGTCGTTTGATTCATTACGAAGGGGAATCAAGGAAGCTTATGAGTATCGAAGGGCATCAAAATGAGCCGCCGAGAGATCCTGTATCCTCTGATGTTCATACAACGATGTATACAGCTGTTGACATTATGGATCAACTCGGGAAGCGAGAAGATCTTCGTAAGCCACACATTCTCTGTGAATACGCTCATGCCATGGGAAATGGACCAGGGGGCCTTAAGGAGTATTGGGAAACCTTTTATAAGCACCGCCGTTTACAGGGAGGGTTTGTTTGGGAATGGTTGGATCATGGCATTCGCCAAGAAACCGAAGATGGAGAAGTGTATTATGCTTACGGTGGTGATTTTGGCGAACAGCCACACGATTCGAACTTTGTTATTGATGGTTTAGTCCGACCTGATCATACTCCATCACCCGGATTAATAGAGTATAAGAAAGTGATTCAGCCTGTGCAGGTGACATCCAAGGATTTAAGGGAAGGAAAACTCCTCCTGAAAAATCTTTATGATTTTATCACCCTGGATCATCTTCAGCTTTCTTGGGCAATTGAAGCAGATGGTGTGGTCCTTGAACAAGGGACTTGTGGCATTCCAATTCTTCGACCCCATGAAACAGCAGCTATACAGATCCCGTTTACAACAGGAGAAAAGCAAGTCAAACCGAATACCGAGTACTTACTCAATATCGCTTTTCGGTTAGCTTACGATACTAACTGGGCACAAGCAGGGTATGAAATAGCTTGGGAACAATTTAAATTGCCGATGGGGAAAACTGAAGAGAACCCTGTTTCGGTTCCTGATGGTGGCTCTCTTGAAATTATAGAAACGATGAGTAGCTTCAACTTTAAAGGCCATGCATTTGAATGTACCTTCAGTAAAATATATGGGGTCTTAGAAGACTGGCGTTACCAAGGGGTGAGTCTCTTAGATAAGGGACCAAGACTTAACTTGTGGCGGGCGCCGATTGATAATGACTTTTGGTCACAATCCGACTGGATGGATACGGCAACGTTTGCGGATTGGACAACACACGGACTGCGGGATATGAGGCATCATGTGTATTCTGTAGAACTGGAAAAGCATGAGGGGTATGCTCTCATTAAGGTCAATACACGTGTGGCGCCTCCACGCTTGGCTTGGGGGATGAATACAGAGTACATTTATACGATTTATGCTCATGGTGCTATTCTTTTGGAAGTGAATGGGCGGCCTGAAGGCAAAGCGCCAAAGACTTTACCCCGTATTGGTGTGCAATTGACGCTCCCGAAAGATTTGGCGAATGTGAAATGGTATGGAAAAGGACCCGGAGAGGCTTATGCGGATAGTCAGCAAGCCAATCGTTATGGGGTTTGGACAAAAAGGGTTGAAGATTTATTTACACCTTATGTATTGCCACAAGAAAATGGTTTGCGTTACGATGTGAAGTGGTCTGCACTCACCAACGATAAGGGCATTGGCCTTTCTCTAATTGGCACACCAAACTACCACTTTACTGCACATTATTACACCACCGCGGATATTGAAAAAGCAAAGCATACGTATGAATTAGAAGAGCGGGACGCGATTACCTTTAGTTTAGATCACAAGCATCATGGTCTTGGCTCTGCGAGTTGCGGTCCTGATGTGTTAGAACCTTATCGCCTTTATACTGAGGCTTTTACTTTTAAGGTGTTATTCCAACCTTTTTCAACCAATGAAATTCAAGCCGAACAGCTTGGAAAACTGACTTTTTAAGAGCTGTTTAAAATTTCAATACTCTTAATCTAGCTTGTCGAGAACTCTCTCGGCAGGCTTCTTTGCTTTTAGACTTTGAGGTTCTATTGAATATGTTGGAGTGTCTAACAACTTGTTTAAATAACACTGTTTACACCTCTTTAATAGTTCTCAAATAATGCGAAGGGTTCTAGTCGATAGATGTTGTTTAGGCATGTGCTTTAAAGTTGAAGGAAATTGCGACGTCAATTCGATCGGCTTTGACAGCTCATACCTTATTATATTTGGTGTTTAACAACCGCTTCGGCAGAATACTTCGCTTTCCGTGGGCACGGCCTCAGCTAACTTTGGAGTCAGTTTTTTGGTGCTCCAAAGTGGATCTTCGGACGCGTGTTGTTCCCACTGGAGTCCGCGTATTCTGCCTACGCTAGGTAAGATGATCTGATTTACTTGCAACTAGAGTTAATATTAGCTTAAAAAAAGCAAAGATGCCCAATCTTTTCATCAATAAGCATCGACAGCATGGAAGTGGATTGGAGTGAAAGGCGCTTTGGCTCCTTCGGGAACGGGGCCAGCGTGACTTCACGAATACACTTCGAGTTGTTCCGAGAAAGCTGACTGCGAAGCGGTACGAGTAGACGCAGGAACAGGAGATTTTTATTCATAAATACTTGGGAACCAAATCATCCATTCCCAAGTTAGCTGAGGCCACTAAGGACGATCGGTTAAAAGCGTCACGTCATTAAGGAACTTCGACTAAAACCGTCACATCCGTGTGACAACGTCAAAGCTAGCACCTCAATACCACCCCAAAAAGTAAAGAACACTTTTCGGGGACCCCGATGGTGCGTCGAACACCGATCCTACCCACATCAAAAAATCGTAAGAACACGATTTTTCTGCGAGGACTAATCTCTTAGTCGCTTTCCTTAGTCCTGTGGGCATGAGGAAAGCGAGCGACCTAGAGCGGAAATCTACACGATTAACCCTTCATTACTCTTCTTGAAGATACGTCGCAATCTATATGAATCATGTATCTAATCATGCCTTTTATGTTTTTGAGTCATGTCATTTACGATTGGAATTTTATTGATAATGACAATTTGTTACTTTAACATTTGATTTCAAAGCGAAATTTTAAAGTAATTGATTCATAGAAAGGGGGCTTTGAAGCTCGTTTGCCTATTCCATCTGAAAACGGACATTATACTTCTCCTAGATGTCCTTTATTCCTATGGAAATGAGAGCCCCATTTGAAACTTTTTCTATTTTTTGTCGTATACAACATAAGTAGGAAGGAGAATGGAAATGAAAAAAGCTTTGGGAAGTCTTATCTTTTTCCTTGGTGTCTTTTTCCTGCTTGCAGGATGCGGAGACAAGACGTTTACTATTAACCAAGTAGAGATTAAGACCGATATTTTAGCAGATGGCTCTATGACAGTGAAGGAACTCTATAACTACCATTTTCAGGGATCATTTAAAGGAACCACCCGTAGTATTCATGATGCGAAGGTTGAAAATTTTAAGGCTTATCTCATTCCTTCAAATACAAAAGATAAATTTAGCACAAAGAATGCTATTCCGTTAAAAACAACGAAAGATAAGGACGATGATGATAATACTATCTATAAAACGTATACCCAGTCGCAGAACGAAAGTAAGCAGGTGCTTTACACTTATACAGTAAAAAATGTTGTCAAGAAGTATAGGGATGCAGCATTCATCAATTACTCCTTTTACGATAGTGAGAATGAAAGTGATTTACATAATGTGACGATTCATTATCAGTTTGCTCAGGCCTTAAATGAGCGGGATCATGCTTATCTTCATGACTATACAGGGAAGGCTGAGCTTCAAAAGGCAAAGAAAGGCTTTGACTATCACATTGATACTCTCCCCGCTGGAAGTTCAACGGAAGTTCATTTCTTGCTCGAGCCTTCAGCGTTCTCAGAAAAAGCAACAGATGCACCTGAAAACAAATATGAAGCCTTACAACAAAAGGAGGATAAGCTTCATGAGCGGCTCATTCACCGCTCCGAACGGCTTGAAGGGATTAAACAGCCATTACTGGTGCTGTCGGGGGTTGTGCTTGTTTTAGTCTTTATGGCGTTGATCATAAAGATACAGAGAAGAATGAGTCGAAGAGAGGAGATCGTTGAAATGGAGATAGGGGAGCTTGATCCCTTATATGTTCATTTTTTGGATCAACGATTAGCGTTTTCTCATGGCGCTTTAACCGCGGGATTATTATCTTTGGTTCGAAGACGAGTGGTGCGGCTTGAGAAGGCGACAATTCATGAAAAATACATAAAGGATGAAGACTTTCCAAATGAAACCTTACGTTTCACTCTTTTAGTGGATAAAAAGTCTTTATCTGAAGCCGATCGCTTTCTTGTAAGCTGGTTATTCACTGAAAGGTATGAAGGAAAACCTAGTTTTACTTTAGATAGTATTTATGGACCAACAGAAAAAGAAAAAGAGAAATCTGAGAAGGCTTTTAAGAAAAAGGCAGAGCGTTTTCAAGAAAAGTTTTCAGAATGGCAGGATTTACTCTTAGATATGCCTGCTTTTTCACGAGAGCGTTTCAAGACGTCTGTGCGTGCTTTCCCTATCATAGCCTTGCTTCTGACAGTGGTATTTGCCGGCGTTGTTAACCTTTTATTCTTTATTGATGGCATGGCAATTGGGGTGATCGTTGCGGTTAATATTTGTCTTGCTATTCTGCTGCTCGCTAGCTTTATTGTCTATTTAATGGTCCATCATATAAAGATCGTTTTCTATGGCTATTTTTTCGTGGGCTTGATCAGTCTGTTGTTTTTACATACTGGAGCCCCTATAGCCTTAAGTCTTTTAGCCGGTTTGGCTATTGTTTGTTTATTTGTAATAATCCCGAGTGAAAGATGGCTTGAGGAAAAATTAAATGAACGGCGGTTATTAAAAGCTTGGAAACGCAGTGTGAAGGCCGAGCGCCTCTCTGTTAACTTTCTGGATCAGGAGCGTTTAGAGGATCTATTATATATAGCCATTGTTTTAGGGATCAGCGAGGACTTTATGGCTACTTATCAAAAAGATGATCGCTATCAGACGCTCGAAAAGACCTCCCCTTTATTGCAAAATCCTGATCTTATGACTTCAGGCATGGATCCGAGCTTGTTTCTTCTGATGTTTGCAACAAGTTCGAGCGCCACCTCGACGACCAGTTCTACGCCGACTTCAACAGGCGGTGGGGGAGCAGGGGCTTTTTAAAAATGAGATATGACTAAACTCTAAAAAGGCTTTATAGGTGTCTTCCTATAAAGCCTTTTGCATGTAGGTGACGACTTCCGTGTCAATTGATATATTTCCCTTGTCATCGAGGCATTCCCAACTGATTGAAAAGGAGCCATGTTCCCAGGCCTTATAATTTAATTTTTCATAAAGGCTTCTCGCTTTGAAGTTCTCTAAGCCGACTTCCAAGCCAATATGGTTGCAACCTTTTTGTTTTGCTAAACGTTCGCATTCGTGGATGATCGCTGTGGCTACTCCTTTTCCTTGATACTTTTCTATTATTAAACCAGCTTCAAGATAAGCGGATTGTGCGATGTTGAGGCGTTGAGTGACAGCCTCATCCTCTGGTCCTGACCATCTTAACAAGAAATGACCTACGGGAACTTCATGATGCCAAGCAATTAAGTAAAGGCCTTTCCCATTTGATTGGACGTCGAATCTGTTATATTGAAACATCGGATTATCCGGAGAAAATTGTTTGACAAGCAGTTCGAGTTGATCAGCTTCTGCAGGTTTTATACTCACGTCTAATTTTTCTTTGTTCATTTTGATCTTACCTCCCGTCTTTTTCAAAAGATCCGAAATTATAAAGTGCTGGTCATCAGGACGGTGTGGATTTCCGCTACAGAACGCTCGCTTTCCTCATGCCCACAGGAAGTGGGTAGGATCGGTGTTGTCACAGGACGTGACGATTTTAGTCGATTGTCCTTAGTGGCCTCAGCTAATTTTGTAATGGTTAATCTGTGTGTTCCAAAATGGATCTTCGGACACGTGCTGTTCCCGAAGGACTCTAGTTTAGGCATCCGTGAGTCAGCGGCGCTGAGGAACACACTCTGTATAAGTGTTCCGAATCTCGCGTCTTCCGCTCCAATTCACTTGATACTGAAGAAGCATTTTAATGAAAAAACATTTTAAATTCCAACTGAATGTGGATCGGGCATGTTTTTCGCTCGGTTTTTCTCATAAAAGTTCTTTAATCGTTAGTTCTTGTCCTTCAATTTTTTCAATGGTGATCGTCTTAGCGCCATGGTTTTGTGCAAAAGTATTGAGGGCGTGTACTAAGTGTTTCCTCAAGGTATTCGTGATCTTTATGTGTGGCTCAATTTGTAACAAACGCACGGTGAATTGTTGATTTTGCTTGGATAATGTGGCATCGATTCTCCCGATAAACTTGTCTTTCCATAAGATTGGCATCGCATATGGCCCATAGCGGCGCTTAGCACGCGGTGTATAAATCTCCCACTTATAATCAAAAGCAAAAAAATCTTGGATGCGCTCTCGACTCCATAATAAGTTGTCGAGTGGAGGTAAAAAGGCGATGGGATGAGAGAAATACTTTTTAGGTGTCGTTTCGAAGGCATTGAGCTCTTCAAGATCTTCAGTCCTAATATAATACTGCCTTTTGATACCTTCTATTTCTAACGTCTGGATCTTGTCTTGGTGTTGTAGGTCATCTAATAGGGTCTGGCGTTCAGCAGCTTTTAAATTCAACCAACCAAATCGTGAGGTGTGCCCAGAAAAAATACGATAAGCCCTTATATATTTTTCAATGAGGACCTGCTGCGCTTCTGACAAGGATATTTCTGTTGCTTGGTCTAGTATATCTTTAGGAATACAATGTTCGGTGAGATCGAAAAAACGTTCAGAGCCTTCACGCTTAGCCACTTGGATCACACCACTATCAAAGAGCAGGTTGAGCGCATGGGAGGTTTCCTTTGTTTTCGGATGGGTATTATCCCAATACCCATGGACCTTGTTTGCTGACTTGAAGGCTCTGGAAGGGAGTGGTCCTTCTGCCGCCAAGCACGTTAAAATCTCTTGAGAGACTGATTGTAAGGTTTTAAGAGAAGGCGCTATTTGCGCTTGTAATCTTTCACGAATAGGCTTGAAGATGGGGAAGTCCTCCATCGGAATCACGCACATGGCATTGGCGAAGTACTCAAATGTTTTTTTCTGCCTCAGTAAAGTGTTGAGAAAGTCCGGTTTGTATTGCTGCAAGCGAGCATCAAGGACAAGATGTTGATTCTTAGTGACAGAAGCAACGGAATCAATCTGGATACATTCTAACTGCTTGAGCATGTCCAAGGTGCGCTCTTGGGTTCCTTGTCTAGAAGAATAAGGCAAAAAGAGATGTTGACGGTGAAGTAAAAATTGTCGAACTGCCTTACGAGAGATTTTATAGGGTGGCTTCATTTTTGCCTCCTTTGTTATAACGTCAGATCATTGAGTTAGTGACACTGAGGAACACACCTAATATAAGTATTTCAATGGTGCTGAAGTGGCTTTTAGCATTAAAAACTTTTTCAGTGTGCTTTAATAAAGACCAGGCTTTACCACATTTTCTTTGGCATTTCTCTTTAAGGTTTATTATATCTTTACTTCTGAATATTTAGTAGACTGTATTTAAGGATTAAGGCTAGATAAAGAATGGGGAGCAGGAAAAGATGGAGGGGAGGGGTGTAAGAGTGACGTATTCGTAAATATGGTTCATCAAGGTGTTTAGTGATTTTCTGAGAGTATTTATTGAAGGAATGTCAGGATGAATAAGGGACAAAGAGGAGATCAATCAATGAAAATGGGGTGTTTGTAAGTTGAAAAGACCAAATATTTTGCTTATAACGACTGACCAGCAACATTGGAATACGATTGGTGCATTTAATGAAGATATTAAAACACCGAATCTCGATCGACTTGTAAATGAAGGAACAACATTTCAGAGAGCTTATTGCCCAAATCCAACGTGTACACCTTCACGCTCTTCGATTATTACAGGCTGTTATCCCAGTCAGCATGGCGCCTACAGCATTGGCACTAAGCTATTGGAGGATCGCCATACAGTGGGGGAGGATTTTATAGCAGCAGGTTATCGTACAGCCTTAATTGGAAAGGCACATTTTCAGCCCCTCGCTTCAACAGAAGAGTATCCTTCCCTAGAGGCCTATCCTATACTTCAAGATTTAGACTATTGGAGGCGGTTCCATGGTCCCTTTTATGGCTTTGAACATATTGAATTAGCACGGAATCACACTAATGAGGCCCATGTTGGTCAACATTATGCCTTATGGATGGAGGAAAATGGACTCGAAAATTGGCGCGATTATTTTTTACCTCCAACGGGTACAATGGATTCCTCTATGAAGTACAAATGGCCACTTCCTGAAAAATATCATTACAATACGTGGATTGCTGAACGGACCAATGCAAGACTTAAGCATTATCAAAAGCATGGTGACTCTTTTTTTCTATGGGCAAGTTTTTTTGATCCCCACCCGTCTTACTTAGTGCCCGAGCCTTGGGATAAACTTTATAATCCCAGTGATCTTAGCGTTCCTAAGCTTGTCCCTGGTGAACATGAACATAACCCTCCGCATTTTCAATTGACCCAAGAACACGCTCCTGATTTTTCAAACTATCAGGAAACGGCATTTGGAAGCATTGGCTACCACTCTCATGCCAACGTGTCCGATGATGAAGCCAGAAAAAATATGGCGGTTTATTATGGGATGATCAGTATGCTAGATAAATATGTGGGGAAAATTCTAGATCAATTAGATGAACTAGGGTTGTCCGAGGATACCATCGTTGTTTTTACTACGGATCATGGCCACTTATTTGGTCAGCATGGTCTCCATGATAAAGGCGGCTTCCATTATGAAGATTTAATCCGGTTGCCTTTTATTACCCGCTATCCAGGGCGCATACCAAGTGGAAAGACCTCACAAGCCTTTCAGTCTCTCGTTGATCTTGCCCCTACCCTTTTAAGCTTTGCGAGTATTGAAGTACCAAGGTCAATGACAGGGATTGACCAAAAAGACGTATGGTTAGGGGAGAAAAGAGCAGTGAGAGACCATGCGATATGTGAATTCCGTACGCAGCCTACAAGAGTTCATCAAAAGACTTATGTGGATAAACGTTATAAAATCACAGTCTACTTTAATCAAACATATGGTGAGCTCTTCGATTTACAAAATGATCCCGATGAAATTCATAATTTATGGAATGATCCGCATGCAGCATCCTTAAAATCTGAACTTTTATTAAAGTATATCTGGGCCGAGCTGGGTAAAGAACCATTTCCTATGCCAAGAACTTCAGGTGCGTAATCATTGGTCCTTTCAAAAAGTGTTGCCAATTTCAAAAGAGCAAGTCTAAGTCACAAAATCAGGCTTTGGCTTTAGAAAGGTGCACGAATCAGGGGATGGTCTAGCGTAGATCGGATTTATTATTTTAGGATATTTATGCTATTGGAATTGTTTAAATAGGAGCTGAAGTGATATGGCGAAATTAAGTTATAGAGGCAATCAATTCATTTATGATGAAAAACCAATTCAAATAATATCAGGGGCCATCCATTATTTTCGAGTGGTGCCTGAATATTGGGAGGATCGGTTGCTGAAGTTGAAAGCGTGTGGGTTTAACACAGTCGAAACTTATGTTCCATGGAATGTTCATGAGCCTAACCCTGATGAGTTCAACTTTGAAGGCATGGCGGATGTTGTCCAATTTATTGAAACGGCGGCAAGCCTCGATCTCCATGTCATTGTGAGACCCAGCCCATACATCTGTGCAGAATGGGAGTTTGGGGGGCTTCCTGCTTGGTTACTTGCCGATGATACCATGCGCATTCGCTCATCGGATAAACGTTTTTTAAAAAGGGTTGATCGCTATTACGATGTTTTAATGGAAAAGTTAGGACCCTTACTTAGTACAAATGGAGGTCCTATTATTGCCATGCAAATTGAGAATGAGTATGGTAGCTATGGGAATGACCTTGATTATTTAACGTATTTAAAAGAGGCGATGATCAAAAGAGGGATTGATGTTCTTTTATTCACATCGGATGGACCGACTGATTTTATGCTCCAAGGAGGAACTGTTCCCGGTATTCTGGCGACAGTTAATTTTGGCTCAAGGGCAACTGAAGCCTTTGACAAATTAGAGGAGTATCGTCCTGGTTCACCAAAAGTCTGTATGGAATTTTGGAATGGATGGTTTGACCATTGGGGCGAGAAACACCATACTCGAGAACCGCATGATGCAGCTAAAACTTTTGACGAGATGATGCAAGCGGGTGCTTCTGTCAATTTTTATATGTTTCATGGGGGGACGAATTTTGGATTCTACAGTGGAGCTAATATGAGTGAGCACTACGAACCGACAATCACAAGCTATGATTATGATTCGTTATTAAGTGAGGCAGGAGATGTAACGCCGAAGTTTCATGCTGTCCGAAAGGTCCTCGCAAGCTATCAAAAAATTGGTGAGCTTAAACTTCCTGATCCCATTCCCAAAAGGGCTTATGGCGCTGTTAAACTGACTGAAAATGCTCAGTTATTTGCGTCCTTGGAGCAGTTAAGTCAAGCCGTAGAGCGTACCCATCCCGAACCGATGGAAAAATTGGGGCAAAATTACGGATTTATTCTTTATCGAACGAAAGTTAGTGGCCCTAAAACTTCTATGACGCTTAATATTCGGGAAGTTCATGATCGATCACTGATATTCTTAGATGGCAGCTATCAAGGCGTTATTGAACGTGGCAAACCCTCTACTGTTGTTTTAGACATTCCAGAAGAAGGTGGACAGCTTGATGTTTTAGTTGAAAATATGGGACGGATCAATTATGGCCCGCAATTACGTGATCGCAAAGGGGTAACAGAGGGGATTCAACTCGGGCAACAGTTTTTATACAATTGGACCATATATGCCTTACCCTTAGAGGATGTATCGCCTTTGGTCTTTGAACAGATAAAAGATAATATGATGGAGGGACCAGGCTTTTTTAAAGGGACTTTTAATATTGATGACATTGGAGACACCTTTTTAGAACTTGAAGGTTGGACAAAAGGGGTCGCTTTTATCAATGGCTTTAATCTCGGCCGCTATTGGGAGATTGGGCCACAAAAAACGTTATATGTTCCTGGGCCCTTATTAAAAAAAGGTGAGAATGATCTTGTCATCTTTGAATTACATGGCACGGAGGAACCTGTCGTACGTTTTCGCGATTCGGCTGTGTTGGGATAAGACTATGAATCTAAGAATATAAGGAGAGATAACAATGAAAGTTCATTTTCTGGGAACAGCAGCGGCTGAAGGTGTTCCCAACCCTTTTTGTCACTGCGAGGTTTGTGAAAAAACAAGACATCTTGGCGGCCGTAACATTCGTTCAAGGACTTCAGTATTGATCGATGAAACTTTAAAAGTAGATTATCCTCCGGATTCGTTTTACCATGCTCTTCGCGACCGAATCGATTTGTCTAAAGTCGAGGATTTACTTATCACGCACACACATTGTGATCATTATAATCCTGCTGATTTGGAAATGCGTATTGAAGGGTTTGCTCACGGGATCGATAAACCGCTACATATTTATGGAAACGATCTAGCGATTCAGGGCTGTAGGCTAGCGTTACCAACGTTACAAGAGGGCAAACGGTTTGCCTATCACCGCGTCCTTCCATTCAAGGAAGTACAGACACAGACAGCTAAAATTACACCCTTACTTGCTGACCATGATCCAATGGAAACTTGCTTGCTATACTATATTGAAAAGGATGGCAAAACTATCCTATATGGAAATGACACGGGCTGGTTTCCTGACGAGACATGGGAATGGTTGAAAACCAAACCACTTGATCTTGCCATCCTAGATTGTACCGGCGGCTATAATTCGAATAAACGAAGTCGAAATCACATGTGTATTGAAACCGTTTTAGAAGTCCAAAGTGCCTTTGAAAGGACTGGAATTTTGAAAGCTAGGGGTCAAATTATTGCCACACATTTTACGCATAACGCCGAGCTTGTTCATGATGACTTCGTCGAAGCCTTTAAGCCCTACGATATCCAGGTCGCTTATGATGGGATGACAGTTTATCTATAAAATATAGGGCGCGTTTGATCACCTCTTCCTATGAAATCTTTGGCCAATGGGCGTCAGGTACGATGTACGTTAGATTAATGGAGAATGAATAATGAAAGGGGAGAACGGCGATTGGGTAAACCTAATGTGATTATTATTTATTGCGATGATTTGGGATATGGGGATTTAGGTTGTTTTGGTTCAAAAACGATGAAAACACCTTATCTCGATCAATTGGCCAAAGAGGGTGTCCGTTTTACCAACTGGTACTCTAATTCACCGGTGTGTTCACCTTCTCGAGCGGCATTACTAACGGGAAAACACCCTTATAAGACAGGGGTGAGTCAAATTCTTGGTGGTAAACGTGGAACAGAAGGTTTGCCCACTTCCCAAATAACTCTCGCGAAGCGATTAAAAGAGGAAGGATATGCGACAGGCTTGTTTGGAAAATGGCATTTGGGAGTGACACCTGAGAATAGTCCCAATGCTCACGGCTTTGATGAGTTTTTTGGTTTTCTGGCTGGGTGTGTCGACTATTATTCTCACATTTTTTATTGGCAGCAGGCGAACGGGGTTAACCCGGTCCATGATCTTTGGCACAATGAGAAGGAAGTTTGGGACAATGGCTCTTATTTGACTGAAGTAATTACGGAAAAAGCGACTCAGTTTATTAAGGAACATGCCGAAGACCCCTTTTTTCTTTACGTGCCTTATAATGCACCCCATTATCCTATGCATGCACCACAGCACTATCTTGATCGCTTTCCGGATTTACCTCCCGAGCAGCGTATTATGGCCGCTATGATTGCTGCGGTTGATGATGGAGTCGGGGAAATAGTAAAAACCTTACGCAGTATTGATAAATATGAAGACTCTATTATATTTTTCTCAAGTGATAATGGCCCATCTACTGAATCTCGTAATTATCTCGATGGCACAGAAACGCCTTATTTTGGAGGCAGTGCTGGACAATTCCGCGGACATAAGGGGAGCTTGTTCGATGGTGGCATTCGCGAGCCGGCAATTTTGAGCTATCCACGAGTCATTCCTGGAGGTCAGGTGTGTGATGAAGTCGGGATGATGATGGATATCGCTCCCACGTTATCGGCAATCTGTGGTGTGGATGATCATGAGCTTCAAGACATGGATGGAGAAAATATCTTATCTATGGTGACTGAAAGAGCAGAGAGTCCGCATCAACAAGCGTTTTGGGAATATAGTGGACAATTGGCGGTGAGAGAAGGAAAGTGGAAGCTTGTTAAAGATGGCATGCTAGATTTTGATAGAAAAGTGGCAGATAGCCTGCACCTTTCTGATATGGAGGCGGATCCTGGAGAGCAAAAGAATCTCGTCGACCAATATCCAGATCTAGCTGCCCGACTGGAACGAGACCTTGAAGCATGGTCAATTGAGATCGGTGTATTATAAGGTGTTACCACTATGATTTAGCCTTTTTTGCACAAGTGACTATTAAAATTTATAGGGTGGAGATGATTGATCAATGCGTGCAGTTATGGTAATGTTTGATTCTTTAAACAGGCGGATGCTTCCAAACTATGGCTGTGATTGGGTTCATGCCCCACAATTCGAAAAATTATCAGAACGTTGTGTGACTTTCGATAATTGCTATGCGGGGAGTCTCCCTTGTATGCCAGCAAGAAGGGAACTCCACACGGGAAGATATAATTTTTTGCACCGGAGTTGGGGGCCAATAGAACCTTTTGATGATTCAATGATTGATCTTTTGAAGAACAAGGGAATCTATACGCATCTAGCAACAGATCATATGCATTATTTAGAAGACGGTGGCGCGACCTATCATACAAGATATAATTCGTGGGAGATTGCTTGAGGGCAAGAAGGTGATCACTGGAAAGGCGTCGTGGCTGAACCGGATATTCCTGAAACCCTAACCCGCAGAACAGGCGATTTATGGCGTCATGATTGAGTGAATCGGAAGTTTATGGATACTGAAGAGAAACATCCACAAACTGTCACTTTCTCCCATGGATTAGAGTTTATTGAGCGTAATCATGATGAAGATGATTGGTTCTTACAAATTGAAGCCTTTGATCCTCATGAGCCTTATTTCACACAACAAAAGTATAAAGATTTATATCCCCATCAGTATAGTGGTAAGCATTTTGACTGGCCTGATTATGGAAAGGTGAATGAGAATGCTGAAGAAGTTGACCACGTTGTGAAGGAATATGCGGCGTTACTTAGTATGTGTGATCATTCTTTAGGAAGGGTCCTAGACGCCTTTGACCGCTATGATCTTTGGAAAGATACGATGTTGATTGTAAATACGGATCATGGCTTTATGCTTGGGGAGAAAGAATGGTGGGGAAAAAACATTCAGCCCCTTTATAATGAGATTGTCAATATCCCTCTTTTTATATGGGATCCGAGATATAATGTGAAAAATGAACGGTCAGATGCCTTAGTTCAAACGATAGATATAGCACCGACATTGTTAGATTACTTCGGATTAGAGCCTACTCCTGATGTGGAAGGGACGCCATTAGGGGAGGTCATCCGATCAAAAGTTAAGGCGAGAGAGGCTGCTTTATTTGGTATTCACGGGGGGCAGTTGAATTGTACCGATGGCAGATATGTTTATATGAGAGCACCGGTAACTGCCAATAATGAACCTCTTTTTGAATATACCTTGTTTCCTACACATATGAATAGGAGATTTAATATTGAAGAATTGTCCAATATGGAATTAGTAGCACCTTTTCGTTTTACAAAAGGCTGTCAGGTACTAAAAATAAAGGCCAATACGTTGGTTAATCCCTATCTTCAAGACACTCTGTTGTTTGATTTAGAAAAGGATCCGGAGCAGTTACATCCCATACAAGACCCTGATATTGAAGCACTTATGGTCAATCATATGGCAGCGTTAATGCGAAAACATGATGCCCCTTCTGAACAATATGAACGATTTGACATCGCTCATAAGGAGGAAAAATAAAAAAATTTTCATAAATTGAGTTATAACGCTTACATTTTTTCTTCATTTAATATATCTTAATAGAATAAGAGATAAATTATTTTTCCATGGAGGTTTGAAGGATGAGTGAAAAGTTACGTTTAGGAATTATTGGTTGCGGGGGCATCGCAAATGGAAAGCATCTGCCTAGTCTAGCAAAGGTCGAGCAGGCTGAAATCGTTGCTTTTTGCGACCTTGTTGTAGAAAGAGCTGAAAAGGCAGCTCAGGAATATGGTGTTGAAGAAGCAAAGGTGTATACCGATTATAAAGAGCTTTTGCAGGATGGCTCGATAGATGTTATTCATGTTTGTACACCAAACGCATCTCATGCAGAGATTTCAATTGCTGCGCTTGAATCAGGTAAACACGTCATGTGTGAAAAACCGATGGCTAAAACATCCGCTGAGGCTCAGAAAATGGTCGAAGCTGCCAAGCGAACAGGAAAAAAACTTACCATTGGTTACCAAAACCGCTTTAGAGAAGATAGCCGATATTTACATACCGTATGTGAGAAAGGCGATCTTGGTGACATTTATTTTGCTAAAGCGCATGCGATTCGTCGACGTGCGGTGCCAACATGGGGAGTGTTCCTTGATGAAGAGCAGCAAGGCGGCGGTCCACTTATTGATATTGGGACACATGCCCTTGACCTTACATTATGGATGCTCAATAACTATAAACCAAAAGTTGTTTTAGGAACGACTTATCACAAACTTGGTCAAAAAGAAAATGCGGCTAATGCTTGGGGACCATGGGATCCTAAGAAGTTTACTGTTGAAGATTCTGCCTTCGGCTTTATTACGATGGAAAACGGAGCTTCGATTGTTTTGGAATCAAGCTGGGCCCTTAATTCCTTAGACGTTCGCGAAGCTCAATGTACATTAGCGGGTACAGAAGGCGGAGCGGATATGAAAGATGGCTTGCGCATTAATGGTGAAAATGAAGGCAAGCTCTATACTACTCAGGTCGAATTAGGTGCAGGTGGGGTAGCCTTCTATGACGGTAAAGCCGAAAGCGATGCCGATCTTGAAGCACGTCTTTGGATTGAAAGTATCATCAATGATACCGAACCGGTTGTTAAACCAGAAGAGGCATTAGTGGTGACACAGATTTTAGAAGCAATCTATGAATCCTCTAGAACTGGGGAAGCTGTCTATTTTTAAGATGAAATTAGCATTGTATAACATGAGGGGCCGAAGGTGTTACATACTTTCGGCCTTCTTCTCTATATACAGCATTCTTAAAGGTGGGTGGGGAGGGTAGTATTTAAAACAAGCTAGGAAAGGTCATGCTGATTGATCTTGCATAAGATTGACGGGTGCCTTCAAAAGTATTGAGTTTTTTATAACAAAGCACTCCAGCAAAAAAGTGTTAAGATCTCCCCCAAAAGAGTGAATTTTTAAAGGCATTACACTCTAGAAATCCTCATATTAAGATAGAGGATGCTTGTTGAGATCAGCAATCTTCAACTTTAAAATCCCAATAATGTTTTTCAGAGTGCTTTGTAATTTTAGATTATTAATGAGCGTTGAAGAGCCTATATAGGTTAAACGGGAGGGCAGAGAAGGATGAGAAAAGTCGCAGCGATTTATGACATTCATGGCAATGATTTTGCTCTAAATGCTGTTTTGGAAGAAGTCCGTAACTGTGACGTTGATACCATTGTCGTTGGTGGGGATTTGGCTTGGGGACCACAGCCTGCATTGGTTATGGAGCGGCTGATGGCTCTTGAGGGCAATGTTCTTTTTATAAAAGGAAATGCTGATAGAGAAGTGGCAGGACGATATGGTGTTGAACAAGGACTCGATGAGGGAACAGCCGAAATCAATCAGTGGTGCACAGACCAATTGACGAAATCTCAACTCGAATTCCTTAACAATTTACAAGAAAAGGTGACGCTACATATCGATGGATTAGGTGAAGTCTTATTTGTTCATGGCTCACCGAGAAGTGATGAAGAAGCGATTCGCAAAGCTACTCCAGAAATAGAGATTGAACCGATGATTCATTCGGTAGAAGAAGACATTATCGTTTGCGGTCACACCCATGTTCAGTTTGACCGAAGGATAAAAGGTAAAAGGATTATTAATGCGGGAAGCGTTGGGCTTCAAAGTGCTGCAAGAGGCGCTTGTTGGGCCATACTTGGTCCTGATGTAGCGTTGCGTGAGACAGAATATAATTATCAGCTTGCAGCAGAACACATTCTCAAGTCAGGGGTGCCAATGGCAAGGGATTTCGCCGACCATGTTTTAAACCCACCGACTGAAGGACCTTGATGCTATTCACTATTAGGGACTATTTTGAAAATGGAGAATAACTGTTTCTAAGTGTAGTTAAAGCTCAGGATATTTTATTGATCATGATTTGCTTTCTATACAAAGTATTTAGAGGAAGGAGGGATCTAGTTGTCAAATCATGAAAATGAAGAAAGGCTAACAGGTGGAAATGTCTCTAGCGTTTATCGTCTGGGAGATACTGTGCGTCGAGAATTAAAACCAGGGAGTACCAAAATTCATAGGCTATTAAAACATTTAGAAAACAAAGGTTTTAATTATGCACCAAAGTACTTGGGTATTGATGAAAAGGGAAGAGAGATACTATCATTTATTGAAGGTGAAGCTGGTAATGATCCTTTAAAAGAATACATGTGGTCTGATGATTCTTTGGAAGAAATAGCGAAGATGCTTCGCCATTACCATGATGCTGTGTGTGATTTTCCATTAACAGATGAATGGCAACCAATAGATAATACACCCAATAAAGTGGAAGTATTATGCCATAATGATTTTGCTAGATATAACATTGTTTTTAATCATAAAAGACCCGTTGGTATTATTGATTTTGATGTTGCTGGACCTGGTCCAAGACTTTGGGACATCGCCTATACTCTTTATACTTGCGTCCCCTTAAGTCGATTTTATATTGCTGAAACAGGTGAGGAAGTTTATTATGAATCATCACAGCATGCCAACCGGATAAAACAAAGAATTAAATTGTTTTTTGAATCTTACGGAGATGGAAGAGACGAAGATTATTTGGAAATGGTATTACTCCGATTGGAGGGGTTATGTCAAACCATTAAAAGAAAAGTTAGTGAAGGTGATATTGCTTTTCAAAAGATGGTAGATGAAGGGCATCTTGAACATTATCAAAACGATATTAAGTTTATTCGTGAACATGGGCAGGAATGGATTTAATGGGAGGTGTTTTTTAACGGTTACGTTGAATCAATCAGAGATTGATTTTTTTTGCGGATTTTTTAAATCACCGATGGATTGTTTAAAATGGAAACTTTGAGGTGTTGAGATGAACAAAGACGATCCTAAATCAATACTACTCGATAAATTTCATGTGGATCAAGCGCAGCTTATTGGATCGGGCATGGAATGCGAAGTTTATTTATATGACCATGAAAAAGTATTGAAAGTATATAATGAGATGTCCGATTATCGGAAGCAAACCGTCCTTAAAGCATTCTACTCGAAAATCGATTCAAGTGATTTGAGCTATGAACTTCCGTATATTTATGATATCTATAATGAGAATGGCATGGTCATTACGATTGAAAAAAGAATGCGGGGTAGCAATATGCAACGTTTATTCTCAGATATGACTGTCAATGAACAAACGAAGATGATGGAAACCTATCTCAATGCCAATCTAGAATTAAAATCTGCAAAAGTTGAGTCTGATATTGAAGGTTTCGTTTTGTTCAATGAAAATCAGACATCAGAAGCACCCGATAACTGGTATTTTGCTTTGAAAGAAATGGTGATTAGGAAAAAAGGGGAACTAGACTGTTATTTTAAAAGAGATGTCCAGCATTACAATGAAAAAGTCAATCGATTAGTAGCCTTTTTATCATCAGGCTATGAAGGGGAGTATTCGTTAATTCATGGAGACTTTTATCCTGGAAACCTCTTGGCAAACAAGCATGGAAAAGTGACTGGACTTATTGATTTTGGAATCATGACGATGTACGGTGACCATTTATTTGATATTGCGATAGGCTGGGTCTGCCTTGATATGTATAATGAATTAAAAGCCAATCTATATGAAAGGTATTTAAACATCATTATTGCAACATTGAGTGAAAGTGTTAGAAAACGATTATATATATATGTTTTGATTTATAGCTTCCTTACTGCAAATCTATACTCTCCGAAATGTGAAGATGGCCATTATCAGTGGTGTGTTAAAAACCTCAATAATAAAGGCTATTGGGAGGCTTTATAAGGTGCTATTTTCAAAGTGGTGGATGGCATTTTTAAGTATTGCATCTTAAAATGATGTGATTTGTGGCACGGTGAACGGGGCGATTAAGATTTTGACTATAGGCTTGTTCAAGTAGGGTAGCCATTCTTCAAAAAGGAGATGGCTATTTTTGTTGAATAAATAGAGAGTAAGACGATTAGCTAAGAAAGGCCTTGGGCTGCCAAGGGATGATGAAGCGCCCCTATTCTTACAAATGTGTGTTCAAGGAGTGGTTGAAATGGCACGTGTTTTATTTATTAATCCAGGATCAGAAGGACATATCAATCCCACTCTCGGAGTTGTCCAAGAGCTTATTTCGCGCGGTGAAGAGGTTGTTTACTTTACGATAGAAGCTTTTCGAGAGCGACTAGAGAGGACGGGAGCGATTGTCCGAACAATAGATGGTCAAAAGTTTATCAAAGCCTTTCTTTCCGGTGGAAGAAATGGTGCACTTGAAAGAATAAACGGTCTATTACTTACTGCTGATATTGTCATACCTAGTGTGCTTGAACAGATTAATGGAGAACATTTTGATTATATGATCCATGATGCCATGTTTGGTTGCGGGTATTTCCTTGCTCAAATTCTTGAGCTACCGGCAATCAATTCTTGCACTTCCTTTGCAGAGACAAAGACATCCTTTGATAGCAAATTGGAACAGCAATTAAGCGGAATCCCTGAAGAAAGACTTAAACCTATTAACGATAAATTTAATCGCCTGACATCGATGATAAAGGAAAAGTATGGTGTAGAGATACCCTCTCCTTACGAAGTTTTTTGTAATCCAGCCCCACTTACTCTAGTCTACACGACAAGGGAGTTTCAACCTTTTGGACAAGCCTTTGATCAAACGTATAAATTTGTCGGTCCATCTATCCTTTCACGAATGAATAAGGATAGTTTTAATCTTGATGTCCTCAAAGAAAAAAGTCCCATTTATATCTCGCTTGGGACGGTTTTTAACCGCACGCTTGAGTTTTACAAGCTTTGCTTAGAAGCATTTGCTGATAGCGATCATACAGTTGTCATGTCCATTGGGAATCAGATTCAACGCTCTGATTTGGGAGAGCTCCCCCAAAACTTTATTGTGAAAGCCTATGTTCCACAAACCGAAGTACTAAAATATACAAAGTTATTTATTACACACGGAGGAATGAATAGTACCAATGAAAGTCTCTATTACGGAGTGCCGTTAATTGTCATACCACAAGGCGCGGATCAACCAATGATTGCTGCGCGAATAACCGAAATTGGAGCGGGTATTCAAATGCAAATGGACGGTTTGACGGCATACCAACTGCGTCAAGCGGCGGACAAAGTATTAAATCAGTCCTCTTTCCATAGTACTGTCGCGAATCTAAAGAAATCTTTTCAAAAGGCTGGAGGATATCACCAGGCAGTGAATGAGATTTTCCAATTTAAAAGGAGTAAAAATATTATTTAAGTTAGATTGTGAGCTATACACTTAAAGTGGGGGCGGCAAGGGTCTATAAGACATTCCCATTCTAGTGAGGATAGGGCTATTCAATGGAAGGGGGAAGACATACATATGATACAGATTATTAAGGCAGATTCACGTCACGTTGAAGGAATTGCAAAGGTCTGTAGTGATGGTTATTGGGCGACTTATAAAGGTATACGGAGTGAAGACTATATTAAAAGAATAATAAAGGAATTTTATAATCACGAAAGAATTGAAAAGGAAGTGAGTGAAACAAGCAGGGAATGGGGAGGTTATTTTGTTGCTGTAGAAGAGGGCAAAGTGATAGGTGCCATTGGAGGCGGCATGATCGCTGAGACGGCAGGAGAAGTCTTTGTATTATATCTAAAGCCTAATCGACGCCGTGAAGGGATCGGGACGATGTTATTGAATGCTTTGACAAGCCAACAAAAAGAAGTATTTAACGCTACTGAACAATGGGTGTCTGTTGCGAAAGGAAACCAAAAGGGCATACCTTTCTATGAGGCCAAAGGATTCGTATCCAAATCTGAGCAGAATGGATATGGAAATATAGAGGGGGAAAATTACACCTCCCTTAGATATTATCGTCACATTTGATTTTACTTCGTAAGGGAAAGGTGGGGCAAGGAAAGCTCTTTTACTTTGATAATTGCCTTAGAAGACTTGGCTTGCACTTCACCGCTTCGCTGAGCACAGCCTGATGTTCAGGCATACAGCTTCACACACTAAGGTTGTCGCCAAGGTGAAAGCCTAAGTTCCCTTTATAAGGTCTTCCGCTAACCTATAAATTCTGACGTTATAAAAAATGCACTCATTTTGAGTGCATTGGTCTTAATTTTTACTCTTTGGGGGCGTGGTGTTCGTATTCTAGACAACCTATTTTAGCTTCATGAGTAGGGGACTGATGGAAAGAATACGTTTTGAACACCTTGATTCAAAATCGATTTTTTAAGCCTGCATTTTAGGATTCTGAGGTTATTCATTGACCAATGGATATACTTTTTATAAAAATATAAAATAGTACCTTGCAATGAACAGTACCTGATGGTATAGTGTAAACAGTTAAGGGCTTTTGCAACCAGGTACTGTATAATAAACAGTACTAAATATAAACGAATAAGGTGATGACATTGAATGTACAGTTTAAAAAAGGGGTTCTAGAGCTTTGTGTGCTTGTTTTATTAGATAAACAAGATCGCTATGGCTATGAATTGGTACAAAAGATCTCCGATCGAATCGAAATCTCGGAAGGCTCGGTGTATCCATTATTAAGACGGTTAACAAAGGAAGAGTACTTTACAACCTATTTGAAGGAATCAACTGAAGGACCATCGAGAAAGTATTATACGTTAACAGAAAAGGGCCGTCTTTATTTGCATAAGTTGATTAAAGAATGGCAGGAATTTTCAAATGGGGTCAATCAATTAATAGAAGAAGGTGTAAGCAATGACTAAGGAACGCTTTTTAAAGGAACTGGAGGCTTCTTTAAAACGTTTAACGGCGGCAGAACGCGAAGATATTTTACGAGATTATAAGGAGCATTTTGCATTCGGACTTGAAGAAGGGAAGACGGAAGAGGAGATTGCTTCGGGACTTGGTTCTCCTCAACACATTGCTAAGGAATTACTTGCCGAATATCATCTGGAAAAATTAGAAGCAACCGCAACGACAGGAAATATTATGCGTGCGGTTTGGGCCGTCATTGGTCTCAGCTTTTTTAACCTTATTATTGTGCTTGGACCATTTATTGGTTTTGCAGGTGTTGTTATTGCCGGTTGGGCAGTGGGAGTATCCTTTATCCTTTCACCGTTACTTGTATTGATTGATCTTGCTATAACCCCAAGCGCCTTTAATCTATTCAATCTGTTTAGTTCTATTTTGCTGTGTGGACTAGGGATCTTTATTTTAGTGGGGATGTTGCACGCTACAAAGTATATTGCGAAAGGCTTTATTCGTTATTTAAAATACAATGCCTCACTAGTGAAAGGTGGTTTGAAACGTGACTAAATTAAAGATTAAGAAGCTATCATGGGTGGCAACCCTCTTAATCGTTGTTGGGGTTATCGGCTGTCTCCTAACTTTCCATCAGACGAATAAAACACATGCTGTTGCAGAAACAAAAATGATAACAGAGAATCGCTATACTTCCGTGGAATTTCAAACCGATAATGCGACGGTTGAAGTTGTTCCTACAACGGGATCCAAAGCAAAAATCGAGTTGACAGGAAAAGAAACGGAAGCGAATAACTATCAATTGACAACAGAAATTAAGGGATCGACTTTAATGATTCATTTAAAGTCGAAGTGGCATTTTCAACTTATTAATATTAGTGATATCTTCACCAAACTTAACTTAAAAGTGTCACTACCTAAAAAGCAATATAATGCCTTGCATATTAACAATAATAATGGTCGCGTACATCTTGAAAATATGGAAGCAAAAGATTTAAAAGCATCAACTGATAATGGTGTGATTGAGCTCAATAATATACAGTCTAAACAGGTGAATGTTAGTTCTAGTAATGGGAAAATAATCATGGCAAATGTTGAAGGGGCTATTGAAGGCAAAACAGACAATGGCAAGATCTCACTTAAGACGCATGATATTGATCGTCCTATTACATTAGATAGCGACAATGGGCATATTGATATTATTACCGAGAAAAAACCGACGAATGTAAGGTTTGATGTACATGTTGACAACGGACACATTAACCTTTTAAATCTCTATAAAGATGATGCCGTCGTCGGTAAAGGGAAAAATCTAATAAAACTATCGACGGATAATGGATCGATAACAATAAGTAAAGCAAAGGGCCAGTAAAAGGTCATTTGTTATTAAAATAAAAAATGATTGATATAAGGAGGAAACGCGAGCAAGAAGAAAGATAGGAGTAGATGAAATGGCAGAACAGTCTAAGGGTAAGGCAATAATGAGAAAGACCCTAAAGATATCGAGCTTGGTTTTAGCAGTAATTATCGGGATTTTATTGATAGCCGTTTTAATTAGCTTTATTAATCATAAAGTTAAATTGAATCAGGAGTCTGAATTATTTAAGCCATTGGGCAAAATGGTTACAGTAGACGGACATAGTATGAGTGTTTACACAGGAGGTAAGGGTAAAACCACTTTAGTTTTTCTAGCTGGAGGAGGTACGGCTTCTCCAATTCTGGATTTCAAAAGCCTGTATTCTCGATTAAGTGATAGCTATAGAATTGCAGTGCCAGAGAGAATAGGCTATGGATTTAGTGATGTTGCAGATACTCCAAGAGATATTGATACAGTTCTAGATGAAACAAGAAAAGCGTTAAAGCTAGCTGGTGAGAAACCACCCTATATACTTTTTCCACATTCTATGTCTGGGCTAGAGGCCGAATATTGGGCACAAAAGTATCCGAATGAAGTTTCCGCGATTGTAGGGTTAGATCCAGCTGTTCCAGCTGCCTATGGAAACATTCAAATGCCAAAAACCACATTCGTTTTCGATTTGTTTTCATTAGGAGCTAAAATGGGTGTCACAAGATTCATTCCCTCTATGATAAACAGTGAACCCGCAATTAAAGGGGGAACTCTAACGAATCATGAAAAAGATATTTATAAAGCAGTCTTCTATAGAAGAACAGAAACAAAACCAATGATCAATGAGCTGGAAAGTGTTAAAGCTAATGCCCAAAAGGTTAATGAGATGCCACCACCACAGGTTCCTATGTTGTTTTTTACATCAAATGGTGCTGGGACAGGAATTGCTCGGGAAGAATGGCAACACTATCAAAAAGACTATCTTTCAAAAGTAAATAATAGTCAACAGATTCTACTTGATTGCGGGCACTATGTTCAGGATTTCAAGTATGAAACCATTGCAACTCATAGCAAAATATTCATTAATAGCCTCGTAAAAGTAAAATGAGTGTTAGCTACAAAAAAAGATGCTGAATCCATGGGAAAAAGGCTTTTAAGAACAGAGAAATTGTGCAAAATCTTTTCGGGTGGTAGTGTTCAACAGCAGGTGCTGAAAAATCTGATATCACTTTATGGAGGAGGATCTTGCGGTTATATTTTCCGTGACTTCATGACCTCGTATCAAAAAAGGGCCAGTCAAAGGCCCTTTTTTTGATAAACTTTACGCTAGATGAATGGTGCTTTTCTTAAATCTTGACTGTTAGGAGTTGAAGGAAATGCGACGTAACTCACCACACATAAGCACTGCTACGGAAATCCACACTATTAACCCCTCATAACTCTTCTCAAGTTATGTCGCAATCTATAGCAATAGCAGCCCTAATGAATACCTTCCATGGAACGACGGACGAATGTCTTAACTCATCGAATCCTACCAACCAAGGGAACACACCCAACCCGTATTCGAATGCTTATCCATCGCATTATCCCAATATGAATACAGCGAATCATTCCAATGCTGTGCATCGACATCCTTATTATCCAACACCCACTTCTTACAATACTGGCTATAACTACTGACTTTTAAGTAAAAAATCTTTTTCTCTATCACTAATAGGAATAGGGGTAGGGTCTATAATGATTGGACTGTGGAGGGGTTTGATAATTTGTATAATAGGCTGTGTTGGTTTGAGTGGGATAGGCTGATGGGGATGTTGCTTGGTTAGGATTGATGGAAAGCTGTTGATAAGGTGCATTAGACTGACATCCAGGCGGTGGCCCTAAAATAAGGGATTCTTTTACGGGTGCAATCGCCTGTTCATATTCCTCCATGTTGATACAATAGGCGAGATGCATAATTTCTTTAGGTGTAAACCGCAGAAAGTCAGAGCCATAGACAATATCAGGGGTTGGCTGGTCAAAGAGTGTGAGCAGATGAACATCATTGGTAAGTGCAACGATCCAATGAAACCATCCTTTTGGGAATTCTGAGACCTGACCGGGTTTTAAATGATACGTCATTAATTGTTGGGTAAAGGGATTAAAAACGGATGTGATGACTTCACCATGGATCAGAAAGACCAGCTCAGTCACATTCGTATGCCAATGGGGCTGAATAATGATCCCCTGACTCATATGAACATTAAATAGACCCGTTCGAATAGCGGGAAGCTCCTGGGCAAAGACTTGCGTGATGTAGTTATGGGTGTCGCGGCGGTAATTCACCGTTTGGTTAGCATCTGCGAAAAGCGTTAAAGAGGGAGAAGTTAACTCTTGACTCATCCACATAGACCTCCTTTTGAGTGTCACACATTTCCATTTTATGCTGCAAATAAGTGAATATTAGTCTTTAAATAAGGATAATACATAACACTTTATTTTTATAATGTCGGAGGTATAGCTTTATGGAAGACCTTATAAGTGCAACTTTAGCTTTCGCCATGAAGGCTTGGCGACACCATTAATATGTGAAGGCGTATGCCTGAACCTCAGGCTGTACTTAGCGAAGCAATGGAGTATAAGCCAAGTTTTCTAATAGCGAAAGAACTCCAAACTTAGTCATTCAAGAAGGAGCTCTTGTATCTTTTTAACTGAAAAATCCTCATGTCCGCTTTTCATATTAATGAATAAGTTTACTTTCCTTCGCTCGTTCGGTAATGCGCTGTGTATATTTTTGCAGAGGTCCCTTTAACATGACCCCTAAAAGAATCGCTATGACTAAAAAGAATACTAAATATAGGCTATCCCTTAAAACGATGGCGCCCACGATTCCCCCAACCGCTTCTCTCATAAGGCTGATGGCGTAAGTGAAAGGCAGGAAGGGATGAATGCTTTGAAAAAAGGGAGGAGAAACCTGAATCGGGAAAGTCCCTCCGCCAGAGGAGAGCTGCAGCACCAATAAAATAATGCCTAAGGCTTTGCCGATATTTCCAAATAAAGAAACAAAGGTGTACACGAGTGTCATAAAGACGACGCTTGCGAACAATGCAAAAATAACGAACCAAAAAGGGCTTTTGACATAGGCACCTAAGAGAACCATGTCCCCTATTGTGACAATAAGTGCTTGAAAAAGACCGATGGTAATAAAGGTTAACAGCCGCCCGAAATAGATATGGTAGCTTCGATAATTTTGGTTGGAGTCTTCAACATCTATTCTTAAAAGCGAGACAAGCAACAGAGCCCCCACCCATAAGCATAAGGTTGTATAAAATGGGGACATCCCTGAACCGTAATTAGGAATGGGAAAGACCTTCTTTTCTTTTAAAAGGACAGGGTGTGCCAAAAAATCACTCTCTTTTTGGATATTGTGGCGCAAAAGTTCAATAATATCACCAAGATTGTTCTCCTTTTCAAAAGCATTGATTTTAGATGTGGCATTATGAAGAGAGCGTTCAAGTTCGGGAAGATCATGGCGCACGAGCCCTGCAACCTTATGGACCGTCACTTCGACTTCGGGTAACTTATATTGCACAAAGTCAGAAAGTTTGTGGATATCAGCTTCGGTGGCAGGAAGATCCTGACGAACAAATTGAGCGGCTTGATGGATTTTTGGGACGAGCTTTGGAAAATCGTTTTTCATAAAAGCAGTTGCCTGATTCACTCCTTTAATGAGTCCGGGCATTTTTTCTTGAAGGCCTACAACTAAGGAGTGGATCTTAGCTTGAATGTTTGGCATATCCTTTTGCAGCCGCTCGAGCTCCCCATGACCGAAAGCCACGGCCTGATTCGCTTCATCTAAAAGAGATTGGAGCTTGGGGATTTCCGATTGAGACTGGCTCAATGTTTGATTGGCGTTTTCTGCTTGAGTCATAAGTTTTTGAATATCTTGACTGACGGTTGGTGAAAGCCCCTGAGAATCGTTAGTTATCGAAGTCAAAAGGCGGTCTGCTTGCTCGGTTAAAGCCAGCAGGTGTTCATTATCAGAGCTAGAGGTGCTACCTGATTGAGCCATGGACTTTTGAATAGCTGTCATGGTGTTGATTTGTTGATCCTGATTTTTCACGAGTGCTTGCAGGCTTTTTTCTTGGGCTTGAAGTTGAGCACTCGGCATGAGCTGGTTAAGTGTGGTTATTAAATTTTCCAAGTGTTGACTGGCATCGCGACTCGCGATCAGGCGATTTTGCATTTTGGAAAGGGCGTTGACATCGGGCGGCGTGTCTCCAGAACGTAAGGCTTGAGCAGTATTCGCGACGCCATCATTCGTTTGCTGGATAAGCAGCAGATTTTGTTGAATGACGGGAGTAAGCGTCTGAAACGTTTGATCATTGGCTTGAAGGAATTGATGGATACCACTCGCCGTACTTTCCCCATTTTCTGCTAATGACTGAAGCTCGTTCAATCCAGATTGAGCCTTCTGAATCACTTGAGAAATGGCTTGAACATTTGCTAGCGCTTGATTAAAGCTCTTACTTAAATGATCGAAGCTTTGATCGATGGCAACCACGCGATTAACGGCAGATTGAATGTCTGGCAGACGCGATTGTAGGGTTGCAAGATCATCTCCTGCCTTCTGAATTTCTGGCAGCCTTTCCTCTAATTGTAGTAAGGCTTGACCGGCTTTTTCTATATCGGGAAGAAGTTTTTCAATCGTCAGGATTTTTTGTGCCTTTTGATCTATCTCTGGGAGCTTCTTTTCAAAGGCAAGGATTTTCTCTCCAGCAGATTTAATCTCTGGAAGTCGGGCTTGTAACTCGAAAATTTGACTTTTTAAACGTCTAAGTGTTGGAAGCTCCCTTTCAAGTTCAATCCCTACTTTGTTGAATTCTGTGAAGAGGGCTTCGCTTGCCGTACGAACAATTGTTTCATTAAGATTTTCAGTAATGGTTGAGGCCCCAGTGGTGGTTATCTTTGGAGCAATAGCATTAACTTTTTCATTAACAGTATATACAATTTTAGGATGAGTTGGGCTTTTAGCGATGATGGATGAAATGTTTTTAGAAAAGTCCTTTGGAATGAGGATGCTGGCATAGTAATCGCCATGCTTGACCCCTCGTTCAGCTTCTTTTTGGCTCACAAAAGTCCAACCCAGACTATGATTTTTCTTCAGTTGATCAACCATTTCATCCCCTACATGAATGGTCTTCGTGATTTTGTTTTTATGTATAGTGGCTCCTTTGTCTAAATTGGTCACCGCAATGGGAATTTTAGAAGTATTGCCATAAGGGTCCCAGCCTGCTTTTAAATTGAACCAGGCGTAGAGGGAAGGGAGGATCATCAAGCCGATGATTAAAAATAAAGCCATCGGTATTTTTATGATATTAAGCCAATCTGTTTTATAGATATGAAGGATAGATTTCACTGTGAATCACCTTTACTTCAAGATGTCTTTAGTGTTCCAACAAACGGCCTTCTTATGACTATAAAAACAGAGCATAAACTTGAACATACCTATAAAGTCGCTTTAAATGGAATAAGGAGGCTATTTCAGATGTCCAAAAGAGGAGAGGATATGAGTATGGAGAGTGAGAAATTAACAATATTTGACGAACATAGAACACCTATAGGCGAAGCGACAAGGGAAGACGTTCATAAATTAGGGTATTGGCATGAGGTCTTTCAATGCTGGTTTGTAAGTGAAGAGGAAGGGGAGCCGTATATTTATCTCCAAAAGCGGAGCTGGCGCAAAAAGGATTATCCGAATTTGTTTGATATTACAGCCGCGGGTCACTTACTTGCCGGTGAAACGGTAAGTGATGGTGTAAGGGAAATTAAAGAAGAGATAGGGATCGATGTTCAAATAGAGTCGCTAATTCCTTTAGGGGTCATAGCCACCACTGCTACCAAAGGAACTTTTATAGACAAAGAAATCGCCAATGTCTTTCTATACAAAAGCCCTTTTTCCTTAGATGACTTTTCATTACAGGCGGAGGAAGTCTCAGGCATGGTTAAAGTAGAATTTAGCCAATTCTATGCGTTATGGTTAGGAGAGTTAGCAGAAGTCCATGTGGAAGGTTTTGAAATCGATGAAGCAGGCATGAAGCACTCGATTTCAAGATCTGTAAGTAAGAAAGGTTTTGTTTCCAATGATAGCGCCTATTTTACCCCAGTATTAAATGGGATTCGAAGGTACATAGGTGTCTAAGCAGGAGGGAGCGGGATGTCATTTTGAAGTCAATGATGGCTGGAGTTGGGAGAGGCGCAGGCTTCTCCCGTTAACCTAGCCTCGTTTTCTTTGTAATAATAAAAACACTGCTAAACCGATTAATATCAACATGATGCCTAGGCATTGTTGGAGAGATAGAGCTTCCCTTAAAATGAAATAAGCTAGGATGCAAGTGCCAACAGTTTCACCCAGAATACCCATGGTTATCACGGTTGGACTTAACCATTTTAACAGCCAATTGAAAATGCTTTGACCTAAAATGGTCGCGATAAAGGCTAATCCTAGAAAGGCCCACCATGTTGTTGCCGAGTAATGAAAGAATGACGTGTGTTGAAGAAAGGCAAAAACACCAAGACAAAGAGCGCTACTCGTGTAACCGATAATAGAGTAAGGGACAAGAGATAAGCTTTTTCGGAAATATTGACCAAGAAAAAAGTAAGCGGTGATGACCCCCGCAGCAATAAACGCGAGGATATCGCCAAATAAGGCTTGGCCACTTATCTGGAAATCTTGCCAGCCAATCACAATACTACCGGCAATGGCAATGATGACACCTAGTATCGCCCCTTTATTAAAACGTTCTTTAAATAGAAAAAATCCGCCAGCCAATGAAAATAGCGGTTGAAGTGTGACGAGAACAGTTGAACTGGCAACAGAAGTATAGTCTAACGATTCAAACCACAAGACATAGTGGCTGGCAAGAAAAAGTCCCGATAAAAGCCCAAGTCCCCATTGCTTTTTTGATAGTCGTCGTAATTCAGTACGGTTGCCTTTTCCTAAAAAAAGAAAGGGAAGCACCATAAAGGTTGCAAAAAACATCCGATAGAATGCAGTCATCGTCGCAGGTGCATCAGCTAATTTTACAAAAATAGCCGAAGTGGATAAAGCAAAAACGCCAAATAATAAAAGGCCATAAGTTATCAAAGGTGATCTCAAATTGTGTTCTCCTACTTTACATACGAAATAAAAATCTAAATTTAAGTATATGATTTTTATTGTATTTATTAAAGCATTCAACCTTTCATTATGAAATTTTTGTATACTTAACTTATGCATCGCTTATATCAGATCTTAAGATGAAAGATCCGAGTCAATGGAGGAGCTTATGCCAAAGTATAATAAATTAGTGCGCGACCGCATTCCCGAGATTATTGCCGAGAATGGTCAGACTTACCATGTGAAAAAATTAGAGGAAGAAGACTATCTTGTTGAGTTACGTCGAAAAGCCCAAGAAGAATTAAATGAGTACTTTGAAAGCAGCAAGACTAATGAAGCTATTGAAGAGCTCGCTGATGTGCTTGAAGTGATTTATGCTCTCGGACAGGTCCATGGAGTGGAACCGGCAGAATTAGAGAAAATTCGACGTTTGAAAGCAGAAAGGAGAGGGCGCTTTGCCAAAAAACTCTTTCTCTTGGATGTTGAAGAAGGAAAAGCGTAAAAAAGGGAAATATTTTAGATAAAGGCTGTTAAATGATCGACGTTTTATAAAGACATATTTCCCGGAAAATGAAAGACGCAGTAAAAATGGATTAAAAGGTGGAACAAGATGCTGGTTTTCTTTGGGATTTTTATTGTTTTGGGTCTCTTGATGTCACTTAAACCTTTATGGATTTGGCGCGTGACTGAAAGTTGGCTCACGGAACATGGTAGACCTTCAACGTTATATCTTTATGTTCTGCAGATTCTTGGAGTGATCTTTATTCTTTTGGGTATTATTGGTGAATTTGTTTACTTATTCATGTAAACGGACAACATAGTGTTCCGGCGTTATTGGAGGGGGAAATATGGAGGTAAAGGTTGAACTTTCAAAGTTCAAAGTGAAGTCCGGGAAAGCTAAACGGGTTGATGAGTGGATGCATTTTTTAAATGAACACATGGAAGACGTTCTTTTAACCTTGAAAGATGAAAAAATGCATGTGGAAACTATATTTAGAGAGTGTCATGAGGGGCAGGAGTACTTATATTGGTACTCGATTCAGGGAGAAGGTGGCGTAAGTGTGGAGGATTCCCAGCATGATGTAGATAAAAAGCATTTAGAATTTTGGGCTGAGTGCATTGATGAATCGGGTTCTCCAATAGATATGGAAACAGAAGTCGTGATGATTCCGGATAATATTCGGAAGGCTTTCGGCAAACTGTAAATCAAATGTTTTTTTGCTTTTTATTATGATAGATAGAAGTGACGGACCTTACCACTGAAGAAATCGAACAATTGAAGCAATCCTTATAATTATTGAGTAAGAATCTGGAGGAGTATCTCTTTCTGTCATTAATCTCTATATGTGATAGGATTTCAGTAGATAACATTTTGGGAGAGTCGAAAGATGCGAGAAGTTCATTTACCCATCGTTGTTCGTTCAACGGAGATCGATGTGAATGGTCATGTCAATAATGCAAAATACTTGGAATATCTAGAATGGTCGCGTGAGGAATGGTATGAACAAGCGGGATTAACGTATGATGCCTTTTTACAAATGGGCATTCAAACCGTCACGGTCAATATTAACATTAATTATCGAAAAGAATGCACTCAAGGAGATTGCTTGGACGTTAAAACCACTCCGGAAAAAGTGGGAAGGACTAGCTTTGTTTTTTATCAAGAAATGACTAATCAAAAGGGCGAGGTCTGTGCCGAGGCGTGGGTAACTAGCGTGACAATGGATGAAAAAACGCGTAAGGCGCGTGAGGTGCCCGCGACATTACGAGGCCTTTTCCCGGCTGAATGATAATACATAATGGAAGTATCGTGTAAAGGCTTAAAGTCAATTGTTGTGGGAATAAAGTGTACTCATTTCAAGCCCTTTTCAGGAAATCTTGTTGTGAGCTTAAGGACAGCGAGCCTCTTGGGTAAAAGTCCAGATGATCAGTGTTTTAGAAATACTTAGCCGTTATGTCGGTATTTATTTCGACGCCTCTTGTCTTAGAAAGCAACAATATCCTAGATAGAAACCTTCGCATTAAAGGATAAATTTTCTGTTCTAATGGGGATTAAACCGCAATGCTTAGAATAGAGTCATTTTAAAAAGCGCTAAGGAAAGTGAAGCCATTCCTCGAGCGCTTTTTTGATGTGTCTATTTTTTATGGACGGTATCGCGTTACTCTCTTCGTTGTCTTAGGTTGCAAGCGAAAGAGCTTTAATCCAAAGTTGGTGATAGGATAAAAGAAACGAGAAAATTTCCTGACAATAAAAGCCGCTATCACCCCCACCACGACACTTGCAAGAACATCGGTTGGCCAATGCACACCAGTATACACTCTTGAGAAAATGACAATGATGGCAAAGGTTGTAAAGGTACGGCTTATCCATTTGTTCAGCTTCCAAGTAGCCGCTGCAAATCCAAAGCTTCCTGATCCGTGATCACTTGGAAAGGAAGCATCAGCTGCATGGGGAATGAGCTGATGAAATGTCCCGGGCTGAAGGGAGACGAACGGGCGAGGACGAGCCCAAAAATGAGCAATGATAAAATTAATCACAAGCGCAAAAATACCTGAAAAGAAGGACAGGACTAAGGCATGTCGAGATTCAGGTCTAGAGCGTGGCAATGTGAGCCAGAAAAGGATAAAAAGTAGGGCGTAAATTTCAAGGGCATATTTTGATATAAACATCATTGTGTGATCGAACCATACAATATGGCCAGATAAATTGTTAATCGCGTGATAGATAGTAGTATCAAATGGATTCATGACTTTCTCCTCGTTCAACTGTATCAAAGAGCTTTAGTAATCGTTTAAAAAGTTAAGCAATCTGATCACTTGGTTAAAATGTTTTCTCTTTATTTTAACAGAAAATCAACAATAATGTTGTGATTTTTTCAAACGAAAAACGTTCTTAACCTTTTTAATCATTCTTTAAACTTTTAGCTAAGTGTAAAAACTCAGCTAGTATAGCGGAAGTAGCCCATCGTGGTTATATTGACTCAAAAACCTACATGATTGCAATATTTCCACTTTCTTTTTAAATATCAAAAAAGCACCGGATACGATGAGTTGTATCCGGCGCTAATGAGTGATTAATCCATTAAGTCAGCAACAATTTCATAAGAACGCAAGCGATCTTCATGGTGATAGATTTGGGAGTTGACGATAATTTCGTCAGCCTGAGTATCATTGAGGAAGCTTTCCAACTTCTCTTTAACGGTATCGACCGTGCCAATAATGGTTGCAGGGGACTGTAGGGATTGTCGTACAGCTTCCTGTTCAGGAATTGACCAAACGTCATCAATGTCATCAATTGGTGGTTTTAAAGCCGTTGGCTGACCTCTTCTTAAACTAAGAAATTGTTGTTGTTGTGAGGTTGCTAACCATTTCGCTTTTTCTTCACTATCCGCAGCGAAAATATTGACAGCCACCATCACATGGGGCTTTTCAAGAACCTCTGAAGGTTGAAAGTTCTTGCGGTAAAGATGAAGGGCGGGTAACGTATAGTCAGGTGAAAAATGACTAGCAAACGAAAACGGTAACCCCTTTTGAGCAGCAAGCTGAGCACTAAAACCGCTGGAACCGAGAAGCCAAATAGGAATAGTTAAACCTTCACCAGGATAAGCATGAACGCGAGCTGTTCCTTTAAAATAATCTTGAAGCTCTTCTACTTGTAAAGGAAAGTCTTCAGGGCTACTATGCAAAGTTCTTCGTAAAGCATAGGCGGTAGCCTGATCACTTCCGGGAGCACGGCCAAGACCTAAATCAATACGGTCCGGAAACATCGATTCTAAAGTACCAAATTGTTCAGCAATGACAAGAGGGGCATGGTTGGGCAGCATAATCCCACCCGATCCCACACGAATATGATCGGTTGCTCCAGCAATTCGTCCAATGACAACCGATGTTGCTGAACTCGCGATGCCAGGCATATTGTGGTGTTCCGCTAACCAATAGCGATGGAACCCCCATTTTTCAACGTGCTGAGCTAAATCGACACTTTTATTAAAGGACTCCCCAGGCTGGCTACCTTCGTTGATCGGAGAAAGGTCAAGGACAGATAATGGGATATTATGAAAATGTTTGGGTTGATGTTTAGTCATTATATTAGATACTCCTTATCCTCTTTCTTGTAACGTCAGAATGTATAACTTTTCGGAAAGACCTTATAATTACAACTTTGTTATCGCCGTTAAGACGACAACTTTAATGTGTGAAGGCGTATGCCTAAACATCAGGCTGTGCTTGGCGATGCTGTGAAGGATACGCCAAGTTTTCTCATTAGAAATGATACGGATTGTTTTGGTATTCGTCCAGTAATTTGCCCGAAAGCTGCCATTTTTACTATGAAAAGTAAACATCCCCTCAATGGAGAGGATTGAGAGGATCTGATTGGCTATTGATTATTGATAATCAATGACGGCAGGGGCAGGGTCGAGTTGAATAACGTCCTTTGGTGTTAGCAACGGTTGATCGTTTTTATAGAAGAGTTTAAACCCGCCGTACTGGACAGTTTCATTTCGGATTAATCCATGATAACTCGCAAGTTTACTGCCAGGAGAACCGAAACCGTCATAGTTTATGGCAACCTCTGTATTTTGGGTCGGCTTGATGGCTTCTTTATTGGCAATAATATCGCCTTTAAACTGATGGACGATGACTACTTTGTCCGGCAGATGATGCTTCTTAGTAAGAGTGGAGACATAATTGATGGCTTCTTGAATCTTCTTGCCGTCCACATGGCCGAGATTTACTCCAGGCGTTTGTCCCTCTTTGACATGGAATTCGGTATCAATAGCGAGATAAACATTGGGTAGCTTCAAATAATCCTCTAAAAGCTTGACCTGATGGAGGATGCTATCACGCCCAAGTTGGACATCTAATAAAAGAATGGCGCCATTATCCTTAGCCAGTTTCTCATAATCTTTCAAATCCTGTTCAGGCGTCATATGATAGTATAATTGGTTTGGACCAGGATCACGTTGGGCAATGGTGGTGATCAATTCCAGCGTTGGAATGGCAGGATGAGTTGGATCCGCATTAGAATAGGCTTGCGCTTGTTTTTTTAATTTGGTCATGAGCGTTTCAGGCTCCAATTGCCCAAGGATGCCCATTTGTTTTGAATGGGGATTTCCATAAAAAGCGACAAGGCGGTAATGTTTTAAAGGACCCTGTGTATGATCTTCTCCACCATGTTGCAATGTTTGACCAAAAGGAACACTTCTTTCTCGCGTATCACCATGTGCCTCAAGCAAAGGCATTAATTCAAGCTCATCCTTTGAATAATTGCTTTTGAGTGGTTTTACTCCTTCCTGAGGCGTGAGGGCTTTAAATGGGTCTTGGGGTTTTTGCGGTTTAACCTTCTTTGCAGTAGCTTTTTGTTGATCCCCTTTTTGCTTAGACTCATCAGAGGCTTTTTCTTTGCTTTTATTTTCCACTACATCCTTATTATTTTTCACACTCGATTTATTATGTACGGAGCTACTCGTTTGCTCGGAGCAGGCCGTGGAAAATACGAATAAGAAAGCCATCAGTGCTGTTGTTAGAATAGAGCGATTCAATGTGTTTCACGTCCTTACACGAAGAGTAGGTGGTATTCTTGATGGATCTGACATTTTTCGTCAAAAATAATAGAAACTCTTACTCTAGTGTAACGTATTCTTGAAACAATGTGTCGCTTCTTAATAGATTTGTAAGAAATATGTTATATGCTTGCCAGCTATCTATAAGCAAAGTAAGTCATCAAAAAAGAACGCCCTAATAATTGAGACCACTGAAAAAGTCTCCTTTAAAATAAGATGCTGCCGAGAGGTTGATTGCCACTACAGGTCGCTCGCTTTCCTCATGCCCACAGGACTAAGGAAAGCGACTAAGAGATTAGTCCTCGCAGAAAAATCGTGTTCTTACGATTTTTTGATGTGGGTAGGATCGGTGTTCGACGCACAGGATGTGCTAGCTTCGACGTTGTCACACGGATGTGACGATTTTAGTCGAAGTTCCTTAAGGACGTGACGATTTTAACCGATCGTCCTTAGTGGCCTCAGCTCACTTGGGAATGGAATATTTTTCCAAGTCTTTAGGCTTACAAATCTCCTGTTCCTGCGTCTACACGTATTGGTTCGTCGTTAGCTTCCTCGGAACAACTCAAAGTGTATTCGTGAAGAAACGATCGTTGCTGTTCCCGAAGGAGTCTCGCGCCTTGCGCTTCAATTAACTGACATGTCGAAGGTGTATTCATTTAAACAGACAAACAAAACGCAGAAACTCTCAAACTTTATTGAGAGTTTCTGCGTTTTTTAATTCATAAAGAAAGTCACTAAGTGAAATGGATGGTTACGGTGATTTCTAAACAATAGTCAATAAAGCTAAGTCCCTCCATGGACCTCCATAATCTCATAATACCTCAATGATCTTAACGATTTTTCATTTGTGTATGAAGTGCTTAAGGATAAGTATTGCTTAATCAATGGTCGAAGTGCTACTGACCCTAATCTTATTGATGTTATCGAAAAGGAAGAAGTCCTTCTTGGTGACTTTATGATTTTGTTTTGTGACTAGGGGCGAGGTCTGCTTTTAACTTGGTTTGCATGGCGGCGAATTGATCAGAAACTTCCTTTTCAGGTGCCTTTGTTAATAAACTGACCACGATTAATGCAATAAGCCCGAGGATAAATCCAGGGATCATTTCATAAATATTAGTTTGAGCCCAATCCATAAAATGCGGAAGAGGGAGATGGGAAATGTTTAGCCAAAAAATAACAGTGAGTCCTCCAACCATCATTCCAGCAAGGGCCCCCCAGCGGGTCATGCGTTTCCAATAGAGACTGAGCAGAATGACCGGGCCAAAGGCGGAGCCAAAGCCTGCCCACGCATGGCTCACAATATCTAAGATGGATTGGCTTGTATAAGAGAGACCAATCGCAATCAAAGCAATGAGAAGAACGGCTCCACGTCCGATAAAGACAAGTTCTTTGTCTGAGGCGCTTCTTCTAAAGAAAGTTTTATAAAAGTCTTCTGTTACTGCACTTGAGCTGACGAGAAGTTGTGAGGAGATTGTACTCATAATCGCAGCAAGCACAGCAGCAAGGATAAAACCAGTAATCAGGGGGTTAAAAAGAATATCGGCAAATTCAATAAATACGGTTTCTGGATTTTTTAATGAACCCCCATGATGGGAGAAATAAGAAATGCCAATAAGCCCAACGGCCATTGCACCTATAATGGAGATGATCATCCAACTCATGCCGATTCGACGAGCCGTGCGAAGTTCTCGAGTCGATTTAATCGCCATGAATCGTACGATAATATGAGGTTGGCCAAAATAACCTAATCCCCAAGCAATTAATGATAGAATGCCGATGACGGAAGTTCCAGTGAATAAATTGAGAAGATGTGGATTAATGGAACGAATATCTTCTGTCATAGTATGAGTTCCACCTACATGAGTAAGGGCAACAATGGGAACTAAGATTAAGGCGACAAACATGATGCAACCTTGAACAAAATCCGTCATACTGACAGCTAAGAAACCACCAAATAAAGTATAACAAACAACAACCGCGACAGTGACGAGAAGGCCAGTAGTATAATTAAGTCCGAAGGCTGATTCAAATAATGTTCCCCCAGAGACCATCCCGGAGGATACGTACAGCGTAAAAAAGACAAGAATGACAAGACCAGAAACGAGCCGTAAAAGATTGGAACGATCTTGAAAACGATTTTCTAGGTAATCGGGAATCGTAATGGAATCCTCAGCGATTTCTGTGTAAACACGGAATCTGGGAGCCAGCAATAAATAATTGCAATAAGCACCGATACATAAACCGATGGATAACCATGCACTCGAGAGTCCTGAGGCATACATAGCACCGGGGAGTCCCATCAACATCCATCCACTCATGTCAGAAGCCCCTGCAGATAGAGCGGTGACTGCTGGACCAAGCCCACGTCCTGCCAACATGTAATCCGATATGTTAGTCGTTCGTCTATATGAATAATATCCGATGGCTAACATGGCGATCATGTAAATACTGAGAGAAACAATGACTTCTCCTTGCATTTTCACACTCCTTCCAATAGTCTCCAATAACCTTTTTTAAACTTATTAAAACAAGGTCATTTTTAAATATAGTTTATCTTATGACAAGTATGTCAAAAAAATGGTGTTTTTAGGATCATTGACAGAGGAAATATATTTTATGAGGGGAGTAAAAAGGATCATGCGCTTTGCAAAGAGGAATCGTCGAAACAGTCATCTCTCAAGAACCCTATCATAGATATAAAGAGAGGGAGAACGTTGAGCTTCTCCCTTATATTTAAGACTGGCCATTTTAGTTTATAAAGTTTAATAAAAAGGAAAGGGTGGAAAAAAGGGTCTCGGATAAAAATAAGGGTATGGAACAGGATAAAAAGGTGGACGATACGGGCCCCAATATCGATAGGGAGGCTGTCCCCAGTGACCACCATGGTAATATCCTCCGTGATGAGCGCTAAGTTGTCGTTCAGGATACATTTTCTTTTGCTCCTTTTTCTATAGGTTAACTGACTTGTTCATTATTAACCTATGATGAAACAAGGCGTATGTTCCTATGAAAAAAGCCTATTTTATAAGGGGGAACTGCTCAAAGTGAACCCGTTTAGGAGACAGGTAATACGATTTGAAAGGTTGTCTCCTCCTCCGTTGAATGGCAAGAGATACTTCCGTGATGTTTTTCGATAATTTTTTTACAAACATAAAGACCAATACCGGTACCTAATTCCTTTGTCGTATAAAAAGGTTCAAAGATTGTTTTTAGCGTGTTTTCTGGGATGGACGGTCCGTTATTGGTGAGACTGATTTTGATTTGTTCGTCTTCTTCATAACATTTTATTTTTATTTTGCGAGGCGTCTTATGAAGTTTAACAGCGTCAATGGAATTTAAAAGGATATTGATGAAGACTTGCTTGAGTTCATCTTCATTGGCCATGATCGTTTTTTCAAAATTAAACTCGGTTTCGATCACGATATCACCATCAAGTAGACTAGGATATATAAAATCTAAGACCTCGTCAATTAAAGTGACGAGAATAATATTTTTCTTTTCTTTATCAATAATTTCAATCTTAGAAGTATGTAAAAATTGAGTAATTCTAAAATTCAACTGTCTTAATTCACGTTCAATGATATCTAAATACATAGGATTGGTCTGTCCAGCTTTAATTAACTTGACAAAACCCATTACAGAAGTTAATGGATTTCGAAATTCATGGACAAAGCTGGAAGACATTTGACCTAATAAAGAAAGACGATCCTTATGCGTTTGATTGATATAGAGTACTTTATCTTGTAACTCCTGTTCTTTAGATCGTGTGAATTTATTGACTGCATAGTAAGAAAAGCGATCAAAACAAGAATTAATATTGTTGACAATAGGTGATAACTCCTGAATGGACATTCCTGATTGATGGATGAAACTGATTAAAAGGGTGCGTCCCATGTTTAAACTGTAAACAAAATCCCCAATGTGGACATTGGCTTGGACTCTTTCGTTGGCTATTTTATTCGCGAGTTTTTCTATTTCTTGATCGGACAAAGCATTGTTAATCGACTTTATGGCTAAAGCAAATAGAGCCAGGGCATGCTTAGGAAACCGCTCTTTGTAAATATCCTCTTTATTGGAATAGATTAAGTCTATCCATTTTTTGATGAGATCTGAGCGATGCAACCTAAGATATTGAATAAGTTTTTCTTTACTGGATAAAAGAAAAGTAGAGTCCAACAGTGAAGTCCCCCTCAAAACTCGTTTTTTTCCTACTTCTACATTTCTATCTTACTATGAATTCTCATAATTTCTATAAGAAATTAAAAATTTTTAAAGAAATTATTCTAAATATTAAGTATTAATAAACAAAGGTATTTTAGTTATGCTAGTACATGTGATTATTTACAGTAAAATCATAATATGGAAAACAACGAAACCTTTTTCTTACTTATCCGTATTTTATTAAAAATCTATATTTTTGGATGCGATTGATTCTATTGTGAAGGGAGGGTAGAGATGGTTGATCTTCTATCAATTTATTGGTATGTGCTCGTTGGGAGTTTTGTCATTGCGATTTTATTGTTCTTTTTAGGAGATATTTTTGACGGGATTCTGGATGGTTTCTTTCATCCGCTTTTAATCTTTGGCACATTAGCCGTCATTTCTGGAACAGGAATCATTTTAACGACATATACGAGTCTTAGTGTAAGTCTAGTCCTGATCATTGGTCTTATTTTAGGCAGTGTAACTTATATTTCACTTTATTATTTTCTTATTATCCCATTATCGCGAGCAGAAAGTTCCAACGCCCATTCTATTCGGGATTATGAAGGCAGAATGGCAGAAGTCATTACGACTATTCCTGAACATGGCTATGGAGAGGTCTACATCCCGTCTGCGATTGGGAGTCAAAATGAAACCGCCAAAAGTTTTGATGGGATTAAGATTTTAAGTGGTCAAAGAGTTGTGATTGTTCAAGTTGATGAAGAAGGGGTACTCCATGTCTCTCCGATGGAAGACCTCTTAGATTCATAATAAGGGGGAAATCGAATGGATATGAATGCATTGATTGTCGTTGGAGTTGTCGTCGTTGTTATTTTAATTTTGGCCATCGCCTTTGCCTCGCGCTATAAGACAGTAGGTGCAGATGATGCGATGATCATTACGGGAAGCTTTTTAGGTTCAAAGAATGTATTTAGGGACGCCTCGGATGGAAGGATTAAAATTGTACGTGGTGGCGGGGCTTTTATTTTACCTGTTTTTCAACAAAAGGAACTCATTAGTTTACGCTCTCATAAGCTTGACGTATCGACTCCTAATGTCTATACCGAAAATGGTGTGCCTGTTATGGCCGATGCTACTGCTATCATTAAAGTTGGCAATACAACAGAAGCAATTGCGACAGCAGCCGAACAATTTTTGGGTAAACAGGATGCCGAGCTTGAAGGTGAAGCCCAAGAGGTTCTAGAGGGTCATCTGCGAGCCATTCTTGGAACGATGACCGTCGAAGAAATCTATAAAAATCGCGAGCGTTTTGCCCAAGAGGTTCAAGGTCAAGCCTCGATAGATTTGAAGAAAATGGGATTGCAAATCGTGTCTTTTACCATTAAAGATGTCCAAGATGAGAATGGATATCTCGAAGCCCTTGGGAAGCCAAGAATTGCTGAGGTGAAGCGAGATGCGGATATATCGGAGGCAGATGCTTTAAGAGATTCACGGATTCGTAAAGCCCAGGCCGATGAAGAAGGACAAAAAGCGGAGCTCCTACGGGATACAAATATTGCTGAAGCAACGAAAGAGAAGGAATTGAAGATGGCATCCTTTAAAAGGGAGCAAGATCGTTCGAAGGCGGAAGCTGATATGGCTTATGATTTGCAAAAGGCACGTTCTGAACAGGAAGTTACAGAAGAACAAATGAAAATTGAATTGGTTAAAAAACAAAAAGCTATTGAATTAGAAGAGAAGGAGATCTTACGGAGTGAACGTCAATATGATGCTGAGGTAAAGAAAAAAGCGGACGCGGATCGCTATGCTGCCGAACAGCGCGCAGAGGCTGATAAAGTTACACGCCTGAAAGCGGCTGAAGCTGATGCCGAGAAGGTCCGTTTGGAAGGGGAAGCAGCTGCCTCATCAGAACGTGCTCGAGGGAATGCCCAAGCTGAAATTATACGGGCCAGGGGTCTTGCCGAAGCCGAAGCGAAAGAGAAGCTTGCTGAGGCTATGGAAAAGTATGGTGAAGCGGCCATTCTTGATATGCTTGCGAAAATGTTACCAGAGTTCGCCGAAAAAGTAGCGTCTCCACTACGCGCTATAGATAAGGTCACTGTGATTGACAATGGAGGAGCTTCAGATAAAAGTGACGGGGCAACACGAATGAGTCATTATGTCACAAAACTCATGACACAAATGCCAGAAACGTTGAAAGATGTTTCAGGGATAGATCTGAATGGGATCTTACAGGGATTAACGCAAAAAACACCCCTAAAGATGTTTAAGCATTTCTCCGAGGCAGCCGCAAGCACTCCATCAACGGTGGAAGAGGGGAAACAGAATAGTATCGAGGAATAATATAGGGGAGCCGTCTCGAAAGTCTAAACTGGACGCTTGGAGAGGGCTTCCTCTCTATGTTTGGCGAGACTAACAGCCTTATTATATCAAAGAATGAGAAAGTAGCCTCAATCATTGATATTCTTAGTACAGCTCTTTTGGTGTTAACACATATAATTTTCTTTAAACATAGAGAGTTGACTTTATCCTTTCGGGGGCATAATATATCTTTTTGATAGATGCAACAGGCCGCATTGAATTTGGAATACAGGGAGATTGACATGAAAGACGAATCTATCCAACTGAATAAGGTTATTATTCGCAAGTTAGAAATGAAGATGAAACACCCTTTTAAGACAAGTTATGGATCGACGCAAACAAAGCAGTTTTTATTGATAGAGGCCATTGATCAAGACGGTCGGAGTGGCTGGGGAGAATCTGTTGCCATGGATCTGCCGTGGTATACAGAGGAAACAGTCAAGACGACGGAATATTTACTTGAAGATGTCCTTATTCCTCTTTTATTAAAATCCCCTATTGATCATCCTGATCAGGTGAGTGAGCGTTTTGCCTTTATACGGCGAAATAACATGGCAAAAGCCTCAGTGGAGGGAGCGATCTGGGATTTATATGCTAAGCGCCAAGACGTGTCTTTAGCGCGAGCGCTTGGAGGGAAGAAGTCAACGATTGATGTCGGGATTAGTCTTGGCCTTCCTGAGTCAATGCCTCAGCTGTTTGAACAAATAGAGAGCTACTTACGAGAAGGTTACAAACGCTTTAAGTTTAAAATAAAACCTGGACAAGATGTGGCGTTTCTTAGAGCCATACGGGAGGTCTTTCCAGATCTCCCAATGATGGCTGATGCCAATTCTGCTTATACTTTAAAGGACAGTGAACACTTGAAGCAGCTTGATGATCTTGATTTAATGATGATTGAGCAACCTTTAGGGCACGAGGATATCCTCGATCATGCTGAGCTACAGAAACAGCTTCAAACCCCGATTTGTTTAGATGAGAGTATCCATTCGCTAGATGATGTCCGCCATGCGATTAGGCTAGGGAGTTGCCAAATTATAAATATCAAAATTGGACGTGTTGGTGGTCTTACAATGGCAAAGAGAATCCACGACCTATGTGCTAAACATGGTATTGAGGTTTGGTGTGGGGGAATGCTTGAAGCCGGTGTCGGGCGAGCACACAATATCGCCTTAACAACATTATCTCAGTTTACACTCCCCGGAGATACAGCCGGTTCTTCTCGCTACTGGTTTGAAGATATCATCCAACCCGAAGTGACTGTAAAAAAAGGTACAATCGAAGTACCGACAGCACCAGGCATAGGGTATGCCATCAATCATGACGCTGTTAAGCGCTATTTAATAGACGAAAAAGTGTATACAATGTAAACACCTAATTTCCTATGTCACGCTTATGTTTTGGTATAGTGTAAAAAATGGGCCCAGAATCTTCTCGGAAGGTTTTGGGCTCTATTCTTTTAGTTCTATTATATACGTTGGGATTTATAATGATAATCTACTATTAAATTGATTGCTGTGATGCTTTTTGTTAGTTTCAGCCTTGATATGTGCGCCCAGCTCCTCTCATCTCCCCATTACGTCGGAATCTATAGCAATCATGTAGGTTTGGTCTCGCTATTTTCGTTGGAATTTTATTGGTAGTCACACTTTTTAGTGTCTCAACATTTGACTTAGAACCTTTCCTTTAAACAAAAAAGGGGAGAAAGTGCGTAAAGGCACGAGCATACGTATTCAATCGATAAATAATTTTAAAATTCTAAAGTTAATGACATAACCCTTTCTGGTGCGCATATCTTTAAAATGATATGAAAGCGCTTTTATTATTTATGAAATTTCCTGTGAGTGTTCTTCTGGATTTAACGTTTTTATGCGTTGAATGTACATTCATCCTGCTTGACCGACGGTTAGGCTACTGAAGCTTGATTTTAAATTAACTTAATTATGAAACTCTGATTGACTTGCGGCCTACCTTGTTTCCTCATATAGAAAAGTCTTTTGGGTAGGAATTAAAAAAGAAAGAAAAAGGGGGTTAATGGAGACATTTGTTGCATTCATTCATTATTCTAGGGGGATGAAATATGAAGAAGTTTGTCATTGTTGTTATTTCTCTTCTTGTGATTTCTGTGATCCTCTCAGGGTGTTCAAAATCAGGAGGGTCAGGGTCTGGTTCGGGCAAAGTAACGCTCACGCTTTACTCCACAATGAATACGGACGAAGCGCCTAAATTTAAAAAGGTCATTGCCGATTTTGAAAAGGAACATCCCGACATTAAAATAAATGCCAATTTCCCAGGTGAGGACTATGAAAAACTATTAAGAGTTAAAATGGCAGCGAATGAAATGCCTGATTTATTTGATACACATGGCTGGGCAATCAAACGTTATGGGGATTATACGGCTGATTTAAGTGATATGGATTGGGTCAAAGATATGGATGAAGCGATGAAGCCGATTTTAACCGATGATAAAGGGAAGGTTTACGCCTATCCGATGAATGAAGCGAAGGATGGTTTAGCTTATAATAAGAAGTTAATTGAAAAATATGGAATAACACCACCAACGACGATCGATGACTTTGTTAAGGCTTTGGAAACGGTGAAAGAAAAAAGTAACGGCAAGGTTACGCCTTTATGGATTGGTGGGAGTGAAGCCACAGCTTTTGGAGGCATCTATGATCTCATGGCGACACCCTTGTTAATTACTGATAAGGATCATGATTATAGTAAACAACTCCTTGATGGCAGCTTTGACTGGTCACATTACGATAAATTATCAGAATTATTAAAACAAATAAAAGATGAGGGGTTAGTAAACAAAGACGCTTTGACAGCAAAAGGCACACAAGCCACCCAGTTAATGGCCCAAGGAAAGATCGCTTTTGCTTTTATTAGTGGCTCATTTGGTCCAGAGACGACAGCTTTAAATAAGGATGTCCAAGTAGGGTTGTTGCCGACGCCTGCTTTTTACCCTAATCAAAAACCTGTTTACACAGGAGGTGAGCGCTATACAGTCGCGGTCTGGAAAGACTCGAAGCATCAAAAGGAAGCTAAAGAGTTTATTGATTTCATTTCACAACCAAAGTATGTCAAACAAATCGCTGAATTGTCTTCTCTTCCTCCAGGGCTGACCAATGTTAAAGTCGATAATTATTATTCTGATGACTATAACAAATACAGTGATTCACCAATTGTTCCTTATTTTGATCGTGTTTATTTGCCAAGTGGGATGTGGGATGTCATGGGGAAAACGGGTCAAGATTTGTTCAGTGGTGCCAAAACCCCGGCCCAGGTGTCTAAACAAATGGGAGATGAGTATACACGACTGAGAAAACAAAACCAATAGAATGATGGTGACTTTGGGGGATAAGGACCGCATAGGGTCTTTTATCCCCGCAAAAAAAGACTACCTTTTGGATCTGTAGATAAGGAGTTGAGTGGCATTGAATGATTTAGCAAAAAGCTCTAAATTATCTCATCCCAAAAGCTCTAAACGCAAGTATAGAGTGGGATATTCGCTTTTTTGGATGTATCTCCCCGCTTGCATTCTCGTGATCATTTTTATTATATATCCGTTCATTGATGGATTGAAAATTTCATTTACAAACTGGAATGGCTTTTCACAGGATTCCAAATTTATAGGTCTAGAGCAGTACAAACGGATGCTTTCGGATTCAACAACGTGGCTTGTTGTTAGGAATACTTTAATTTATGGTCTCGGGAGTACAATTTTGCAAAATATATTTGGTCTTCTTTATGCCTTATTGCTTAATCAAAAAATTCGGATGCGATCAGTCACTCGTATTATTGTGTATCTTCCTGTCATTATTAGTCCCCTTATCATGGGCTACATTTGGTATTTCTTTTTTGCTTATCAAGACGGGGCGTTAAATGATGTATTGATGGCCTTAGGGTTCCATCAGGTAAATACATTAGGAAACATGCATCTGAATATTTGGATTATTGTATTGGTCAATACCTATCAATATGTTGGGATAGCCATGATTATTTATTTGGCTGGCCTTCAAAGCATTTCTAGTGAATATTATGAAGCTGCGCAAATTGATGGCGCTTCAGTATTTCAACAATTCAAGAAAATTACCTTCCCGCTCATTGCCCCTGCCATCACCATTAATATGGTTTTAAATATCATTGGCGGATTGAAATTATTCGATGTGATTATCTCTCTTACTGGTGGGGGACCAGGGAATGCCTCCCAATCTATGTCGACGTATATGTATTCTCTGTATTTCGACCAACAGGATGCTGGCTTTGCGGCAACTCAGGGGATATTGATGATGTTTATCATCTTAATATTAAGTTTACTTGCACTCGCTTTCTTTAAGCGGAAGGAGGTTGAGGCATAATGTCAAAATCAGCAAAGGGGGTTATGACAGGTCTTTCAATCCTTATTGCCTTGGTCCATATCGTTCCCTTTTATATTCTGATTACGATGTCATTGAAAAAAACAGCTGACTTTAGTTCCAGATGGGCCTTTCCAAAGTATTTTCAGCTCGACAATTTTTCTGAGGCGTGGAAGCAGGTCGATTTAGGGCATGCGTTCTTTAATACGTTCACAATCACCTTGTTTGCGGCCTTATTACTCATTTTCGTGGGGTCTCTGGCAGCTTATCCGCTGGCTCGTAGAGAAACAAAATTAAATAAAATTGTCTACGTCTGCTTTGTCGCTATTATGGTTATCCCACCATTAACGGCTTTGGTTCCTCTATATAATATGGTGGTGTCTATCGGCATGATTAATACGAGAACCATCGCTGTGCTTAATAATGTCGCTTCATTCTTACCCTTAACTATCTTTTTGTATGGTGGATTTATTAAGTCAACCATCCCCAGGGAACTAGAAGAAGCCGCACGGATAGATGGCGCCAGCATTATGGGAATATTTTTTAGAGTAGTCTTTCCGTTATTAAAACCAATTACTGCAACGATTTTAATTCTATGCTGTGTCTATGTTTGGAATGATTACCAGTTTGCGATTTTCTTCTTGCAAGATGCATCTGTTCGTACAGTCACCGTAGCCTTGGCCAGTTTCTTTGGTGAAAATACAAATAATTTAAATTTGGTTGCTGCTGCTGCGCTTATTGCCATATTACCGATGGCGATCCTTTTCTTAGTCCTTCAAAAATATTTCATTAGGGGCTTAGCAGCAGGCGCAATTAAAGGGTGAGCTTGGAATATAAGAGATAGGGGTGCTTTTTTATGAAGATCTCAGAAGTTGAAACGTTTATTGTCGGGAACCCATGGAAAAACTGGCTGTTCGTCAAATTGCACACCACAGAGGGGGTTTATGGCATTGGCGAAGGGACATTAAACGGGTTTGCTAAAACCGTAGAAGCCGCCATCCATGAACTCAAACATCTCTTTATTGGGTCAAGTGTCTTTGATGTCGAGGCCCTTAGCTTAAAAATGACCCGGGATGTTTTTTCGGATGGTGGGCAAATACAGGGGTCTGCACTTGCGGCGGTTGAAACTGCTTGTTGGGACATTATTGGGAAAGTCACGAATCAGCCCTTGTATAAATTGTTAGGGGGGAGCTGTCATGAGAAGCTTCGTTGTTACGCCAATGGTTGGTACACAGGACCAAGGACCCCAGAGTTTTTCTACGAGAGAGCACGAGAAGTCGTCTCGAAAGGGTATACAGCCTTAAAATTTGACCCCTTTGGCTCTGCGTGGCGTACGGTTGACAGAGATGATTTTGCCTTGGCTCTTGATATTATTGGTGCTGTACGAGATGCGGTGGGCCCTGATGTCGATATTTTAATAGAAGGGCATAATCGTTTCAGTGCCCACACTGCATTACAGTTCGCCGATGCTATGAAAGTTTATCAACCAACATGGTTTGAAGCCCCAGTTCCTGCACAAAACATCGCGGCTATGGTTGAGGTAGCTAAAAGGAGTCCAGTGCCTGTCGCCTGTGGGGAGGATTATTATAGCAGGGAGCAATTTGCCGAGTTATTAAAGCATGATGCAGTCCATATTATCCAGCTTGAACCCCAATTTTTGGGCATTTCTGCGTCCAAACAAATCTGTGGGATGGTGAATGCCCATCATGGCGTAATCGCGCCCCATAGTGCTCAGGGACCGATATGTTCTGTTGTCTGTGCTCATCTTAATATGGCGACACCGAACTTTTATCTCCACGAAATCTTTGATGATTTTAATGAACCATGGGAAGAAAAGCTACTGGATCATCCGTTAAAAGTTGAAAATGGCTACTTGCGTCCCTCGGAACGTCCGGGCTTAGGTGTTGATCTTGACTTAGAAGAATTATCAAAACATCCTTATCATCCGGGGAATTGGCTGCCTTTATATAAAGATGGTTGGGAAAAACGTGAGGGGAATAAATGATATTAGAAAAGAAAGGAATGTCGTTATGAAAGCTCTCGTCTACGAAGGACCCAAACTCATGAATATTAGAGAACAGCCGGTCCCAGTGCCCAAAAAAGATGAAGTTCTCATTCGGGTCGAACGTGCCGGGATTTGTGGCTCGGAATTAGGAGGCTACTTAGGTCAAAATTCGCTGCGACATCCACCATTAGTTATGGGACATGAATTTTCTGGGACGATCGCTCAAGTAGGAGAAGCGGTGACACGTTTTCAAATCTCGGATAGAGTCACAGCAAATCCCCTGATTTCTTGCGGGATTTGCGGGTATTGTCAATCCGGACGCGAGCAGCTGTGTCAAGAGCGAAAATTATTAGGCGCTCATTGTCCAGGGGCCTACGCTGAATATGTTGTTGTTCCGGAAAAAAATACGTATCTATTACAAGATCATGTGAGCTTTGAGGAGGGGGCTTTTACGGAGCCATTTGCTTGTGCTGTCCATATTTGTCGGCTTTTATCCCTTAAGCCTTCCGATCAGTTACTCATCGTTGGGGCGGGCCCCATTGGTCTTTTCACTCTCATTGCCGCTCAAGTGATGGGCTTACGCCATATTGTGGTGATTGATCTTAACGAAGGACGATTAGAGATCGCCAGGGAAATGGGTGCAAGAGCGGTGCCGTCTCTTGATGCTTTGGGCCAAGAGTCTGCCAACAGGGGCTTTGATGCAGCCGTTGATGCCGTGGGGTTAGCAGTGACGCGGTCCCAATGCATGACCTCCGTAAAATCAGGGGGACATGTCATTTTTACCGGTTTGCATGAAGCTGATAGCAGGCTTCCGATTAATACCATTATCCGTAATGAAGTCAGTATGCACGGTTCTTTTGCTTATAGCCACGATGATTTTGAAACCGCTCTCCATTGGATCGAGGACGGTAAAGTCCATTTAGAGCCGTGGACGCTTCAGGCCCCTTTGGAGGAAGGGGGCGCTTGTTTTGAACACTTAATAGGGAATGCTGGAAAAATCGCAAAAATTTTATTAACGATGGCCTAAAGCTATAAATTTTCATTACAAGCTTGTTATTAAAGGGTGATCGTTACATATTTTACGGAAGGAAGTGCAGAGGGGAATGAGCCTAGAAAAATTTAAATTGGACGGAAGGGTAGCCTTGGTTACCGGGGGATCGGGAGGTTTAGGAAGGGTCATGGCGCTAGCCTTGGCCGAGGCAGGTGCCAACGTGGCCATCACCAGTCGGAATAAGGAAAGGGCGGAAGCAGGGGCCTCTTTTATTGCAGAAGCCACTGGACAACCGACATTAGGAGTGATGGTTGATGTCACTCAGGCAGATGATGTCGAATCAATGGTTCGTACGGTGGTGGAGCACTTTGGAAGTATTGATATCCTTGTCAATAATGCCGGGGTGAACATTCGAAAAGAGATTGAAGCGTTTGATGAAGAAAGTTGGGATTTGGTTCAAAATACCAATCTAAAAGCTCCTTTCCTTTGTGCTCGAGCAGTTGCCAAATATATGAGGCGACAAAAACATGGTCGAGTGATTAATATTGCCTCCATGTTAGGCAGTGTCGCTTTACCAGGGAGAGGAGCGTATAGTTCGAGTAAGGGAGGACTGTTGCAATTGACGAAAGTCCTAGCCTTGGAGTGGGCTCCTGATAATGTGACAGTGAATGCCTTAAGTCCAGGGCCGATGGCAACTGAGCTCAATAAGGTTGTGATGGAAGATCCGGAAACCAATCATTACTTTATTGACAATATCGCGTTAGGACGATGGGGAGATCCCGAAGAACTGGCTGGAGCGATCGTCTTCCTCGCTTCGGATGCTTCAAGCTTTATGACAGGAGCAGATCTAGTGATCGATGGTGGCTGGTCTGCCAGATAACCCTTTGTTGATAGGGAAGGAGTAAGGGGAACTCTTTTATATATTTTTGAAGTCATATGACTCTAGTACATTTAAACACATTTTCCTTTAATGCCATGCCATAATATAACTCTTTTTCACGCTGCAGGTGAAAGATGAATGATGAAACAGAAAGGAATAAGACAAATGAAAATGGGACTTTCCGTATTTGGCACGACATATGCCATGGGCCTGCACCCTCAATCTGACCGTCCGGCGATTCGACCAAAAGAACTGATGGATCAGGCTCAGGAAGCCGGACTTTCAGGGGTGGAATTCCCCCTTAATCTTTTAGAGTTGGAAAATGTTGAAGAAGTTGCCCAGTATGCCGAGACAAAGGGGCAATTTATTACAGTTGCAGCAGGAGGCTATACCCCCGATAAACTGGCTGACGCGATTGAGGCAGCCGTTCAATTAGGGGCAAAGACGGTTCGGACGGTTGTAGGTGGGGCAAATTTTGGCGGGGACCGTCGGCGATTAACCGGACAATGGCAAGCTTTTTTGCAAGAAGTTTTAGACGGACTGCGTGCGTCGGTAAGTCTTGCCGAGCGAGCGGGTGTATGTTTAGCAGTTGAAAATCATCAGGATCTTGCTTCAGAAGAATTGCTATGGCTTTGTGAGACGATTGATTCTCCGCATTTTGGGATAAATTTGGATGCGGGTAATCCGCTGGCAACGGCCGAAGAGCCGATTGATTTTGCAAAGCGTGTCGCGCCTTATCTAAAAAATGTTCATCTAAAAGACTATTGGATCTATCTAAGTAAGGAAGGCTATCGTCTTGTTCGATGTCCACTTGGTCAAGGGGTCATCGATTTTCCAGCACTTTTTGATCTCTTGCATGAAAAGTGCCCTGAAATGACTTTTTCTATTGAACTCGGTGCTTTGGAGGCTCGAAATACTCGAGTGTTAGCGGAGGACTATTGGACCGATTACCCTCCTCGCTCAGCGGCGCAATTGGCTCAAGTGCTTCAATTGGTCAGATGTCACGCCAAACCCCCAGCAGATTGGCGGACCCCGTATGAAAAGGGAGAACCAGTAAAGGCTATCATTGCGTACGAAGAGGGGCAATTAGCCACAAGCCTTGCTTATATTGTCCCTTTGTTTCGAAAATATGAATCTAAAATAAATCGGGCCTAGTAAAAAGGAAGGAGTCCTTATACATGCACATTGATTTACAAGATAAGGTAGCCATCGTGACAGGTGGGGGACGCGGTATTGGTAGGACTATTGCAACGACATTAGCTCAGGAAGGGGTCAAAACCATTGTCATTGACATAAAGGCAACCTACCTTGAAGATGTTGCGGATGAGTTTTCTGAAAAGGGCTTTGAAGGTCGACAGTATCTTTGTGATGTCCGTGATTTTTCGCGGATTCAGGAGGTTATTGCTGATATTGAAGAGGTGTATGGACGCATTGATATTTTAGTCAATAATGCTGGTGTTGCTGGGGGCAGTCCAGTTGATAGCCTTTCGGAAGATCAATGGGATCTGAATCATGATATTAATTTGAAAGGTGCTTTTTTAATGTGTAAAGCGGTCATTCCCATTATGAAGCAACAACAGTCTGGTCGGATTATTAATGCCTCCTCCTTTGCTGCCATTGTCCCTAGTTTCGGAAGTGCTGCCTATGCCTCGTCGAAAGCCGGAGTAAAGCAATTCACGCGCACACTTGCGGGTGAATTAGGCCCATGGAACATTACAGTCAATTGCTACGCGCCGGGGATGATTCCTACAGAGATGAATCACTTTGCAGAGCTTCCACAGGAAAGACAACAAGAGTTATTGAATACTTTAACCCTCCGTCGCTGGGGGGAAAAGCAAGAGGTGGCTTATCTTATCTGTTTCCTCGCTTCTGACCAAGCTTGTTATATCACTGGGACTTTGATCGATGTCAGTGGTGGGAAATTAGCCACTCAGATTCCACGAATGGCCTACGAAAAAGCAGATAGTCAGTCATAACCCGTGTACGTAACAAGCGGAATAGATACTTATGAAGATACGGTTAAGGATAAATCGTCATTTTTTTAAAAAGGGGATATAAGGATGACAAAGATCACTTTTATTGGTGCAGGGAGTTTAGTATTCACGAAAAATTTAGTCCGTGATTTATTAACCTTTCCAGCTTTTGAGGACTGCACCATTGCCTTGATGGATATTGATTCAGAGAGATTGGGATTTGCTAAAAGTATGGTGGAAAAAATCATTGCAGCTGGACATTACGGGGCTACTGTGGAGGCAACGACCAATAGAGCTGAAGCCTTAACAGGGGCTGATGGGGTCGTGACAACCATTCTCGTCGGCGATTTAGAAGTGTGGCGAACGGATTTGGAAATCCCCAAAAAATATGGGGTGGATATTAATATCGGCGACACGAGAGGACCCTCGGGGATCTTTCGCTTTTTACGCACGCTTCCGGCAATGATGGACATTTGTAGAGATATTGAGTGCTATTGCCCGGACGCTATTTTCCTTAATTACACGAATCCAATGGCAATGCTTTGTAGAGCGATGCAAAGTGAAAGTAAGCTACAAGTAACAGGGTTATGTCATAGTGTCCAAGGCACGGCAGCAATGTTGGCGCGCTGGATCGGCGCGCCTATGAATGAAATTACCTATCGATGCGCAGGGATTAACCATCAGGCCTTTTATCTGGACTATAAGTGGAATAACAAAGACGCTTATCCATTAATCCGTGAGGCGGTATTAAAGAGGCCGGAAATATACAACGAAGAACAAGTGCGAAATGAGATGTTTCTTCATTTGGATTATTATGTCACAGAATCAAGTGGACATAATTCCGAATATAATGCTTGGTTTCGTAAGCGTCCTGATTTGATCGAAAAATACTGCACGCATGGTACGGGATGGAATCCAGGCGAATATGCGATGACCATCAAACACGCAGAAGAGCGCAGGGTTCATTGGCAGCAGCAAATGGAGGAATGGCGAGACAGTCCCATCGACTTGCAGCGGGGAGAGGAATATGCTGCCTATATATTTGATGCGACGATTGGTAGTGGGAATTTATTTGAGTTTAATGGAAACGTCAGAAATTTTGGGCTCATTGACAATCTACCTGAGGGCTGTTGTGTAGAGGTTCCTGTTCTTGCCTCCAAGGGTGGCTTAAGCCCTATCCATGTCGGTCCACTACCGGACCAGCTGGCTTTATTAGTGAATACAAGCGCACGCTGTGAGGAATTAGCAGTAGAAGGAGCGTTAACAGGAGATCCACGAAAAATATTTCATGCGATTTGTTTTGATCCCCTCACTTCAGCAGTGTTAAGTTTAGAGGAAATTAAGAACATGGTTGATGAAATGTTTGCAGCAAATCGAGAGTGGCTTCCACAATTTAAACATCTGTCTTAAAGTGTGAGGAAATCGTATAAATGAAAGTCGGGGTTGATAAATATGGAGAAAACCGCAATCACTCCAAATATTAAAATGGGTTTTAGTGGTTATAAAGGGAAAACCATTATGGTTACCGGTGGGGCTAGGGGGATTGGTGCCCAGATTGTGGAGCAGTTTGTACAACTGGATGCCCATATTGCCATTATTGATGTTATGGATGATCAAGGAGAAAATTTAGCCGATGGCTGGCGACAAAAGGGGTACAATGTCCAGTACTTTCATTGTGATGTGTCAAAGCCAGTGGATGTAAAAAATATGGTGGCTTCCGTGGTTGACGAATTTAAGCACATAGATGTTTTAATCAATAATGCGGGTATTTTTCCGAGGGCTGATTTTCTTGAGATGGATGAAGCCTTTTGGGATAAAGTGCTTGCGGTTAATTTAAAGGGGGCATATCTCACTTCGCAAGCGGTTGCACCGATGATGATTGAACAAAAAAGTGGGAATATCCTCAATATTGGTTCCCTTCATGCCACTAAGGGACAAATAGATACAACTGCCTATGCCGTTTCAAAAGGTGGCATCATTACATTAACCCGAAATGTCGCCCAGAATTTGTCACGATATGGTATAAGGGTCAACTGTATTCATCCGGGATGGGTAGCTTCGGATGGCGAAGTTGCGCGCTGGAAAAAAGTCGGGGAAGATCTTGAGGCTATGGAACGAAGCGGTCAATCAATGCCATTAGGGAGATTTCAAACAGGGACGGATCTTGCATTTGCTGCCATCTTTTTAGCTTCTGATTTTGCGAGTCAGATCACAGGGCAAATGTTATATGTTGATGGAGGTGCGCAATCTCATAAAGCGTAATAATGATAAATGCATTTGAGGTATGCATCGCTTCGCTTACATTTAAATCCTAATCTATTGAATGAGGAGATCGTCGCTTGTGACGTCCTCCTCATTTCATTTATCCGCTAATAGGATTCTCTGTAATCTCTTTTTCATCAGCCAATCCATTTTCATAACCACATTCGTAGGCTTCTTTAAGGCAGCTTGTAATTAAATTTTGTGTTGCTTCAGTCAATGGAATGTTTTCCTTTTTAAAGTGAGCGAATAGAACCGCCGCTTGTTCCTCGTATTCATTAAGATAGGGCATTATACATCTTCCTTTCGAAAAGCTCTTGTTTTAGAATCTCCTTTTTTATGTTAGATATTCTGTAGGCTATCGCTTTCTTTTTCGTAGTGCTGTTTGTCTTATTGGTTTAAGAGCTTTATGAGATTTTCGTGTAAGAAAAACTTACAAACTAATAGACCTTTGACCCTCGATTAGGTAGGGTAAAATCTATACTCAAATAATTCCATATTTTATTTTTTTATAGAATATTGTATAATTGATAACTAAGAATTATTTAAATATTATATTTAAATAGGGCAACGATTTTCAACCGTAACCATTCAACATTTGAAGGAATGAAGTCAGCAAGGGAGGCAGAAGTGATGAAGCTTTATATGTCAGTAGACATGGAAGGTATTACAGGTATTATCGATGCAACAATGGTAGATTCCTCTAAACATAATTATTCTAGAGGACGCGAAATAATGACGGCAGAAGCCAATCACGTCATCACAAGCGCTTTTGAGAATGGGTGTCAAGAAGTCATTGTTAATGATAGCCATTCGAAAATGAATAATCTGTTGATAGAGAAGCTTCATCCCGAAGCGCAATTGATTACTGGGGATGTTAAGCCTTTTTCGATGGTGCAAGGCTTAGATGATTCATTTAGTGGAGCCGTTTTTGTTGGTTATCATACGCGCGGGTCTTCAAAGGGCGTGTTATCTCACACCATGACTTTTGGGGCGAGAAGGATGTTTATTAATGATTTAGAAGTTGGAGAACTTGGTTTTAATGCCTATGTTGCTGGTTATTACGGTGTGCCAGTTTTAATGGTTGCAGGAGATGATGAGACAGCCAAGGAGGCTGAAGCGCTAATTCCTGGTGTGACGACAGCCGTAGTCAAGGAATACATATCACGCACCGCTGCCAAGAGTTTGACCCCACAAAAAAGTGGTGAGCTATTAAGAGAAAAGACGAAAAAGGCTATAGAGAATAGGGATAGCGTCAAACCACTTATTCCTCCAGAACGTCCGCTATTACAAATTGAATTCGCCAATTATGGACAAGCAGAATGGGCACATTTGATGCCCGGAACAAAATTGCAAGCGGAGAGTACCATCGTTCAATTCCAAGCGAATACGATATTAGAAGCCTATCAAGCGATGCTCGTCATGACAGAGCTAGCCATGAACGCGACCTTCAGTTAGGAAGTGAAACACTATGGTGAAATACATTTTGCGTCGTTTTGTCGCCATGATCGTCACGTTGTGGCTCATTGTGACTTTAACCTTTTTTCTCATGCACCTTGCTCCGGGTTCACCGTTTAACCAAGAGCGTAATACAAGTGCTTCTGTACAAGAGAACTTAATGGAGCACTATCAATTGAATAAACCGATTGCGATTCAATATGTTCATTACCTTAATAATATTCTTCACTTTGATTTTGGGGAGTCGATCACACTTCCGGGCCAAACCGTTAATGATCTCTTAAGTCGTGGATTTCCGGTTTCCTTTGAACTCGGGATGCTTGCTTTACTTGTCGCAGTGATCTCTGGGATCATTTTAGGGGTATTGGCGGCCTTGAAGCATAATGGGATTATCGATTATATCGCGATGACAATTGCTGTTATCGGAATATCTGTTCCTAACTTTATTATGGCGACCTTGCTCATACAAGAGCTGGCTGTGAACTGGGCGATTTTTCCTACGGCAACTTGGGCCACTCCTATGCATGCGGTCTTACCAACAGTGGCTTTAGCGACAGGGCCGATGGCGATTATTGCTCGTCTTACACGTTCGAGTATGCTGGAAGTATTAACTCAAGATTATATTCGAACAGCCAAAGCGAAAGGGCTTTCACCAATTAAAATTATTGTGAAGCATGCCCTCCGGAATGCTTTACTCCCTGTTGTGACGCTTTTAGGGACACTGACAGCGGGGATTTTAACGGGAAGCTTTGTCATTGAGAAGATCTTTGCGATTCCAGGGATGGGCAAATACTTTGTTGATAGTATTAACAGCCGTGACTACTTTGTCATTATGGGCACGACCGTTTTTTATAGTGGCTTTCTTATTATCATGCTCTTTCTTGTCGATATTGCGTACGGTGTTTTGGATCCTAGAATCAAGTTGCATAAGAAGGAGGGATAATCTGACATGGGATTACGCGAAAAAAATGACTTGATGAGTGATGAGGGTCATACACTTACATCCTTATCAGAAGCTCCTGACCATTTATTTGTCGCTAAAAAGCGGATGGGAAAAGAAGCAGAAGCTGTTGTGCGACCGAGTCTCACGTACTGGCAGGATGCTTGGAACCGATTAAGGAAGAATAAATTAGCGATGACGGGTCTTGTTGTATTAATCATTCTTATTCTTTTAGCCATCTTCGGACCGATAATTTCGTTACATAGTGCAACAAAGCAAGTGTTTACCGATCAAAATTTACCGCCCTCTAAAACCTATTGGTTTGGGACAGATGCCTTGGGACGTGATATGTTTGCTCGGACGTGGTATGGAGCTAGAATCTCGCTTTTTGTAGGCTTTATGGCTGCTTTTATCGACCTGTTTATCGGCGTTATATATGGAGGAATCTCGGGCTATAAAGGCGGTAAAGTGGATAGCGTCATGATGCGGATTGTCGAGATCCTCTACGGTCTTCCTTACCTTCTCATGGTTATTTTATTGCTCGTAGTAATGGGGCCAGGACTCTCTACCATTATTTTAGCTTTGACAGTGACAGGTTGGGTTGGCATGGCTCGGATTGTCAGAGGGCAGGTCTTGCAAATCAAAAATTATGAGTTCGTGCTCGCTTCTAAAACCTTTGGGACAAAGACGATGAAGATTATTCGTAAGAACTTATTGCCAAATACTATGGGAACAATTATTGTCCAAATGACATTGACGATACCCTCAGCAATTTTTTCAGAAGCTTTCCTTAGTTTTTTAGGGCTGGGGATTCAACCGCCTTATGCAAGTTGGGGGATGATGGCCAATGATGGTTTGTCTGCGATTTTAACGGGGTTTTGGTGGGAACTGTTCTTTCCAGCCTTCTTTATTTCATTAACAATGTACGCTTTCAATGTTCTAGGCGATGGTCTACAGGATGCACTTGATCCGAAACTGAGGAGGTAGAGTCAACTTGGTAGAAACAATTCTTGAAGTCAATGACCTTCATGTCAGTTTTCCAACCTATGGTGGAACGGTCAAGGCCGTTCGTGGTGTCAATTTTACTTTAAAAAAAGGTGAAACATTGGCCATTGTTGGAGAATCGGGATGTGGTAAAACAGTCACTTCCGAAAGTATTATGCGCTTAACTACAGGCGATATAGTCAAAGGTGCCATTCTTTTTAATGGTCATGATTTAGCAACATTACCCGAGAAGGAATTAAGAAAAATACGAGGATCTGATATTTCAATGATATTTCAGGATCCCATGACGTCCTTAAATCCAACCATTACCATTGGTTCTCAATTAATTGAAGGCATTACTCAACATACTCATAAATCAAAAAGTGAAGCAAAAGAAGTTGCGCTCGAAATGCTAGATTTGGTAGGGATTGCGAATCCATCGGAACGACTAAAGCAATATCCGCATCAGTTTAGTGGTGGCATGAGGCAACGGATTATGATTGCAATGTCTCTTGTCTGTAATCCCTCCGTTCTAATTGCAGATGAGCCGACAACAGCGTTGGATGTGACCATTCAAGCACAAATTCTAGAGCTATTTAAAAAGATTCAGAAAGAAACAGGTGTCTCTATTATATTGATCACACATGATTTAGGGGTGGTCGCTCAAGTCGCTGATCGCATTGCCATTATGTATGCCGGTAAAGTGGTGGAGATCGGCAATCGCCAAGAAATTTTTTATCGACCTCAGCATCCTTATACACGTGGACTCCTTCGCTCGGTTCCACGCATTGACAAGGAAGAGGAAGCACTCATTCCGATCCCAGGTACACCACCAGACTTGTTTTCGCCACCAAAAGGTTGTCCCTTTATGGCGCGATGTGACCAGGCTATGGAAGTGTGTGATCACTATTATCCATTAACATCTCATATCAATGACCATCATAAAGTCGATTGTTGGTTACAGGATGAAAGAGCGAAAAAGGTCACGTTCGCGACAAAGGGATAAGCATTCAATTGAAAAATACTAAAGGATTGGCTAACGAAGGAAGAGGGCACTGCAGTAGAAAAGTGATTCTTCGTTGAGGGTGACTTGGTAATTAGCTAGGCTATTAAACTGCTAGATGGTTTAACTCTCAATAGGAGCGGGATGAAGATTGCCGCTGCCATTAGAGTTTTACTTTATAGAAACTAATAAATATAGGGGGACAACCATTTGAAAAAGTATCTTTTTCTTGTAGTAACTATTGTGCTTTCTTTAGCTATTGTGGGATGTTCGACAAAACAATCGTCGACTTCAGGTAGCAGCTCAGGAAGTGATGGTGCCAGTTCTGGCTCAAAAAAAGTTTTACACTTAAATAACGGGAATGAACCAACTTCATTTGATCCCGCGCAAGGCTTTGATGCAGTTTCATGGAATGCTTTAAATAATCTCATGGAAGGCTTAGTTCGCCTTGGAAAAGATAATAACCCAGAACCTGCGATGGCGGAGAAATGGGACATTTCTGATGACGGAAAAACATACACTTTCCATATTCGCAGTAATGCCAAATGGTCAAACGGAGACGATGTGACAGCGGGTGACTTTGAATACGCTTGGAAGCGAATGTTAGATCCAAAAACGGCTTCACCAGCAGCCTTCCTAGGCAACTCGATCGCAGGAGCCGAAGCGTATAATTCTGGGAAAGGGTCTGCAGACGATGTAAAGGTGAAAGCAAATGATGATAAAACCTTAGAAGTCACGCTTGCCAATCCTGATGCAGCCTTTTTAAACATTATTACGAACCCATGCTTCTTCCCGATTGATAAAAAAGTCGCAGATAAGGATGCGAACTGGTTTAAAGAAGCAAAAACGTTTGTAGGAAATGGGCCTTTCACATTAAAAGACTGGCAGCATAATAGCAAGATGGTGATGGAAAAGAACAAAAATTATTGGGATGCTGATACTGTTAAGCTTGATGAAGTCGATTGGGCGATGGTTAATGATTCCAATACTGAGTATCAAATGTTTCAATCAGGTGATTTAGATCAAGCAGATGTACCTGCGGATCTTTCAGCCCAATTAGTGAAACAAGGTAAGGTAACCGTCAGCCCTGAAGCAGGTATTGAGTTTTATCGCTTCAACACAAAAATGGAACCGTTCCAAAATGAAAAAATTCGTAAAGCATTTGCCCTCGCCGTTGATCAGGAGGAGCTTGTGAAATATGTGATTAAGAGCCAAGAGAAGCCTGCCCACGCGTTTGTTTCACCAGGACTACCAGATGCTGATGGAAAGGATTTCCGTGCGCAAGGCAAAGACTATAATAAATATGATGCCAATGAAGCAAAAAAATTGTTAAAAGAAGGAATGGCAGAAGAAGGATATAAGACGCTTCCTCAGGTGACGTTGACGTATAACACCGACGATACCAATAAAAAAGTGGCTGAAGCACTTCAACAAAAATTTAAAGAGGTACTCGGTGTGAATGTCAAGCTTGCCAATATGGAGTGGAATGTCTTCTCGGATCAGCAAAAAGCTTTGAAACTTCAATTTTCAAGAAGCTCTTTCATCAATGACTATGCAGACCCACTGAATTCACTCATCAGTTTTACGACTGATTCGTCAATGAACCGTACAGGATGGAGTAACAAAAAATATGATCAACTCATCGATCAGGCAGGTAAAGAAACGGATGAAGCCAAACGCTCTCAAGACCTCCATCAAGCGGAAGATATTCTCTTTGATGAAGCCCCAATTGTGCCTATAAAATATTATGACTATGAATATTTACAAAAAGATAATGTGAAAGACGTTATCCGTCACCCTGTAGGTTATCTCGATCTCAAATGGGCTGATATTAAATAGTAGTAGAAAATGATAGAAAGAGGGAGGCATTTTCCCTCTTTCCTTCCTTTTTAGCTAAGCGTGATAGGGGAAAGTTCATCATACCTATACATATTCGAAGGTGTTCATGAAAGGTGGGAGAACATGAAGATTAGCACACTGGATACCTATCGGCTTTCTGTTCCTTTAAGTAAGCCATTTAAAACAGCGCTTCGGACGGTTTATACGGCGGAGACTGTCGTCGTCAAATTGGTTTGTGATAATGGTTATGTAGGGTGGGGAGAGGCACCACCAACGGTTGTGATTACAGGCGATAGCATGTCAAGTATTGACTCGGCTATACAAGAAGTAATAAAGCCTTTGTTGATAGGAAGAAGTTTACTAAACTCTGAGGCACTCTTTTATGACCTTGAGAAGGCTCTTGTACATAATGTCAGTGCCAAAGCGGCAGTTGATATGGCGATTTACGATTGTTTAGCGCAAAATGCCGAGATGCCTCTGTATCAGTATCTTGGAGGTTATCAATCAGAAGTCGCAACTGATTTTACCGTTAGTGTCAATGAGCCAGAAGAAATGGGTGAGGATGCGGTTCGTTATGTTAACGAGGGCTTTTCAGTTTTAAAAGTCAAAGTTGGGAAGGATCACATCAAAAAAGATATTGAGAGAATAAAAGAAATTCGAGCACGTGTCGGACAAGACATTCGGATCCGCCTAGATGCAAATCAAGGCTGGGAAGTGAAGGAAGCGGTCAGCGCTATAAGGAAAATAGAGGATATGGGCCTGGATATAGAGCTGGTTGAACAGCCAGTAACAGCATTGGATATTGTCGGCTTAAAGCAAGTAACGGAGGCTGTTGAAACACCGATCATGGCCGATGAAAGTGTGTTTTCACCGCTGCAGGCCTTTGAAGTTCTTAAGCTGCGGGCAGCCGATATGATAAATATCAAACTGATGAAAGCTGGGGGAATTTACAACGCTCAGAAAATTAATCATCTCGCAGAGGTTTGTGGGGTTAAATGTATGGTCGGCAGTATGATTGAAACTAAGCTTGGGATAACGGCTGCGGCTCATTTTGCGGCTAGTAAGAAGAACATCGTCAGCTACGACTTTGATGCCCCCCTCATGTTATCGAGGGATCCTATTCAAGGTGGCGTTGTTTATGAAGGACACCGGATTAAAATGCCTGGAGCACCTGGTTTAGGTATCCAAGCGATTGATTTTGGAGGTGGCACGAGTGAGTAAAGAATATCGGATTAATGTCAATGTCGCGACCGTTTGGACATCACCTGAATCTGTGAGAGCGATCGATTTTCCTGCCATTACTTCTCCGACGGATATTTCGCAATGGTTAAAGGCTCTCGAATATGAACCACGGGCAGCCTTAAGTAGTGAAAATCTTGTACAAACACAAGCATTATTCGGCCAGACGGTTCTTTTATTAAACGAAACCGAAGAGTGGGCGCATATCATCGTTAGCGATCAGCCTTCTTCAAAGGATTCCCGCGGTTATCCGGGCTGGGTTCCTAAATGTCAGCTAACGGCAAAAACCTCTATCGAGGAGCCAAGGGAACTCTATGCGGTGGTGACCTCACCGCTTGCCATTTTATATGATGAGCAGAAAAATCCTGATTTGTTACTTAGCTTTCAAACACGGCTTCAGGTTATTCAGGAGACTCACTCTTGGATAAGAGTTGACACCCCAAATGGTGTAAGATTATTACGCTCTTCTGATGTCAGAATCTCTAAAGAAGGAAGCTCAAGAAATGGGAGTGGGGCTGATATTGTGGCCATTGGGGAAGTCTTTTTAGGTCTTCCTTATTTGTGGGGAGGAATGACAGGCTTCGGTTTTGATTGCTCAGGCTTTGCCTATACGATGTGCCAAGCCAATGGCTATACGATTCCACGAGATGCACATGACCAAGCAAAAAGTGGGCAAGCTGTCGCGCTGGATCAATTGCGCCCTGGAGATTTACTGTTTTTTGCTTATGAGGAAGGTAAAGGACGTGTTCATCATGTTGGCATTTATTACGGAGAGGGGCAAATGATTCACGCGCCTAATACGGGTAGGAGTGTAGAAATTATTACTCTCGAAGGTACCCTCTATGAAAAAGAACTTTGTGTGGCTAGGCGCTACTTTTCTTAAACGTTTAAAAGTATTGTTATTTCGGAATGTGGAGGCATCGATATGGGACAGCGTGAAAAACTTGTTGAAGTTAAACATTTGAAGAAACATTTTACAATGGGGAAGAGAAGTGTGTTGAAAGCCGTTGACGATGTTTCCTTTGATATTTATAAGGGGGAAACGTTTGGGCTTGTTGGTGAATCCGGGTGTGGAAAATCGACCACTGGCAGGACGATGATTCGACTTTATGATCGAACGGCAGGTCAAGTGCTCTTTAATGGTCAAGACATCCATCAATTAAATGCGAAAGAACAAATCGCCTTAACCAAGAACGTCCAAATGGTTTTTCAAGATCCTTATGCTTCCTTAAATCCACGTTCAACTGTAGCGGAAATTATAGCTGAGCCAATGGATGTTCATGGTTTATATACTGGGAAAAAAAGAAAGCCAAGAATTCAGGAACTTTTAGAAATTGTCGGCCTCAATCGTGATCACGCCAATCGCTTTCCCCACGAATTTAGTGGTGGCCAGCGCCAGAGAATTGGTATAGCTCGTGCGCTTTCAGTAGATCCAGATTTTATTATTGCGGATGAGCCGATTTCCGCCTTAGATGTTTCTGTGCAAGCTCAAGTGGTGAATTTAATGAAGCAGTTACAAGAAGAGCGTGGCTTAACCTATCTATTCATTGCACATGATTTGTCAATGGTCAAACATATTAGTGATCGTATAGGCGTAATGTACCTTGGGAATATTGTTGAACTCACCTCGAGCGCAAGTCTGTACCAGAAGCCTTTACACCCTTATACTCAGGCACTGCTTTCAGCCATCCCAATTCCTGATCCTGATATCGAAGACAAACGAGAACGGATTATATTAAAAGGGGAATTGCCAAGTCCTGTTAATCCTCCAAGTGGCTGTGTATTTCGAACGCGTTGTCCGGTAGCCATGGCTATTTGTGCCTCAGTAAAGCCGAGTTGGACAGAAGTGGATGATCAACATTATGTCGCTTGCCATATCTTCGAAGGTCAACAAGCGAAAAAAACGAAAGAAAAAATTGAGCAGTTATAGGTGATGGTATGGCATTTGAAAAACTAAAAATAGAGATTGAAACCCTTCTTCATTCCCTTAAAGGAAATTATAGTATTGCCATTGAAATGGCAGGGCAATTATTCACGCTAAATGCGCATCAAAGATGTGAGGCAGCAAGTGTTATCAAGATTCCTATATTGGTAGAGGCTTATCGACAATATGAAGAAGGAAAGATTCTTCTTGAGCAGCGCCTTCGTATTCCAAAAGAACAAAGAGTGGGAGGATCAGGGGTCCTTACTCATTTGTCTCTTGAAGCGACCCTGACGATCAAAGACCTTTTGACTTTAATGATCATTGTTTCAGATAATACCGCCACGAACATAATGATTGATCTATTAGGGCGGGAATCCATTCATCAATTGTGCCAGATCATAGGATGCCATCATACGAGTCTGCAAAGGAAGTTATTTGATCAAGCCGCTATTAAAGAAGGACGCCATAATGTTATTTCGGCTCATGATATCCTGCTATTTTTACGTGAGATTAGAAATGGAGAACGACTGAATGAGACCAGTCGGCGTGAGATAATCAAGATCATGGAAGCTCAGCAACTCAGCAATAAATTACCATCACTTATCGTAGATTATGGTGATAACGATCCAGTGATTGCCCATAAAACCGGTGAAGTTCATGGTGTAGAACATGATGTCGGGATCATTCAGCATCAAGGACGTGAAGCGCTCGTTGTCATTCTTTTAACGGATTTGGAAAGCAATGCCGAAGGTCGCCAGGTCATAGGGAAGATCGGAAAGGCAATCATTGAACATATGTAACTCATCTGTCTAAGGATAGGTGAGTTTTTTATTTAAAGACCGGCAAGCATAAATTTCTAATCATTAGGACGGTGTGGATTTTTGCTACAGACGCTCGCTTTCTGTAGAAGTCACATTCACTGACATGGAAGGGAGAGCCTTCTCTATTGTTCAAGTGGAAAAAAACAAGGTTAAAGAGTGGGACTCTAAGGTCTCACTTTCCATGTGGTCGGATCATTTTAACAGGGTGCCATGCTCGCTTTTAACGGATGTAACCTTATTTTATCTTGTACTTATTGCTTTGTGTCAATAGAAGGTGTGAAAAAGGGCCTATACAAAACTAGTTATATTGTAGTGGTTTTCCCAAAAGAGGGAATATTCGTTCTTTTATGTTATGAATTCTGATATAATATAGTAACGGCAAGGGAATCCTAAGCCCCGCGCATTTCCCTGAGGAGGTGCTCGGGCATGTCCGTATTCGAAGCTTTGACGTTGATGCTCGACTTTGGGCTTTTGATCACGGCTTTATTGGACAAGAAAAAATAGACCAGTCTTATTTAAAGACATTGGTCTATGCGGAAGGCTTTTAGCCACTGCGTTAATTAATCCTGTGCGCTGGGGCATCAGAATCCTTTGTCGGTGGTCGTGGGTGGTGGTGCACCTACGGCCACTTTTTAATTGTATGCTTAAACCCTACAATCATTATACCTATTTATTTTTTTATGTACAGTGATGTAATGGAAACTTAGTGTTTCTTTTATCTATAAAAAGCAGCAACGCATCAAATAAGGGTTTCATGTTTCAAAAAATGGGGAAATATATAAGCTTAGGATATAGAAAATAAGGATGAGTGACATGGCAAAATTAGATATTTCAAAGTATGAAAAGAAAATGGAGCTCCGCAATATTAAAATGGAGGACATTGATGATATTCTGGAATTACAGAAACGTTGTTTTCCTGGGATGGATCCATGGAAACGAGATCAACTCGAGAGTCATCTTAAAATTTTCCCTGAAGGACAATTTTGTATCACCTATGAAGGTAAAATTATTGGTTCGTGTTCCAGTTTGATAATTAACTTTGAAGAATATGATAACAACCATACATGGGATGATATTACAGATGAAGGATATATAACCAACCACAATCCGGATGGAGACAACCTGTATGGTATCGAAGTGATGGTTGATCCTGAATTTAGGCGCATGAAAATAGGCAGACGCTTATATGAAGCTAGAAAAGAATTGGCTCGAGAACTCAATCTTGAGAGTATTCTCATTGGGGGTCGAATTCCTGGTTATCATGACCATGCAGATTCTCTTACACCAAGGGAGTACGTCGAAGAAGTGATTGAAAGGAACTTATATGATCCTGTTTTAACGTTTCAACTAATGAATGGCTTTGTACTTAAACGGATTAATGCCCATTATTTGCCGGATGATGTTGCTTCCGAAGAATATGCTACGCTAATGGAATGGAACAATATCGATTTTCGGCAAAAAGCCAAGCGCCAGTTTCTAACGTCACTTCCTGTTCGAATTTGTGTCATCCAATACATGATGAAGAAAATTGAAAGCTTTGATGATTTTGCAACACAGGTTGAATTCTACACAGATGTTGCGTCGAATTATCGATCAGATTTTGCGGTCTTTCCGGAGATTTTTACAACTCAGCTTATGAGCTTTTTGGATGAAAAAAGTCCCAGCTTAGCGGTTCGAAAGCTGGCGACGTTTACCGAAGATTATCTAAAGCTTTTTAGTGAACTTGCAGTGAAATATAATGTCAATATTATCGGTGGATCACATTTCGTTGAGGAAGATCATCATATTTATAATGTCGCCCACTTGTTCCGTCGTGATGGCACAATTGAGAAGCAATATAAACTCCATATTACACCTAACGAGCGGAAATGGTGGGGGATTAAACCAGGAAATGACGTTCATGTCTTTGATACCGATTGCGGTAAAATTTCTATCTTAGTGTGTTATGATATTGAGTTTCCTGAACTAGCGCGAAAGGTCACGGATATGGGAGCATCGATAATTTTCACACCTTTTTGCACCGATGAACGTCAAGGCTATATGCGCGTGAGAGTGTGTGCTCAAGCACGGGCCATTGAAAATCAAATCTATACCGTGATTTCAGGAACCGTCGGGAATTTGCCTTCTGTTGAAAATATGGACATTCAATATGCTCAGTCAGGAATCTTTGCTCCTTCGGATTTTGCTTTTCCTAGAGATGGTATCGTTGGAGAGTGCTCGGCTAATATAGAAACAGTCGTTGTTGGGGATGTTGATCTCGAACTGTTGCGTCGCTATCGAAAAACAGGTGATGTTTTACAACTCAAGGACCGTCGTAGTGATTTATATGAGGTAAGGTGGAAGAAAAAATAACGTGAAAGGCAAGTCGTTTAAGTTTTTACGAAAAAGCGATAATGAATCTGAACTCAAGCATATCCATTGAGGTAGAAATGGGTATGCTTTTTTATTATAAAAGTCAGAAAATTGATTTGGCATTTTATGCTAAAATGAAATTGCAGATGGGGATTTAAAAGCTAAATTTTCCAAGAATAAGAAAGTCATCGAAGCAATAAAGTGATCAGGAGAAAAACTTGTCTTCATGGATAGGGACTTTGTGAAAGCCGAGTTTTCCTTAAGCAAGGGTCTTTAAAAAAGAGAGACAAAACAATAAAAGCATTCTATTCGCTACAGGGGTTGTTTCAAAGTGAAGGGACCAATTCATTACAAAGGAGGAAAATAATGAAAAAGCGATCCGTTGTTTTATCTCTTTTACTGATCATCCTAATGGTTACAAGTGCTTGCTCGACTACACAAAGGACCGCCTCTTGGGCTTATCGCTTCGTCGTTGTTGATGGTATTTCATATAGTGCCTCAAAAAACAGCACTGTTACTAATAAAAGTGATGTTGGCAAAAAAATAGGTGTTGTAAAGCGAAATGTTGAAGATATGGATGCAGGTCATAAAGCGTATGACCAGAAAAATTTTGACTCGAATTTTTTAAATAAAGGGACTTGTCTTTATGAAAGTCTTAAAAATAAAAAGGCTATTATCTATGAGGAAAAGGATAAGTTTTATTTGATTACTCAAGTGGGAAATTGAGTCGTGTTTATTTAGTGATATGAGGAAATAGAAGTTTTAAGGGGGTTTTTATGAAAAGAGTCGTACTGATTGGTTCAGGGGGTTCAGGGAAATCGACGCTAGCCAGGCGATTAGGTGAAAAGCTAAATATTCATGTTTATCATCTTGATGCGTTATTTTGGAAACCACATTGGGTCAGTGTTCAAAAGGATGAGCAAAGACAAATTCAAAACGAGCTAGTGAAAAAAGAAGCATGGATTATAGATGGAAACTATAGCGGTACAATGGAATTAAGACTTGTAGCAGCAGACACCATTATTTTTCTTGATATTCCTAGAATGATTTGTATCTACCGTGCGTTTAAAAGGATGCTCCAGTACCGAAATAAAACAAGACCAGACATGGGGGTGGGCTGTGAGGAGAGATTTGACTTAGATTTTTTTAAATGGATTTGGGATTATCCCAGAACTAAAAGGCCAGCCATTTTAAAAAGGCTAGAGCATTTGTCTCAAGACAAACGAGTGATAATTTTGACATCACCAAAAGAAGTTAAACGTTTTTTGGACAATGTCCAATGAGCTAGGGGAGACAATATATGCTTAGATTGGATTAGCTTGTAACGTATAAAGGGCAACTTTTACTGTTTATAATTCGACAAGATCACGAAAAAAACAACAAAAAATATGATATAATAAAACAATCCAAAGGAGGTGAGAAACTTGGAAGAAAAAATGAATATGATTTTAGAGCATGTCGCTTCACTTAGCGAAGGTATGCAGCTGATTCATAATGAAGTTAAGGAAATTAGACAGGATTTAAATGAGTTTAAGACAGAAATGAATGAGTTTAAGACAGAAATGTATGAATTTAAAGCTGAAATGTATGAATTTAAAGCTGAAATGTATGAATTTAAAGCTGAAATGCATGAATTTAAAGCTGAAATGCATGAATTTCGTAAAAACACTGAGGACCGATTAGATAGTATTGAAGGTCAGTTGAAAATTTTAAATGTTGATACTCTAAAGGTCCGGGCAGATGTTGATAAGCTTAAAAGCGTCAGACAATAATTATGCCTTCATTTCTATTTTTTCAGTCTTTTAAGACCCCATTGCAATAGACCTCTTAAATCACTCAAATTATTTAACAAACCATCCAATGCAGCATTACTTATTTAACCAAACTGAGATAACTTCTGTGTCATTATCAAATGGGTAAGCAAAAGACCCTACTTCTCTTGAAAAAGAAAATAGGGTCTTAACACTTTTTATGATATGGGAATATTTTAGATGCTTAAATCGGATCAATTAATCTTGAGAGAAAGCTTTTCGTCCGCTCTTCTTTAGGGTGATTAAAGATGTCATCGGGACTGCCTTGCTCAAGAATCTTTCCTTGATCTAGAAGTACGATTTGGTCGGCAACCTCGCTGGCAAATTTCATCTCATGGGTAACAACGACCATCGTCATCCCTTCTAAAGCGAGTTCTTTCATTACGCCAAGAACTTCGCCGACAAGTTCAGGATCAAGAGCGGAAGTGGGTTCATCGAATAACAATACTTCAGGATTAACGGCCATTGCCCGTGCAATCCCTACACGCTGTTGTTGTCCCCCAGAAAGTTGTTCAGGGTAAGCCTGTGCTTTCTCCTTAAGGCCCACCTTGTCGAGAAGTTGTAAAGCTCGTGCTTCTGCTTCTTCTTGCTTTTTCCTTTGAACAATAACCGGTCCTTCCATAATGTTTTGCAGCACCGTCTTATGAGGAAAAAGGTTATAGGATTGGAAAACCATGCCTGACTTTCTTCGTAAGCTCAAAATGTCTTTTTGTTTTGGGACGTTTCCTTCTCCAAAAGTCATCTGAAAATCACCGACACGAAGCGCACCTTTGGTTGGCATTTCTAATAAATTCATACAACGTAAAAGGGTTGTTTTGCCGGATCCTGATGGGCCGATAATGACCATTACTTTACTTTTTTCGATATTTAGGTCAATGCCTTTAAGGACTTGGTGATCGCCAAAAGCTTTTTCAAGTTGTTTGATTTCTATCATAAGCGGCTTCCTTTATTTGAAGAATGTAAATCAAAATGACGCTCTAAGCGATTTTGCAATGAAGATAGAACCGTACTAAAGATCAAATAGATCACAGCAACTTCGCAATAGAGCAGCATGGGCTCATAGTAGCGAGCAGTAATCTGTTGGGCTTTTTGAAACATTTCCGTTACTGTTATACTCGCAGCCAATGAAGTGTCTTTAATGAGACTAATGAATGAATTCGATAAGGGTGGTACAGAAACTTTTAATGCCTGTGGAATAATGATCCGACGTAAGGCTTGATTTTTTGTCATACCTATTGAATAGGCAGCTTCCCATTGACCTTGAGGTATCGATATAATAGCCGCTCTAATGATCTCAGATCCGTAGGCGCCGACACTCAAAGAAAAGCCAATGGAGGCAGCGAGAAAGGGCGAGAGGGTTAAGCCAATACTTGGTAGCCCAAAAAAGATAATAAATAACTGCACAATCAAGGGTGTCCCTCGAAAGATCCAAACATAAAAACGAGCGATAAGTTTTAAAGGTGTAACCGGTGAAAGACGTACTAATGCTGTTAAAAAGGCTAATAGCAGGCCAAAGAAAAAGGAAACTAAGGTTAATGGAATGGTAAATTCTACCCCAGCCTTAAGCAGAGGTAGAAAAGATTCAACAAAAATGTGATAGAGTCTTGCACTACGATCATCCATGAGAAATCCCCTTATTTAGAGACGTCTTCGTTAAAGTATTTTTTGGAGATTTTAAGGTAGGTTCCATCCTTTTTCATATCCGCTAGCGCTTTGTCGATGGCCTTAACAAGGTCGCTATTCCCTTTTCGAATCATCGCAGCACTATCGGTAGCGTCGTTATCAGAATCCACACTTTTTATTGGTACATTGGGTTTTTGCTTTTTAAGATCTAAGTATGACAAACTGTCGTTAACGGTAGCATCAATTCTGCCGGATGTTAGAAGATCGATGGCTTGGTTAAAGCCATCAACAGAAACGATTTGTGCTCCGTTTTTCTCAGCAATTTTACTTAAGTTACTCGTTAATGATTGACCCGATTTTTTTCCTTTGAGATCAGCGAAGCTTTTAATATCATTATTGTCCTTGCTCACAATAAGAACGGCCTTGGAGACGATGTAGGGATCTGAGAAATCATATTTTTCTTTTCGCTCTGGTGTAACACCGACCTCATTAAAGACAACGTCAAAACGCTTGGAATCAAGACCTGCAATCATGCCGTCCCATTTTGTTTCAACAAAATTAGCTTTCACACCGATGCGTTTCGCAACTTCTTTAGCGATGTCCACATCAAAACCTGTTAATTTACCATTATCATCATGATAAGTAAAAGGTGCGTAGGTTCCTTCGGTTCCAATTTTTAAGGTGCCGCGATCTTTTATTTGATCAAGCAGTGTTTGTGAGCTACTTTTCGTATTTTTTTGTGCTGTATCATTATCATTATTCCCACAGCCCGCAAGAATGAGAATAGCAACCAAAATAAGACTAAAAAGTCCTAGAAATTTCTTTTGCATAAAAAAACCTCCTGTGTTTATGTAGTCATTAGACAACTCAAGAAAATGTTTTAATTCTATTATTCCTAGTTGATTAATGAGATTTAAATATAATCGACAAAATTTGCGGTGTCAATAAAAATAACTCAGAGCTACTTTTATAAATTAACCACTATTCCAAAGGACCATGCACAGCATGCGGCTTTATTATAAAAGGGAGGGTTTAAGTGGTAAGATAGAGGAGAATGGAGGAATGAGAATGGAAAATTTTCACGAAAACCTAGAAAAATATGCAGAGTTAGCAGTGAAAGTGGGCATCAATATTCAAAAGGGACAGGAATTAGTGATTAATGCTCCTATTCATGCGATCTCTTTTGTTAGGATTGTAACGAAGAAAGCCTATCAAGCAGGGGCTAAGCACGTTCATTTTAGATGGAGTGATGATGCTTTAACCTTAACTCGATTTACATATGCTCCTGAAGAGGCCTTTAAGGAATATCCAGAATGGGAGGCCAAGGGATTAGAAACACTGGCTCAAAGAGGGGCAGCCTTTCTTGACTTGCGGACTCCGAATCTCGATCTATTAAATGGCATTGATCCTGAAAGAGTTGCTATGGATAACAAAACAACGTCGTCGGCATTGGAAAATTACAGGGAGTATCGCATGGCGGATAAAGTGGCCTGGTCGATTCTCGCCGTACCATCTGAGGAATGGGCACAGAAATTATTCCCGAATCTGGAGACTGAAAAGGCTGTAGAGAAGCTGTGGGAAACGCTCTTTAAGATGACCCGTGCCGATCAAGAAGATCCTATCCAAGCTTGGAAAAACCATCAGCAAACATTAGATGAGAAATTGAATTATCTCAACGAGAAAAAGTATCAAAAACTTCATTATACCGCTCCTGGAACAGACCTTACGATTGAATTTCCTAAGGCCTATCAATGGGCTGGTGGAGCTGCAAACAATGCTGCAGGAACAAGCTTCTTTCCAAATATCCCCACTGAAGAGGTGTTTACTCTGCCTTTAAAAACAGGGGTGAATGGCACGGTGACAAGTACGAAGCCGTTAAATTATAGTGGGACATTAATCGAGAAACTTTCTTTGACGTTTGAAAACGGTAGAATTATCGATTTTAATGCTGAAAGTGGTTATGAGAGCTTAAAACGATTAATCGAAACCGATGAAGGTTCTCACTATTTAGGTGAAGTTGCTCTTGTTCCGCATAATTCTCCCATTTCAGAGTCGGGTCTTATCTTCTTTAACACGCTTTATGATGAAAATGCTTCCTGCCATTTAGCGATCGGGAAGGCTTATCCGAAATGTCTCGAAAATGGCGTCAACATGACGCGAGAAGAACTGGATGCCCATGGTGCAAACAAAAGCTTAACTCATGTTGACTTTATGATTGGTTCAGCTGAACTTAATATTGACGGCATTACAGCATCTGGTACAGAAGAACCCGTGTTTAGAAACGGTCTTTGGGCTTTTTAAAACGAAGAGGCTGGGTCAAAACCAGTAAATTAAAGAGTGTTACCTACCAAAAAAATTGGTGGGTAACACTCTTTTTAATTAAAAAGTATAAATTCCGTTTGTCATCGGAATTGGCAATGTTGATTTCCACTACAGAACGCTCGCTTTCCTCATGCCCACACGACTAAGGAAAACTGCTAAGAGAATAATCCTCGAAGAAAAATCGCGTTTTTACGATTTTTTGATGTGGGTAGAGTCGGCGTTGTCACAGGACGTTTTTAGCCGATCGACCTTAGTGGCCTCAGCTAACTTGGGAATGGTTTATCTGTGTGTTCCAAAGTATTTACGATTAAAAGTCAAAGTTACCTGTTCCTGCGTCTGCTCGTATCGCTTCGTCGTCAGCTTTCTCGGAACAACTCGACGTTTACTCGTGAAGTCACGCTGGTTGCTGTTCCTAAAGCTTCCCCAATACTTATACATGAACTTTTCCCTTGAAGATAGTCGTTAACAGCACTTAATTTTTGTTCCAATGTAAATTTAGCCATAAGAAAACTGCACCTCCAATTGTTAGATGGTGTCTAACAATTGGGGTGCAGTTCATTTACGCCCGGTTTTTCTTATTTATTCGGGCTAGTTATGCCCCAGCCTCTCAATTCAATTATGGATGCGTCATCCGCTGACGACTGCTGAGCGCTCATGAAAGTCGTTTAGACTTCGATATTTTTGAGAGATCGAAGACGCAGAAGCGCCATATTTTTTACTCAATGCAGATTGGGTGGTGGCATATTGGCTGGATAGATTGGCGGCCAAATATTCCAAGGCTGCTGCATAAAGTTCTGGTTTTTTCACTTGAGGAAATTCCTCTTTTACATAATGGTGCCACAGCTTGGCGACTATATCCAAGGTTTTAGGTTCTAAGGCCAAGTCGTGTTTTTCTATGAATAGAGCGTACACTTGTTTTTGCTCCTCTGTCATTGCTCCGATCGCAACACTTTTTTCTTCAAGAGGTGAAGCCTCGCGATCATTTTTCGTTGCGAGCATGAGTAAGAGAGTAGGAAAAGCGTTTTTAAATGCAATGGCCTTTTCTTGCTCTGTACCATTTGGGAAGTGAGCGGCTCTAACGGCGTCTAATTCAGCTTGAGTATATTCCTGAAGCTCGAAGTACCCGCCAAAGAACTCATACCTTTGACCGATAGCGACTAATTGCCCAATAAGTAGGCTGGAGGGTTCAGGAAGACTATCCGGTAAAAATGTAGTGTAGGTTGTCCCTGTCCATGCATCCTCAACAACCATGTTTTCTTCTTCAGTTGAAATGTTTAGGACTCTATAAGTAGAAAAGCTTGTCTCTTTCCAACCTTGCACCATTTTTTGAGCAGAAGTCCGTTTTTGTTTCTCCAAATAGAGTTCAAGATAGTGATCAAAAATGGTTTCCTTTGTTTCTGTTTGAAGAGGTTGATTAAATATTTCCCAAAGGATAAGAAAGAAACTATGATTTTTTATAAACGTGTCATCTACTTCCGCGTCGGTAAAGAAATCTCTTAACGGGGCGGAAAGCTCATTTTCATAGTTTTTTCTTGCATAATTAAAGAGATCTTGTAACACCCGCTCATACTCTTTAAAAAGAATTCTCTCCTGTCCTTTCTCAAGCGTTTCAACCTTGTTCATACAACATTTTTTATACTTTTTTCCACTGCCACAAGGGCAAGGATCATTGCGTCCGATGTTCACTTTACGTCCGCTCCTTTCTAGCAATGTTATAATAACACTAAATGCACCTTGGATTCTAGGATTTTGTAAGGAAGAGTATCGTATAGATTCCAATGTTGGAAAATACAGGAGGGTAAAGGTTGGAACAAGCGACAACACTATTAAAGAAAATCTTTGGGTATGATAGCTTTCGAGAAGGGCAAAAGGACATTATTAGCCGCGTGCTTGATCGGCAGGATACGGTGGGAATTATGCCAACAGGCGGTGGAAAGTCTTTGTGCTATCAAATTCCTGCGCTACTCTTTGACGGCCTCACATTCATCATTTCACCACTTATTTCTTTAATGAAGGATCAAGTCGACGCTCTCAGGAACGAGGGGGTTTCCGCGACTTTTATCAATAGTTCACTTTCACAAGAAGAAGTGAGACAGCGATTAAAAATGGCTGAAGAGGGTCATTATAAAATGATTTATGTAGCGCCAGAGCGTTTTGAATCGACCAGTTTTATTGATTGGCTGAAAACACTTCCGATTGAGTTAATGGCTATCGATGAGGCTCACTGTATTTCTCAGTGGGGCCATGATTTTAGACCGAGTTATCGGTTGATTAAGCAGATGCTCACACAATTGGTGCATAAACCTGTAATACTTGCCCTTACTGCAACAGCAACCCCACAAGTCACCGCTGATATTTGTCAATTGTTAGAAATTGATAGACATCATGTGGTTCAAACGGGATTTGCCCGTGACAATCTTTTCTTTCAAGTCGTTAAAGGACAAGATCAGCGAAGATTCATAAGAGAATATGTTATGAAGAATCAAGCACAATCAGGGATTATCTATGCAGCGACAAGAAAAAGAGTAGAGCAGCTTCATAGCTTTCTAAAAGACGAGGGAGTTCAGGTCGGAAAATACCACGCAGGACTGTCGGAAGAAGAACGGGCGCAACAACAGGAGGTCTTTCTTTATGATAACTTGAATGTCATGGTCGCAACCAATGCTTTTGGTATGGGAATCGATAAGTCCAATGTCCGTTATGTCATTCACTACAATATGCCTAAAAATATTGAAGCTTACTATCAAGAAGCAGGGCGTGCAGGTCGTGATGGACAAGCCAGTGAGTGTATTTTGTTGTACTCGCCTCAAGATGTCCAGATTCAAAAGTTTTTTATCGATCAATCTGATATGGAGCCTCTCTATAAACAAAGAGAGTATGAGAAGCTCCAGCAAATGATGGGCTATTGCCATACGGAAATGTGCTTGCAGACTTATATTCTCGATTATTTTGGAGATCATCAGCACTCTCAATGTGGGCATTGTGGTAACTGTTTAGATGAACGGGAAAACGTCGATATTACTAAGGAAGCCCAAATGATTCTTTCCTGTGTTAAGCGAATGAATCAGCGCTTTGGCAAGTCACTAGTTGCTCAAGTTTTAACAGGGTCAAGCAGTCAAAAGATAAAACAGTTTCGCTTTAATACACTGTCTACTTATGGCCTTATGGCGGATTATAGCCAAAAACAGGTTGGTGAGTTCATTGACTATCTCACAGCTGAAGGCTATCTTCGCGCGACTACCGGGAGCTACCCAGTATTAACTTTGACTGAACAAGGTGTAGATGTGATATTAGGACAGATAAAGGTGACAAAAAAAGAGGCCTTACGCGTTAAGCAAATCATTGTTGATAATGCGCTATTTGACCAGCTTCGCGAGCTTCGTAAACAGCTGTCGGATACTGAGCAAGTTCCCCCTTATATGATTTTCTCTGATGCGACACTTAGAGAAATGAGTGAAAAACTTCCGCAAACCGAGAGCGAATTTTTACACATAAAAGGTGTAGGTGAACAAAAATCGGCCCGTTACGGGGAGGCTTTCTTAACTTTAATTTATAAATATTGTGAAGAAAATGATGGAGAACATCGTCAGAAAGTGAAGGTTCAGGAAGTGTTGGGTTCTCCACACTCTAAGAAAAGGGAAAAATCTTATCGTTTAACCTATGAATATTACCAAAAGGGGCATGCTTTAGAGGAAATTGCGACTCTGCGAGGCCTCTCGCTGCTCACTGTTCAAAAACATCTTATTGAGGCAGGACAAAAGGGCTATGATATTGATTGGAACCAGTACATCGATCCTACATATATCCCACAACTTGCTGAAGCAGTTGAAAGACTCGGTACGGAGAAGTTAAAACCTTTAAAGGAAGCATTGCCTGAAGATATTGATTATTTTACGATTCAAGCTTATTTACAAGCGATGAACAACTAACAGGTGTATAATGATGCAATGTGTTGGATAGGTAAGTCATCAAAGATGTTAAAACAGATTGGAGTAAGAATCAAAATGGATCAAGTAAAAACAGTAAGTCAATCACGAATATTTAAATCAAGTCATGTTCTTCCCCCTGATACTAATAATCATGGGACATTATTTGGTGGAAAACTGATGGCCTATATTGATGATGTTGCTGCCTTATGTGCGCGTAAACATTCGCGTTGTAATGCCGTCACTGCATCAACGGACTCTATTGATTTTATAAAACCCGTGAAAGTGGATAATGAAGTCTGTTTAGAAGCGTTTGTAACATGGACGCACAAGACTTCAATGGAGATTTTTGTAAGGGTGCTAGCAGAAGACCTATTTAGTGGCGAAAGGATTGTTTGTGCGACATCCTTTTTAACCTTTGTTGCCATAGGAGACGATGGTCGTCCCACAGAAGTTCCGAAAATTATTCCACAAACTGAAGTTGAGAAATTTTTACACCAAACAGCGCCAGACCGTGCAAAAGTTCGTAAACAACGAAGAGTACAAAGTAAGAATTTGATTGAAAAGATTGGTTCAACATTATTATGGGAAGAAGACGTCAAAAGTAGTGAGCTCTAAAATTTATAGGCTTTATGTGGATTAATGGATATTTTTTGCTTGTTAAAAATAAGACATATTTGTGATAAGATGCTAGCTTTTTAAGGTTGATAAAGGGAGAGCTTATTTATGTCTGGAGGAGCATCATGGACGCCATTTACCAATGTCTTGTTGTCATTCACATATTTTCTGCTGTTTTGGGATTAGGTCCAGGCTTTGTCTTCTTTTATATTAAAAGGTCAGCGCACACTATAACGGAGCTTAGACATTCCTATTTCATTACCCAACGCCTTCACCGCGTGGTCATGGTCGGTGGGTTTTCACTACTGATCACCGGAATACTCATGGGAGCTTTAAACCCAGTCTTGTTTCAACAAGGATGGTACTTAGCGTGTCTTATTTTATTTTTATTAGGACTCGCTATGGGTCCTAGCATATTAGCTCCTCGAACTAAGAGAATGAAATATATATTAACCACTTGTAAAAGCGAGGAAATTCCAGAAGAGTATAAAGCGTTGGCGCAACAATTATTACGATTTGAATTATTATTGAATGCACTTTTTCTTATCATCCTTGCCTTAATGATCTTAAAGCCTTTTTAATCTATGAATAAGCGTTCGCCAGCAGCAAAAGGTGAGCAAAGGGAGAGGACACTGAAAAACTCTCTTTAAAAAGGGCTATATTCATGTGCTTTATCGCTCAGAATGGCGTGAGTGGTTGCTTTCCGCTCCTATCAAAGATGTGTGTATTCCCATTCAAATGGATAAAGAAACATGCAGAAATTCTCCTGTTGATCCGGAGCGTTTCTGCATGTTTTATAGTTAGGATGAAGGCCACTCAGTGAAGGGGGATTATGATGACTTTCAAACAACAATCATAAAGCGAATTTTCCCTATATAAGAGGCGGCGGCTTTATATAATCAATGCCCCTTATGTTTTTCAAAAAATTCAAGTACGCGTGAATAAGCTTCGATTTCATTAGACTTTTTGGAGAAGCCATGACCCTCATCTTCGAAAATGAGATATTCGACTTCAGTCCCTTGTTCTTTCAGGGCAGCGACAATTTGATCGGATTCTGCTTTAACGACACGTGGATCATTGGCGCCTTGAATAACAAGCATTGGTTTAGTCATTGTTTTTAAATAGGTCATGGGGGAATCCTTTTCTAACCTTTCTCGATCTTTTACGGGGTCGCCTAACCAGCGCTCCATAATAGGTTTCCAATGCTCAGGAACGGAGTCGATGAAAGAAAAAAGGTTGCTCGGTCCAAAGATGTCAACGCAGGCACGGAAATACTCAGGATGACGCCCGGCGAGAAGGAGTGTCATATAGCCAGCCGCCATAGCTTCCGCCAAAGAGGAACAATTTATCGCGGTTAGTTATCCCTTGTTCAAATAACCATTCAATGCCAGCGACGCAATCTAAACGCGGACCTTCCCCCCAATCGCCTTCAACAAGTTTGGTAAAACTCGAACCATAGCCGGTGCTTCCACGGAAATTGGGTGCAAATAGATTGTACCCTTGTCCCAAAAGAAACTGAAACGCCCCTCTAAAAGATTTCCTTTCGGCAGCTTGAGGACCACCATGAGGCCAAAAAATAGTGTATCCATTGGCCACGTCAGCGTTCGCTCGAAATAAGAGGGCTTCAATAGATGTATTATCATAGGAAGGATAAGTCACAACGTCAGGGTCAACTAATTGGTCTTGTGAGAGACCAGGTACACGATTATTAGTTAAGGCTGTCCATCCTCTATTGTCTCCTCTAGTATAAAGATTGAAAGACTGTGTTGCACTTCTTCCTAGGACGTAAAGGTTTCCGCTTTGGGCCACAAGAAGTTGTTGAACGGTTTCTATAGGTAAAGCGATCTTTTCATAGGTGTCTTCTTTTAAAGAATAAGCAAATAAGGCATCACAAACGCCCTTTTCAGTCACAATGTAAGCCGTTTCGGTTTCTTTATGCCATTTTAATGAGCGCATATCTTCCTTTGCGAGTTTCAGAAGTGGTGTAAAGGCTTGATTTTCAATATCAAAGCGGGCGAGATAAGAAAATTCTTCACCAAAATTAGTAAGGAAAAGGAGGGTGTTATCGTCTACAAACGTTAAATCAAAGACGGTGTGGGCCACGTTTTCATCGGGTGTTACGCTAATAAACGCATCGCCTGCTTGGACATAGCCTAGGATATAAGTATTGGCAAACATCTTTAAATAAGCAAACGCTTTTTCAGTTGGACTGATACTTTCTAAATAGGTAGGCGCCTCTTCACCTTTCAATAAAAGCTTGTCTTCTCGTGTGTCAATATGGTAGAGGCGAGTATCAAAATAATGTGGGTTGTCTTTACTGGAGTTGTAATAGAGACGGTTACCATCCTTAGAAAGCGCTGCAAAAAAATATTTTTCCTGTTTTTCACCTGTTATTAAAGGGAGGGGGACGCCGCCTTCAGGTCTTAAAGCATAGATTTGAAAATTCTCATCTCCATCATTGTCAAATGCGGTAAGTAAAAAACGACCTTCGGGATCCATCTTTACAAACTGACTCTCTCGATCGTTAAAGGTTAACGGATAGGGAGAAAGCTGAGGTAGGTCCATGGCCCAAAGGTTAAATTTCCCGTTAATATTACTGCTAAATACAAGCTGAGTTTCTTTTTCATTCACCGTAAAATGTGAGATAGTGTATGTCCTCAAAAATTGTTCAAGATCAGGTTTCGGAAACACAATACCCATCAAAAAACCTCCTTTAGTCTATCCTTTTATCTCTATAATTCTTGATAGTGGCGAGAGATACCTCTAATAATTTAAAATAAATCCCTATGGACAGGATTTCAAAGCAGAAATTTTTTACACGGCTGAAATTGCATCATGTGTTGCTATGGATATAGATTGCAACTTAAATCTGCTAATTTTTCACTTGCGCGCTCCTGATTAATATAGTACTAAACACCCGCTTTGGCAGAATACTCCGCTTTCCGTGGGCACGGCTTCTGCCCCCTCACGGACACCCCACCCAACCGGTGTCCCCGAAAAAACGCTTTCTATTTTTTGGGGTGGTCTAAGGGTCTTCAGACACGTGCTATTCCTACTTTGAGTCTCCGTATTCTGCCTACGCTAGGTAAGAATATTCGCTAGGTGATGGATAGCAATATATATTAAATTCCTAAAAAAAGAAAGCCCCTTGATTGGGACTTCCCTTGTGATTCAAGTGTTTATTTTTTATAGCGTAGATACCAAGCTTTATAGTCTAATCCTTTAGCGGTTGATTCTTCTTCGCCCTCAATGGAATTTGCGTTAAGACTTGGAGGTACAATAACAGGGTCACCCGGTTTCCAATCAGCTGGTGTTGTGTGACCAGACGCGTCAGTGGTTTGTAAGGAGTCAACCACACGGAGTATTTCAGGAATGCTACGCCCAGCACTTGCAGGGTAATAAATCATAGCACGAAGAATGCCTTTGTCATCAATAATGAAGACGGAACGCACGGTTGCTGTGGCTGAATATCCTGGATGAAGCATACCATAGGCTCTTGAAACCTTCGTATCAAGGTCAGCAATGACTGGGAATTTGACCTTGGTATCAAAGATCTTTTCAATATCACGAATCCACGCAAGGTGAGAAGGGACACTGTCTACTGACAAGCCAATAAGTTGCACATTGCGTTTTTCAAACTCAGAAGCGGCTGTTGCAAAACTACCAAATTCAGTTGTGCAAACAGGTGTGAAATCAGAAGGGTGTGAGAAAAGAACCACGTATTGCCCTCTATAATCACTCAATTTAAGGGGACCTTGAGTTGTTTGTGCTTCAAAATCTGGAGCCGGCTCGTTTAAAAGCGGTAAGGATACTTTTACTTCTGTTTCTGCCATGATTGGCACCTCCAAAAAAATAATATACTATTCCTATAGAAAGACTAGGAATTTATGTAATAAGAACTTATCTGTATTATGCAACAAAACGTATGATTTTTCAATCGATTTACTATTATTTTTTTATTAAAATGACAAAACCTTGAAGATCAAGGGCATTCAATGCTAGATTTATAGGTCAAAGTGATGATTCAAGTCGGTGTTTTAAGAGGTGTTTCTTCTTACATTCTTTGAGTTTTAAAAAAACAGCCCACGACGGAGCTGTTTTTTCATATCGTATAGCTTTTCGAAACACCGTGATAAGGACAATGTTGATTTTCGCCTTTAAGTAAGGCTTGGCAACAAGCCAAGTTTTCTAATCTTTTATGACTTTTCCTTTGCCCTCAAAGAGTCTTAATTGATCATTTTCATAGCCAATAGTATAAGTAACACTGTAATTCACTGTTTGTTTGTTGCCATCATCGGTTTGTTCAAGCGCTGAGAGTCTAATCGTCACCGTTGCCTTTTTCCCATCTGAAGAGAGACTGCTTTTAAGATCTTCAATGGATGCTTGTAAAGTGGGTAAGTAGCCTTTCCGAAATTTATCGTAGCTGACTTTGTTTTGCCAATCGCTTCCTAGTAATGTATAGGCTGCAACGTAATCATGACTATTGAGACTCTCATAAAAATAGTTTACGAGATTTTCTGCATCACTTTTTAAAGCTTCGCCTTCTTCAACATCATTAGCTGAACTTCCAGTTCCGTTGATGCCATCAATAGATTGAGGACTCTTTGACCATGAGTGGACTTGGTCAATAACCTCAGATATTGGAATACTAAATGCGATGTTCCCCTCATCCATTCCAGCAGAATTGATAGCGAGGACTTTTCCTGTCTCTTTATTAATGAGCGGACCACCGCTGTTTCCATGGGTGATGGGGGCTGAAATTTGATACACATGATCATAAGAAAAGGGATCAATGGTAAATTGACGATCGGTTCCGCTTATGATGCCTGTGGTGACGGTATTTTGAAAGCCCAAGGGACTACCGAGGGCAATGACTTCATCCCCAACATCAGCCTTCCCTTTAGTGTCAATAGGGAGGGGAGTCATGCCGGCCATTTTGTCTACGCGAACGACAGCAACATCCGTTTTATCCCCAATTCCGATGACCTTTCCAACATAGGTTTGCGCATCAGAGGTTTTTATCGTTACAGTTTTGGCGCCTTGAACAACATGGGCATTCGTTATAATATCACCTTTTGAGTTGTAAAGAAATCCCGACCCGATAACTTGGCTATCAACTAGTTCGACTTGAATTTGCACAACAGCCTTCTCACTATCATAAATAATCGTTTTTAACGTTTTTTTCTTCGGTTGAGCGTCAGGTGTTGTCTTGTCTATCTTGACTATTGCTGAGGCTTTAACGACCTTATATTGCTCAAAATGCTTATGGATAAAAAAGTAACCTATAGCACCAAAAAGAAGGAGGAGGACAGAGGTGACAATAGCGAGAATAAAATGTTTATTTTTCATGTGTGTCCCTCCTTAATTATCGACGTACCAAGTAAATCCGGTGACCTTCAGTTTCAAATCTTTATTTACTGCCATATGAGTATATTCAAATTGGGCCTCTTCTCCGGGATTTACGGTATCTGGTGTCGCATAGACTTCGTTTGATTTGAATTTTTTTCCGTCTTGATCTGTTAACGTATAGGCGACCTTAATCATGGTGATGGGGACAGTTGCATCACTTTTCACTTTTCCACTTACGACAAGGTCACCATATTCATTGAGTTTTGCTTTAGCACTGACCAGTTGAACGGCATCATTTTTATTATGCTGACGCTCTTTCTCGGCAGCGGCCATGGCTTGTTGAATACGCTCTTCTTGTGCAGATTCAAATGAATCTTGGGCGTTTTTGATTGTATCTTGTAAATCTAAGAGTTTTTTATTGTTTTTATCATAGTTTAAACCATCAGTCACCGCTTGTAGGGCTTCTGAAAATTGATTCTGTTGCAACAGATTACTCGCTTTGGTATAGGCTAACTCAACGATTTGTTTGAGAATCTCATCGGCGATTTGATGGGCTTCAGGAACATCAAGTGCTTTAGCTTGTTCTAAGATAGAGGATAATTCATCAATGGTTTTTTTACTCTTCATTTCGAGTCGTAGTTTTTGTACCATCGTGTTGACACGTTTATTTGAAATAGCTTCTTTCAAATTATTAACAATATCTCCTTTATATCCCTTAAGTTTTTGCTCGGACTCATCTAATGTTGTTAAGGCTTTGGCGTAGTCTTTCTTTTTATTGAAGGCATCAACCTGATCAAAGTCCTTTTGAATGGATAGACCTAGAGTCACGACTGTTTTATCTAGATTCGCTTCAGCGAAATTCCGGCGTTTTTTTGTCGCTTGCTCAAAAGCTTGATAGGCTTCCTGATAATCGCCTTTTTTAGCGAGTGTTTCTCCTTTTTGGAAGGAAGCGATCGCAGCGGCTGTCTTTGATTGCTCATAAAGCATGCAGCCTGTTAAAGTACCAGCAATAAGTAAAAATATAAATAAAGGCATCAGCCACCACCAGCCATACCTCTTTTTGGGTGTATGATCGCGAACCACTCGATGTCCACAGTTAGGACAGAAGAGCGTATCCTCCTCCATAGGTGACTCGCAATGTGGGCAAAGCATAGTTATTCATCCTTCCTATCAAACAATCTACTTAATAGTTTGCCATAAGTAAGAGAGAATGAGAATAGGTAAGAGGAAATAATATCGATCAATAGTAGAGAGGGAGGTGAGTCTAAAAGAAAGTGAAGTACAACATACGATGTAAGCCCCTTGGGGCAAAAGGAATATCATCAAAAAAGTATGGAAGGACTACCTCTTTTTATTTTGAGGTAAATAATGGGAAAAGGACAAAAAGGTTGGGAGGTGCGCTCCTAAGCGTTGGAGAAAAAGAGATTCTACTTTAAATCCCGAATAAATGGCGAAGGACAGCAATGCTGCTCATTTTAACAAAGAAAGGAAAAGGACAGCTAGACAATAAACGATGTTGGCATGGGGAAGACAAATCATATGAATTGAGTTAAACAAGGGAGAATAGTGGGTATAAAAAGGGAGCACATGACCAAAGAAAATGTAAAAATGTCCATAAGTGTGTGAAATTTTATATATTGACCGTTTACCGAGACAAGCATGTTAAAGTAAAGGTGTTGATCACATAATGTTACTACCCCCCCTTGAGAGGGTGTCCCTAAAGTCTAACTGCTTTTGAGGATACCCCTCTTTTTTTTATGCATATCAAAGAAAAAGACCACCTGTGGGTAGAGCATCAAAAGTTAACGTTTGGTTGATGTAACTTTTGCGCCTAACACATTGGTGGTCTTTTTAATTTCAGCAAAATTAGTCTTTATCTTTTAGAGCGGATTTAAGAGCTTCCGCTAATGGATTGATGTTTTCTTCTTTTTTCTTATATTTGTTTAAAAGTTTGCGCTCATCGCGCTTGGATACAGCTTTCTTTTTATCTTCTGCTTTTTCGACAAGATTACAAGGGCGGCATTGAAAATAGAGGCCAGCTTTCCCCTTGTGAATTTCCATCTTTTTGTGACATTGCGGACAACGGCGATTGGAAAGCTTCGGATCTTTCCGGCGACGATAGCTACATGTTTGGCTTGAACAGACGAGGATTTTACCCTCTTTTCCTTTTATCTCTTTCAAAAGTTCACCGCACTCGGGGCATTTTGAACCTGTTAAATTGTGTGCCCGATAGGATTGTTCACTCGCTTTAACTTCAGAGACAAGGGCTGCCGCCTTTTTTCTTATATTCGACTTAAACGTTCTAGAATCACCTTTTCCACGAGCAATTTCCTCTAGTTGCTTCTCCCAACGCGCAGTTAACTCTGGTGACTTTAATTCATTGTTGACGAGCTCAATGAGTTGCTTCCCTTTAGCGGTAGGAAGAAGACGCCCATTCTGGCGATCTACTGACTGAGATTGCAGCAGCTTTTCGATAATATCAGCCCGAGTAGCCGGAGTTCCTAAGCCGTATTTTTCCATTCTATGCAGTAAATCAGCTTCGCTGAATCTTTGCGGTGGCTCTGTCAATTTCTGCTCGCTCGTCATCGCTTTGACACTTAGCGTTTGCCCTTCTTGCAGCGAAAGGTTTGAGCTGGGGCTAGCTTCTTCTTTTCCTGTCACTCGCTTGAAACCCGGATCAATGACAACCGTCGACTTTGAAACAAAGGTTTCGCCAGCAACATCCATGATCACTTTAAGGCTTTCAAAGCGATGGACTGGATAAAAGAGTGTGAGAAAGCGCCGGACAATAAGATCATATAATTTCCGCTCATCAGAAGATAAATCACCAAGGTAAAGTGGTTCTTCTGTCGGGATAATCGCGTGATGGTCTGTGACCTTGGCATCATTAAAGACTTTTTTGGCCAGAACTTTTCCTTTAGCTTTCAGAGCGGGTTGAACCTCTATTTTATAACCAGAAGCAATAGCTTTAAGGCGATCACTCATTGTGGATTCCATATCTTTTGTTAAATAGCGGGAATCTGTTCGAGGGTAGGTGACGATTTTATAGTGTTCATACAAATTTTGTAATGTGTTCAAGGTTTTTTTTGCTGAAAAGCCAAAACGGCGATTAGCATCTTGTTGTAATTCCGTGAGATCGTAGGGCAAAGGTTGTGTTTCACTTTTTTCTTTTCTCTCAATGTGCTTAACGGTTGCTGATGCGCCTTTTCCCTTATTGACAATTTGTTTGGCATTATCTTCATGAAAAATGCGCCCTTCACCCTTATCTTCCCAAACGGCAGTCACTGGACCAAGAGTCGCCGTAACCTTCCAATATTTTTGGGGTTTAAAGCCTTGGATCTTTTTCTCTTGATCAATAATCATCGCTAAGGTTGGGGTTTGCACACGTCCAGCAGAGAGAGGATCGTTATACTTGGTTGTCAACGCTCTTGTGACATTTAATCCGATCATCCAATCCGCTTCCGCTCGGCAAACTGCGGATTCATATAAGGCTTCATAATCCTTCGCGGGCTTTAATTGTTTAAAGCCATCACGGATAGCCCGATCGGTTTGTGATGAAATCCAGAGACGCTTGAGTCCTTTTTTCCAATGCGCTTTTTCAATGATCCAACGGGCGACCAGTTCTCCTTCGCGTCCGGCATCGGTAGCAATGATTACCTCGTTAACATCATTGCGCTTCATGAGCTGTTCAATGGCTCTATATTGAGGACTTGTCTTGCGAATGACTTTTAGTCCCATATGTTTTGGAAGAATGGGGAGATCCTCCATTCGCCATGTTTTATATTGCTTATCATAGTCTTCAGGCATTTTTAACTCGATCAAGTGGCCGAGCGCCCATGTGACGATATAGTGCTTCCCTTCAATATAGTTATTATGTTTTTGAGTGCAACCAAGAACGCGGGCAATTTCACGAGCAACGCTTGGTTTTTCTGCTAAAACAAGTGATTTCATTATAAACTCCTTCCAAGTTGTTGCTTTAAACAAGTCTGTTTCTCTATGCTAGTCTAAGTATAGCCCAACTTGGAAGAAGAATGAAGAAAAGCGCGTGAAAATCTAAAAATGAGGACAGATGGAACTTAGCTTCATTAGGGAGAGGATGGAGGCATATCTTTTGATAAAAGGGCATTTAAAATGGACCAATTTTCTTCCATTACTTTCACGGCTTGCTTTTCATTCCTATCCGCTATAGCATCGATAATTTCCTGGTGTTGATCGACGGAAAGAAGACTATCAATCGATTGGAATTTCACAAGCTCGACTCTTTGAATTTTAGGGGTCATAAGCTCTAAGCACGAAATAATTTCTGGATTGTTAGCGGCATTTAGAATGACTTGGTGGAAGGCGCTATCAGCGTCTATAGCACCTCGGGCATCCTTGTTCTTTATGCACAGTAGGAGCTGTTGATTGAAGTCCTGCATGGCTTTAAGATTGTCGCTAGTCATAACAGGTAGCGCAAGTCGAGTTGCGAGAGTATGTAATGTGCCGAGAACTTGTAAAATATGCTGACTTTCTTCTTCTTTTATAAGGGTTACCCGTGTAATTGCGCCGGGAAAGGTTTCGATAAGGCCTTCATCTTCTAAACGTTTTAATGCTTCGCGAACAGGGGTGCGACTGACCTCAAATTGTTCAGCAATCACTTGATCACGCAGGACTTCTCCTGGCTTAAGCTCAAGATTAATAATGGCCCTTTTTAAAACAGAATAAATATGTTCTCTAAGTGAGACCCGTTTGACAGGTTTTATCCATTGATTTTTCATAAAACAAATATATCATAAATTTCCTTTTTAATAAATATTTAAACATTTGGCAAGCGGACGTTTTAGGTGTACGCCAATGTGTTTTTTCATATTGTAGTGAAAGAGAGTTTAAAAATGATATGTAAGGGATGGGTTAAAAGGTGAAGGACATTTTAGTAACAGGTGGAGCAGGATTTATTGGGAGCCATTTTATTGAGTATCTTTTACAAACGACGGAATTAAGAGTCACGAATGTAGATGTTCTCACGTATGCGGGAAATCTGAGAAATCTTGATTTCGAATTGCCCGATCACCGTTATCGGTTCTTTCAAGAAGATATTCATCAAATGTCGGAGGAAGTGTTTGATCGGACTTATGATTGCATCGTTAATTTTGCTGCTGAAACCCATGTTGACCGAAGTATTGAAGAAGCAGAACCGTTTTTACATACCAATATACTCGGGACCTTTCAGCTGATCCAAAAGGTGATGGAGGGGAAAGCCCGTAAACTCCTTCAAGTCTCTACCGATGAGGTTTATGGGTCTTTAGATGAAGGGGAAGCAGCTTTTACTGAAAGTCATCCGCTCATGGCAAATAATCCTTATTCTGCGAGTAAAGCCAGTGCTGATTTACTGGTACGCTCTTACTTTCAAACCTATAAATTACCTTTATTAATCACACGCTGTTCTAATAATTATGGTCCCAAACAACATCCAGAAAAATTAATTCCAAAAACCATTGAAAAGGCCATGCGTAATGAAGCCATTCCGATTTATGGAGAGGGTAAAAATATTAGGGATTGGCTCTATGTAGAAGATCATTGCCGGGCCATCTATTCTGTCATGCAAGCCGGACAGCCAGGTGAAGTCTATAATATCGGGGGACATTGTGAAAAGAGTAATCTTGAGATTGTGAATATGATTCTCGAGTATCTTGGAAAATCAAAGACTTTGATCACTTTTGTCCCTGATCGTCTAGGGCATGATTTTCATTATGCGATGAATTGGACGAAAGTGCATGAAGCCCTCGGATGGGAACCGAGGGTCTCATTTGAAGAGGGCATAGCCAAAACGATTGAATGGACTTTGGAAAAAACAATGAATAGGAACTAACCTCAACCCTTCCTTATGAAATGGACAGTGTATGGATACAGGTTAATCAATTGCAAAAGGCCCTTAAAAGGTTTTTACAAAAGTTCAACATAAATTTCTAGCTATTGGGATGGTGTGGATATTCGCTCTAGAACGCTCGCTATCCTCGGGCACGTCCTCAGCTATTTTTTAAACACATGGTGGCCAATGACTGTCGTCGTTTCTAAGTTGGAAAGCCACTGACTTTCAGCGATGTCTGGATTAAAAAAGTAGAGAGAACCGTCCTCTGAATGTTCATTGAGTGCGGTATCTATCGCTTCGTAGTCTTTGGAATTTGGCGTATTTTTAATAGATCCATTGGCAACGGGTGAAAATTGCCCCTTTTGCATGATCACCTCTCTAATTGTATTAGGAAACTGATGACTTTTCACCCTATTTAAAACCACTTGTGCGACCTTCACTTTTCCTTTAAAGGGTTCACCAGAAGCTTCGGCGTGAATCAGTTGGGCTAAGAGCTTTCTATCACTTGAAGAGAGGCTAGAAGACCCGAGCTTGATGGTTTGTCCAACATAAATTTTATTGGCTTTTTTTATACTAGGGTTTAGTGCAAGGACTTGGTGAAGCGTCATATGATTTTGGGCTGCGATGGTGGATAGACGATCACCCGGCTTAACAGTGTAAGCTAAGCTTGATGTAGTCGGTACACAGAGACAAAACCCTAAAGCTATTAATGTCAGTAACCCTTTTTTCATTAGCTCACTCCATTGTCTAAGATGTTAATTGGATAGCGATCTATGTATGTTTCATATGCTATTCACAAAAAGTTAGTCTATCCAAAACGTCATTAAATATTCTCAAGACAAATAATATTGCTGAGGAAAAATCATTAGAGTCAGCACCAATACGGAGTAGTGACATAAATACTGGACAATAAAGGTTCAGAGCAACGTATTCATGGGCAGCGACGGCTTTTGACGAAACGGGTTAGGATTATCTCAGCTCCGTTCCATTACGATTTGCTAAAGTAAAATCCGACCCACTCAAAAAGACTAAACATAAGATGGTTGAATGGTGTCGGATTTTTCTCAGCTTTCTTTTTTAGTAATTTTAAGGTTTTTGCAAGCTTCTTTGAGCCATTTTTACCATTTCCTTGACCATTTGCCCTCCAATAGAGCCACCGATTTTTCCGGCATCCTTCGCTTTGATGTTGCCGTTATAGCCCTTGTTCAAGGAAATTCCAAGATCTTGTGCAAGCTCGTATTTCCCCATATTATCACTAGGGTAACCTTTTTCGCTTAGTACTTTATTGGCTAGTTCCCGCATGCTTTCTTTGGCGTTAGGCATAAATGTTTGATGATGAGACATGATTAAACCTCCTTATAAGATGTTGTCAAGCATTAGTCTGCTCAACTTTTCAGTTCTTACAAGGAGGCCTTAAGATTCTTCTTTATTAAAGCTTTGAGATAAAATAAATTTTAAGATCAGTCCGATGCCAACCCCCGGAATGACACAGAGCATAGGAAAGAAAACAGGACCGGGTCTAAAAGCGGGAAACTGAATCATAGGAGCAAGCATAACGCCTACCGTCACACAAAAAGCTGAAAAAACAAAGGGGAGGGAGGTATATGTAGAAACAGGCTCATTTGCGTTTTTGTAAGCATCCCACATCGAATAAAAATAAACACATGGATAAAACATTAACCAACCGATGTTAGCTTCAGCGAAGGCAAGATCAATTTCTCCTCTGAAACTGTAGGCTATTGTCATATTGAAATGTCCATGTGTGTTTATAAGAAGCTCAAGTAGGATAAAGACAATCCCTTTTATATAATCGTGATTAAGAAGCTGGCCGAAGCCTGGAAAAGCAATCGACCACAGTAAACGTTCAATCTTCTTCATTTTAACAGTCCTTTGCACACGATTGGTCAGAATTTAAGTGAGTATGTATAAATCTAGTATGGGTTTTTGCCCATATAAATATCCAAAAAAAGTAAAGAGTAACGCTTGTTACAAATTCACCCCCAAAAAGGATGGGGGTGGGTATGAAATCCATTGCATATAATGGCACATTTTAGAATATCAGTGGGGAGAGACCCACCCACTGAATAAATAATGTGTACAACATTTACCAAACGTAAGCAGTACCTACAATGATGAGGAGGATAAAGAGAACGACGATTAAAGCAAAGCCGTAACCTCCGCCAGCATAGCCTCCAGTTCCACAACCACAACCGCCATCGAAACCACCGTAAGCTGCATTACCGTAAGCTGCGTTGCCGTAATTCCATGGACCATATGCCATTTACAATCACTCCTTTTGACTTTATACACTATATCCTATGTAGGATAAGGGATTTGGGAATGCCAAAATAAGCAATAGCGAAAAAAGGGCGGATACCTAATCTGTGATACCTGTTTGTTTCAGTTCCACATCTATATTGACTTTAATATTAAGGTGGGGATAAACCTCATTCCATTTTTCCGCATTCCAACCGCGATCGTTACTACGGATATGATCGCCTAAGCCTAGTGAGTCGACATTAAGTTCTTGTAAATGTTTTACCATTGTATTGGCATTTTTAGTGAGGTATTTTTCCATTGCTTTTTGTATATATGGAATGGTCGTTGTTCCTTCTAATTTACGTTCCGTCTCTCGCAGGAAGCCTTTCTGTTTTATTTTTATTGTAATCTCTTGATTTCCGCCTTTTAATTTTTTAAAACGGTAAGAAACCCTTGAGGAAATACTTGAGATTGAGACATATTTATCCTTTATTGGGACAGAAAAGTTACCACCTGCAAATGATTGATACAACATTTTAAAAAGAAAGGCTTGAGAATAGGGGATCATGTCAACATAGCGATCTTTCTTAAATAAGGCAATGCCCTCAATTTTTAGATCATCTTCCTCCTTCTTAATGATCGGTAAGAAGGGATCCATTCCCGCGTTATAGTAACTATATAAAAAGTAATGGAGATTGGTTTTTGGAGAATTATTCCTTGAGTTGTTATTAACAAGGTTCATGATATACTCAGAAACCAAACGATTGGTCTTATATTGTCCATTAATAATATCACCGGCAGAACCATCTGAAACCGCAAGCACAATCCCGCGCCCTACATCTGGATTTCTTTTATAAAAATCGATATAAGTATAGAGTCCCTTTTCAGCGATATCTTTACTGAAGAGAATGGTCATTAGTTTTCCTACCTCTAAAGGATATTCCGATACCGATTCAAGATTAGATCGGATCTGACTCCCTCTATGAGCGATAACAGACATATTATCGGATTGTGGTTGCAAGACACCACTTCCACCCGATTGTGTATAGATAGGGACGGAGATGGTCCCCAAAACACTATCATCGTCATTGGGAACAGTGTCATAGCCAACGATTTGCGCAAGATGAATATCGTCAATTACCCTTGTGCGAACACACCCTGATAAAGAAAACATGAGCAAGGTGATACAAAGGATGTAAAGAATGGGTTTACTACGCTTTAGCATGGTGTTTCCTCACCTTTTTTACGATTAAATGATAAAAGTATAAGAAAGGAATGTAACCGAACAAAACACCTAAGCCAAATAGTGATTGCAATTCATTCCATTTCTCTAATAAAAGTTGGTTATTAAAGAACGAACCACAAATGAGTAAAAGGGCGAGAATAACAAGGACAAGCTTGCGTTGATTAATAGAAAACATCCGTTTAATGGCTCGGGAACCTCCCCAAATTGTTAAACACAAATTAGGTAAAATAACAAACAGCCAAATAGTAATACCAATGTATTCGAAACGTTCCATAAAAGGGAGATTCACAATTTTCCAGAGGGACATTGTCGGCCATAAAATATGATCGAGCTCATCCGTGTTAAAATAACACACTGAAATGATATACAAAACAGTGTAAAGGAAAGTAGAAAGAAATACAGAGTATTGGGCCCAAGAAGCTACTTTTTTGGATTTTTTTATAAAGGGATAAACCATAAAAATAATCGAAATCCCTTCAAAATTGAGTGCCATTTCTTTTAATGAAAAAAACATGTCTTCCGGGGTATGGCTAAAAAGTGGAAGCATATTGTCAAAGTCACCGCTGGTTTCAACGGGAAAAATGAGCGTTATAAATAGCGGGCTTGAATAAATCGTAGATAAAAGGCAGATACCTGAGATTGAACGCAAGCCTCCAGAAATAAACGAATAACCTACGATAAGTAAGAGTACAGCGATTTCCCAATAAGACATTTGGGGAAACATCCAGACTTGGACAATAGAAACATAGGAGTTAAGAACGGTTAAAGCCATGCCTAAATAATAAAAAATATACATAATGGTTAGCCCGGTTCCAAGCCATTTTCCAAATAAAGAGGTATGTATCGTTATAAGATCTCCTTGGAAATGATCAAGGAGTTGTAACATCATCCAAAGAACGATCTGGACAGCCAATCCACAAAATAAAATAGAGATCCATCCATCGGCTTCTGCGTGTAATCCGACTGTGCGTTGATAGGCAAGAATACCAATACCTACTTGGATTTGATAAAGGATAAAAAATAAGGCGGAGGAAGAAACTTGGTGATTTTCCGGTATTTTTAATGGCAACTTGATAAACCTCCTGACCTTTTACTCATCAATGTCGTGCTTTTTCCTTGCGCGCCGTGTATTCACTCGTGGTGGATCTTGTGGCCTTAAGAGAATAGGACGCATTTTTTGCCAGCTGAAGGGCATCCGAATAAAGGCGTCTTTTAAATCGAGAATACGCAAGGGGACAAACGGTTCAATATAAGGACGCCCTAGTGAAGTTAACTTTAATAAGTGAGCAACAATGATCGAGAAGCAAGCAGCAATCCCAAGCATCCCCCAAAAACCGGCAAATAAAATAAAAGGGAAACGCAAAATGCGAATCGTGTTGTTCATTTTATAATTGGGGGTTGTAAAGGAGGCAAGAGCGGCCATAGCGACTAAAATCAGTAAGACATTACTAGTAAGGTTGGCCTGCACTGAAGCCGTTCCAATAACAATACCTCCAACGATACCAATGGTTTGGCCGACCTTAGTCGGCAGCCGGACTCCGGCTTCACGCAAGATTTCGATGGTCAATTCCATGAGGAGTGCTTCCACTAATGGTGGAAACGGGATCCCCATTCTTGAAGAGATGAGCGTTGCCATTAAGGTGTTTGGGATAAGCTGGTAATGATAGGTTAAAACCGCAACATATAATGGTGTGGCAAAAACCGAAAAGGCAACGGATATTAATCGGACCATGCGAAAAGCTGAAGCAATATACCAAGTTAAGGTGTAGTCATCAAAGGCACTGAAAAATTCAACAATATTGGTAGGGCCCATGACTGCAAAAGGAGAACCATCCACAAGTACAGCGATTTTTCCCTCGACTAAAGAGGAAACGACATGATCAGGTTTTTCGGTATCAATAAGCTGTGGAAAGGGCGAATTAGCACTATCAGCAATCATTTGGACAATAAAAGAGCTATCAATAATTTGATCGTATTCAATATCCTCAATGCGTTGAACGACGGTATTAATATTTTCACGATCAGCTAAGCCGTCGACATAGATAATAGCGACCTTCGTTTTAGTCAACTTGCCTACAACCATATCTTTCACTTGGAGATTGGGTAATGGTAGTCTTTTTCTTATTAAAGATACATTAGTGTCTAAGGCCTCTATAAAGCTTTCTTTTGGTCCAAGAACACTAAATTCTACCTCAGGGATGGTGACTTGTCGGCCATTCTTAGCTACAACATCTAAAAGCATCCCTTTGGAAGGGTCATCTTTTAATTGGATAAGAAGTTGACCGTGAAGAAGATTTTCTTCAATGATACTTATATCTTCTGTAATCATAACGGTCTCAAAGGGGACACTCTCACGCAATTCTTCTAAGCTTTCGGCCTCACTTTGAATTAAGTAGGCGATAACATCGCGATGAATGATTTCAACATCAGCTAATGTTTTAACAAAAGAAACCTGGACACTGATTTTTTTCAGTTTATGTTCCTTTGAAACAAAATCGCCTGATTCCATTAATTTTTTCAAAAGTGTATCCAGTTGTTTCTTTTTAGCTTGTATTTGTTGGGTTTTAGAAAACCATTTCAATTTGTTTCATCCTCTTTTGGGGGCTGGCTTAAAGGATCACTTCTTATTTGATCAACGAAAATCAAGATAAAGGGGGCAAGATAGAGCCAAAGAATCAATATATAGATGAAAAGATTAGAAATGAGATGCAATCGAAAAACAACGGCTAGAAAAAAAACTAGAAGGAGTGGGTAAAAGCTGAGTACAATGAACGTATTCATAGGCATACCTTCTCATTTATTTTGTGTGTACTATTAAGTATGACCAATCACCTTTGGCAATAAACATGAGATTCATGATTCATGAGATGCTCAAAAACCTCCCACCAAGTGATGGGAGGGGGTGAAAATAGATTAAATAATAGGCTCTATTAATAGTGACGGCACATCTTTATACATCAATGTCAATTCATGAAGAGCACGCGTGCAACCTACATAAAGGAGTTTGGCATGAAACGCATTAGAGGGATAATGATCTCTACTGACATTTGCGATGATGGTGGCTTCGAATTCTAATCCCTTAGAGAGATAGACGGGTGAGAGGGATAGTCCACCACTATATTTATCCTCTTGCCCGGATAATAGCGTACACTTAAGACCAGCAGATTGAATAATGGGTTCAAGCGTTGTACTTTCAGCTTCTGTACGAGTGAGGATACCAATATTGGTGTAGCCTTTTTCTAATGCCTTTTGAATCGATTCAATTAAGGACTGATGATAATTATCATCATTACAGGCGATCACTTTAACCTCTTCACCACTACGAAATACGGGTTCTGCAAGACACATGGGCTGATAGGCCTGGGTTAATACTTTATTGGCACAATCAATAATTTCGGTTGTTGATCGATAGCTTTTCTCGAGGACAAAGGTAGTGACTTTTGATTGATCGAAACGCTCTGAAAAGGCACTCCAATCGTCTATACCTTTATACTCATGGATCCCTTGAGATAAATCACCGAGAATGGTAAAGGAGTGATTCAGCGTGATGGTCTTTAAGATGTCGACCTGGTATGGAGAGAAGTCCTGAGCCTCATCAATAACCACATGGTGAAATTTTTGCTCTTTTGGCACTCCGTTTAAATAATGATGGATATGGGTGAGCGGTGGGAGATCCTCTGAGTAAATTTCTTTGCTTTTTAGCATTTCTAAGGTTTGGGCCTTTACATCAGGTGGGCATGTCTGGTCTGCTTTTAAAAGTTGCATATAGAATGATACTGCTGTTGGACTCAAATGCTTTTTAAGATACGCTCGAATTTTTTGATGGGCTTTTCGTTTTAGTGCTTGTTTTTCTTTTCCACTTTCGAGTGATTTTAGTGCCTCTTCAACCCAATTCTTCATTTTTGTTTCGATTCGTTCTTTCCGTTTGGAAAGGGGGTAATGCTTGTAATCTGTGTAAAACCATTGTTTGATCGTTTCGGAGCTCAGTCCCTTGTGAGGAAGGAGTTCTAAGTATTGATCAGGAATGGCCTCGGCTTCGTAATGTGCTAAGGCTTGATGAACATAAGTAATAAACGCCGGCGACCCTTTGTAACGGAGGCGTTCCATCGCTGTCGGGCTTCCCCCTGTTTCTAACCACTCCTTATGGGATTCGTGTTGACTTCTCAGTGTTAATGGCTCATCAAGTTGTTCTAGAGCCCAATCATTAAACGTCGTTTGTTGAATGCCTCCAACGCCAAGCTCTGGTAGCACATCGGCAATATAATCAAGAAATAAACGGTTAGGAGCAAAAATAATCATACGCTCTGAGCGCAATTTGTCTTGATGCTGATAGATAAGATAGGCCAAGCGATGAAGGGCGATCGTTGTTTTTCCACTGCCGGCAACCCCTTGAATAATAAGGGCACTATTTTTGGGGGCGCGAATAATATTGTTTTGCTCGGTTTGAATAGTAGAGACGATATCTTGGAGTTTGGAACTTTCTCTTTCCGATAATCGGTACAGTAAAAATTCATCAACATTGGAGAGGTCTGTTTTGCCTTTCACATAGGCATCAACAATGCGCTGAAGTTGACGGTTTCGTATGACGATATTGCGTTTGAGGTGAATGTATCCTTCCACAAGCCCCTCGGGTGACTCATAATAAGCAAGGTCGTTGCCTCCCGCAAAAGAGTAAAATAAGCTAGCAATAGGGGCCCGCCAATCAATAATAAGGGGTTCACCACTTTCGTCAGCAACACCAACTTTTCCTATGTATAAGGCTTCGGCTTGTGGTGTGAGATCTTCTTGGAAATCAAGTCTCGCAAAATACGGTTCTTTTTCCGCGATTTTTAAGCTTTGACGTGTGCGTTCACGAATATCCTCTAAAGCTTGTTCGGTAATGTCGTCACCAACATATTGATCGACTTCTTCAAGCCTTTCCTTTTGCTGTGAAATAATGTTTAGAGTACGAGTTAAATGAGCTTGTTCTTGTTTATGGTTTTGATCCTCCACCGTTATCCACCTCCCAAATTTTACGAAAGAGGAATTTATAATATTACCACTACTTTGAAACAAAGGCAATATTAATAAACATTTTGCATTAGAAAACTGGACCATCACCAAGGCTCGACTCAAAAGCCAAATACTATTATAAAAATCCATGGAAAATATTGGGGTGAAAAAAAGATTGAATCCTATATTACAAACGAAAAATGAAAAGACACAAAAATTATAAAAGGCCGGAGTTCATATAGATTGCGACGTAACGGATAGGCGGATTTCCGCTCGCTTTCCTCATGCCCAGAGGACTAAGGAAAGCGACTAAGAGATTAGTCCCGCAGAAAAATCGTGTTCTTACGATTGTTTGATGTGGGTAGGATCGGTGTTCGACCCACCATCGGGGTCCCCGAAAAGTGATCTTTACTTTTTGGGGTTGTAATCGGGGTCCCCGAAAAGTGTTCTTTACTTTTTGGGGTGGGTGGTATTGATGTGCTAGCTTCGGTGTTGTCACACGGACGTGACGTTTTCAACTGAAGTTCCTTGGTTTTTATATTTGTGTTCCCAAGTCTTTATAGTACAAATCTCCTGTTCCTGCGTCTACTCGTACCGCTTCGCAGTCAGCTTTCTCGGAACAACTCGAAGTGTATTCGAGAAGTCACGCTGGTCCCGTTCCCAAAGGAGCCAAAGCGCCTTTCGCTCCAATCCACTTCCATGCTGTCGATGCTTATTGATGAAAAGATTGGGCATCTTTGCTTTTTTTTAAGCTAATATTAACTCTAGTTGCAAGTAAATCAAATCATCTTACATAGCGTAGGCAGAATGCGCAGACTCCAGTGGGAACAGCACGTGTCCGAAGATCCACTTTGGAGCACCAAAAACTGACTCCAAAGTTAGCTGAGGCCGTGCCCACGGAAAGCGAAGTATTCTGCCGAAGCGGTTGTTAAACACTAAATATAATAAGGTAAGGTATGAGCTGTCAAAGCCGATCGACGTCGCAATATCCTTCAATTCCTAACATTCAAAGTACCCATCTTCTAAAACAGAACATAGGCATTTAATTTTTAGAATGATTTTTAAATGTTGTTAAAATAATTAGAGCCATAAAAAAACCGAGCGTAAACTCGGTTTTTACTATCTCCGTAGATGTTTTGGCGGTTTTTCGTCCTTAAATGCCTTCATCATCGAGTAGATCATAAAGAGCAAGATGATGGCAAATGGAAAGGCGGCGATAATGGCAGCGGTCTGCAGGGCGTCTAATCCTCCTGAGAAGAGGAGAACAGAAGCGGCCGCGGCTTGCATAATGCCCCAAACAACCTTAATCCATAATTGCGGATTTAAGCTTCCGTTAGTCGTTTGCATTCCTAAAACGAAGGTTGCTGAATCCGCAGACGTGATAAAGAAGGTTGTGATCAATAGAATTGCTAGGACAATCATTAAAGTACTCATAGGAAAGTGGCTAAGTACGGAGAACAACGCGACTTCATAGCCTTGCTTATCGATTAATCCTGTTAAATCAACATGGGAGAAGATCTGTAAATGGATGCCTGCTCCTCCGAAAACGGCAAACCATAAGGCGCTAAAAATGGTTGGAACAGCTAGAACACCAATTACAAATTCTCGAATTGTCCGGCCTTTTGAAATCCTGGCAATAAAAGTCCCAACGAAGGGTGACCAGGAAATCCACCAAGCCCAATAGAAAATCGTCCAGTCTTGGATCCAAGCACTATTTTTTTCACTAAAGGGTGTCAAACGTAAACTCATCTTTGGGAGATTTTCAATATATGTGCCCAGTTGTGATGTGAAAAAATCAAGTAAAAAGTTTGTAGGTCCAATAAATAATAAAAAGAGCATTAGGAGAACAGCGAATACAATATTGGCATTACTTAGCCATTTAATCCCTCGACCTAATCCCGAAATAGCCGATAACATAAAGAGTACAGTGACGACAAGGATAATGAGAAACTGCACGTTTGTTGAATTTGGGATGCTATCCGAAATGAAGGATAATCCCCCATTAATTTGTACGGCGCCCATTCCTAGTGAAGTGGCTACACCAAAAATGGTGGCAAAAACAGCAAGAATATCGATAAGTTTTCCTAGCCACCCCTTTACTTTTTCCCCTAAAATAGGGCGAAAGGTTGCACTTATAAGACCGGGCTCTCCTTTACGAAACTTAAAATAGGCCAGAGCAAGGGCAATAACAGCATAGATAGCCCAAGGATGGAGGCCCCAGTGGAAGAAGGAATAACGGAGCGCGAGTTCAGCAGCATCTTGTGTTTTAGGATCACCATAAGGGGGATCGCTAAAATGGGAAAGGGGCTCAGCACATCCCCAAAATACAAGGCCAATACCCATACCGGCACTAAAGAGCATGGCAAACCAGCTGATGGCAGAGTACTCGGGTTCGTCATCATCCTTACCAAGTTTAATATTTCCGTATTTCGAAAAAATAAGGAATATCGCAAAAATAAGTAAAATGGTCGCACTGATTAAGTAGAACCACCCAAATTTCACTTGAATAAATCCTTGAATAGAGCTGGTAACAGTCTGCAAATTGTGTGGGGCAAGAGCCCCCCAAAGAACAAAGATAATTGCAAGGACAACTGATATTTTAAATACAGTTGTTGTTTTTTTCATAAGCGTTTCACCAACCTGTCTTTATTTCCATAATCAATCGTACGTATCAGTCAAAATGTCACTGTTATTTAGGAATACAGACAAACGTGAGCCTAATGGTTTATTTCTTAGACTATCCTAATTGCAGAAGACCATGTATCCATGCTTCATTCTTTTATGAAAAAGTGGTATTTCATTCAATCTCTCTAAAACAACTCAGGACATAAAAAAATAAAAGGACTCTCCTAATGCGAGCCCAATGTTTTAATTTTTTTCATTCTCTAAGAAATGCGTTCTTGAAACAGCCAAAATCTTTGGAGAGAGCATAGAGGAGTGGGACTGTAACCTTTGCCGCCCATTCGGATGCATGATGGTCAGTAAGAGCCTGAGATAAAAGCGTTGGAAACCGGAGTTGCCGCCTTTAGGGAGATCAAGGACATCAAACCCAAATTGTTTGGCACCTCTATGAAAAAGTGAGACGCCATACAAAGCCTTCACTTTTTCATATTCTGGCTCACTCATATAAGAACGCATGCGTTTGAAAGTGGCTTTCATCATATGTAGTAAAGTTGTAATCATGTGCATGGTATTTTTTGATTCAATGGATGTTTGAATCAGGAGATCATTGTTGAAATGAAGATCAAGGATCAGGTCGCCTTCCTGAAGAAGTGTTCCATCTGTTAGAGAGAGTGGCTCACCTTTGTATTCTTTAATCCTAAATAAGATTAAATCCCTTTCATGTCTTGGTTTTAATCCGTGCATCTTGTGATAAAGATGTTCCCAAAGAGAGTAAAGTCTCATTAAAGATTTTTTGTGCCAGTGGATTTTTTTTTGTTCTTGATTGTGCTGTTCCATTTATTGAACCCCTAACCCAAAGACTATTGATATGAGAAAAGCTAAGAACAAAAGCCTTCCTCTCCAACTCATAAGCCATTATAACATTAATTATTTATAAATTGAATGATATACCATTCACTAGGGGTAAGATGAAATCTAACGAAAGAAGGTTTACACTTACACTATACAGATAAGCGAGGTGAAGGAAATGGGGATGGTACAAGTCAATGGGGTTTCTCTTTATTATGAACAATATGGCAAAAGTCTTGCTGAGGGAAAAGCGGTGCTTGTTTTAATTCATGGTTACTTGTCTTCGACTTTTAGTTTTAGAAGATTAGTGCCCTATTTAGAGCACGATTACACAATTCTTTCTCTTGATCTTCCAGGCTTCGGTAAAAGTGAAAAGTCACTGACTTTTGTGTATTCGTTACATAATTATGGAAAACTCGTTCTCGGGTTCCTCAACCGAATGGGCGTGAAACAGGCAGTACTTATAGGTCATTCCATGGGTGGCCAAATTGCTTTACAATCGGCGTTGCAAAATCATTCAATGGTGAAAAAGGTGGTTGGTATTGCCTGTGCAGGTTATATGGGTCCAGTGAAGCGCTCCCTTGTTCGCCTCTCTTATATTCCTTTTTTTAGTCGAATGCTTAAGTTTTATTTTGATAAAAAAGATATTGCCGCGAGCTTTTTAGAAATTACCAATGATCGATCGCTGATTACTAAAGAAATGATGGAGGGCTATCTTAAACCGATGTATGCGCTCGCGTTTTATAAATCTCTCATCCGTTTAATCAGACACCGCGAAGGGGATTTGTCTTCTGAAAAATTAAAAACAATTAAACAACCCGTGTTACTAATGTGGGGAGATAAAGATCAAATTGTTCCTCCACATGTCGGAGAACGCTTTATTCAAGATATTCCAAGAGTAGAGTATAAGGTCTTCCAAGGAGCAGGACATTTATTACCTGAGGAACGCCCAGAAGAGATTGCGAATAGAATCCGATCTTTTTGTCTAAATAACCATGGGGATGATTAGACAAATGCCCGGTTCTTTAATACACTTGTGGTAACAAGGTTAGAAAGATGGGGAAAAGATGTTTAAAAAAGTGATGAGTTACATTGGGAGCCTTTGCATAATAGCTTTACTTGTTTTTTCTATCGTTGAATTATATAGAGATTTAGGCTCATGGTCTTCCATTGATTACATTTGGAGTGGGGCGGTTGTCCTTTTTTTGATTGGTTTTATAGGAGATTTTGTGCAACAAAGATTAAAGGGAGAAGCGGAAGAACAAGGCTAATTACAATGCGTTTCGAGAGCGTATGGTTGTTTTTGGTGTTTGAGATGTAGAGGTCGGTTGTCCGTTTTTGACGGTGCCGACCTTTTTTTCATTCAAGACCGCCTTCTGCTTAAATAAATCCTCGAAATCTTGAGGTAAGGATGAGGACATCCCGTAATTTGCTCCGATATTTAAACGACCTTCTAAAGATTTGATGCCTAAAGCCCCGAAATTATTGCTTTGTTCGTATTTTTCAATAATGACTTTCTCAATATTCACATGTTCAATGATGGTTGCAGGAGGATGTGAGGGATTCTGTTCTCCCTCATTATCGGTTTGCAATGCCTTCAGTTCAGATTCTAGTGCCAATAGCTTACGATTCATGAGCTGCCACTGGGGATTGTGTTTGAGAATATGTTGGCTTAAAAACTTAAAGATCATGTTGAATTTCACCTCTAGTTCTGCTTTTCTTGTTTCTCAATTTTATTTGAAGCATTGTATAAAATGTTGATGAATGATGGGCAATGTCACGCATAGCAATAAATTATAAATACAAATAGAAGGTGAGTATATTGAAAAAGGTAACAATTGGTCATATGAAGGTGAATACGGTTGGCCCTACCAGTACTGTGACATTTGGACCTTCGGCGCAAGTCGGTATAAGAAATATGACGTTAAAAAATCAAGGGTTTGGTGAAGACAATAGTGATGGGAATAGAATGTACAGTCCTAAAGGGTGGGTCTTCGATCAAGATGTCTCCGACAGCAATCAGCGATAAAGTTTTCTTTTTATGAGTCAATCAATAGAAATCGAGTGTCGATTGGGTTCAGCTCGGGGTAACCGTATGTGCAATATTCCCTGATGGAACTGGGCCATTGCGCGCTGGCTGTCCACGGCATCCGGGAGATCAATGCTGCGTTCGAAACTCCCGTTAAGTCGTTCACTGTGGATAAGTGTTTCCGCTGAATAATTCAATCGAGCAGTCCCTTGGATGGTGACTTTATTACCGGTTAAAGTTAATTGCACATCCTCCTTGGCTATACCTGGAAGATCAATAAGGATAATGAATTCGTTAGGCGTTTGAAATAAATCTATGGCTGGTTGAGGTGGTTTGGGTTGTTCTGCCATTTCTTGTTTTGCAGTATATCCCTTCTTTTGTTTCTGGTTCTGTGAAAAGGAAGTGGTGTTATCATCGAAGATCTCACTCCAAAAGTCATTGCCTTGGAACTGTTGGGCGACATCGAGCCATTTTTTTAATTTATCAACATCCATAAGGTTTCGCTCCTAACATACTGTCAGTTAATTTTCATATACATTCAATAAGGAGGCGATTCAATGACGGAACCCTCTATTGCCATTAATATTTTTCTTTTCAAAATTAATTCATTCGAAAATGCTTCAGCAGTAAATATTGGTGAAAATTTATTAGCCAATTGGAATAACTCCTCCAAGAAAAATCAAGGGTTTGGTCAAAATTTTGGGGATAGATCGGAATTTGCGACGAATAGTGGGGTGGACGATCGGGATATCAATGATTCTAATGCTTATCAGCAATTGAATAGGCCTAAACCGCCTCAATATAGGAGGGATTAAATGAATTTTGCACCCATGGTAGTGAATCTCCTTGGTTTTAAAATCAATGTTATGGAGCGGACAGCGACACTAAGTTTTGGACCTATTCAACAGATGGATATCAATAACTCGACAAAACGGAATCAGGGCTTTGGTGAAGAAAATGGGGATCTTACAAGTGTGAATATCCCAATCGGAAGTGTCATGGATCAAGATCTTGCCGACGCAAACTTTCAAAAATGGAGCATCACTTGAAATATCTAAAGAAGAAATAAATCTCGGGCGAGGAGGATGCCCGAGATTTTTTACGTTAACTCCTGGTTGTCACCTGAGTAAATGGTGTTGTTTGCCGCTCCGGAACACGTGCTTTCCGAATATCCAGGAGGTCACGTCACGTGACGTGTTTTTTTCTTTTTTGGGGGTGATAGTGATGTGCAAGTTTAACCGTTAATGATTTCGCCACCGTTGATGTGAAGGGTTTGTCCAGTCATAAAGCGACTGTCGTCGGAAGCCAAATAAACATAACCGGGAGCTAACTCGAACGGCTGTCCGGCACGTTTCATCGGGGTATCACTGCCAAACGAGCTGACCTTATTTTCGTCAAAAGAGCCAGGAATCAACGGGGTCCAAATAGGGCCAGGAGCAACCGCATTGACTCGAATATCCTGCGCAGCTAGAGAAGTCGATAACGATCGTGTTAAGGCAATGATCGCCCCTTTGGTAGCAGAATAGTCTATCAACTCTTGATTACCTTTGTAAGCAGTGATAGAGGCTGTGTTAATAATGGCTGCCCCTTTTTTGAGATGAGGGAGCACCGCTTGGATCATAAAAAAATAAGAATAAAAATTGGTTTGAAAGGTTTGATCCAATTGTTCTTTTGTGATATTTAAAATACTTTTTTGGATAAATTGCACAGCACAGTTATTGACGAGAACATCAATTTTCCCGTGTGTTGTTAAAGCTTGGTCAACAACTTTCTGTGCAGATTGTTGTTCACGTAAATCAATTGGAACTAATGTACATGTAACCCCATAGCTTTCGGCGGCCGCTTTTGTGACATTGGCGTCTTCATGTTCATTAAGGTAAGCGATCACAAGATCAGCCCCCTCTTTAGCAAAGGCTACCGCCACCGCTCTACCAATCCCACTATCGCCTCCTGTAAGAATAGCTGTTTTCCCCTTTAACTTTCCTGATCCTTTGTATTCGGAGTTATCATATATTGGAAAAGGATTCATTTGTGATTCCATGGCGGGCATTTGACTTTGATGTTGCGGAGGAAAGGTTAATTTTTTCATTTTTGTTTCCGATTGTTCTTTATAAAAAGGCATTTCAGGATACATACTTTCACCTCGTAAATGTTCTAAATTTGTTTTTAGTATGAGCTGAAAAATGATTTCCATACTTTTATTAATGGTTTTCTCAAAAGGAATAAGAAAGTATAAGCCATCGAAGCAATATAGAGATCGGTAGAAAAATTTGTGTTCTCTGGTTAGGACTTGGTGGAAGCCAAGCAATTTTATCTGGATAAACCTTAAAAACTAGGAAAACCTATGAAATGCTTTTAAGGGATACGATTCTAAACTTTAGGAGGTCGAAGAATGGAAGGACAGTTAAAATGGTGGCAACTCTCTTTACTCGGAGTTGGCTGTACCATTGGCACAGGGTATTTTTTAGGGTCTGGATTGGCCATGATGATGGCTGGCCCATCCGCCATTTTTGTCTTTATTCTTGCCGCTCTCGGCACCTATATTGTTTATGATGCTTTGGCTAAAATGACCATAGAGGATCCACAGCAAGGGTCCTTTCGATCCTATGCTAAAAAAGCTTATGGCCGTTGGGCTGGCTTTAGTAGTGGCTGGGTCTATTGGCTGTCGGAAATGATGATTATGGGTAGTCAAATGACTGCTTTAGCTATATTTTCTCGGTTTTGGTTTCCTAATATTCCCTTATGGGTGTTTGCTGCCGGTTATGCTGTTCTTGGCATTCTTGTGGTGCTTATGGGCACAAAGGGCTTCGATCGCATTGAAAATTTACTGGCAGTAGTAAAAATAGCGGCTATTTTAATGTTTATTATTATTGCCATATTAGCCTTAATAGGAGTGTTGAAGGGAGCAGGGGCTACGCATTATCCACACTCTATCCAGACATTATTTCCAAAGGGACCCCTTGGGCTATGGTCTTCTTTTATTTATGCCTTCTATGCTTTCGGGGGCATTGAAATTATGGGAATCATGGCTATGCAACTAAAAAATAAGGATGATGCACCTAAAGCAGGGAAGTTGATGCTCTTTATGCTTGGGATTATTTATGTCATTTCTATATGTTTGGCTGTTATTATCGGAGCTTGGCAGACCTTCAATACAAAGGAAAGTCCATTTGTGATTGCGCTTAAGGAATATCATTTAACTTTTTTTCCTCATGTTTTTAATGGCGCTTTAATTGTTGCCGGCTTTTCAACAATGGTGGCTTCATTATTTTCAGTGACGACAATGCTCGTTACCCTTGCAAAAGATGGAGATGCCCCGCATTTTTTTTCTAAGAAAGCGAAAAAAGAAGGCAGGGTGCCACTCAGAGGATTAGGGCTAACTTTATGTGGGATGATTGTTTCTGTTGTTTTAGCGCTTCTTATGCCTGGGAAAATTTATGAGTACATTACAACTGCAGCAGGGCTCATGCTTTTGTACAATTGGTTATTTATTTTACTCTCCTCATTTAAACTGAGCGATTTGGGGAGATGGGGGAAATCAAAAAATAGTCTTGGTATCCTTTTAATCCTCTTGGCTGTCTCAGGCACATTATTTCATGCAGGGAGTAGGCCGGGGTTTTATGGCAGCATTGTGTTTATTCTCATCATCGGCATCGTCGTGTTTTTTATGCATTTTTTATGGAAAAAACGGAAAGTGACCTCGCCCTAACCAAGAAGTAAGTGGTAGGCCTGATATCCAAAATAGAGACCATAACCGATTAAGGAACAACCAGAAATTAGGGCGATAATATTCAACACCCTCACATTTAAAAATCGTCTGAACGTACTCGAAAAAGCGGCCATAGTGACATCCCATAATAAAACACCTATAAAGATCGTCGCACTACAAAGTAGGAGTTCTTGTGTCCCTACGGTGGCTGCTGTCTTCGCTAACACAGAGCCATAAATGCCAAGCCAAAAGAGAATAGTGAGAGGATTAAATATGGACATGAAAAATCCGGATATAAAGGATTTAAAAAGTGATTCATAGCTTCGAGAAACGGTGCTAGCATCAATTTTAACGTTGATCACGCTTTCTATTCCTGTGTAAATGAGAACAAATCCACCAAATAGCCATAAAAATATTTTGACAATGGGGAACTCAATAAAATGAGCGAGCCCACAATAAACGAGAAGCATATAAGCAGCATCGGCAAGTGTTGCTCCAATTCCAATAAACCAGGCATGTAAAAAGCCATATTTGATGCCTCTATCTAGTTGAGCCGCATTAATTGGTCCTATGGGTGCCGCTAGGGATAAACCTAAAAAAATGTAACCAAAATAGACACTCATCTCTATCTCTCTCCTTTAAAAAAAGCGCTTGTACACTTTATTCATAAAACCGTGGATGTACAACTTGTTTTTAAAAGAAAGTCAACATTCAAATGTGAGGGCATTCCGTTCAAGTGAGGAGCCTAAGCGGAAAGGACATCAGCGCCTCTGATGACAATGAGGAGAAGAGTGACTTAAATTAAAAAGAACCAGGGAAAGTCCCGGTTCTTTTTAAAAAAATAAATTATGCAGTGACATCGCGCTTTTTAAAGCTTATCCATGTGATCGCGATAAAGACCATGTAGTAAATGGCGAGAACGGTAATGGAAAATCCAAGTGTCATTCCTTCTCTAAAGGGTTCGCCGCCGCCGTGAAAGTATGGGGTGAGATCAAGGTTTGAAAATATAACGTATTTAGACCAAGTAAAGCGACCGATAAATTGTAACACAAGACTTCCGGCCATTAGACCAAAGATAGAAAGACCGATGGCTAAGGCTGAATTTCTAAAGACCGTAGAAATGAGGAAGGCAAGAGTCACGAACATCACTGTTGGAATTAGCTGAAATCCATACTGACCGAAAACATGTAAAAGCATATTCCCTTCATGTACGGCTCCATCCTGATAAAAAAGGTAAGGAGAGCTTAGGCCATCGAGACCAAAAAAGGTAGCCGATACAAGACAAGAGAAAATAAAACAGGCAAAAGTATAAACAAGTATAGTAAAAAGGGTAGACACGTACTTCGAGAGTAAAATGGTCGAGCGACTGACAGGCCGTGTTAATAGTAATTTAATCGTCCCTGAACCGAATTCACTTGACACAATACCCCCGGCAATAATAATGGCAAAGATCATGACCAATTGCATCCCATTGGCAGCGTCATCAGCGATGTTCCCCCAAAATGAAGTCGAGCGATCTTGAGGCTTGATATTGTGATCTAAACGGTAGGTGTTGATGGCCAGGGTTTCTTTCATTGAGTTGTTTGGATGTTCTTTTAATTGTTTTTCCAAAGTCTGATTTTCGGCTTGGAGCTGTTGCTGCCACGTTTGCTTGCCATCCTTTGTGTCATAGTGTTTGTTAATTGCTCCGACGCCCCCTAAGGCACATAGTAGAATAGCTAACATGACAATGGAAGACACCCTGCGAAAGGTTTTCATATTTTCATTTTGTACGAGCTTGATAAATTTAAACAATTTTTTCCCCTCCAGTGACTTCAAGGAATTTCTCTTCTAATGTTTTTGATTCAGCATGTACCCCGTAAATTTTTATGTTGTTTTGGACCAATGTCTCAATAAGTTCAGGGATATCTTCATGATTCATAGGATGCAAAAGTTGGTTGCCCTCTTTTTGGGGAGAGGCTTGATAGTGTTCGCTCAAGATCGCAAAGGCTCTATCAATAGGATCTACTGCAAAGCGTACCATGACTTCATGGTCATTCCCTACAAATTCACCTACCGTGTGCACGCCGACAAGCTGTCCATTTTGGATGATGCCTAGTCGATCACACATGAGTTCCATTTCACTTAGCAAGTGACTTGAGACAATAACTGCTAAGCCTTCTTCCGCCGCTAAGCGTCGAATGTATTGGCGGATTTCACGAATACCGGCTGGATCTAATCCATTGGTCGGTTCATCAAGAATTAAGATCTTAGGAGAATGTAATAGTGCTTGAGCAAGTCCCAATCTTTGTCTCATGCCGAGGGAATAGGTCTTTACTTTCTCGTGAATCCGCTGCTTTAAGCCGACAAGCTCGACAACTTCATCGATTCTCTTTTTGGTCACTCCATTGACCATGCGGGCATAATGAATTAAGTTAAGGTAACCACTGAGATGTTTATAAAGTTCAGGATTTTCAACAATGGCACCGACGGGTTTGATGGCTTCTTTATAATGCTTTTTAATACTTTTGCCAAAAATTAAAATATCGCCTTCAGACATTTTCATTAGCCCAACGATCATTCGAATCGTTGTCGTTTTTCCGGCTCCATTGGGACCAAGAAAGCCGAAGACCTCACCAGGATAGATATCAAAACTTAGATCCTTGATTATCGTTTTACTTCCAATCTTTTTCTTAACGTGTTGAAGCTGAATAGCGGGTTGTGTCATTATAGTTCCTCCTTACCTTGTTCAAAGGTTCATTCATAAATTCTTGTCATCCATTCAACAATGTTCATGTTTTGTTCAATCCGCAGATCATCTACGTTATACTGACCGGCAATTTCGCCGTCTTTAATGGCAATGACCTCATCGAGCAAAGTTTCAACTTCTTTAATTTCGTGAGTTGTAATGATAACGACTTGATGTTCGAGATCGATAAAGGAAATAAGACCTTTGACGATCGAATCACGGACCATTGGATCGAGCCCAGAGAGGGGTTCATCCATAAGAATAACGGGAACCTCTCGAGCAAGAGTCAGTAGAATCTTTAGCCGCCCGCGATTCCCTTTAGATAAATGCTTCACCTTACTTTCAGAATCCAGCTTCATGAATTGACGAATATCTTCAGCCTTTTCATGATTAAAGTCAGGAAACTGGGAACCGAAAAAGTCGATGGTTTGTTGAACCGTATAAAAGCCATAATACTCATCCAGTTCAGAGAGGTAGGAGACCTTAGAGGCAATGCGGCGATCAACAGGTATATCTTCTACCTTAATAGTGCCTTTAGTCGGTTGGATGAGACCGGCAATCAGTTTTAGTGTTGTTGACTTACCACTACCATTGGAGCCAATAAGTCCATAAATTTTACCCGTTTCTAAATGGAGATTAATGCCTCTGAGCGCTGTTGTTTTTAAATAACGCTTTGTCACGTGATCAAGTGTTATCATTCCGACTCACTTCCTTCGATCTGAGATAAAAAGACTTCTAAACCATTAACGATTTCGCTTTCGGAATAGCCCATGGCTTTCATGCTTTCCACAAAGTGTGAGATTTCTTCTTGCTTGAGTTGCTCGCGCATGTCTTGAAGAATCTTTTGATTTTCAGTTACGAACGTTCCTTGTCCTCTTTTAGACTCCACGATTTTCATCCCTTCAAGCTCCCGGTAAGTACGCTGGACCGTATTAGGATTTACTCCTGATTGGATGCCCATTTCACGAACAGAAGGCAGTTTATCACCGGGTTTTAATTCGCCTCGTAAGATTTGACGGTTGATGCGCTCGACAAGCTGTAAGTAAATAGGTGTCGACGAATCAAAGATTTCAGTCATGGTCTACACCTCGATTTTCTTATCTAAAATCCAACTGGAAATCAAAAATAGGATGATCACAATGATCGCTTCAAACACATAACTCCCCAAATAAAAGGCGGTCGTATCTGCTGGAATGTGACTGCCTGGATCTAATGAAAAGTTAAAGTTGAATCCTGAAACAATATCAACAATAGAGATCCTTCCCCAATGAGTGAGGACGTCATAAACATGCGTTTTAGCAAGTAAATTCTCTAGATAGACGAGTAAGCAGAACAAGGCTAACGAGATAATGAAGCTTATTAAGCCACCAAGTCGTCGAGACAGCATCCGATAAATCACCCATAAGAAAATGAACCAAATGCAAAAATCTAGAGCTAAAAGATAGATATTGATGAGAGAAAAAAGTCCTGTGCTAATAATGTTTGGCCAAGTGAAGACGTCAAATATCTCCCTAAAATCGTTTTGGAAATTCAATCCGATGAATACGACCACACAGCATAAAAACAATGTGATGGTCATGGCCATCAAGCCACTGACTAATTTTGCTAATAAAAGGCTATAACCCGGGAGTGGGTTATGTAACCAGAGATGCAATTTTTTTCTTTCCTTCTGTAAGCTGTCAAACATGTAACAAATTAAGTAAAAAACATGTATAGGGATAAGGATTAAAGCAGCTATAATCGCAGGTTCAGTTCCCTGACCGTGTTTGATACCAAAATATCCTGCTAGCCCTACAATGACCACAAAAGCAATAATTGTGAATAACATTGCGGGCATACCTAATCGAAATTCCTTTTTAAATAAATGCCACCAAGCATCCATCCAAGTGACCTCCTCGAAATGTTTTCCTTTTGTATGTGTGAATTAGTGTACTAATAGAATAGTACACTAGAACAATTTTACTGTCAACACTCCATTTCTCGTTTTGATTGGCATACATCGGCTTCAAAAGGGAGGAGCTTGCGATCGTGAAGAAAGGCCATCAATCGTTTTTTTATCATTACTTTTCTGGCGTCTTCACACATAAATTTAAAGTAAAACAGTTTAAAGGAGTGGTGATTGTGACAAAGAAAGTGTTGTTGATCACAGGTGATGCTGTCGAGGCTTTAGAAGTATATTACCCTTATTTTCGCTTATTGGAGGCAGGCTACGACGCGGTGCTTGCTTCACCACAAAAGAAAGTGTTAAATACAGTCATTCATGATTTTGTGGGCTGGGATACATATACAGAGCGACAAGGATATCTTCTAGAGTCGCATGTGGCCTTTAAAGATGTCGATCCCACTGAATATGATGGTCTAATGATTCCTGGAGGACGTGCGCCAGAGTACATTCGATTAGACGAATGTGTTCAAGATATTGTTCAACACTTTTTAGACAATGACAAACCAGTGGGAGCCATTTGCCATGCTGTTCTGATACTGGCAGCTTTAAAAGATCAATCTTATTTTCAAGGGAAAACGATGACGGCCTACACTGCCTGTAAGCCGGATGTTGAATCGCTTGGTGCCACGTATGGAGAAAAGACACTGCATGTTGATGGCCAGCTTGTCTCTGGTCATGCCTGGCCAGATCTTCCAGGTTTTATGCGTGAATTTATTCACTTGCTTGAAAAAGAATAAAGATTGTGAAAGCAGGGGGGCAAAACAAAATAATGGGGACTGATACCGAACAATCAGAGATGTCGTCGGAAATGGAGCGCTTAGTCAAATAGGGGGACTCAAAAAATCGTAAGAACGACGATTTTTTCTTCGAAGATTATTCTCTTAGTCCAGCGGGAACAGGAATGAGCGTGATTTCACGAGTCAATTTCGAGTTGTTTTTATGAGTGAAATAATTTTGTACCAACCTCTTTCCTCTTTTTAATAGTGAAGCGAAATTCCGTAATAACAAAGACTTTACTATGGTGTATAGGATAATAAATACTTATCTATTTTCATAAAAAAAATTAAATATACTTATTTCTAAATTGGTTTTATGCTAGGGGGGAAGGAGGGGAATCACATGTCGATTGACTTTTTTGATGAAAATAACCGAATGACTTATGCGAAAAGACCTGTTGATCACCACTGGTCAGAAATAATGAAACAACTTGTGCCTATCCAAGGGAAAAGGGTTGCTGATATTGGCTGCGGTGGGGGGATATATTCAAAACAATTGGTAGCAATGGGGGCAGCCAGCGTTATAGCGATTGATTTTTCTGAGGAAATGCTAAAAGGAGCAGCTCAGAATGGTTTAGACACTGATAAAATAAAACTTCATCAAGGGAGGGCTCAAGAAACGGGCTTAGAAAATTCTATTGTGGATGTCATTCTTGAGCGTGCGCTAATTCATCATCTTAATTATTCGGAACTTTTTTCCTCGGCTAAGGAAGCTTATCGCTTATTAACATCTGGTGGGGGACTCCTTATCCAAGATCGTACTCCTGAAGATTGCCTTATAAAAGGAAGTCCAGAACATATTAGAGGTTATATTTTTGAAAAATACCCAGAGCTAGCGCAAAAAGAAATCGCAAGACGACACGATTCAAGGACTGTGACACAAATATTGGAGCAATCTGGTTTTATCGATATAAAACAAAGGTCATTCTGGGAGGTACGTAACGTTTACCCGACGTTCAAAGAGTTGGAGGATAATCTCCTCCAAAGAGTGGGCCGTTCGATATTGTATGAATTAGAGGATCAGCAATTAAAACACCTCGTGAGTTTCATAAAAGCAGAAATTCAAAAAGGGGATGAGCAACCTATTATTGAAAAAGATCGCTGGACTGTATGGGTGGCAAAAAAGGCTTAGCTCTTGAAGTCCTTGGCTCTAATTCAGTTGGAGTGGTGAGCGAACGCGCGTTTTCAGGACGAGTGATAAATGCTTGCAGGGTTATTCTTTGAATGATATATTATTGGGATGATTGGTTGACTTGAATTTATGTTAGGGAGGATGCCTCTGATCAAGGCGTCCTCCTTTTTCCGAATAGGATTAACAAAAGAAAAGCAATGAAAATTCACAAGAACAGGAGAAATGGATTGTATGACAAGCCAGTTGCCATTTACCATCTCAAAAACCGAAAACTTTTTTGAGCGTCTAGGGGATTACATAGGGGATGTTTTTTATGATATCTTACCTGAAAAAGGTTATGAACTTCGTGACGAGCAAATATATATGGCTTATCAAATTGAGCAAGCTTTTAAGGAGAAATCCACCATCTTTGCAGAAGCGGGCGTTGGAACAGGAAAAACCTTTGTCTATCTTCTTTATGCGATTTGCTACGCGCGATACAAAGGAAAACCCGCTATTATTTCCTGTGCCGATGAAACGCTGATTGAACAATTGGTAAAAGAAGACGGAGATATTGAAAAACTAGAAAGCGCATTGGGTTTATCTATAGATGTTCGATTAGCAAAGGCCAGAGAGCAGTACGTTTGCGTACGAAAGCTTGATGCTTTAGCGAATCAAACTGATGATCCCGATATCCTGCGCGTTCACGATGAGATCCCCGAATTTGTCTTTGATCAAGGAATTTCTATGAATCGATTTGAAAAGTACGGGGATCGCAAAGAATATCCATGGGTGTCTAATGAAAAATGGGAGCAAATTGGATGGGATCCCCTTCAACAATGTTCAACCTGTGAATGGCGAAATCGTAGTGGACAAACCCTAAATAGACAATATTATCGTCATGCCACGGATCTCATTATTTGTTCCCATGATTTTTACATGGAGCATGTTTGGACCAAGGAATCAAGAAAGCGGGAGGGGCAAATGCCTTTATTACCAGAGGCGAGCTGTGTTGTTTTTGATGAGGGTCATTTATTAGAATTTGCTGCTCAAAAGGCCATGACCTATCGTTTTCATTCAGAAACATTAACAAACATTTTAACAGGCTATATGAACCAAGAGGTGAGAGAAGAGACGCTCTACTTAATTGAGGATATTATTACGCTCAATGAGGAATGGTTCAAGGGTCTGGAGGATGCCGCAGAGGCAATTGAGGGTTCCATTCGTAAACATGTTGAGTTTTCAAAGGCTTTGCTTAATACAGCAGAGAAGATTCATAAAAAGGTCCAATTATTATTGGATCAATTAGTATTTGATGCTGAACTTTTTACTATCGATGACTATCACGTCAAGATTATCGAGGAATATTTGGAGTTTTTTTCATATGGTCTTTCGATCATCCTTACAGAAGATGAAGGTATTTTCTGGCTTGAGGAAACGGAGAATGATACTGTTTTAGTCATTATGCCGAGATTAGTGGAAGATATTTTGAAAAAAGAGGTCTTTTCTCAGGACATTCCTTTTATCTTTTCATCAGCTACATTATCACAGGCCGGCGACTTTTCCTATATTGCCAAATCCCTTGGTATCGAACAGTACAAGGCGTTTTCTGTCAATTCTCCGTTTGATTATGAAAAGCAAATGAGCATTGTAGGTCATACGCAAAAATCGGAACAGGAGAAATGGATGGATATTGGTGAATCACTGCAAAAAAATAATGGCAGTACCCTTGTTCTCTTTTCTACAAAGGAGGAAATGGACAGGTTTAGGCAGTGGTCGCTTCAACATTCATGGGATTTCTCACTGTTATTTGAAGGCGATAAGGAAATCAGTCAATTGATTAAAACTTTCCAACGTCATCAGTCTGATGTTCTCTGCTCCTATCATTTGTGGGAAGGGCTCGATATTCCAGGACCATCCTTAACACAGGTTATCATTGCATCATTACCTTTTCCACCTAAGGATCCTGTCTTCGAAGCCAAACGTAAGCATGTTAAGAACCCAATTGAAGAAATTGATGCTCCTTATATGTTTTTACGTGTACGTCAAGGGATTGGCCGACTCATAAGAAGTCATGGAGATGAAGGTATCATTCATATTTGGATGACGGAAGAGGAGAAGCATACGTATAGTCATGAACTCAAGAAAGTATTGCCCGTTGCTCTAAACGAAGAGTGATTCAAGATATGAATTTTGAAATAGACTCAGAAAGCTATAGCTCAACCCTTTCAGGAATGATTTCTGGAAGGGTTTTTTACATCGTCAGAATTTATGACGCGTGGAAAATCTTATGAGAACAACTTTGGCTTACCACATTAAGGCCAGGTGATAAGCCAAGTTTTCTAAAAGAATAAGAAAGTATAAGCGATCTCTGATTAGGACTTGGCGGAATCCAATTTTTTCTTAATGCCCTTAACTTGTCCATGAAAAATTTCTGCGAAAAGCATGAAAACTAGTGGTGATTCGACAAAAACACCCCGTTCAGAAATCATGATATGTATGGGAAAATATAAACAGATAAAGTGAAACTTCATTCAGTTTGAGGCGTGTGTCGATTGTAAGTTGACCTTTGCCGGGGAGTTGATCCCCACTACTACCCCATCGTAGGTTTGAGTGGGGGATCTTACCGCACGGTTTATGCGGGATAACATAGAAAAAGGAGTTTAAAACTAACATGAAAAACATCGTATCTTTTAATTTCCCTATTCGTGATTTTACACTTGAAAAGCTCATCGACTTTTATTTTATATGCAGTAGCTCTGATCAAAATGTCTATTTATATAAGGACGGTAAAACCTGTCGGATTAGAAGGATGACGGAATTGATTGCTTTTACTTTAACCTCTGAGGAAGATTGTGTCCTTATTGTGGTAGAAGGTGAACAGGCCAAGCGAACGATGAAGCACTTAATCCAAAGTTTATACGTTAATCGTCGGGGGATCCAAGTAATTTAAGCTGTTGGGCTTTTATCCTACATAAAGTCTTAAACGAGTCTCTCCTTTGAAACTATATGCGTGAGAAATACAATCTATTATTAAAGGATAAGCCCTTTTATAAAAATAATAAAAAATGTGGAGAAGCCAGAAGTTGCTCTCCACATTTTTTAAGATCATGGTGTTGATTTACTCGGAAAATGTCACGTTCACGGGCAATCTTTTGCCCGCTTTTTTTATTTTCCTTATACATCTTTAGCGTTAACACCTAACGCGGTCTGAAGATATAATTTTAATCCTTCCAATTGTCCATTAATTACAGAGGTATCGTCATCTATAGAGGCATGAAGCATAAGTCCATCTGTAATATTAAACATAAAGAATGTAATCGTTTTTAGAGGCTGCAGTGGCGAAAATTCTCCTCGGTCCACCCCTTTTTGTAAGAAGTCAGTGAACGCCGTTATCGATTCTTGTGATTTATTCAACATGAATCTTCGATGGCGTTCATTTCTCCATGAGGTGACGCTATACTCATAAGCAACCATTCCAAATCGCACATCATATTGGCTTGTATTATCAATATAGTAATGATGAAGATAGGTCAGAAGAGCTTCCCACACTGTACCATTTTGATCAAGAAGATGCTCGAGCTGATGCGGCAATTGTTTAAGATGGCGGTCATGAATCGCCTCAAACATGTTTTCAGTATTGGAAAAATATTGATAAACACCGCCTCGGCTCATTTGTGTTTCTTCAACGACATCCTTCATTGTTGTCGGCTCAAATCCTTTTCTTTTAAACACTCTTTCTGCAGCATCCAGAATTTCATCCTTGCGCTTTTGAATGTGTTCCTGAGTCACTTTCGGCAATCTGATCTCCACCTTCAAATCTGCTACGACCAATATAAACGATTATCCCAACAAGAACAAGCAAAGACCCTGCGAGTATAAAAGTGAAGATGGCGCCGAATAATTCAGAAATGACACCACCACTGACCATCCCGATGACTGCTGCTAGTGTGGTAATGCTACCAATCGTTCCAAAAACACGACCCGTAAAATGATTCGGTGTTGTTTTTTGAGCCAACACATTAAATTGAATAAAGCCAATAGCACAGAAAAAGCCAACAATTATTCCGAGCAATGGATAGCTGATCATAACGATAATGACTGGAAGATGAATGAAAGAAGCACAGAGAATATAACCAATGCCTACGACACCAGAGGCAAGAGCCAGTGGTAATAAGGGTGAATGAAAGACCTTTTTGTTAAGATAAATGGCTGCTAACGCCATGCCTAAGCCACTTCCAGCCATTAACCAACCGAGTAGCATGATCGGTTGATTGGGGATTTCTCGCATTAAAATAGCGAACTGTGAATCACAGATTTGTAGAACAAGAATCATCGCACTCAGAATGACGAGTCCTGTTATTATCTTCGGTTGTTTCTTTATAAAGGAAAACCCTTCATTAAATTGAGCCCAAAATCCAGGCTTTCTCTCTGACTCTTTTTCTACATTATCGCTTGTTTCTATCCGCATTTTCCCTGGGATAAAGAATAAGAGCACCGCAGAAAGGATAAAAGACAAGCTATCAATATAAAAGGACCATTCAATCCCGATTGTTGACACAAAGATACCACTAATCGTAGGGCCAAGGACTTTGGCGCCATTATTAATGAGTTCACTCGTAGCTACTGCTGGTTGAATGAGGTCGTCGCCGACAAGCTCTCTAAGCTTTCCTTCTTTTGCAGGTTCAAATAAAGAGGAAAAAATAGTGGATAAACAGAGAAGAATGTAGACGTGCCAAAGTTACGTTGAAAAGACAATGCCAATCATGACAAGTGCTCTTAAAACATCAGTCGCAATCATAAGAATCTTCCTATTGAAGCGATCGGCAATGACACCGGAAAAGGATCCAAAGAAAATATTGGGAACAGCCAAACAAAGCATCGCAATGGATAAGGCGAGTGGGGAAGCCTCCCACTTGATCGCTAAGAGGGCCATTAATGCCAGAATGGTCAGCCAATCCCCTAAATTTGAAATCGTTTGCGCAGAAATTAGGGTGACATAACCTTTATTTTTTAAGAGTTGACGATTCACTTAATCTGCCTCCTTATTCACAAAATGACAAACGTGTCATTTTTATTATAGTGACACTTCTGTCATTTTTCAAGTTTTTTTAAAAATTTTATTATTAAGCATACTCGTCCTTGATTAGAAAACCTTCACAGTGACCATGCTCCTTTAGTTTATTAAAAAATCTAACCATTGGATTCCACCGATCGCTCGGATCTCTGTCCGTCTATAGACTGATTGTAGCCAAAGCTCGAGTGTATTTTATGGCTGAAAGAGGTGACGGAGTCTATCAACCGCATAACATTTTGTCGAATGATAGCCAGTATACTAATAAAACACCGGGATTCAACAAAGAAGCCTGTCGATTATTTGTCGAAATTTAAGAACATTTGATGAATTGAAAAAATATAAAGGAATCATTGATGAATTGTTGAATTTTATATAAAGAGATTTAGGCAATCACTTTTTATATATCAGGTGCTAAATCTATTAAACTTGTAATTTCAGGGGAGGGATGGCAAGTTTAACGTTTTATAAATAAGGGAGGGGTAGTATTGGTCGATTGGAAAAAAGTTATAGGTACTTCTGTGTTATCTGCTGGTCTTATTTTTAGTGCTTTTGCCCCCTTAGCTTCTGCAGAATCACCAACAGGAGCTGAGGCTAAAGTATCAACCGCTGGAAAGGGGTCAAATTTATTACCAGCCATAGAAGAGCATACGGGAAGTCCTTTTGATTTAGGACTAGTGAATGAGGAAAAGGTTAAGAAATTGTTGATAAGAGAAGGTATTGTTGATAAAAATGCCTCTAATCAGAAGCAAGATCAACAAATGAGAAATTATCTTAATGAGCGTCAAAAGAAGACGCTTGGAAATGCTAAAAAACAAAAGACTTTGAAGAAGACGATTGATCCGATGAAAAAGTCGACGAAGTTTGCAAAGGATACTCAAAATAAAGTAGTGAAGAGTACTCAAAAGAAAGCAGAAACTGTCGACCCGATAAAACAGGAAAATTGGAATGGACAGACAAGAAAAGATAAGGTCTTGGTACTGCTTATGGAGTTTCCAGATAACGCCCATAATAAGATTACAGACAAAGATGATCCGATCTTAAAGTATGATGATTTCAATAAACAACACTATCAAAATATGATTTTTGGAAAAAATGGCTATACAGGCCCTGATGGCCAGGATTTTATCTCTGTTAAAAAGTTTTACGATCAACAATCTGGTAACAGCTACACAATTGATGGTAACGTCGCCGGTTGGTATATGGCGGATCATCCTGCGGCTTACTATGGGGGGAATGATCCAGCGACAGGAAGTGATGGTAACCCTCGAGAATTGATTTACGAGGCACTGACCAAAGCGGCTGCAGATAAATCGATCAGCTTGAGTGATTATGATCAAGAGGATCCCGATGATTGGGACGGTGATGATAATACACGTGAGCCTGATGGTATTATCGATCATTTAATGGTTATTCATTCTGGCGTCGGTGAAGAAGCCGGTGGTGGTAGACTTGGTGCTGACGCGATTTGGTCTCACAGCTGGGATTTAGGGGGTTATGTGCCGATTCCGGGAACTCATTCTGACACAACGAAAGAACGATTCCCTGGCCAAGGAGTCGATCAGCTTTTAGGGTATAAATATACAGTTGAGCCAGAAGATGGTGCAGCAGGTGTTTTTGCTCATGAATATGGTCATAATCTAGGGCTGCCTGATGATTATGATACCAATTATACCCACGATAGTGTGGGGGCACCAACAGCTTACTGGACCATTATGGCTTCTGGAAGCTGGGGCGGTAAAATACCAGGTACTGAGCCTACGGGATTCGGAGCCAAGGATAAAGAATTCCTGCAAAGTACAATGCCAAAGTCTAATTGGTTTCATGATACAGAATACGATCTAGAAGCCCTTCAAAAGGGAACGCAAGTCATTGATCTAGATGAAGCCAGTGTCAAAGGGACAAATGCAGATGGCATTAGAATTAATCTCCCTGATAAACAGACAAAGATTAACCAACCGACAAGTGGAACCTATGAATACTTTAGTGGCAGCCAAAATAATGTTGACAATAGGATGACGACGTCAGAAACAATTGATCTCTCCTCGGCTAATAGCGCAGAGCTTCAGTTTAAGACGTGGTATAGTATCGAACAAGACTTTGACTATGCGTATGTCGGGGTTTCAGAAGATAATGGTAAAAATTGGACGAACATTGCAGGAAATATTACCACAACCGCTGATCCTAACGTAGCCAACTTGGGAAATGGGATAACCGGTGAATCTAATGGCTGGAAAGACGCCACCTTTGATCTCTCAGCATATAGTGGCAAAAAAATAATGTTAAGATTTGAATATGTTGGTGATCCGTATGTTGCCCAAGCAGGCTTTTATGTGGATGATATTGCCATTAAGGCAGATGGAAAGGCAATCTTTAACGACGATGCGGAATCCAGTGATCCGCCATTTGTATTCGAAGGATTTTCACAGGATAAAGGCATTAAGTACACCGAACAATATTATCTTGTAGAATGGCGTAATTATGCAGGGGCCGACACAGCCTTAGAGCACCTCAATTTTGGCGATCAACTGATGAACTATGATCCGGGTATGGTTGTTTGGTATGTGGATAATAACTTTGATGACAACTGGGTCGGAGACCATCCAGGTGATGGCTTCTTAGGTGTTGTGGATGCCCATCAAAAAGCGATGCAATGGAAGGATACGAATATCCATGATGGGGTTGATAACTATGGACCGGCATCGACTCAGTATCAAGTGGCAGATGCAGCCTTCTCATTGAATAAAACGGCGAAGAAAGTTTTAGATTTAAGAGAGGACTACGGAAGAATATTAAAATTTGCACCACAAACAGCGGTGGCAACTTTTGATGATTCTCGTGATTATAGTGATCCAGGACAAATTTATGCCGGAAGAAATATCCCCAGCTATGGTTTGAAAATCCATGTCCTGGGTCAAGCAGATGATCTGTCAGTAGGACGCCTTGCTCTTCATGTGGGTGATGTGGATGCCTTAACAGTCGAGCCATTAAAAACAACCGTGTATTCTAGCCAACAAGGGCATAACCAAATTGATCTCATGGGCTCAGTCCATGATGATGGTCATGGGGAAAGTGTGTCATTAACTTATGCATTAGTCAATGCTGATGGTAAAACGGTGCTTTCCGAAACTGAAAATATGGTGGGATTATATCAGACTTTTGAGCATGTCTTGACTATTCCGAAGGATCTAAAGTCTGATAAATACACGATAAAAGTCACGTCAACAGATGCAAAGGATCACACAACCTCATCTAAGCCATTGACGATTACCGTTGATAATACCGCACCAGTGATCACCTTGAAAGGAGATAACCCATTAGAATGGGAAAAAGGCAAAGCTTTCAAGGATCCAGGGTTTAAAGCATCGGATAATGTTGATGGAAACTTACAGAAGGACGTAAAGGTTTCAGGGCAGGTTGATGTTGAAAAAACAGGGGAATATACTTTAACCTATTCGGTTACAGATAAAGTAGGCAATACATCCTCTGTGAAACGGAACGTCGAAGTTTTGGCAAAAGCAGTTGGGGATACAGGGAACACCGGTGGTAATGGTGACGATAATGGTGATACAAATGGTACAGGACACTCAGGAAATAATGGTCACAGCAATAATGATCAGTCAGGAAATGTAAGTAATGATCATCATTCAGGGACGATTTCTACGAGTGACTCTGCCGGGGCGGGAAATCTACCTAATACAGCCACACATATGTTCAATTGGTTGCTTATTGGTGCTCTTATGGTCGCTGTGGGCCTAACCGCTTTAATTTTACAAAGACGTAAAAAGCGAATCATTTAATCTTTTCGCATTGTAGTCATTAGAAAACTTGGCATTCGTCAAGCCTTAATGGCAATGCCAAAGTTGTCCTTAAAAGGTCTTCCGTTAAGTTATACGCTGACGTTATAAAAAAGCAGTCATCCGGTGATACGGACGGCTGCTTTTTTTAAGAGTTCTTATTCTCCACGCTTAAATGGCCACCAGTTGGCAGTACCAAAGGTTCGAACCATGACTGGAATGAATAGGGGTAGGATGAGAAGGTTGTAGATAATTAGCCCTAGAATAATTATCATCGCAATTTCCATCAATTCTGTAACCCCTGAAGGAATCATGGCTGCAAATGTGCCACCTAATATAATCGCGGCAGATAAAATAACTGACCCCATATTTTTCATTGCCTCTAAAATAGCCTCTCTGACAGGGAGATCTTTATATTCATTAAAGCGATCCATTAAGAAAATACTGTAATCAACACCTAAAGCGACGAGCATGACAAATCCAAAGAATGGTATAGCCCAGTTTATCCCTGCGTAACCAAAGAAGTGCTCAAAAATCTTTTCAGACATGCCCATAGAGGCATAATACGTTAAAATCAGCGAACCGATGATATAAATCGGCATCACGAGCGATCTTAACAGGAAGATCAGCACGATACCGATGCCGATAAGCATCAATAAGACGGTATGATTATAATCTTTATTCGAAATGTGACTGAGATCGTTAAAGGTGCTTGTGGCTCCACCAATACCCACCTTTACATTCTCAAGAGGTGTGTCTTCTGTCGCTCTATTCACGGCTGCTTTCACCTTGTCAATTTGGTCGAGTGCAGTTTGAGAATAGGGATTGACATCGAAAACAACATCGAGCTTCGTAATTTTACGATCCGTTGACATGTAAGTGTCTAAGGATTGGGTGAAATCTTTATTCTTTAAAGCTTCATCAGGAATATAGAAGCCACTTAGTGCACTATTGCTTTTGGATAATTCATTTAGAAAACTGCTGGCATCATCAAGTCCACCTGATACTTGATGGAGTCCATCGACAGAATCATCTAAGCCTTTGACGAGTTGGTTCATTTGATCATCTAAACCAGAAAAACCATTTTTTAATTGGGTTTGCCCGCCAATCACACCATCAAATCCCTTGGTGATGGAAGGGATATTTTGAATGGCCTGACCTTGACCATCTGCTGTTTTATTCAATCCGGCTTGGAGTTGATCAAGCCCAGCAATGAGTTGCTCTAACCCTTGATTAAATGTCTTTTGGTTGTCGAGAAGGGTTGCAAACCCCTTGTTGGCTTCCGTCATGCTCCTATTGAGTTGGTTGAGGCCATCTTGCAATTGTTTCATGCCATCCAACAGACTCGGATTCTTTGAGTTGTTCGATTGGTCATTGAGCAAAGCATTTAAGCCACCTAATCCTTGCTTAAAGTAGGAATCATCTGCAGCATCAGGGTGCTCAGTAGCATAGGCTTGGAAAGCATCACGGATATTCGGTAAATTTTTCAATCCGTCATAGATCTTTTGGTAATTTGAACGAATGTCAGTTAACCCTGTTTGCATTTGCTTGTAACCCTCAAGGATTTTGTTGCTATTTGTTAACAGTTCTTCAGCTCCGTCTTTAGCCTCTTGCAAATGTTGTTTAATGTCACCGGCACCTGAGGCACTCTGCTTTATACCACCTTGGATGTCTTGCAATCCACCTTGAAGTTGCACAACGCCCTTTTTTAAATCCTGAGTTCCTGAGATAAGATCATCAATGCCTCCAGTGGCTTGTTTGAGCTGTGGGCCAGAATCTGCTAACTGACTGCCGGCATCATGGAGTCCGTCAGCAATTTTGTTGATCCCATCATTGGCATCATTTAAGCCTTTATCAAGTGTTTGTGCTTGATTAGGTACAAGGAAATCCTTAATCGGCTCTCCGAGAGGCTGCGTTGCACTTCGAACAGTGTCAACATGGTTGACTTTTTTGACTTCACGGGTGATGGCTTCAATGGTTTGTAAATATTCCCGGTGATTCATGTTCTCATCATTTTTTAAAACAATACTTGTAGGCATTGCTTCACCAGGATTAAAGTTGTCAGAAATAAGGTTGAAGCCTTTAACTGAATTGTAGCTATCACTCATTTCACCGACACTATTAAAGGAACGGTCACCATGATAAGTGATTAAAAAAGGAACGGTAATAACGGCGACGATAATAAGGGCGATCAAGGGACGTGCGAGTGCGAAACGGCCCATACCGCCCCAGAATTTATTCTGACTATGACCTAGGTTCTTATTCACCGGCCAGAACAGTTTTGTTCCTAGTAAGGACATGATGATGGGGACAATGGTCACCAGCGATAAAATTAAAAAGGCGATTCCCACCGCAACCCCGACAGCAGATTGGTAGATATTAAAAGTTGAAAAGCCAATAGCAGCAAAGCCAATAAAAACAGCAATAGAGCTAAAAAATACGGTTCGACCACCATTTTTAAATGTGTGAACTATCGCATCATCTAAGGTTTCATGTTTAGGGATTTCTTCTTTAAAGCGATTGATGAGTAAGATACAGTAATCTGTCCCGATACCGAAGAGGACGGCAACAAGAAATATTTGTGTAAAGTTAGAAATCGGAAAGTTAAACCAGTCAACGAGAAAAGCAACCACTGCTTGTGAAGCAAGAAAAGAAATGCCGACAGCAACAAGTGGGAGAAAGGGCGCAATTAAGGATCTGAAGACAATAAATAGCACTAATAATATAAAAATGACGGTCAGATATTCTGTCTTATGAAGCCCATCCTGGGTACTTTCCATTGTGTCGTTGTTAATCATCCATTCACTCGTATAGTAATGGTCAACGCTGACATTTTTTATGGTTTTATAAAGGTCGTCAGTTAGTTTCTTTGTATCCTTATTGCCGAGGCTGATATTCACATTGACGAGCATTGTTTTATTATTTTTAGAGATTAATTGATCCTTTAAACTAGGGGTGTCAAAACTATTGGTGATTTCTGTAATGCCCAGTTTGGATTGATTCGCTTTTAATTCTTGAATCCCTTTTTTTATCGCGTCATTGTCCTTCTGATCTAATCCTTTTTTATCGTAAAAGACAAGAGCGACAGAGGAGGTATCCTTACCCCCCGATTGCTTGTTCCATTCATCTAATAACTGACTAGCATCCGATGAAGAATAACCATCAGGAACTTCGGCATTTCCTTTGTCGCGGACAAGGGCACTTATATCTGGCTGTGTAACCATTAACACAACAATCGCGATGATCCATGCAGCGAGGACAAACCATTTTCCCTTAAGTATGAGTCTCATTGCCAACACCTTTCATTGTTTCAATTGTTTCTTCTAAAAACAGTGCAAGTTTTTCGTAAAGCTCAATAAATTGAATAATTTCTTGATCTTTGAAACGCTTGATGAGTTGCGAGACGAGTTCATTGATCTTTTTTTCGCACTCGTCAAAAAGTTGAACGCCTTTTGTGGTGAGAGAAAGATGAACAATCCGGCGGTCGAGGCTTTGGCGTTCACGCTTGATCAAGCCTTTTTCCTCCAAACGGCGGATGAGTGCAGTAATCGCACTTTTATTCACATTGAGGAACTGTGCGAGTTCTGAAGATGTGGTTGTTTTCCGTTTATGTATGTGGCGTAATGCGAACTGCTGATCATACGTCAATTCTGCATGAATTTCTTGAGAAATTAAATACTCACCGCGTTTGTGGATTAAATAGTTGAGTTCTTCATATCTTTCAATAATGTGATTGAGCTGGTTTTCGTCCATACAGTCCTCCTTTTTAGAAATTAGTTATCGAGGTGAATAGTTCACGTGTTTAACTATAATCAGAGTCTAGACCGCCGTCAATATAAATCCCCCTAAAAGTAAGGGGGATAATTATGACCATTTTGTGAACTTGAATGTAACCCTAATAGAGTTGCTCGTACATTTCATTCAATTGGGCAATTCTCACGTGATCGGCTTCTTGTTTGGCGTAATCTAATTCAACAGCCAATAACTCACTTAGATATTGTTTCTCTTCTTCATCTAAGGCTATCGCAAATTGTTCTTCGTTCTCATAGTAATGATCTTCTAGTTTTTCGTAAATTCTATAAGCCGTCTCATTTTCATCGATCCAATTTGATAGGGATTCCTTCACATAACTTAAAGTAAAATCCATGATTGTCCTCCTCAAATCAAGATAATGGTTGTATTATTCCCAGATTAAAGTGAGGTATGTGGGCAAATGATAAGAGTATTATATGATTGAAGTGTTACAATGAGAGAAGAATCTTTTTAAAAGGGGTAATATATATGACTCAATTGTTTCAGGATCCAAAGAAAACAGCGCTTGTTGTGATTGATTTACAAAAGGGCATCGTGGCTATGAACAGTCAGCCATATGAAGTTCAAGAAGTCGTTCAAAATAATGTGAAATTGGCAGAGGCCCTAAGAGCTAAGGGAGGTCTAGTCACTCTCGTCCATGTTGATTTTCTCGATGGACAAGATGCATTAAAGCCAGTAACAGACGCTTCAGCCTCATCAAGTGGGGAACGTCCAGAAGGGTTTTCAGAAATACTTCCTGAATTAGGGCCTCATGAAGGGGATCTTGTCATCACTAAAAGACAATGGGGAGCTTTCTTCGGAACGGAACTCGATTTACAGCTTCGCCGTCGCGGGATTGACACCATTATTCTCACGGGGATTGCCACGGGTATTGGTGTTGACACTACTGCGCGTGAGGCTTTTCAAAGGAATTACCAACAAATTTTTGTTCAAGATGCAATGAATGGAATAACTCAGGAAGAACATGAATATACCGTTAACCATGTCTTACCTAAGATGGGGCGGGTAAGGACAACAGCAGAAGTCCTTGATGCGCTTAAATAATGAAACCATAAAGCTTTGCATGAAAGTGTAAGGCTTTTTTGGTGTTTATAACTGAGAGACATATTCCAAATGAATTTGGGGAAAAAGAAACAATAAATAAAAAGAGTAAACGTTAAGGAGATTTCAGTTTTGTAAAGTTTTATTAATTTTGTTTGTCTTTTGGACAGGTTTTGCTAAAATGAAATCGATTGTGTAAAAAGTTTTGTCGAAGGGATACATAATTTTAGTGTTCAATACTTCGGTCAATTTCGGAGTTGAATCCTCCTTAGTTATTGGAAGATACCCTGAGGAATGAAGTATAAATGATGAGGTGATGGTTAGTGATTTTTACTCCAAAAAACGACAAATTTTTAAACATGCTTAAAACAATTTCTACTAATTTAGAAGAAGCAGCACAATATTTTGTTGATTTTAAAATTAAAACGCATGAGGATCTCGTTGAATTTTCCAAGGCCATGAAGGCTTATGAAAAAAAAGGCGATGTGTATATTCATGAGTTAATTGTTGATCTCAACAAAACGTTCATTACTCCTCTTGAAAGGGAAGATATTCTTGCTTTAGCGATGAAGCTGGATGATGTTCTGGATGGTTATGAACAATGGGCATCACGTGTTGAAATATATGAATTTACAAGCTCGGATGATTATATGATCCGATTTGTCGACCTCCTTTTGGAAGCGACAAAAGAGATTGCTGAAGCCGCCCACCATTTGTCGAGACGAAAGCTACAGAATATCCGAAAACACGTTATTAGAATTAATGACCTTGAGTCCGAATGTGACGACATACTTCAAGAGAGTATTCGTGAGTTGTTCAAAACGGAAAAGGATCCTATCAAAATAATCCAGTATAAGGAATTATACGAAATGCTTGAACTTATTGCTGATAATTGTGAAGATGTAGCGAATACACTAGAAACCATTATAATGAGAAATTCATAAGGGGTATTTTGATGGACAGCTTATTTTTTTTGACTATACTCATCGTCATTTTTGCTTTAGGCTTTGATTTTATTAATGGCTTTCATGATACAGCAAATACCATTGCCACTTCAGTGTCGACTCGAGCGCTAAGTCCGAAGATCGCTATTGTTTTAGCCGCAAGCATGAATTTCGTTGGGGCACTCACATTTACCGGGGTCGCTAAAACGATTGGAAGCGGGATTATTGATCCCTTCCATATTGAAAATGGTTCAGTTATTGTCCTGTCAGCACTGATATCAGCGATTTTATGGAATTTAGTGACGTGGTACTATGGCATACCGAGTAGCTCTTCCCATGCTATTATTGGTTCATTAGCTGGTGCCGCGATTTCTGCGCTTGGTTTTCATGCTTTAAATTATCATGGCTTTATTAACATTATTATTGCCCTGGTTGTATCACCAATTTTGGCTCTAACCATTGGCTTTATTGTTATGACTCTTTTGCAGCTGATTTTCCGGAATTTTAATTTAGGTAAGACGAATAGGGGCTTTCGAGTCTTTCAAATTTTCACAGCGGCCATTCAATCCTTTACTCATGGCACAAATGATGCACAAAAAGCGATGGGGATTATTACGCTGGCATTAGTGAGTGCTAATTTCACATCTTCAATGGACATCCCGATGTGGGTAAGGTTGGCGTCTGCAACGGTCATGGGACTGGGAACCTCTATTGGCGGTTGGAAAATTATTAAAACAGTTGGTGGTAAAATCATGAAGATTAAGCCGATCAACGGGGCAGCCGCAGACATATCCTCTGCGAGTATTATTTTTGGTGCGACGCTTATCCATCTACCTGTCAGTTCGACTCACGTCATCTCATCTTCTATTATGGGTGTAGGTTCTGCAGAACGGGTGAAAGGTGTAAAATGGGGAACAGCTCTGAATATCGTTTTAACTTGGATCATCACGCTTCCGATTACTGCTATTGTTGCAGCTCTTATATATCAATTATTAGCTTTGTTTTTATAGTGGATTAAAAATTGTGAAGCAAGACCAAGGCCTAAAGGCGCGTTTCTATGGGTTTTCTTTATGAATACTTCTAACAGAGCACTTATCCTTAAGGACAAGTGCTTTGTTTCTTACACGAATAAGTACATATGGTTAACTTATGTTTCTATACATCATCTGAGTGGTTTTTAGATATTGACTTTTTTGGTAATGAGCAATGAGAATATCGAGCTCTTTACTGCATTCAAGTGTTATGCTGGCATGAATACCAAATCGATTGGCTGTTTCTATGAGCTGTTTTCTTTTTTGTTCTATATCTTTAATCATTTCAGCTACTCCTTTTATTATATACTTGGCATAAGTTAATTATATTATCGTACAAAAGTCCCTTGTTTTAAACCGTTTCGTCGAAATCATACATAAAACGACATTTTTATTTTTGTATAATATCGGAAAAGTGTTCGTTTCTATTTTTATTTGACGCGTTTTTTTTGCAAAGAAAAACAGTGACGGAACAAGTTTTAATATGCTAAAATTATGGAAAAGGCTTACAGAAAGTCCCTTCATGAGATGAGAGAGGATGAAGTTCATGAAGAAAATGACAAGTGAGGACGTCTTTAAAAAAAATATTATGGAATTAGTTATTCCTGCAGATAAGGTGGCTCATGTTCAATCCATAAATCCACTTGAACATGCTTTATTAGTTTTAATGAAAACAGGTTATTCAGCGATTCCTGTTTTAGACCGGGATTCTAGATTGCAAGGGGTCATTAGTAAAACATTAATATTAAATAATATTGTAGGTATCGAGCGGATTGAATATGAAAAGCTAGGGGAACGGATTGTAGAATCTGCCATGAAAAAAAATCCTCCTCTATTAAGAGTAGGAGATGATCTATTATCTGCGATAAAGCTTTCGATTGATCATGCTTTTATATGTATAGAAGATGATAAGGGGATATTTCAAGGCATCCTTCCGCGCAGCTCGCTATTAAAATTTTTAAACCACTATTTGAGAGACATTAGTCGTTCAGTTACAGATCAGCCTTAACGGCTGGTTTTTTTATGTTTAATTCTTATATAATGATGAAGAAGTTATCGAGAAACTCGAGGTGATGAAATGGAGCAGGTTGCTGTCCTTACTGATAAAGATAAAAAAAGACGTTCACTAGTGTTAGGTTCATTGATTTTAGGCATGTTCATGGCGTCAATAGAGGCGACGATTGTAGCCACCGCAATACCTGCTATTGTAGGAGATCTGGGTGGTTTTAAGTTATATAGCTGGGTATTTTCTGCCTATTTATTGATGAATGCCTTGACCATTCTGATCTATGGAAAACTTTCCGATCTATTTGGGAGAAAACCAGTTTTTCTTTTTGGACTTATTGTTTTTTTGATCGGGTCTTTGTGTGCAGGGTTCGCTGGATCCATGAAGTTGTTAATTCTTTTTCGAGTGATTCAAGGGTTAGGGGCAGGCGCTGTTCAGCCCATTGCCATGACCATTGTGGGGGATCTCTATACTATAAAAGAACGAAGTCAAATTCAAGGCTATTTGTCAAGTGTCTGGGGAATATCGGCTATTTGTGGTCCGGCGCTTGGTGGTGTATTTGTAGAATACATAAGTTGGTCATGGGTATTTTGGATTAACCTTCCCCTTGGCATATTGTCGATTATCGGTATTCTTATTTTCTTTAATGAAAAGGTTGAGAAGCAGAAGCATTCGATTGATTATTTAGGCTCATTTCTTATGTTTGTGGTGATCTCCTCATTGATGATTGTCTTAATTCAAGGGGGAGTGGCTTGGTCGTGGCTATCTTTACCTGTTTTACTCTTGATTCTTCTTTTTGTCATCGGCATTATTTTATTTATATGGAGAGAACGAAAGGCCCAAGAACCTGTTGTTCCTTTAGTCATCTGGCAAAATCCATTAATTGCGATTGCCAATACAGTTAGTTTAACCACTGGAATTGTGACGATTGGTTTGACAACGTTCTTACCATCGTTTGTCCAGTCCATTATGGGTCAATCGGCTATTATTGCAGGATTTACGTTAACGACAATGTCTATAGGCTGGCCGCTTTCCTCTACCATTGTTGGTCGGCTGTTGCTTAAGCGAAGCCACCGCTTGCTGTTAACAATAGGTGGTGCCTTCCTTGTGGTTGGTGGGATTCTCTTTTTCCTTTTAAACGGAGAGAAAGGGCCTATCTATGCAGCGATAAGCTCGTTTGTGATTGGTCTTGGTATGGGTTCAACAAGTACCATTTTTATTGTGGCCATTCAAAATAGTGTGCCCTGGAAACTTCGTGGGGCCGCGACATCTTCCAATATGTTTATGCGTATGCTAGGAAGCGCTATAGGCGCAGCTTTACTCGGGGGACTTTTAAATACCCGTCTACAAAATTTTATAAGTGAGCATGGCGCCAAAGAGCACCTTACCATCAATTCTGCCAATGCCGTGTTAGAAAATAAAAGTGTGAACCTATCTGCGCATGCGATGGCGTTGCTAAAACATGGTCTTGAGGTCGCTTTACATTCTGTTTATATTGGTGTTTTTATTTTTACAGTCATTTCTTTAATTTTGATTATCTGTATCCCTAAGAAGTATTTTTCGTCGCGAGATGAGTAAACAACGGGATGCGTGAGCAATATACGAACGACTTGGAGGTAGAGTACGTGCAAAGAAGTGACTTACAAATTATCTTCGTATTAGGTGAAGAAAAAAACATGAGAAAAGCAGCGGAGCGACTATTTGTCTCACAACCCGCATTAAGTCAGCGCCTGCAATCCATTGAACGTGATTGGGGGACTCCGCTATTTGTCCGTTCAAAGCGAGGGCTGGACTTAACACCTGAAGGGGAAAGAGTGGCTCAGTTTGCAAAAGAAACGATAGAAAAAGAAGATAAGCTGCGTGAAAGTCTTATTTCTGATCAATCAGAGGTGTATGGCACGCTTAAAATAGCGGTGGCTTCTATTATTGGTCAATATTGGCTTCCGAAGGTTCTCAAGCGTTTTGTTGAGCGCTATCCCCTTGTCAAGATCTCACTGGTGACAGGGTGGTCTAGTGAGATTCTCCATCATATGTACGAGGATGATGGTCATATTGGGATTATTCGTGGGAATCCTAAATGGCGGGGATATAAACGTCATCTGTTTACGGATGCCCTTAATCTTGTAGATACAACGCTTGAGAGTCTGGAGGAACTTGATAACTACAAAAAACCCTTTATACAGTTTCGCAGTGATTCAACTTACTATCAGGAAATTCAAGACTGGTGGCATAACCACTTTAAAAAAACGCCGAAGCGGACTATTATTGTGGATCAAATCGAAACCTGTAAACAAATGGCTTTGAATGGTATTGGCTATGCGATCTTGCCATCGGTGAGTTTGACTGATCGTGATTACGGGATTAATAAAATTCCTCTTGAGGATAAAATGCGCCAGGGCATTGAGCGAGATACATGGCTTTTGGCTCATGAAGATGCGATTCAGCTCAAACAGGTGAAGGCTTTTATTGATCTTTTAAATGAAGAATGATAGGAATGTAGCGAACCATTATAGACTTTTATGTCGAAATTCGATAACATTATACACGACTCTATAAAAGAGGAAGATTGAGGAGGAGATCAATGTGAAACAAATGGATGCTAACGAAATCATCTCTTTCATCCAAAATAGTGAAAAATCAACGCCGGTGAAAGTATACATAAAAGGTCAATTGTCTGATATTGACTTTGGTCAAGACATACAGGCGTTTGTTAATGATAAAAGTGGAGTTATTTTTGGCGAATGGAAAACGGTTCAAGAAGTATTAGATGAAAATACTGACAAGATAGAAGACTACGTCTTAGAAAATGATCGTCGTCACTCTGCCATTCCTTTACTTGATTATAGAAAGGTTCAAGCCCGTATTGAACCGGGAGCTATTATCCGTGATCAAGTCGAAATTGGTAAAAATGCAGTGATCATGATGGGTGCAAGCATTAATATTGGTGCGGTGATCGGAGAAGGCACCATGATTGACATGAACGTCGTTCTCGGCGGGAGAGCAACGGTAGGAAAAAACTGTCACATTGGTGCAGGTACAGTTCTTGCAGGTGTCATTGAGCCACCATCAGCACAACCTGTTGTCATTGAGGATGACGTGGTTATTGGTGCTAACGCGGTTGTTCTTGAAGGCGTAACAGTTGGAAAAGGCGCGGTCGTTGCTGCTGGTGCTGTGGTTATTGAAGATGTTAAGCCCAATACAGTTGTAGCAGGAACGCCTGCTCGAGTCATTAAGGAGATCGATGATAAAACACGTTCCAAAACAGAAATTAAGCAAGAACTTCGTCAATTAAAAGAAGATTAATGGTCAAGCAGGGTCCTAAAAGATGAGGACCCTGTATTTGTAGTCTTAAATGCTATCCATGAGGTGAGTGGGAAATGGGATTAGATCTTATTCAAACACGTCGAAGCTTCCATCGGATACCGGAGCTCGGCTTTCAAGAACATAAGACACAAGCACTTATTTTAAACACTCTTGAATCTTTTTCCGCTGGTGAGCGACTATCGATAAAAACATGGAAGACGGGTGTTCTTGTTTTCATTAGAGGGACGCAACCTGAGAATCATAAGACGAAGGCTTATCGTACGGATATCGACGGTCTTCCGATTCAAGAAGAGACGGGCTATGATTTTTGTTCTGAACATGAGGGGAATATGCACGCTTGTGGGCATGATTTTCATATGACGATAGCGCTTGGCGTCATTGAACGTTTAATTGCAGACCCCCCTGAGCATAATGTCCTTGTCATTTTTCAACCTGCTGAAGAAGGTCCTGGTGGCGCCCTTCCTATGCTAAAGAGTAGTGAATTTAATGAATGGCGTCCTGATGAAATTATGGCTCTCCATGTGGCCCCTGAATATCCTACGGGGACGATTGCGACACGAGAAGGTCTTCTCTTTGCCAATACGTCAGAACTATTCATTGATCTCAAGGGTAAAGGGGGCCATGCGGCTTACCCTCATTTATCTAATGATATGGTTGTGGCCGCAAGTCATTTTGTCACTCAAATCCAGAGCATCGTTTCCAGGCGTATCGATCCTCTTGATTCCGCAGTGGTTACTATAGGAAAGGTTACCGGCGGGACAAAACAAAACATCATTGCAGAAACGGCACGAATCGAAGGAACGCTGAGGGCACTTGACCCTAAAACAATGGATCAAATTAAGCGGTCAATAAAAGCACATCTTGTGGGAATTGAAGCATCATTTGAATGTGATGCTGAGATTGATTTTGGTTCAAATTATTATCAAGTTTATAATCATTCCCAGCCAACATCTGATTTCATTGATTATTGTCGGTCTAGTAACTATCCTTTAGTTATCTGTAAAGAGGCGATGACAGGAGAAGATTTTGGTTATTTCTTAAAGGACATTCCTGGCTTCATGTTTTGGCTAGGGGTCGATTCAGAAGCGGGCTTACATGCGGCAAAATTCAAGCCAGATGAAAATGCACTTCATATGGGTGTTGAGATTGTTACAGGATATTTAAAAAAAGCTTTTTAATCAAGCTATTCGTATAAACCTCCAAAGAGATTGGCATGATATACATGTATTGCGTTATTATTCGAGGAGGTGCGAACAAGTGGCAAAGATTGCAGTTGAAGAAACCTTAACAGATGTTCAACAAGCATTAGAGGAAAAAGGGTATCAAGTGGTTCCTTTTAGACAGGAAGCTGACGCCAAAGATTGTGACTGCTGTGTCATTTCTGGAGTGGATGAAAATGTTATGGGCGTACAGGATATTGTTACAGAGGCTCCAGTCATTGATTGCCGCGGAATGGATGCCAATCAAGTATGTGAAGAGGTTGAGCATCGTCTAAGTCGATAAGTAAACATAACGTGTAGGCAGCCAATTAAGGCTGCTTTCTTTATACATAATGAAACCATTATATAGATTGTTTCGTATATTTAGGGAAGAGTTTTGAACACATATAATAATGTAAGAACAAGTTTTTTTAGGAGAAATGAACAGTGACGCTTAAATTGATCATTCTGATTCTACTTATTTTACTCACCGCCTTTTTTGTTGCTGCTGAGTTTGCTATTGTGAGAGCCCGCAAACTTAGAATTGAATTATTGGCTGATCAGGGGAATAAGAAAGCTATAGCTGCAAAGAAAGTCATTCATCAGTTAGATGAATATTTGTCAGCCTGTCAATTGGGCATAACGATGACTTCTCTAGGGATTGGGTGGCTTGGTGAGCCCACCATTGGTCATATGATTGAAGACCTTTTTGGGGTGTTTTCCTTTTCAGGGACGCTTTCGGTTACAATATCGGTTATCCTTTCCTTTTTATTTGTGACTATTTTTCACGTTGTTTTGGGAGAACTTGCCCCAAAGACATTCGCGATACAAAAAGCTGAAGCGATTGTGATGATGGCAGCTCAACCCTTAATTGTGTTTAACATTATCGCCTATCCTTTTATTTGGATACTGAATGGTTCAGCGAATGCGATTGCTCGTTTGTTTGGCGCCAAGCCAATGTCTGAGTCGGAAACCATACATACTGAAGAAGAGCTTAGGCAGATCCTCTCTGAAAGTTATAAAAGTGGGGAAATTAATCAATCTGAATATAAATATGTAAACCGAATATTTGAATTTGATAATCGAACCGCTCGTGAGATTATGATTCCAAGAACCGAAACGGTTTGTCTCTATTTAGAAGAGTCTCTTGAGGCCAATAGGGAAATCATGGCTGAAAGTACATTTACAAGATATCCTGTTGCAGAAAATGATAAGGATAACATTATTGGTCTTATCAATATTAAGGAGCTCTATTATTCACGATTTATGGCGGATAATAAAGATGATATTAAGCAACATATTAGACCCATTCTTCATGTTTTTGAAACGATTCCCATCAAACAATTACTTGTAAAAATGCAAAAGGAACGTGTCCATATGGCCGTTTTAATGGATGAATATGGTGGAACGAGTGGGATCGTCACTGTTGAAGACATCCTAGAAGAAATTGTGGGAGAGATTCGCGATGAATTTGATACAGATGAACGTCCCATGATTGATGAGGTTGAAGAGGGCACTTATTTAGTCGATGGAAAAACACTTTTATCGGAAATTAATCGCTTTTTTAATCAAGAGCTTGAACATGATGATATTGATACGATTGGGGGATTAATTTTGGCAAAGTACCCTAATATTTCGGAGGGGATGGAGCTTCACTTAGGCACACTTAATGTTCAAATTGCGGAATTATCAGGAACACAAATAAAGAAAGTAAAGATTAAAGGAGCAGATTGATGAATACCATCATTAAAAGACGGCTTATAAATACAAATTAAGGGATATAAAAAGTTGTCACTGATGATAAGATGGTCAAGGGAGCCTTATTGAGTATAGGCTCCCTTCGCATTGCGCGTTGCTATTGCTATAGATTGCCCCGTAACTTTAAGGTGATACCTTTCCGAGCTAATAGTGTAGATCTCACTTAAAGATGTTTTAATAGCCATTTTTAAAGAGGTGTAACCTCAACATCTATAATAGATCCTAAAAAAGAGGAGGCTGGGTTAAAATTATATAAGACAAAGGCAAAACCGAACGATTTAGAAGTCGTTCGCTTTTGCCTTTGTACGTAAGGTCGCTCCGTCAAAACACTTCGCTTTTTGCGTCATAACACTTACTTATATTTAAAAATATGATTGTTCGTCTTTTGACTTGGCTTATTTCGTTATGTCCCAGCCCCTGCTGATAGACGTTTTAGCCCTGTGAACGCTCTTGTTTATGAACCATGACTTGATGCGGAAATGGAATTTCGATATTGTGCGCATCAAGTGCTTCCTTAATGGCTTTTTTAAGCGTCCGTTCAACTCCGAATTGTTCACCGTTTTTAGTTTGGGCTATAACTCTTAGGACGACGTCAGAACTGTTTAAAGCTTGTACACCAATCACGTCAGGTCCTTCTACGATATTTTCCTCTTGCTGAGCAACTTGCTCACAAACTTCTTGAATGACTTTAAGTGCCTCATCTATATCCTCATCATATGAAATCCCGATATCTACTAATGCTCTCATGTTTCCTCGAGAATGGTTGCTTAAACTTGAAATGTTTCGATTAGGGATAAAATGAAGAATGCCATCAAAACCTCTCACTTGTGTTGTTCTTAAGCCAACCTCTTCGACAATGCCATTATAGCTTCCAATGGTGACCACTTCGCCAACATCCATTTGTTTCTCCAATAAAATGAAAAAACCAGTAACGACATCACTGACAAGACCTTGTGCACCGAACCCAATGGCAAGACCTACAACACCAGCCCCAGCAATTAGACTTGCTGTGTGAATCCCTAATGTGTTGAAGATCATTACAATCATGATGAAAATGAGAACATAGGATAGAATGTTGTTGACGAGTTTTTCCATTGTATAAACACGAGCTTTTGTGGCTTGTTGCTTCTCTTGGTAAACCTTAAAAGCTTGGTTGATAGCCTTTTTTCCTATCCCTTTAAAGATAAAGAAAAGGATCAAGATTAAAATAATCTTAAGAATTTTAAATCCTAAATTTGTCGCAAGATATTCCCATAAATTATTAAAGATATCTAATGACATGTAATGCATCACCTCAAATTTTAAAAATGTATGTATACTATTCGTCTAGTATAGCGATAATAATAGTAGAATTCAAACGAAGTATAGTGAGTACGGAGGGATACATATGTTAGGACAAATGATAGGGAAACAGGCACCTCGCTTTGAGATGGAAGCCGTGATGCCAAATAAGGAGTTTGGTAAGGTAAGTCTTGATGAGCATATAAAGAATGGGAAGTGGACCATTCTATTCTTCTATCCTATGGATTTTACATTTGTATGTCCGACGGAAATAACAGCCATCAGTGATCGTTACCAGGATATTACAGCCTTTAATGGAGAAGTTATTGGAGTGTCCACCGATACAATTCATACCCATAAAGCTTGGATCAATACGCCACGTGAGAAAAACGGGTTAGGTGATTTAAATTATCCCCTTGCCGCTGATACTAATCATGAGGTGGCTAGGAACTATGGGATACTTATAGAAGAAGAAGGAATTGCGCTACGAGGGTTGTTTATTATTGATCCTAAAGGAGAATTAAAATATTCGGTGGTTCATCACAATGATATTGGACGCGATGTTGATGAAATATTAAGAGTACTACAAGCACTGCAAACAGGTGGACTTTGTCCGGCCAATTGGAAACCAGGTCAAAAAACACTCAATGCTTCTTGATTGACTTTGGTTTCCTTGAAGAATCGGACATATTGCCCGGTATTTCTTAATAAAACAGAGGAATAAAACGGAATGGGGAGGAGGGCTTTAGCTCTTTCTCCTCATTTTTAATAATCAATGAGGGGTATTTAATACAGAAATGATACTTAAAAACAGTCGAACGCCTGTTTTTATTTTTTTTGTTTATTTTTGGAGTCGTTTTATTAGATAATGCATAATAATGGTGGTATTATGTGTTTTGTAACAATTTAGACCACTTAAAAAAAGGGGAAATTCTTTTTGAAACTAAAACATGAATCGTAGATATTGGGAGATAAGGATAGTAAAAAGTATTAAAAATATAATTTCATTTTAAAAAACCGTAAATTTGATTTAAAACATTGTAATTTAAGTCAATTTGGTTCATTTAGTTTGTGGTTAAATATTTCGAAATCCGTTATATTTAGTAATGTTACAATTCTAAGCGATATGGAGTAGGTGGTGACCCCCATGGATGTTTTTAAGCGATTAAAGGATTTTTATTGGCCTTACAAAAGATTTTTCTTCGGATCGCTCTTTTTCTTATTTTTCGTAACAGGGATTACGGTGCTTTATCCAGTCTTTTTACAGCAAACGATTGATAAAGTCGTAAATAAACAAAATTACGGCTATGCAGCATTCCTTGCAATTGGGTTTATTCTTATAATGATTGTAAAAGGGTTTTCGGCATATTACCAACAGTATTGGGGTGCGAAATTTGGTATTAATGCGGTGTATGAATTGCGAAAAGCATTATATGCAAAATTGAACACTTTACCCTTTCGTTATTATGATAATGCTCGAACAGGCGACTTGATGTCACGATTAACACAAGATGTTGAAGGGTTTCGCTTCTTCCTTTCAGCTGGGATGAGCCAGCTCATCAGATTTATTTTTATGGTTACATTTAGTTTAATTATTATGTTTGTTTATTCATGGCAGCTGGCGATTGTGACTCTCATCATGACACCTTTTCTTACATTTACAGTTATGAAATTTGATAAGAAGGTGCATCCGGCTTTCCGTGCCATTCGACTTTCAATGGGGCGGATGAATACGCGAGTTCAAGAAAATATTAGCGGTATGAATACTGTTAAAGCCCTTTCTCAAGAAGATGAAGAAATCAAGCGTTTTGCGGTAACAAATGAAGATTATAAAGAAAAACAAATTTTCACAGCGAACATATGGGCAAAATTCTTCCCGGTCATGGAGTTTATAGGAAATTTATGTGTGGTTGTGCTTTTAGGTTTTGGTGGTTACTTAGTTATTCATTCGTCGATGCAACCTGGAGAATTAATCGCCTTCTTTAGTTTAGTATGGTATATCATGGGTCCATTGCAGGATCTAGGGTTTATCATTAACCAATTTTCACAGGCAAAGGCTTCTGGTGAGCGTCTATTACAAATCCTAGATGAACCGTCTGAGATTGAATCACCAGCGGATGCATATTCACCTGAAAAAATTGCAGGAAAAGTACAATTTAACCATGTTACTTTCCAGTATCCAAATGAAACCGTTTATGCTTTAAAAGATGTTACTTTTGAAGCAAGACCAGGTCAAGTCATAGGATTAATGGGGGCAACAGGCTCTGGTAAATCGACTATTACACAGCTAATTGCACGCTTCTATAATGTCACAGAAGGGCAAGTGTTAGTCGACGGCGAACCCGTTGAACGCTATTCTTTACCTGTCTTAAGAAAAAGCATTGGTTATGTTCTTCAAGAGAATTTCTTGTTCTCTTCAACTATCAGGGATAATATTGCCTATGGGAATCCTGACGCCAAATTAGAAGACGTCATTGATGCCGCTAAAAGAGCTCAGGCGCATGAGTTCATCGAGGGTTTACCTGATGGTTATGATACGGTCTTAGGCGAACGGGGACTTGGGCTCTCTGGGGGCCAGAAACAAAGGATTTCAATCGCCCGTGCACTGTTAGTCAACCCAAGTATTCTTATTCTGGATGATGCAACAAGTGCAGTAGATATGCAAACAGAAGCGAAAATTCAAAAGGCCTTCCGTGAATTGATGAGAGGAAGAACAACCTTTATTATTGCTCACCGAATTTCTTCTGTGCAACATGCTGATGAAATTCTTGTTCTTGATAAAGGGAGAATTGCTGAACGGGGAGTCCACAGTGAATTAATTCAAAATCCAGAAGGGCTTTACCGTAGAATTTATGACATTCAGTTTAAAGATAAAGATATATTAGAAGCAAGACAAAATGCTCACTAGGAGGTGGAAGTCATGGCTACAAAAAAACCTGAATCAAAATCCTTAGAAAATCGTGAGCGGTTTTATTACACACAGGATAGGATCGCAGAAAAGCCGTTTAACTGGCCACAAATGTTACGATTGTTAGGATATCTTAAACCGTATTCGAAAACCTTGCTTCCAGCTGCAGTGGTGGCATTGTTAGTGAATACAGCAGTTCGCTTATTTGTCCCTATTTTAATTGGTAAGGTAGCTTTTGACCGAGTCATTGGGCAAAGAGATACCCACGCGTTATATTGGTTAGTTGCAGCAATTGCAGCAATGTACTTAATCAATCTCATAAGCAATTATTTTCGTATAAAACTGACAAACAAGCTTGGTCAATATGTCATTTATGATTTAAGAAAAGTATTATTTAATCATGTTCAAAAACTTTCACATCGATTTTTTGATCAACGATCTGCAGGATCAGTGCTCGTTAGAATTATTAATGATGTAAATAGTCTTCAAGACTTATTTACAAACGGTATTGTCAACACACTCATGGATTTAATACAGCTTATTGGTATTTTGGTCATTATGTTCACCTTAAGCTGGCAATTAGCCTTGGCCGTCTTAGTGGTTCTACCTATCATGTTCTTCTTATCTACAAAATTCCGTAGGAAAATTCGTCGAGCATGGCAAATGGTAAGGGTAAAACTATCCAAGTTAAATTCCCACTTGAACGAATCTCTGCAAGGTGTGCGTGTGACTCAATCTTTTAACCAAGAAGTCAACAATGAAGCCTTCTTTGATGGTGTTAATATTGAGACAAGAGAGACGCAAAACCAAGCGCAACAAAAGAGTGCGACGTTTAGTCCGTTTGTTGAAGGTGCTAACGCTGTGGGTTCGGCCATTCTCATTTGGTTTGGTTCTTACCTCATTCTAAATAGTGGTAATGTAACAACAGGTGTATTTGTTTCATTTGCATTTTATTTAGGAATGTTTTGGGATCCTATTTCTCGTCTGGGGCAAACATATAACCAGTTATTAATGGCAATGGCCTCCTCTGAACGTATTTTTGAATTTCTTGATGAGAAGCCTATTGTGAAGGATAGTGAAGCTCCGGTGAGTATGGAGCATATAAAAGGGACCATCGATTTCGAGGATGTTGTCTTTTCATATGATGATAAACGAAATGCGCTAAATCATATCAACCTTCATATGAATGCAGGAGATACCATTGCGTTAGTAGGACATACGGGATCAGGTAAATCAACGATTGCCAATCTCATTGCACGCTTCTATGATGTAACAGGCGGTAGCGTCAAATTTGACGGGATTGATGTCCGTGATATCAATTTAGAAGAGCTTAGAGCCAATGTCTCTACTGTTATCCAAGATACCTTTATTTTCTCTGGTACTATACTTGAAAATATTCGTTTCGGGAGACCAGGAGCTACAGATGAAGAAGTCATTGCCGCTGCTGAAGCAGCAGGTGCTGATGATTTCATTAAACAGCTTTCAAATGGTTATGAGACTGAAGTAGAGGAACGTGGAAATATTCTATCTGTTGGTGAGCGTCAATTGCTTTCTTTTGCAAGGGCATTACTCGCGAATCCTAAAATTCTAATTCTTGATGAAGCGACTTCAAGTATTGATACGGAATCTGAATTGAAGATTCAGGAAGCAACAGACAAGTTACTTGAAGGTCGAACCTCAATTATCATTGCTCACAGATTATCTACGATCCGTGAGGCTGACAAAATTATCGTACTTGAGAATGGGAATATTCTTGAACAAGGGACACATGATGAACTCATGGTCCTTGGTGGAAAATATTACGAGCTTGTCATTAGCCAATTTGAAGCCTTAAACGCAAGTTAATGCATCTAAAAAAACCGTCAATAGATAAAACTATTGGCGGTTTTAATATGTTAATGATGACGATAATACTGGTGTTTTAAACATGAAAAAGACATGCCAGGGCTATAAGTGAGTTCACCTTTTCAATAATTATTGGACGTTCTAGCTTTGGTTGTAGCCACAAGGATGCTTATAACCGAGGGCTCTTGATTAGAGAGGGGACCTTTTTAAACACCTTTTAATCCTCCAAATAAAGATCAATGCCCAGTGTCCAGTTTTTGTTAATTTAATATTTGTTGACGGTGTGAGATTGATAGACTACTATATAAATGACAATTGAATGCTTGAGAATAGGTTGACGTTGAGATTCATTTAAAACGTCATGAAAAGGGAAGCCGGTGTAATTCCGGAGCGGTCCCGCCACTGTGAATGTGAATGCCCACTTGTACCACTGTCGATAAAACGGGAAGGTTGTGAAGCATGATGATCATGAGCCAGGAGACCTGCCTATTCGAAATCACCGATGATACCTACGCGGATAGGGAGGTGTGGATACTCTGAGTGTTTGCAAGACACATATGAGTTTTACATACTTTGACATCTCTGTAGGGGATGTTTTTTTGTTTGGAGATAAGCCTTAGGCATAGTGAATGATGCTTGAGGGTTGAAAAAAACACGAAAGTGAGGAGAGGAATTTAAGTGAAATTCTTTAAAAAAACAGCACCACTTTTTTTTGCTATGCTCCTTGTTGTCATGCAGTGTACAGGGGTTGTGCTTCGTCATGCTGAAGCCGCAACATTAGACCCGGCAGTTACAATTTCAGTTCAAGATGACAAAGGGAATACGATTATCCCGATGAAAGCAATAAAGTTAAAAAATAATGAAACCGCGTTTGATGTGTTAAAAGAAGTGTCTAAAGATCTCGATGCCCCATATAATGCTCAATTCGATAGTGTTTTTATAAACGGCATTAATGGAGTTGTGCCAGATTCAGCGAGCGGAGCTTATTGGGGGTTCATCGTAAATGGTCAATCTGTGGATGTCGGTGCATCGACGTACAATGTCCATGCAGGAGACGATATTTTATTCAAGGTTGTTCATTATCCCCCTAAAACGGTCTCTGCAAACGTTTCTTTATTGTCCACAGAGGGAAAGCCTCTCGTTGATTCGAACGGGCAGTCCATAAATAACAAAACAATTCAAGTGGTTCAAGGTTCAAATGCTTACGATGTTTTAAAACAAGCATTGGGAGATAAGCTAAACATTGCTATTGATGATCAATACCTGGCGTTTGTAAAAGGTATTCAAGGTATTCAATTAAAAGAAGGCCAGTACTGGGGATTCAATATTAATGGAACAAGCGCAAATGAAGGGATATCGAGTTATAAAGTGAAAGATGGCGATACCCTTAGTTTAGTGGGGGATGCTGTTGGGACAGCAGATGATGCTAAAGATCCTGTCGGTGATACGAATTCAGCAGGAAGTGATGATCAGGCGGCTAATAGTGGTCCCTCTTCAGATAAAAATAATGTTCCAAAAATAACGATTTCTGCAAATCAACTTCATTCAGCAATTACAAAAGCAACGCGTCATTTAATCTCCCATCGTGCAACTAATTTTTATGGCGCAATGGCTTTACGTCTTCTTGATAAAACCGTCCCACAAACGTATGTTAATGCATTGGCAAATGAGGTGAAAGAGAGTCAAGGCAGTTTTCATAATGTCACAGATTATGAAAAAATAGTCCTAGGCGTGACGTCTGCTGGTGGTGACGCCTCAAATTTCGAGGGTGTTGACCTTGTAAAAGCCGTTTATTCCAATGAACGAATGGTGAATCAAGGAAATAATGGTCCCATTTATGGTCTGCTCTCTTTAGACAGTGGGGAGTATAATGTGCCTAAAAATGCACTGTGGACGCGTGACAAACTTGTCGATTATATTATAAATCATCAAAATAAGGATGGGGGCTGGGCCTTAACAGGTAGTAAGAGTAGTGCGGATCTAACAGGGATCGCTATCGCGGCCTTGGCACCTTATAAGTCAGAGTCGAAGGTAGTCCATGCTATTAATCGGGCTAAACAATGGTTAAGCGTGCACCAGAATAAGGCTGGGGGTTATGGGAGTCAAGTAAATGGTGGAGACTCTAGTGAATCGACGGCACAAGTTATTCTCGGTTTAACCGCTGCTGGTATTGATCCGACAAGTACGGCGTTTACCAAGGAGAAGGGTAACTTAATCTCGCATTTATTGTCTTTCCAACAAAAAGATGGCGGTTTTGCTCATCTCATGGGAGAAGCTTCGAATGATTTGACAACACCTCAAGCGTTGCTAGGATTAGTGTCTTACCAACAATACCTTAAGAGTCATGCAACATCATTAGCGTTTGATAATAAAGGAAGACAGTTGAAGGTAACAACAGCTGCGACCGCCCCAAAAAAAGCAGACCCAAAGCAAGCAGTTGGTCCTAAACTACCCGATACAGCGACCTCTTTATCCTCTTATTTTATGATAAGTTTTATTTTAGTAATGATGGGGAGCCTGCTCTTAGTGTATAATAGAAAGAAAAAAAGGGCGTAATCAAAGTGATTCGGAAACTTGCATTCTTAATTATACTTGTTGGACTCGGGTTTGCCGGTGTTGGAGGCTGGCAGTTATGGCATGGTTCAGTTAAACAACACGAAACTATGAAAAAGGCCCAGGCTTTAACTGTAACTAAGAAGGATCCTGTAAAGTATAAGGATTGGGATCCTATTAAGGGCGAGACGATCGGAATTCTTTATATTCCTCGTTTAGACAAAAAGTTAGGAATAGTGGAAGGGACTTCTCCTGACCAATTAGAAAAAGGTGTTGGTCACTATAAGAGTTCGGCTTTACCAGGTAAAAATGACCAGGTGGTTTTATCAGGGCATCGTGACACGGTCTTTCGTCATTTTGGAGAAATTCAAAAGGGTGATGACATTAGTGTGGATTTACCCTATGGAACATATACTTATGTTGTTGACCACATGAAAATTGTAGATAAAGATGATCGAACCATCATACATTCAACAAAACCTAAAGAAGAACTGGTGTTAACCACCTGTTATCCTTTTAGTTATATAGGGGATGCACCGAAGCGCTATATTATTTATGCATACCCTAAGAAAAAGTAAGTAACCGAATCATAGGGGATGTAAGGCTTGTATTTTAAAAAATCAATCGTTTATTTAGTGTTTATATTGTTATTCACCTTTTTGGTTGGAGGCTGCGCCAAGGATAAAGTGCAACCACTGACTCAGGATCAAGTCAAACAGGAAACCCAGTCAGAAGACCATGAAGGACAGAAAGTATCAGAGAATACTAAACAAAAAGATGCAGCTAAGAATGAGAAAGTAGAAGAAAAGTCATCACAAGAAAAGGCTACACAAGAAAAGTCAACATCACGTACAACTCAAAGTCAAGAAAAGGTCGAGAAATCTCCTGAAGAATCCTCAGTAAAAAAAGAGGCTTCTTCAGCGTCAACTGAACGTAAGAAGAGCGCCGCTTCCTCGCAAACGAAATCGGAGAATAAGACGTCAACAGCAACAGCAAAAGCGTCAACAAAGGCTACCTCCAAAGAAGAGCCAGCAGTACAGAAACAACAACCTGTCAGCACGGCTACGGTCTCAATCACGGGTTATAACAGTAAAACTATTTTGTCTTCCACTAAGGTTGAGATCCAGAAAAATGATACGGTGTTCGATGTGACAAAAAGAGTCTTACAGGCTCGAGGGATTGCCTATGAAAAGTCAGGAAGTGGAGCAACCCTTTATATTAAGGGAATTGCCGGGACTTATGAATTTGATCACGGAGCAAATAGCGGGTGGCTTGCTGAAAAAAATGGTCAGTCATTGAGCCGGAGTGCAGGCATTGAACCGGTACAAAAAGGAGATAACATACACTGGATTTATACTCATAATTACACTAAAAATGGAGGGTGATGACAATGAAACGAGGGTTTTCATCATTTCATCCTCTGACGTGCTTCCTCTATTATGTCGGGGCCTTAGTCATCGTTATGCTAGGGCAACACCCGGCTTTTCTTTTGTCGACAGTTCTGGTACTCATTGTTTTTAACATCATCCAAGAAAAAGGGGGGGGCTTGATCCGGTGGTGGGGGGCTTATGCTACCCTTATTATTTTTTTTCTTGTCCTTACACCGCTCATTAACCACCGCGGTACGCATCTTTTGTTTTATTTTCGAGATAATCCAGTCATGCTGGAAGCGGTGATTCAAGGCATGATTACGGGGCTTTCTCTCCTTTGCCTTCTCCTTGTTTTTCTTTCGTATAATCAGATCATTACTGCCGACAAATTTTTATTTTTGTTTGCTAGAGTACTTCCTCAATGGGCACTCTTGACGATGTTGGCCATGCGATTTGTGCCTTTATTTCGTCGGCGACTTGTTGAAATCGATAGAGTCCAACAAAGTAAAGGGGTATCCGTGAAGACGGGGTCTTTAAAACAAAGAATTAAAAATGGCCTCTTGTTTGTCCAAATTTTGCTTACTTGGTCACTTGAGGAAGGAATCCAAACGGCAGATTCAATGAAGGCAAGAGGGTATGGTTTAAAAAAGCGTTCGCGTTATACCCCTTATCACTTTCAACTAAAGGATGGACTGCTGCTGGTCATCATCATTCTTTTTTTTAGTTTGAGTGTAGCTGGCTGGGCATTAGGTGATCTTGTCCTAGAGATACAACCGATGTTAGAAAGTCCTTTGCTCTCAGGAAGAGAATGGTTTTTTTACGTTGTGGGTCTCTTATATATGGGCATACCTTTGTGCATTGAGGGAAGGGAGTGGGTATTATGGAGATTTTGGCGTTACAAAATTTAAGTTTTCGTTATCCCGATGAGGAGCATTGGGTTTTAAATAATCTTTCTCTTTCAGTGAGTGAAGGGGATTTTGTTGTTCTTTTTGGACCGTCTGGTAGTGGAAAGTCTACTTTGCTTCGATTAATTAAAAGTGAAGTAGCTCCCCATGGTGAATCCAAAGGCCAAATCATCTTCAATCATCGTTCAATCGCTGAGCACACTGCAGAAACGTTAGCAAAGGAAATCGGGATGGTTTTTCAAGATCCAGAAAATCAAATTGTTATGGACCGAGTGTTAGAAGAATTGGTTTTCGGCTTAGAAAATCTAGGCTTTCGTACTGATTACATGCGTAAGAAAGTGGCAGAGATGTCCCATTTTTTTGGTTTAGACAGTTTGTTGAACCGGCGTATTTCTGAGCTCTCTGGCGGGCAAAAACAAATGATTAATTTAGCTTCAGTTCTTTTACTTGAACCCAAAGTATTATTATTAGATGAGCCCACTGCACAATTAGATCCTGTGGCTGCTAAGTCTTTTATTTCTATGCTACGGCGGATGAATGAAGAGCTTGGCATAACTGTTATCATGGCTGAACATCGTCTAGAAGATGTCTTGCCGCTTGCTGATTTGGCTGTTATTTTAGACAAAGGAACCATCGTCCATTCGGGATCACCACGACAATTGTCTGCTGAAATTGCCCATGAAAAGTACCAGTCCTATCTGCCAGCTGCAACAGCCCTGGCGATGACTTTTAGTCACGAACAGGAAAAAATGGTGCCCTTGACCATAAAAGAAGGGCAGCAGTGGTTGCGAGAACAAACGATCATTAGTAAAAGCCTCAAAAAGCCTGAAAAAAAGAAGAAAAACGGAGCGGTGCTTCTAGAATTAAAACGCGTCGATTTTCAATATGAGCGCGATAACCATAAGGTTTTAGAGCAATTGTCACTCAAAGTCTATGAGGGTGAATGTCTCTCGATAGTTGGGGGTAACGGGACGGGCAAATCGACATTATTACGGGTTCTTGCCGGGTTTATAAAGCCTCAACGTGGACATTTGAAAATAAAGGGAACAAGAAGCAACAAAAAAAGAAACGAAATCTTAAAGGTCGGTTATCTTCCGCAAAATCCAAGGTTGTTTTTTCTTGAGGATACCGTCGAGAAGGAAATGGAAAAGGCGGTTGCCTCAAATAAACGGTTGGATCATAAAACAGGGAAACAGCACATTGACTATTATCTAGAAAGTTTTCATCTAAAGGCTCTTCGTGACCATCATCCATATGATTTGAGTGGTGGAGAAATACAGAAAGCGGCACTTATATGTCTTCTCCTAAAGTCACCTGAAGTGTTACTGATTGATGAGCCAACAAAGGGACTGGATCCTATGGCCAAGCAGTCCTTAATTGAGCGTTTAAAAAGGCTAAATCAATCAGGACTAACTATTGTCAATGTGACCCACGATATTGAATTTGCTGCTCAGGTTTCCTCGCGCTGTGCTTTAATGTTTCAAGGTGAGCTCACAGCAGAAGGAACCCCTGATGCCTTCTTTAAAGGAAATACCTTTTATACAACGGCAATGGATCGCTTAACCCGACAAACAGGTGTACCCGAAGTCTTAACGCTAGAGGAGGCCAAACAGACATGGCGCATGCAAAACTCTTAAAAGGCTTATTGATTGTTTTCATGCTTGTCTTGTTTATCTGCGGGCAGTTTCTCTTTCACTTAAATCCCCTTTTTATAAGCTTCTTGCTCATCTTGTTGATCATTGGTTTTTTTATTCTGAGATTTGAGCTAAGGAAAATTGAGGGAAGAGAACTTGTCCTTCTTGCAGTTTTGGCAGCTATTGCAGCTGTCAGTCGGGTGCCTTTTGCTTCGATACCAAGTGTTCAACCGACAACCTTTGTTGTGATTATGACGGGAATGGTTTTTGGTGCTGAAAGTGGTTTCGTCGTTGGAGCGTTAGCGGCTTTGGTTTCCAACTTATTTCTGGGTCAAGGTCCCTGGACACCTTGGCAAATGCTAGCGTGGGGCACCATAGGTTTAATTGCCGGGGCTCTCAAGGATACGTGGATGTTACAGCGTATCTGGGGACGGTGTATTTACGGTGTTTTATCGGGATTTTTCTTTGGGTGGGTCATGAACTTATGGGCACTTCTTGGGAGTTCGGAAACATTAAATCTACACTACTGGTTTGCTTTTTATAGTTTAAGTTTTTATTTTGATGGTGCTCATGCGCTATCAAATGTGTTTTTCATTACCATTTTTAGTCATACTTGGCTAAAAATCTTGGGGAGATTTAAAAAGAAATATGGTCTCCTCTCATAAAAAGACTACTAAGACTTTTCCTCAATCCCGTTTTCCTTTATTATTAGAGTTGTGTCCTATTTGTATGAGTAAAAATCATTGTGAAATTCGTCACAATTAATAAATCTATAGGGGAAATAAAAGGAGGTGCGACGTTGTCTGAGTGGTTACTTATTATCGTTCTCTGGATTTTATTATATTGTTATTTGATCCTTGCTTCGATCGACTTCGGTGCCGGCTTTTTCTTAGCGTTTAGCAGAGTGTTTAGAAGAGATAAGAGAATTTATTCACTCGTTCATCACTACTTGTCGCCTTTCTGGGAAATGACAAATATCATTTTCTTATTCTTTTTTATTGGCATTTTAAGTTTTTTACCCAACATGATTTCTTTTTATGAGGGGGGCTTTATTACACCAAGTCTTATTCTTTTATTGCTTTTACTTATAAGAACGGGAACCTATGCCTATTATTATTATACAGAGAAGGAAAATCGCTTTTTTTATGTCTTTTATGGATTAACGGGTTTGGCTATCCCCGCCGTAATGGCAACGGGCTTGACGATGACCGAGGGAGGTTATTTACATAATATTAGTGGCCAATGGAGATTAAATTATGGGGACTTATTTGGTAGCTTTTACTTCTGGGTCGTTCTCTTATTGGCGGTTATCTCAGTTGTTTATATTAGCTTAATGTTTATGACTTTTTATGCGGCAAAAAGGAAGGCGAGAGAGCTGCTTAATCAGTTAAAGGGCTATGTTATAGCCTGGAGCGTTCCCACGATCCTTGCAAGCGCAGTTGTCTTTGCAGGACTTCAAAATCATAATCCAGAGCACTTTAATAAGGCTTTAGATGTATCGTGGTTATTTTTGTGCTCTCTGATTTGTTTGATGGTTGCCATTACCCTTGTGTTTCAAGATAAATGGCATTCTGTGGCCTTCTTTTTTGTTCTTCTTCAATTTTTCTTTGCATTTTTTGGTTATGGGATTTCGCATCTCCCTTACATTATTTATCCTGATGTCACTCTGCCTCAGACGTCCTTCGGTTCAACGGTTTTAAATGACATCGTGGATGGTGTCGTCATCGTGAGTGCCTTAAGTATTCCAGTCTTGATACTCTATTTAAGACTTTTTATTGCCCGAAGTCATAAAAATAAAAGTGAAGAAAGATAATGAGCTAAAAAAGGCGCTTATAACATTGATTTTTTAATATGGAGGAAAAAGCATATGAAGAAACAATTCGCAGTGATTGGTCTTGGAAGATTTGGGGGAAGTATTTGCCGCACATTAAGTGATCAGGGAGCAGAGGTGCTTGCTATCGATGTGGATGAAGACAGGGTTAATGAATTTACCTCAATTGCTACACATGCGGTTATCGCTGATTCAACAGATGAAACGGTATTGAAGAGCTTAGGTCTAAGGAATTTTGATCACGTGATTGTGGCTATTGGCGATAATATTCAAGCGAGTATTTTAAGTACATTGATTTTGAAGGAATTAGGGGTTAAGAAGGTGACTGCTAAAGCACAAAATGATTACCATGAAAAAGTGCTTCGAAAGATTGGAGCCGATCAAGTCATTCATCCAGAACGAGATATGGGGGCAAGAATTGCCCACAATATTACTTCTTCAAGTGTCTTAGATTATCTGGAACTCTCTGACAAGCACAGTATTCTTGAAGTCGTTGCTGGGCGAAAAATGGATGGCCGATCGATCATTGATTTAGACGTCCGAGCGAACTACGGCGTCAACATTGTCGCTATTAAGCAATCGGGCCACATTAACGTCTCCCCACGTGCAGATGAAATTGTAAACAAAGGAGATATCCTTATCATTATCGGTGCGGACAGCGATATTGACCGGTTTAAGAAGCAAATGTTAGAAAATGAGTAATCCACCTTTTCGAAGGCGGATTGCTTTTTTATTTGATTCTCAGTTAAATGCGGGGGTGTATAGATTGTGGCTATCATATAATATCAAAATAACAAGACAAAAGCATGGTCTTTCGTCGAGAGTTATCCTTAATGCTGCTTACGAAGCCGCAAGCATCCATCTTTTACAATAAATCAATTCATGTGCCAGTATTCATATAGATTCCGACGTAACGGATAGGCGGATTTCCGCTCCAGGTCGCTCGCTTTCCTCGGGCACGGCCTCAGCTAACTTGGGAATGGACTATTTTGTTCCCAAGTGGTTCTTCGGACTCGTGCTGTTCCCGATGGAGTCTCGCGCCTTTCGCTCCAATCCACTTGATGGCAATCGAAGCTTTTTGAGCTGTTTCACAGGAATTAATTCAATGAATTTCTTTTTTTTGCTATGCACCCAAGCTAGCGAAGGAAATACACGGAGACTCCTGCGGGAGCAGAGGCCTAGGTGAGACCCCGGAGCGCGGAGCGCGAGGAGGCTCACCAGCCGCCCGCGGAAAGCGGAGTGTATTTCCGTAGCGGTGTTTTATGATCGACGTCGCAATATCCTTCTACTCCGAAATACATACTCTGTTAAAAAGCGACAAACTCTCAAAATATCCATGAATAACAGAAACCGATTAAAAAGGGTTCAATAATACTTTTAAAACGTTGTCAGAGTCACCAATTTAAATTTTTCCATTTATTTAAAAAGGCTTTGTTGAGTTATGAGCCATATTAAGCATAAATACTGAGAAATTGAGTAACCTATCCATTGTGAAGAAAATATTGGAAGGGAGAGCTCTAATGACTCATAGTCAATATTGGCAACACATCTATAAACAAAATGACCAGTTAAATTCCTTGCTCGCCGATTATTGGAATAAATTTTCTGGTTTAGGCACTTGGCAATTTTGGTTAGTGCTCTCATTATTAGTGATACCACTTATTATTCTTTGGTTTGCTGTCGACCGTAGAAGGATCTTTGAGGTGTTTTTTTTCGGATACACCATTCACATGTTATGGTCGTATACAGATACTGTACTATCCAAAAATAATTTATTAATTCATCAATACTTCTTATTTCCGGATATGCCGGTCGCTTTAAATTTAACAGCTTCCATGATTCCCGTTTGTTATTTATTGGTTTATCAATTTTGCACAAATCACAAAAAGAATTTTTATCTTTTTGCTTTAGTATTAAGTCTCATTTTTTCGATTGGTTTTGCTTCTTGTGAGAAGTTATTAGGGATGTTGGATCTTCGAAATGGGATGAATCTTTTTTACCTTCTCCTCATAGATTATGTTATCGTGATGATTGCTTATTTTGCGACCCGATTTTTACTAAGGATAAAAATACAGATTCGAGAGGACGTTTAATAAAGGTAAGAAAAAAGAAAAACCCACCCCGGCCGAGGGTGGGTTTATTTTTGTATAAAGTTCGAGCTTCGACACCATATAGTCGAAGAGCTTTACTGATCGACTTCCATAATAATAGGTAAAATCATGGGCTTTCGACGTGTCTTTTCATAGAGAAAGGGAGCCAATGTATCCGTAATCTCATTTTTGATTTCAGACCACTGGGTCGTCTTTCTTTCCATGACTGTTTGGAGATGCTGCTTCAACATGGATTGAGCATCATTAATTAAGTCGCCAGATTCTCGCATGTAGACAAAGCCACGTGAGATTATATCTGGGCCTGCTAATACCTTATGATCCTTCATATTAATGCTAACGACAACGATAACAAGACCTTCTTCTGAAAGAATGCGACGATCTCTGAGAACGATATTACCAATATCACCAATACCACTGCCGTCAACATAGACATTACCAGAAGGTACCTTACCGACAACTTGGGCGCTGTTCTCGTCTAATGCGAGCACATCACCAATATCCATTATAAATGAATTCTCGGCAGGAATGCCGCAGTCTTGGGCGAGTTCTGTATGTTTTTTCAGCATCCGGAATTCACCATGTATAGGCATGAAGAATTTGGGCTTCATCAGGCGAAGCATAAGTTTTTGTTCTTGTTGCCCACCGTGTCCAGAAGTATGAATATTATTAAGTGCCCCATGAATGACATCGGCACCTGCGCGATATAATTGATTGATCGTTCGGTTTACGCTCACCTTGTTCCCAGGAATAGGGGAGGAAGAAAAAACGACTGTATCGCCTTGCATAATTTGAATTTGTCTATGTGTCCCGTTCGCAATTCTGGAAAGCGCCGCCATCGGTTCACCTTGGCTACCTGTACAGAGTATGGTGACCTCATTTTCAGGGAGACGACTGAGCTGTTGATGATCAATAAAGGTGTTTTTTGGAGCCTTTATGTATCCCAGTTCTTGTCCAATGGTAATAGAAGCTTCCATACTTCTTCCGAAAACTGCGATTTTTCGATTGGTCTTAACAGCAGCATTGACGACCTGTTGAAGTCGATAGATATTAGAAGCAAAGGTTGCAAAGATAATCCGCCCTTTTACTTTTCTAAAAATATCGGTAATATTGTCTCCGACTTGTCGCTCTGACATTGTGAAATTAGGAACTTCACTGTTAGTACTGTCTGAAAGTAGACAAAGAACACCTTCTTTACCTATTTCAGCCATTTTCGTTAAATCTGCTGGTTCACCTACAGGCGTAAAGTCAAATTTAAAGTCGCCTGTTTGTACAATATTACCTTGAGGTGTCTTAACAACAACACCAAAGGATTCAGGAATACTGTGTGTTGTTCTGAAAAAGGAAACTGACATCTTATTAAACTTTATCACATCGTCTTCACCGACAATATTAAGCTTAGCGGTACGCAAAAGACCGTGTTCCTCAAGCTTATTTCTTATCAATGCAATGGAAAGTTGTCCACCATAGATAGGGACATTGAGTGCTCTAAGCAGATAAGGAACGCCGCCAATATGATCTTCATGACCGTGAGTGATAATGAGACCTTTTACCTTGTCCGCATTTTTGACTAAATAAGTATAATCGGGAATGACATAATCGATCCCTAACAACTCGTCTTCGGGAAACTTAATCCCAGCATCAATAACAATGATTTCGTCTTGGAATTGGACGGCATAGGTATTTTTGCCAATCTCGCCCAAGCCCCCTAAACTGAAGACAGCTGTTTGATGATTTTTAACAAACTTCATACTACAATGACTCCAGCTTGAAGTTTTCAGTGTTTTTTTCGTAATTTAACATGGCTTCGTCTAACGCAGTAATATATTCAATATTGATATTGCGGTCTTTTAATTTTTGGCGGACTTCTCTTTCCGTACTCGCTTCAATATATAGTGCTTTGGTATTTTCCCTTACTGGGACTTGATCCTTAGATTCTTGATAAAAAACTTTATAAATCATATTAACCTCTCCTTTAAGTGCTTAAAAATCATATATGGTCACCCCCATGGCGGCCGTGGGGTGTTTTACCTAATTAAAAAGTCTATTTTTATTATAAATGAAAAGCTGTTCTTTTTCATTCATTTCTTATTTTCATTTTATTTTTTCTTTATTTCTCGTTAAAATGGAGGAATGTGGCGCTCAGGTTAACTGAGCACCACAAAATAGGTTATATCTGGACAAGCCCTTTATTGCCTAGGAGCTCTCTTACTTTTTGAACCCATTTTTTCCTCACTCTTTTTAACATGGTCCTTCCTCCTTGATGTTTTAAATTCTCGTTTGCCTGCTTGGAGAAGGAAACCTTGATTTTGAGGGTGTAGTGTTATTTTGCACATTTTTTTAAAATTCATGTAGAGTAAGATTCAATCAGTATTGCCTTTTTTGTACTATTTCATAACTTATTTGAGAAAGGTTTTGAAAGAGAAATGACCATCGTTTTCTTTGATTTAGACGGTACGATTTTAGACAGCCACAAAAGAATCCCGGATTCCACTTATGAAGCTATTAAACGTTTAAAGGCTAAAGGCATTGTCCCTGCTATTGCTACCGGTCGAGCGCCTTTTCATTTTACTTCAATTCGAGAAAAATTAGATATTCATACCTTTGTGAGTTTTAATGGTCAATATGTTGTTCATGAAGGTCATGTGATTTCTACTCATCCATTGCCCAAGACACATATAGAGGCTTTAGTGACAAAAGCCCAGGAGTTCCATCACCCTCTAGCTTTTTTATCGGCAACAGGAATGGGAGCCAATGCGAATAATCATCCTCACATCCTTCAAAGTTTTAAGGATTTAAAAGAAGCTTCACCGGTGTATTGTCCAACATACTATAAGGAACATGACGTTTATCAAGGGTTGCTTTTTGCCAAGAGTGGTGAGGCTGATACTTATTTAAACAGTCTGCCATACTTTGATCATATACAGTGGCATCCCTATTCTATGGATATCTTACCCAAAGGGGGCTCAAAGGCAGAAGGTATTCAGAAGGTTATTGACCATTTGGGGCTTTCACGCACCGACACCATTGCTTTTGGAGATGGCTTAAATGATATCGAAATGCTCTCGTTTGTAAATAAGGGGATTGCGATGGAAAACGGACACCTAGAGGCCAAAAAAGTAGCCGATCATATCACCACATCTTCGGACGACCATGGTATTATGAACGGCTTGAACTATCTTGGTTTAATTTAAATGAAGTGATTTTTTCAAAGGGACCAGGTGGAGCTTCCCGCTTCACTCTGAGCCATTGATTTAACGCTCCGTCGTTGCCTTTTCAGGAACTTTATAAGGATCTTCTTTATTAATGCGGTCATAAAACATAATACCGTTAAGATGGTCAATTTCATGCTGGATCGCAATCGCAGGAAGTCCTCTTAATTTAAGAACAACGGGTTTGTTATTGATATCAATGGCTGAAACCTTTACTCGAGAAAAGCGGGGAACATACCCTGGCACATCCCGATCGACAGATAAACACCCTTCGCCTGATTCTAAATAGGTTTCCTCGACAGAATGGCTGACAATCTTAGGATTAAATAAGGCATATTCATGTAACTTATCTTTTTCATCTGTGAGGTACAGGGCAATCATACGTTTCTTGAGGCCTATTTGTGGGGCAGCAAGACCAATACCTGCTCGTAAATTATATTTAGCGGCGATTTCATCGTCTTGACTATTTTTAAGGAACTCCAACATTTCCTTTAAAGTTGCCTTGTCTTCTTCACTTGGAGGAAGTGGGACTTCTTCAGCTACTGTTCTTAGTATAGGATTGCCCTCTCTTATAATATCATCCATTGTAATCATATAAAAACACTCCTCTTTATTTAAACGGAGATTACTCATCGTTTATTCCATAACATGGGTTAATAACTATGTATAGTTTATCATATCGTTTTTGACATTCAAGATCATACGCTCAGGATGAGTTTGAAGTCAAAGAAGGGGTCTGTTATTTTTTATAATATACCTTTTAAATGGGAACGTTTGGACCGTTGCCTATATTTTCACAATTAGATTTGCTATTATTAAAATTATCAGTTGGTAGTCAAGGGGGAAAAGAAGTGGCCAAGCATTCAAAACCTTTTTTAGCATGTGTTTTAGCCTTGATAGTTATAACACTATTATCGGGTTGTAATAAAAAGTCAGAAGGCGATCAAGCTTTCGATTTTATGGAAAAGGCAGCCGCAGAAGAACAAACTTTTAATGAACAACAACAACCGTTAGTGGATGAAGAAAAGAAGGAACAAGATCTTTACAATAAGATAATGAATGTCGACGTAAAAGATGATAAACAAGTCAGTAAATACAGTGATCAAGCGCTTGCTTCTATTGAAAAACGTCAAAAGATGATGGAAAAAGAAAAGAAAAGTATCGATTCGGCTTATAAATTATTCCAAAAGGCTGTTCCTCATATTAATAAGGTGAAAGAGGAAAAGGCCCAAAAGCCTGGAAAACAGACTATTGAAAACATGGAAAAGCGATATGAGGCATTTGGGGACTTATATAAAGTCTATACGGCCTCAATTACAGATGACCAAAAACTTTTCAAGCTAATGACCAATAAAAAGTTGACAACAGAAGATCTTCAGAAACAGTTAAAAGTAGTGAATGATCACTATGAGTCCATAGAAAAAAATAAAGAAACCTTTAATAAATATACTGAGAGTTTCAACAAAGAGAAGCAAAGTTTTTATTCCGCACTGGGGATTAAAAGCAAAAATAAATAAAAGAGGAGGGCTGGGGCAAAACAAAATAATGAATACAAATACCGAACAATGTAAGTTCAAGTGAGCATAGTCAAAATGCAGAGACTCCGGCAGGAACCCAACCAACGTGACTTTCACGATTAAACTTCGAGTTGTTCAGAGGAAGTTTACTACGAAGCGATACGAGTAGACGCAGGAACAGGGGGTTTTTAGTCATAAATACTTTGGAGCATTAAAAGTTCCACTCCAAGGGGTTAGCTGTTGCCACAAAGGATGATCGACTAAACATGATTTTTCTGCGAGGATTATTCTCTTAGCAGCTTTCCTTAGTCGTGTGGGCATGTGGAAAGCGAAGTATTTTGACGGAGCGATTCGTACCTCATGTTAAGCAGTAAAGAAAAAACCGTTCATTCATAGTGATGTTCGGTTTTTTCTATGAGTGAAATATTTCTCTTCCAACCTCTTTTTCTGTTATAAAAAACTCTAAATGAAACAGAATGAGTACAGATTGCTTGTTTTTTATATAACAGATTATTTTTGGTTAATAAAGGACCTTATTATTGACTTATTTTAAGCAATTAATATAAACTAATTAATGGTTGAGTTGTATTAGTAATTATTTCTTTTATTTATTACAACAGTTGAAGGCTTCACGTTTACATACTCGCTTGTTTTTTAGGTGTTATGTTTGCTTAATAAATAGGGTAAACCAAAGAATAGGCAAGAATGACTGCTTTCAATATGTAAACTACAAGAGCGCGTTCAAAAAAACTGATAAATACGGGAAGACATAAGTTTGACACCCTTAAGTCATGTCTTTATTGTACCAAGAGGGTCAGTCCCTGTTTTGTTCTTTTGAATGACTCAAAACTAATTTTTTATTTTGAAAGGAAGAGGTGAAGGGTTTGCAAACGATCGATTATAGCAAAGTGGAAGAGCAGTTTAAGATGTTACAGGTTCTTAACACTGAAGGTGAAATCGTTAATAAAGATGCTGTACCAGACCTTTCTGATGAACAGTTAACTGAATTAATGAGACGTATGGTGTATACACGTATTTGGGATCAGCGTGCAATTTCTCTCAACCGCCAGGGACGCTTAGGATTCTATGCTCCAGTCGCTGGTCAAGAAGCATCAATGCTTGCAAGTCAATTTGCTATGGAGAAGGAAGATTGGCTATTACCATCTTATCGAGATATTCCACAGTTGGTATTCCATGGCCTTCCACTAGTAAAGGCCTTCCTTTATTCACGTGGACATTTTGTCGGGGGACAAATTCCTGATGACGTCAATGCTTTGATGCCACAAATTATCATTGCAGCACAATGTACTCAAGCTGCTGGTGTTGCTCTTGGTTTGAAAAAACGCGGAAAGAAAAACATTGCTTTGACTTATTTTGGTGATGGTGCGACTTCTCAAGGTGACTTCTATGAAGGCATTAACTATGCAGGAGCTTTTAAGGTCCCTGCTGTATTCATCTCTCAAAATAACCACTTTGCCATTTCTGTTCCTGTTGAAAAGCAAACAGCTGCAAACACATTAGCACAAAAGGCCATCGCTGCTGGAATTAATGGTATTCAAGTTGATGGTATGGATCCACTCGCTGTTTATGCAGCAACAAGACAAGCGCGTGAAAATGCGATTGCCGGTGAAGGTCCAACCTTAATTGAAACGATCACTTATCGTTATGGTCCACACACAATGGCCGGGGACGATCCTACGCGTTACCGTACTGAAGATTTAGATAACGAATGGGAACTTAAGGATCCGCTTATCCGTTTCCGTAAATTCCTTGAAGGTAAGAATCTTTGGTCTCAAGATGAAGAAGAAAAAACGGTTGAACAAGCGAAGGAAGACATAAAAGCAGCAATTAAAGAAGCTGATAAAACACCTAAGCAAAAAGTGTCTGAACTCATTGAGATTATGAATGAGAAGCTTCCAGTCAATCTTCGTGAACAACTTGAAGAATATCGTGAGAAGGAGTCGAAGTAAACCATGGCGCAAATGACAATGGCTCAAGCGATTACTGATGCCCTAAGGACTCAGCTCAAAAATGATGATAATGTTGTCATTTTTGGTGAAGATGTTGGTCAAAACGGTGGGGTATACCGTATTACTGAAGGTTTACAAGATGAATTCGGTGAGGAACGTGTCTTTGATACACCTCTTGCCGAATCAGGTATTGGTGGTATAGCTCTAGGTTTAGCAATGAATGGCTTTCGTCCAATAATGGAAATTCAATTTTTCGGATTTGTATTTGAAGCAATGGATAGTGTTGTTTCACAACTTGCACGTCTTCGTTACCGTTCAGGTGGTAAATATCATGCACCAGTCGTGATCCGTTCTCCTTTTGGCGGCGGCGTGAAGACCCCTGAACTCCATGCTGATAGTCTTGAAGGACTTTTTGCTCAATCACCAGGTGTGAAGGTCGTTATTCCTTCAAACCCTTATGATGCAAAGGGCCTACTTATTTCGGCTATTAAAGACAATGACCCTGTTATTTTCTTGGAACACATGAAATTATATTTCTCATTCCGTGATGAAGTTCCAGATGGCGAATATACGGTTGAATTAGGTAAAGCTAATATTGTCCGTGAAGGAACAGATGTCACCATTATTACGTATGGTGCGATGGTGCAAACGTCAGTGAAAGCCGCTGAACAATTGGCTGAGGAAGGGATCAATGCTGAAGTTATTGATCTTCGTACAGTGAGCCCAATCGATGTTGAAACGATTGTAGAATCCATCAAGAAGACCAATCGTGCAGTAGTTGTCCAAGAGGCACAAAAGCAAGCAGGTATTTCAGCAAATATTATTGCTGAAATCAATGATCGAGCTATTTTAGATCTTGAGGCACCTGTTGGTCGTGTAGCTGCACCTGATACGGTCTTCCCTTATGCTGCTGCTGAAGAAGTGTGGCTACCTAATGACAAAGACGTCATTGCTAAAGTAAAAGAAGTTATCAACTTCTAAATCAGTACATTTAAGCAATACTAGGGGTGTTCAAATTAAGTCTAAAAAGAAGTTTCATGCTGTCTAATAAATATGATGGACTGAACTCTGGAGCTTTTTGAGCACTCTATGATGATATTTTTAAAAGGAGGCTGAAAAAAGACTATGGCCTATAAATTTAAATTGCCTGAACTTGGTGAAGGAATTCATGAAGGCGAAATCGTCAAATGGTTTGTTAAGCCTGGTGACGAAGTTAAAGAAGATGACATTCTTTTAGAAGTTCAGAACGTTAAATCCGTTGTTGAAGTTCCATGTCCTGTTGATGGAACGGTCTTAGAGATTTTAGCTGAAGAAGGTACGACTTCTGTAGTAGGTGATCCCCTCATCTCAATCGACGCAGAAGGATATGATGACGAAGAAGAAGAGGCTCCAGCTTCCGAAGCGCCATCAAAACAAGAAGAAAAACAGCCTGAAGCTGAACAAAAAACAACTGATGCAACTGAAAAGAGTGGCAAACGCGTCATTGCTATGCCTTCTGTTCGTAAATATGCACGTGAAAACAATGTTAATATTAGTGAAGTTGAAGGCAGTGGTAAAAACGGTAGAATCCTCAAAGCGGATATCGATACCTTCTTATCTGGTGGAGCAACATCTGCACCTCAAGAGACTGAAGCTGCTCAGGCACAAGCGGAAGAAACAACAAGCACGAGCACCCAAGTAGCACCACAAGCACCAACAGGTGGCGAAACTCGCGAAAAAATCCGTGGTATCCGTAAGGCGATTTCACAAGCCATGGTGCATTCCAAACATACTGCTCCTCATGTAACACTCATGGATGAAGTAGATGTGACGAAGATGGTGGCTCACCGTAAAGCCTTTAAACAAGAAGCTGCTGACCAAGGGTATAAGCTTACTTATCTTCCTTATGTTGTGAAAGCACTTGTTTCTACTTTACGCGAATATCCAACATTAAATGCTACTATTGACGATGAAAATCAAGAAATCGTGTATAAGCATTATTACAACATTGGCATTGCAACTGATACAGAAAATGGTCTGGTTGTTCCTGTCATTAAGGACGCTGATCGCAAGTCTATGTATCAAATGGCAAAAGAAATCGCTGACTATGCAACAAAAGCAAGAGAAGGCAAATTAGCACCCGCTGATATGTCTGGTGGTAGCTGTACCATTACGAACATCGGCTCCGCTGGTGGTCAATGGTTTACACCAGTAATTAATCACCCAGAGGTTGCGATCTTAGGTATCGGACGTATTGCCGAAAAAGCGATCGTTCGTGACGGCGAAGTTGTAGCGGCTCCAGTTCTTGCGCTTTCGTTGAGCTTTGATCACCGTCTTATTGATGGTGCAACAGCACAGAATGCATTAAATAAAATTAAGCGTTTGTTAAATGATCCACAACGTTTAATCATGGAGGGGTAAATAATGGTAGTTGGAGAATTTACAACCGAAGTAGACACAGTTGTCATTGGGGCAGGCCCTGGCGGTTATGTTGCCGCCATTCGCGCAGCACAACTTGGACAAAAAGTAACGATCGTTGAAAAGGAAAACCTTGGTGGCGTTTGTCTTAACGTAGGTTGTGTACCATCAAAAGCACTTATTTCTGCAAGCCATCGTTTTGAACATGCAAATGAATCAGAGGATATGGGGATTAAAGCAGAAAATGTGACGATCGATTTCGAAAAGGTTCAAGAATGGAAAGGCTCTGTTGTTAAGAAGCTAACGGGTGGTGTTGGCGCACTTCTTAAAGCAAATAAAGTAGAGATTGAAGAAGGCGAAGCTTTATTTGTGGCTGAAGACGAAATTCGTGTCAATCATGGGTATGGTTCTAAGCGTTTGAAGTTTAAGAACTGTATCATTGCAACAGGCTCCAGCCCAATTGAAATTCCTTCCTTCAAATGGTCTGACCGCGTGCTTTCTTCTACTGGTGCATTAGCACTTAAAGAAGTGCCTAAAAAAATGATCGTCATCGGTGGCGGTTATATTGGAATTGAATTAGGAAACGCGTTTGCTGGTTTTGGTACTGAAATCACGATTCTTGAAGGTTCGAATACCATTCTTCCTGGTTTTGAAAAGAAAATGAGTCAGCTTGTTAAAAAGCGTCTTAAAAATAAAAAGGTTGACATTCACACTGAAGCCCTCGCTAAAGGTGTTGAAGAATCAGCCGACGGTGTGAAAGTCACAGCTGAAATCAAAGGCAAAGAAGAAGTCTTCGAAGCTGATTATGTCCTTGTGACTGTTGGTCGACGAGCTAACACTGCAGAGCTTGGTCTTGACCTTGCAGGGGTTGAAACAACAGAACGTGGTTTAATTAAAGTCGACAAAAAAGGTCAAACCAATGTCAAAGGCATCTATGCTATTGGTGACATCGTTGATGGGCCTGCTTTAGCTCATAAAGCTTCTTATGAAGGTAAAGTAGCTGCTGAAGTCATTAGCGGTCAAGCATCTGAGGTTGATTATCAATGCATTCCTGCTGTTGTCTTCTCAGATCCTGAACTTGCTTCTGTTGGTTTAACTGAAGAGCAGGCAAAAGAAGAAGGCTATGATGTCGTGGCTTCACAATTCCCATTTGCGGCTAACGGTCGTGCACTTTCCTTAAACGAAACAGACGGCTTCATGAAGCTTGTGACTCGTAAGGAAGACGGTTTAATTTTAGGTGCGCAAATTGCCGGTTCAGGTGCCTCTGACATGATCGCAGAAATGGGCTTAGCCATTGAAGCGGGGATGACAGCTGAAGACGTGGCTTTGACTATTCACGCTCACCCAACTTTAGGTGAAATTGCTATGGAAACAGCCGAAGTTGCTTTAGGCTTGCCAATCCACATTGCAAAATAATGAAGTGTTCTACGAAACCTCTGGGCTAGTGCTCAGAGGTTTTTTTAAAATATAAGAATGTATAAAATTCTGGTCATCAGGACGGTGTGGATTTACGCTTCAGAACGCTCGCTTTCCTCATGCCCACACGATGTGGGTAGGGTCGGCGTTGTCACAGGACGTGACGTTTTTAGCCGATCGTCCTTAGTGGCCTCAGCTAACTTGGGATGATAATCGAGTTTCCCAAGTGGATCTTCGGACACGTGCTGTTCCCGAAGGAGTCTCGCGTCTTCCGCTCCAATCCACTTGATACTGACGAAGCATTTTGGTAAAAAAGCTTTTTAATGCCCAACTGAATGAGGACCAGGCATGCATTTCGCCCGGTTTTTCTAATGGTTGCCAAGAACAAGGGCGTAATCCCCTGTTTTTTATAAGGAGAAGTAAAATGAAAAGGTCGATGAGTTAAAAGTACAAATAGTGTTGGGAAATACAATCCTTGTGATGGTTTGTCGGCCAAAAAACAAAATAAAAGTCGATCCGTACGAAATCGACTTAAAGTTATCTTCTTTAATTCTTAAATGGATTAATCTTGCAAATCGATTTTTGTTACAGGAAATTTAGCTTGTTTGAAATGTGGATAACGTTCAACTTTACGATATGGCATATAAGGTGGAATTGTAACGTTCACTTTTGATAATGGAATTTCAATCTCTTGACCGATATCGGAGCGAAAAGGTGGTGTCATTTTATTGGCACGGGCAATTTCGTTAACTGTTAAATTGTAGTTTTTTGCAACGCTTATGAGGTTCTCTTCTGAGGTTATTTTTATTTTTTTTCGTCTTTTTTCTATACGACACGCACTTTGCTTAAAAGTGGGTTGTTTAGATAAGGGATCAGTAAAGTCAACTGTAATTTCGTTGGCTGCTTGGTGAGCCTCCCAGCTTCCATAATGAAAGGGGACAAAGACCAGCCCCGGCTGTACTGTATCTACAATTCGAGTAGGAACTTCTATCCATCCGCGTGCGGAAATTAAACGGACGACTTCCCCGGGTAGTAAATCTAAGCGGTCGGCATCGATTGGATTAATTTCCACATAGCCTTCAGGGGCAACCATTTGGAGTGCCGGCGATCTTCCCGTTTTAGTTCTTGTGTGCCAGTGCCAAACCAGTCTTCCTGTTGTCAGCCATAAAGGATATTCTTCAGAAGGTCTTTCAATAGGGGGGAGGTAAATTGTTGGATAGAGAATCGCCTTACCATTTGCATTAAGTGCTTCATATTCTTCTTTTACTCTTTCCCGACCATTGAAGAGATCTTTACCATAACTCTGAGCAGCGTCTACTGTGGTATGGAAATTTAAATCTGTATATAGTCTAGGTGTACCTAAGGGATGTTCCTCATTCACAGGCCATTGAAGGCCATTATATTTTTCGAGCTTTTCATAAGTAATGCCACTCATATCAGAAGGACGGCCCTTTGAGACCCGTTTCCATTCTTCGAAGCACTCTTTTGGAGTCGTATAAGAAATTAAAGGGTTATTGTCCCTATCCCTAAAATCCATTCTTCTTGCAAACTCCAATAAAATGTCAAAGTCGGGAAGGACGTTAGCCGGCGGATCAATAGCTTTTTTTAGAAGATTTATAGTACGATCGGCATTTTCCATTGTTCCATCTTTTTCTCCCCACATTGCAGGGGGGAGAACGAGGTCAGCAACTTCGGTGGTCTCAGTCAAAAAAGGGTCTTGGACTACGACAAAGGTTTTTTCAAAAGCCTTTTTTGCGCGTTTTCTATTGGGAAGTGAGACCATTGGATTGGTTTGGATGTTCCAAAAGAGACCTATATTCTCTTCTTCCATCAAATGTAAAATTTCTTCAATTCCTTTCTCCGGACCTACTTCTAAGTGTGAAATAGGTACATTCCACAGCTGGGCAATCTCTTTTACATGTTGTGGATTATTTGGATTACGATTCCCGGGATAAGAGCCTACACCACCTACTGTTCGATTTGCAGAAGAACTTGGCTGACCTGCCATATGCAAAGGCCCACAGCCAGGTCTTCCGATAAGGCCACGAATTAAATGAAGGTTGTTTACGTCAACTGTTGTTGTAGTAGCGTCTGCTGATTGGTAAGTTCCTTGAAGGGTAGTCGTGACTAATGAAGGGGTTTTTCCTAATTGTTCGGCTGCTAATTCTAATTGCTTTACTGGTATCCCTGTTTCTTTAGCTGTCTTTTCTGGTGTCCACTCTTGAACAGCCTCAACAAGTTGATTAAAATGGATGGTATGTTGTTTGATAAAGGACTTATTTATGTCGTTGTTCTTAATGATCAGGTGAATAAGGCCATTGAGAAGGGCGACATTAGTCCCAGGAAGCAGCTGCAAATGGCAATTGGCTTCCTTAGCGGTTAATGTTTTTCTAGGATCCACTACAATCATAAATGGTTTCCCAGTTCGTTTTTTTCGTTCCATAATACGTTCAAATAAGACCGTACCTGTTTCTGCAGGATTATGACCGATTAAAAACAATGTCTCGGTAACATCAATATCCTGGTAACAAGCTGGGACGCCATCTGATCCAAATGACTCGAGTAATCCCCATTCTGTTGTGGCCGTACATAAACGGGTATTCGCATCCAGTAAATGTGAACGTAAACCAGCTCGACCGATTTTGGCTATAGTGTAATAGGTTTCTAATGTCGCCTGGCCTGTTGAATATATAGCAACACCATTGGGGCCATAATTTTTTAATGCCCTTTTTGCCTGGTTAACAAGAATGGTGAAGGCATCGTCCCAGGTGGTTTCGACGAGTTCACCATTTGTATCCCTTTTTAAAGGTAATAATAGACGGTCAGGACTATTATTGGCATACCACTGGTTTTCTCCTTTTGGGTCTAATCTTCCTCTATTGATGGGATGCTCGGAATTCCCTTTTATACCGACAATTTTGTTATCTTTCACTGCGATATAGCAGCCGCACCCAATTGAACAAATGTTACATGTACTATAAATCCATTGATTAATTTCTCCTTGGCTATAGATATTGAGATCTATTCTTGAATCAATCCAACTCAAAATTTCAACCCCCTAATAAGATAGCCTTTGGTTAGTAGTTCTTAATAAAGCAGGGATGATATAGCGAGATTGTTCCTGATCAAAAATTTGTTGAACATATGGAACTGTTTCTTTTAGTTCATGTTGAATCTCTCGAAACATTGATTTTCTAAAGTCTCTTTCTATTACTGTTGGGCATGAGGACGGAGACCAAATTGAACTACGTAACCAAGCTCTGAACAAAGGTTCTGCTGCTTCGTCATCCCGATATAATATAGAAAGTAAGACCTTTAGTTTCTTTTTAGCGTCAAGAGAATCTAAATTCATTTTCATAAGTCGATTTAAGATTTTTTGTTCCTCACGAAGTAATGAGAAATACATAATTTCCAATGAATTCTTATTTGTATAGCCTTGTACTAGGATTAATTGGATGAGTTGCTCGATTTTTTTTAAGTGAAGGATAAGGTGATTCATTTTCTTCCTCCCAGTTAAGGTGACCTATGACTAATATATGACTTCTATAATTACCTATACCATAAGGGCTTAATCCACATTTTCAAGGTGTCTGAGAAACCATTCATGAAATGAAATAATACAACTAAATAAATTTTTAAATGGTACTTCACCCATGGATATTAAGAAAGTCATTGAAATTGTTGTTAATTTAACTTAACTGAGTAATATCAAAAAGCTGACTCAAAAAGTATATTTAACTTCTCAAGTCAGTTTTCTATTACTATCTAATCGGTTTGGGTTCTTGAACAACTTTTAACGTCTGGAGTGTAGGATCATCTGGTCCTTGAACCGGAAGTCCGGCTTGCATATTCTCCGTGATGTAATCTAGATTATCTTGAGTCACAACTTCACCGGGAGTAAAAATAGGAATGCCAGGGGGGTAGACCATGACAAATTCGGCAATAATCCGTCCAACTGATTCCGAAAAAGGAATGGACTCTGTATCCGCATAAAAAGCATCACGAGGTGATAATGCGAGACGAGGCATATCGGGAACATGGACGGGAAGAGGTTTAAACACCTGTCCCTTTTGCTTTGTTTGCTGACTGACCATGGCTTGCAACCCTTCAATTAAACGGCTGATACTCGCTTGATCGTCACCCGGTGTGATAATACAGAGAATATTATAAAGGTCTGAGAGCTCGACCTCTATTTGATAATGCTCTCTAAGCCAAACTTCAGCCTCATAACCGGTCATGCCTAGGCTTTTAACGGAAATAATTAATTTTGTAGGATCGTAGGCATAAGTGGCTTTAGAAGTCAGAATGTCCTTACCTGCTACATATAACCCTGGAATCGCGTTAATGCGGTTACGAGCCTCATGAGCGAGTGCAATGGTTTCGGTAAGTCTTTCCCTTCCGTGGATCGCTAAGTAGCGCCTAGCGGTATCTAGCGAGGCTAGAAGGATATAAGATGTTGATGTTGTAGTTATCATGCTTAAAATAGATTGAACATGGTCTACTGAAACTAATCCTTCACGAACATTTAAAACCGAACTTTGTGTAAGAGACCCACCTAGTTTATGAACACTGGTCGCTGCAATATCAGCACCGGCTTGCATGGCAGACATAGGGAGCTCAGGGTGAAAATGAATGTGAACGCCATGGGCTTCGTCAACAAGAACAGGAATCGCATGCTTGTGGGCGATGTTGACAATTTCTTCTAGATTTGCACTTACACCAAAGTATGTAGGATTGATCACTAAAAGCCCCTTGGCATCGGGATGTTGATTAATGGCCCTTTTGACAGCATCAGGTGAAATGCCATGAGAGATGCCGAGATCACGATCAACTTCAGGATAAATAAAGACGGGTGTTGCTCCGGAAAAAATAATAGCGGATAAGACAGATTTGTGAACATTTCTAGGGACAATCAGTTTATCTCCAGGAGCACAAACCGATAAAATCATAGCCATTATTGCCCCACTTGTGCCTTGGACGGAAAAAAAGGTGGCATCAGCACCAAAAGCCTCTGCTGCCAGTTTTTGCGCTTCTTCTATCATTCCATGAGGATTATGAAGGTCATCCAATGGCGCAATATTAATGAGATCTATAGACAAGGCATTTTCACCTATAAAAGCTCTAAACTCTGGATCCATTCCTCGACCTTTTTTATGACCTGGAATATGGAAGGGAACGGGATTTGATTGAACATATTGAAGAAGTCCTGTAAATAGTGGTGTATCTGATTGTAGTGGTGTATCTGATTGCTTCATTTCTTGCACCTCTTTAAAATAAAAAGTATAAACCATTCCATTTGTATGGGAAAGTATCCTAAGCCATACACTTGATGCTGTTCTTTAAAAGATCTACTGATGACTTTTATGAAGGGTAGGATCTAATAAAAGTGGTTGTATATTTAGTGTGCGATGACGAGGCCGAAAAAATCATTAGAATTATGTCACAAGGGTGATCCCTTTTTAAATTCGGGTTCGCTTTTCACACAAACTAGACTTATCTTATTTAAGTTGAACGGTTTTATCAAGTTTTATTTAAAAAATTTTTTTAGGAGGTTTGATTATGGGGAATGTCTTTAGATTGGAGACGCGGTTAACTGAACTTTTAGACATTAATATACCGATTATACAAGGTGGACTTGCTTACTTAGCTAATGCCGATCTTGCTGCGGCTGTCTCTAATGCAGGGGCTTTAGGACAACTGACGGCGATGACTTGTGAAAGTCCTGAGGTGCTCTTACATGAGATTCAAAACTTAAAAACCTTGACTCGGGCAACGTTTGGCGTGAATTTTGCCATTGGACAACACGGGAGACCTTATGAGGATTACCTTGAGGTAGCAATAAAAGAAAAGGTGCCAGTCATTACCGTTACTGGTGGAAATCCGACCCCCGTAATTAAAGCGCTTAAGGAATCCCACTCGGAGGCAAAGATCTTGATTCTCGTTTCTTCGGTACGGCAAGCACTTAAAGCTGAAGCTTTAGGAGCAGACGCAGTCATGGCTGTAGGTTTTGAAGGAGGCGGGCATCTTGGTCGAGAGGAAACAACAAGTTTAGTGCTAATCCCTGCGATTGTAGATGCCGTTAACATTCCAGTAGTGGCTTCTGGTGGTTTTAGTGACGGTCGCTCCCTCATGGCGGCCCTGGCCCTCGGGGCAGAAGGTATTGAAATGGGGACGCGATTTATTGCAACCAAAGAATGCACACTGGCTCATGAGGTTTATAAGCAAAAACTGTTGGAAGCCCATGCTACGGATACAACAATCATAAAGAGAACCCTTGGTGCACCAGCACGAGCATTAAAGAATCAGTGGATCGATGAAATTCTGGAAATGGAGAGCCAAGGTGGAACCTATGAAGAGTTAAAACATCACATAAGTGGGAAAGCCAATCGCCGGATGATTTATGAGGGAGATGACGCCAGTGGATTCGGATGGGCAGGCCAAGTTGTTGAACACCTGCATGATATACCAACTGTTGCAGCATTGATGGAGAGAATACAGCGCGAAGCAACATGTATCTCAAAAAAGTGGGGCACTTTTTCAAAACATAAACTTTAAAAAGAGAGGTTGGATCACATTTAGAAACAAAATCAAGAGGTGAACCACAGTTGTTAGGAAGGCTGCTCCGGGATAAGGAACCTCTCCTTATCCCAGTGAGCGCTGCGCCCTGGGGGAAGTGACCATATGTCACTCCTTCATTCGCTTAAAACTTAAAATTCTCCCTTTTATTTATTTAACAGGCCATTTTGTGACAGCTTCATAAAGAGGTGAAAGCTTCGAGAAGATGGCTTCAATATCTTCGCTCAGACGATCGCCACGTTCAATGGCTTGTTCTTTAGAAAAGGTTTGGCCACAAAGCAATTCAGCCTTTTTTATGGTTCCTAAGCGTTCGAGCATTTGGGGATCAAAAGTTTCAACTATCGCTGGTTGGGTATGATCCATAGACCAAACAAATTTGGCCGGTAAGTTACCGAGAAGCTGTGTCTGCTGTGCTTTAAGTCTTTCGGCAATTTCCTTTTTATGGACAGCTTCATTAATAATGGCAAACCATACAAATACATGCGTTCCCCACAAACCAATTTGAAAGTGGGGGTGTTTTTTATAGCCACGTTTATCGGCGGCAAAAGCAACCCAAGTATCCTTTGGTGGATGAACCGTCCGTCTCGCATGCTTGGCAACATGCGGGAAAATCTCATCCCCTGTTAAACTTGTCAGTAACGGAGAAAATTGTGCGCCGAGGGACTCGAGCTTGGGTCTTACTGTTGCGATGAGGGCTTCCATACGTGGTTCTAGCCCTTCTATAGAAAAAACATCAAAATCTTCTTTGGTAAATCCAGTAAATGTCATTTTTGTGTCCTCCTCAAAGTAAAACTACTCCTATATAGTGCTTATCCTACATTATAACATTTAGACTCTTTGCCACCACTTTTCAACACTTTCTAAAATCATTTAAAAAAAGTACAAACGTTGAGTTGGAAACAGACAGGTTGTAAAAAAATGATTATGACCTATCACCCCTAATGTCCTGTAAAAGGGTGTTGGAAATTTTGAATTTTATTAAGAATTATTGGGTTTACATTGTAGGCGAATGAGGAAAATAACAAGCAAGAATTCAGGAACTGTAGCATATTATTGATAAAAATCATATGATGAAGCAATACTCAAAAAGTCAGAATATTAGATCCTAATAATAACGAGTACCTGTTAAATGATGAGTATTTTAAGTGAATGAACGGATAAGAAAATGTGAACTATCCAAATTTTTAACTAAGTGAAACCCTGTTGGTTAGCCATCGACCATTCCCCAGAAAGGAAGTGTAGGTTCCATGAAACAAGTGATTCAAACTTTAAAGAGAACAGATGCCGAGAAGCGTATCCCGGTTTTACGCTTAGAGATTGATTATGAACTGGCAACACTACACGACGCAATGGTCAATCAAGATGAAAATGAAGAAAAGAGATGTAAAGAACGTTTAACCAAGCTTAGACAAGAGCTCATAAGATTAGAAGCATAATCATGATTTTGGTATAATGGTTCGATGAGAGACTCTCTAGTGATAGGGGGTCTCTTATTATTCAGGTTTGACGAAAGCGTTTGACGTTATTCGATATTGATGATCTTAAATCATCAAGGTCTAAAAATGTAAAGATCACGCTCTTATGTGTCATAATAAAGGAAATCAGTTTCTAGAAAAGGAGTATGTGCGTATGGCAGAGGCATTAGATTGGGGTCAGGTTCGAGACCAAGTCATAGAGTGGGTTCAAGAAGCTGGAGACATCTTAAAGAAAGCGGTAAACGGTCATTTAAATGTGGAGTCTAAATCATCACCAGATGATCTCGTCACAAATATGGATAAGCAAACGGAGCAGTATTTTATTGATAAAGTCCGTAGCCATTTTCCAGGTCATCGCATTGTCTCAGAAGAAGGCTTTGGAGACGAGGTGCAAACGACTGAGGGCATTCTGTGGTTCATTGATCCGATTGATGGCACGATGAACTTTGTTCACCAGAAAAGGCATTTTGCAATTTCTATTGGCATTTATGAAGAGGGTGTAGGGAAGGTTGCAGTGATCTATGATGTCATTGCTGGAGATATTTATCACTGTGTTAAAGGACAAGGGGCATTTATAAATAAAGAAAAAATGCGCCCCCTAGAAGACGGGGAACTTAAAACCTCTGTAGTGGCCATTAATGGGACTTGGTTGAGTAAAAACAGGCGGATCAATCCAGAGATTGTTCGCTCTATTGCTGAGCACACCCGTGGCACTCGGTCATATGGTTCTGCGGCTATTGAACTTGCTTACATTGCAAATGGCATATTAGACGGTTATTTATCGATGCGTTTAGCCCCATGGGATATCGGTGCCGGCTTGATTTTGATTGATGAAGTGGGGGGACGTGTTTCTCAGGTCGATGGCAGCCCACTGGAGTTACTTAAACAGAATTCCATTTTAATTGGTAAGAAAGGTGTTCACCAGGAAATGCTGCAATATATACAGTCGGGGATAGCAGAAGGAAAGTATGTTGAAAAAAAATAGAACGACGTCATCGCAACGTCGTCCTAAGAGATTAATTTTGTTGTCTTAATTTGCTTTTAAGTGTAAAGCCAACGCCCATAAAGACAAACACGCCAACAATCGAAAGGATAGTAAAAAGTGGGCTAGCGACAGCAATGCCATATCCAATCGCCACAAGGCTGGCTACTGTGAGTACTGCAAGTAGAAAAAATAAAATATTCATCGTATACCGCCTCCAAATGCTATTTTAGCGCACTTTGGATAAAAAGGGAAAGACCTTTAGTAAAAATCACGTGGAAGTAGCAGTGTTAAGCGATTTGCATGATTTTATGAAGGATTGCTAAAATAAGTTTAGGGAATTTGGGCACCATGTGTTATAATAAAGAAGTTTGATTTTTGTACGTAATAATTTACAGGATTATGCGATAACATTCGTATCAATTTATGAGGAGTTACGATTATGAATAAAAGAGAAGAACTAAGAAATATTGCCATTATCGCTCACGTCGACCATGGTAAAACAACGCTCGTCGATCAAATGCTTCGTCAATCGGGGACATTTAGAGAGAATGAGCATGTCAGTGAACGCGCAATGGATAGAAATGATCTAGAACGTGAACGTGGGATCACGATTCTAGCCAAAAATACAAGCCTTGCTTATAACGGCAATCGCATTAATGTGGTGGACACACCTGGACACGCCGACTTCGGTGGTGAGGTTGAACGCATTATGAAGATGGTTGATGGTGTCCTTCTTCTTGTTGATGCTTATGAAGGGGTCATGCCACAAACACGTTTTGTATTGAAAAAAGCGCTTGAAGCCAAGCTTAAGCCCATTGTTGTCGTCAATAAAATCGACAAGCCAATGGCTCGCCCTGAAGCTGTTATAGATGAAGTGCTTGAACTCTTTATAGATTTAGGAGCAGACGATGATCAATTAGAGTTTCCAGTTGTTTATGCTTCAGCAGTCAATGGGGTTGCAGGCACGGATCCCGAAGATGTTACGAAAGATATGTCTGTAATATTTGATATTATTTTAGAACATGTTCCTGCCCCTGTTGATAATTCTGATGAGCCTTTACAGTTCCAAGTCACAATGCTTGATTATAATGACTATGTTGGACGTATTGGAATTGGACGTATCTTCCGTGGTTCAATCAAAGTGGGTCAACAGGCAGTCCTTGTTAAAACAGATGGCAGTCAAAAGGCGTTTAGAATTACGAAAATCTTTGGGTTCTTTGGGTTGAAAAGAGAAGAAATCGATGAAGCCAAAGCGGGGGATTTGATTGCAATTTCTGGTGTTGAGGATATCAATATTGGTGAAACCATTAACACCGCAGGCCATGTGGATCCTCTTCCTTTGTTAACCATTGATGAGCCAACTTTACAGATGACATTCTTAGCCAATACCAGTCCTTTTGCGGGCCGTGAAGGCCAACATGTCACTAGTCGGAAGTTAGAAGAAAGATTGTTGGCTGAACTTGAAAGAGATGTTAGCCTTCGCGTTGAAATGACAGACTCTCCGGATAAATGGGTGGTTTCTGGACGTGGTGAGCTTCACCTTTCGATTTTAATTGAAAATATGCGTCGTGAAGGTTATGAACTTGCTGTTTCAAAACCAAGTGTAATTGTAAAAGAAATTGATGGTGTTCTTTCAGAACCATATGAGCGTGTGCATATCGATGTTCCTGGAGATTATTCGGGATCAGTCATCGAGTCCATGGGGATCAGAAAAGCTGAACTGCAAAATATGGAACAGCAATCTGATGGGCATTTCAAGCTTGAATTTATTGCTCCTTCACGTGGTCTTATCGGCTATCGTCGTGACTTTTTAACGGAAACACGTGGGTATGGAATCATGAACCATACTTTCGATCATTACCGTCCTGTAATTAAAGAAGCAATTGGTGGAAGAAGACAAGGTGTACTTGTGGCTATGGAAACCGGTCAAGCGTCTGCTTATGGTATGATGCAATTAGAAGATCGTGGTACAATGTTTATAGAGCCGGGTACTCAAGTGTATGAAGGTATGATTGTTGGTGAGCATACAAGAGAAAATGATCTTACAGTTAACGTCACGAAAACGAAGCATCAAACTAACGTGCGTTCGGCCACGAAAGATCAAACGGTAACATTAAAGTCACCAAGAATTTTATCATTAGAGGATGCACTCTCTTATTTAGATGACGATGAGTATTGCGAAATCACCCCAGAAAACATCAGACTTAGGAAGAAGTATCTAAATAAGAATGAACGGGAAAAAGCTGAAAAGCGCAAAAAAGTCGGCTCGAAATAATAGGGGGGTGGCCCTGTGGGTTCCGCTGAAGGATCAGTGAAGCTTTCTGGTTATGCACAATTCCTTTTTGATCATTCATGGACAAGTCATTATGCGATGTTCTATCTTTACCTTACCATTGTATTTTTGTCCATTATTGTTTACAAACTAGGTTTTGCAAAAAAGTTACCGATGATCAAATCGATCATTATCTATTTCATGCTTCTTATAGGTTGCTTAATTTTAGCCGTTCTTTCTTTGCAATTGCCCATTGTTGGAGCATTATTTATTGCCGCGATTGTATTGGTTATTTATAAGTTAAGGTTAAAAAGCACGAAGAAAAAAGAACAAAGTAGCAAAGGCGCATAACTGACCCTTTCTCTCGGAGTGTTAACCTGAAATTGGTCAAAGGGCTTGTTTTTCTCATTAAAAACTGTGGAAACTCTTATAAGTGGAGGATCCACAGTTTTTTACATAGGAATGGAATGTATTCTGGTCATTAGGACGATGTGAAGTTCCGCCTCAGAACGCTCGCTTTCCTCATTTCCACAGGACTAAGGAAAGCTGCAAGAGAATAATCCTCGAAAAAAATCGTGTTTTTATGATTTTTTGATGTGGTAGTCGGGGTCCCCGAAAAGTGTTCTTTACTTTTTGGGGTGGTAGTCGGGGTCCCCGAAAAGTGTTCTTTACTTTTTGGGGTGACTGAGGTGCTAGCTTCGGCGATGTCACACGGACGTGACGATTTTAACCGATCGTCCTTAGTAGCCTCAGCTATTTTGGGAGGGTTGAATGGTGTTCCAAAATATTTGACTAAAAATCCTTATTCTTGCGTTTACTAGCTTGGGTTCGTAGTAAGCTTCTTCGGAACAACTCGAAGTGCATTTGTGAAGTCCGCTGGTTGCAATTTCTGAAGGACTCCAGTTTAGGCGCCTGTGAGTCAGTGCGCTGAGGAATACACTTTGTTGAAGAGTTCCAAATCTCGCGTCTTCCGCTCCAATTCATATGGTGCCGACGGTGCCTTTTGGTATTAACCGCTTTGGCTAAGTACAGCTTGATTTCATGCTTTTGCACTTACCACTAAGGTGTTGCCAGGCTTAATAGCGAAAGCCAAAGTTGCCCTTATAAGGTCTTCCACTTAGTTATAAATTCTCTGACGTTATAAAATAATAAAAAAGCTGTCAATGTGTGTTTGACAGCTTTTTCCCTCTATAAACATAGGCATTGGTAAGTAAGAATCCTTACCAGTTTTCTTCGACTTCTTTTTTTTGATAAAGCTTAAATTTTCCTGTCTCCCAACGTTCTATAGTGCGTACTTTTATTCGTTCATTGCATGTTTTACATAAATAGGTATGGATTGGGCGATTGCGAATTCTTTTGGCAATAGCAGATTGATCATTAATTTCTTCTTCTTTTTCACAAATAGCACAGGTCACCTGCATAGTCTCACCACCCTTAACTAAAGACTAGCAGAAAAGCCTGTGCTAGAGCAAGTGCTTTTATTTCCTTATAAAGAAAGGAAGGACGTTCAGGAAGGTTTATCCCGGTTCAACTGTCCGTGAGACCCCCACTTCAAAAATAGGCGATGATACAAAGCTATTTAAGTGAGAGTAACTGCTAACTCCTAATGGGTTCCACTAACAATCAGTGGGGAAGGGCAAAAATCCCGATCGATTCAAATTTATTGGACCTGATTCTTTGGCTTTTCATTTATCTTAGGGTTAACATTCTTTTGGTTATTTTTATTAGATTGATCAATTTTGTTTTGATCATTTGTTTCGTTTTTATCGGGTATGACTTTATTCGGCACTTCAGGGACGAGACGCTCAACTATTAAAGCTAATTCTCCTGCAATCCCTGATAGCGGTTTTCCTTTCCGTATTTCAGCACCCATGTTTTTTAAACGCTGAATTATATCCGGATCACTTGTCACAATTGCGTTGGCTCCATAAGGATCTTTGGTGAGAGCTTCTGTTACTGAGTTTTTGATATTACCAGCCTTAGTTCGGTCTAAATCTTTATCAATATCTATACCAACAACTGCATAGTCACCAGCAACAATGGCTGTTGCATCATGAACATCGGGGATCCGTGTAGCAATATTGACCAATCTCCTTGCCACCTGTTTTCCGTTCAAATTCTTTTGTTTATTGTCAACCGTTTGTTTGACTTCACTTATGTGGATATTTTGATTTTCATCGGCCCCTTGATTTTTTTGTCCAGCCGTACATCCGCTTAATACGAATAGACATGTCACAATGGCTAATCCCTTTTTAAACATGGTTATACTCCTCCTTTTTCTTTTGGATTAAGGATGATGGATCTTTTAGTAAGTTTCTTTTCGCTGGTTGAAAGTGAGAAAAAAGTGTCCAGCATGCAACTAAGCTTCTGTCATTGCCTTTACCAAGGCTCGCCAATCAGCAAGTTTTCTTTTCGCTGGTTGAAAGAGAGAAAAAAGTGTCCAGCATAAGTGCAACTAAGCTTCTGTCATCGCCTTTACCAAGGCTCGCCAATCAGCAAGTTTTCTTTTCGTTGATTGAAAGAGAGAAATCAGTGTCCAGCATAAGTGCAACTAGGCTTCTGTCATCGCCTTTACCAAGGCTCGCCAATCAGCAAGTTTTCTTTTCGCTGATTGAAAGAGAGAAAAAAGTGTCCAGCATAAGTGCAACTAGGCTTCTGTCATCGCCTTTACCAAGGCTCGCCAATCAGCAAGTTTTCTTTATTTTCTTCATGGCCGTCTAACTTTATACACCTTCACATATATTGGTGTTAGAAATACAAAATAGAGATAAGCTTAAAGCACAGGAGGCGTCATCTTGACCAAGATATATGTCCTTGATACCAACGTGCTCTTGCAAGATCCATACGCATTATTTGCTTTTGAGGATAACGATATTGTCATTCCAGCAGTTGTCCTTGAGGAAATTGATTCGAAAAAGAGAAATATGGATGAAATTGGCAAACATGCACGTCACGTTTCGCGGTTAATTGATGATTTAAGAGAGAAAGGCAGACTTCATGAAAAAATTCCTTTGGAAACGGGAGGTCACCTGTGGGTAGAGCTTAATCACCGTTCTTTTCAATATCTTAAGGAGACGTTTATTGAAAGGACAAATGATAATCGTATTTTAGCTGTAGCTCTAAATCTCCATAGAGAAGAACAGGAAAAAGCGGATCCTAAACCGGTCATCATTGTCAGTAAGGATGTTCTGGTGAGAGTAAAGGCAGATGCGTTAGGCCTTCCCGCAGAGGACTTTTTGAGTGATCGTGTGATCAATAACGATGACATATATACCGGTTATAAGGAAATTGAAGTTGATGAAGAGCTGATGAATCAATTTTACCAAGACAAAGCACTGCCTGTTCTTGCCTTGAAATGTGGACCGCTCTACCCTCGAGAGTTTGTCATATTGAAAACTTTTACGAATCAATCGTCTGCGTTAGGTATCACAGATGAGCATGCAAAAATGATCACCCCCTGTAGATTTGGAAATGACTCAGTCTGGGGAATTAAAGCCAAAAATGCCCAACAAGTAATGGCATTAGAGCTGTTGCAAAGAAATGAAATTGAACTTGTGACATTAGTAGGAAAAGCTGGAACAGGTAAAACGTTGCTGACATTAGCAGCAGGGCTGTTACAAACAGAGGATTTACAAGAGTATCAAAAAATGCTTATTGTTCGTCCTATTGTTCCAGTCGGAAAGGATTTAGGGTATTTACCAGGCGAAAAGGAAGAAAAATTAAAACCTTGGTTACAGCCTATTTACGATAATCTTGAGTATCTATTTAATACAAAAAGAAAAGGAGAAATAGAAAATATCCTTTCAGGGATGAGTTCTATCCAGGTTGAAGCTTTAACCTTTATTCGTGGGAGAAGTCTCCCAGAGCAGTTTATTATTATTGATGAGGCACAAAACTTGACCAAGCATGAAGTAAAAACAATTCTTACTCGAGTGGGAGAGGGAACAAAAATCATCTTAGTAGGAGATCCTCAGCAAGTCGACCACCCTTACCTAGATGAGTATAATAATGGGCTAACATACGTTGTTGAGAAAATGAAAGATTTGGAGATTAGTGGACATGTCAAGTTGATGAAAGGAGAGCGATCAACGCTCGCACAGTTGGCGGCAGATATCTTGTGAAATTGAACAAGAAAAAACCTTATCAAATGTTTGATAAGGTTGGGGTTATCCAAGATCATTCCACAATAATGGAGGTAATGCCTTTAATGGCTTTATCTTTCATACTAGGATCCTGGAAATAAAAATGGAGAGGGCCATCCTCCTCAATGATTCTGCCGTTAATACTGAATGCAAAAACACCTGATTTTGCATCTTCGAGTGAAACAATCGCTTTTTCGCCATTTTGTAGTGAAAAAGTCACTTGCGTTGCCTCGTTCTTTGGTTCTGAATTTTCGATAAAAATTTTGACGGGGATTGCGAAGGAACGAGTGAGCCATTCTTGTTTTTTATACTTTCTTTGACCTTTAGCTAGTCTCGGAATCGCTGCTCCCGCGCGTTCATCTTTTTGCGCTTCAAGAAATTCATCGAGGTCAAAATCATTGCTAAAGAAATCATCAATATCAATTTTTCTGTCATCAAAAATCCAACTACTTGGGTCCAATGTTAATGGAAAAGAAACTAATCCTGTAATGGTAACTATTTCTGGCATTTTTAAACCTTCTCTCATGTTAAGACCTTTCATACCGTAATCTGACGGCAAAAGGGAAAGATTATTTTGGACGTACTGATTCTAGTATAAAAGGTATAAAGTATTTTGTCACACATTCTAATTCTGGAGCGCTAAAAAATGATTTTTGAGGAGAAAAATAGCTTTAAATCTAAAAAATTGTATAAACCTATACCACTCTCCTCTTGCTTTTTATAGCTTTTAAAGCTAATATGTGAGTTAGGATGGTGAATCAAACGGAGGGGATCCTATTGTCGACCGAAATCGAAGCGGGTCACCGTGAGAAAGCCTACCAAGTGCTCAAAAGCGACGCTCACAAGATCCTAAAACTTATAGAAGTGCAAATGGATAATTTAACCATGCCACAATGTCCTCTATATGAGGAAGTTCTAGATACACAAATGTTCGGCCTTTCTAGAGAAATTGATTTCGCTATTCGTCTAGGGTTGGTCGAAGAGAAGGACGCCAAGGAATTGCTTGAGTCATTGGAGAGGCAGTTATCAACACTTCACGATGCTGTTACGCGCGAAAAATAAAGTTGAATTTTTCTATTTAATCTTCTATTGAATGAAATGAAAGTTTGATGGACAGGGCGCTGTTCATTTTCTTTCAGTCTTTTTAGATATCATGAGATTGAAGGATGATGGTCTGTTCATACAATGATCTCTTTAGAATGACTAAACTCAAACGATCATAAGGATCGCTTGAGTTTTTTCTTTAATTTGTTTGAATTCTTTTATATAATAAGAACTAGCAGGAAAAGTTCACCTTGAAAGCGAACATAGAGTAGACAAGCAACATTGGAATAGGATGGACGAAGCGATGATTCAAAAATTATTTAAGCATTACGATTACAGTTTAATAGTTGTGGCTCTTTTACTTACAGGCTTTGGCGTTGTGATGGTTTATAGTGCAAGTGTAGCGGTATCTTTAAATGCTAATCACCCAGCAAACTATTTTTTTATCAAACAACTTTTCTGGGTATTCATTGCAATCATAGCTTTACTTTGCGGCATGATCCTCCCTTATAAGATGTATAAAGCACTTGTAAAACCTATTATCTTTATTACGCTCTTTCTTTTAGTATTGGTATTATTAGTTGGAACGGTCGCCAACCATGCGCAATCTTGGTTTGATATTGGTCCTTTCTCGGTTCAACCTGCTGAAATCGCTAAGCTATCCGTTATTATTTATTTAGCTTCAGTATTCTCTAATAAGCAAAATCAAATATCAGATTTTAAATCAAGTGTTTTGCCACCGCTCATTATGATTTCCTTAGTGTTTCTATTAATTGCGATTCAGCCTGATTTGGGAAGTGCAATGATCATTGCTGGTATTTCTGGAACGATGATTCTTTGTTCAGGGATTCGTGTGAAACACATTCTCATGCTGTTGGGATTAGCATGTGTGGCGCTTTCGATTATTTTCTTTACTTCCTTATCAGATGTTCAATCCGGACGTTTTGCGGGTGCATACCATCCTTTTGATCCAAAAATCAGCCAAAGTACAGGCTTGCAGCTTATTAATTCTTACATAGCCATCGCTTCTGGTGGATTTACAGGAAAAGGGCTTGGAGAAAGTATTGAAAAGACAGGCTATTTACCTGAACCACAAACCGATTTTATAATGTCGATTACAGCCGAGGAACTCGGACTTATCGGTGTACTCTTTGTTATTATTTGTTTAGCTTATTTGGTGACTAAAAGCATATACATTGGCATCCGTTGTCAAGATGTTTTCGGAAGCTTGCTCGCGATTGGAATTGGTAGTTTTATGGCTATCCAAACCTTTATTAATTTGGGCGTTGTCACAGGGTTACTACCAATAACAGGGGTTACGCTGCCTTTTATTAGTTATGGTGGTTCGTCACTCGTTATGATGATGTTTTCAGTAGGCATTGTTGTTAACCTATCAGGATTTGTCAAAATAAAAGAACAAGTGAATGAAGAGGAGACTGCTAAATGGAGAACAAAAACATCAATAAAATATTAGTCGCTAACCGCGGTGAAATTGCCATTCGTATTTTTCGAGCGTGTACAGAATTAAATATACGCACTGTTGCGATTTATTCAACAGAGGATTCGGGTTCTTATCATCGGTATAAAGCGGATGAGGCCTATCTCGTAGGTAAAGGGAAGAAACCAATAGATGCCTATCTTGATATTGAAGGGATCCTTGAAATCGCCAAAGCCAATGATGTGGATGCGATCCATCCTGGCTACGGTTTTTTGTCTGAAAATGCAGAATTTGCGCGCCGGTGCCAAGAGGAAGGTATTGTCTTTATTGGTCCTAAAGTGGAACACTTAGAGGTTTTTGGTGATAAAGCAAAGGCAAGAGAAGCAGCAATTAACGCTAATATCCCTGTTGTTCCAGGGACTGATGGTCCAGTTCAAACATTAGAAGAGGCCCAACAATTTGCTGATGAGCATGGATTCCCTGTCATGATCAAAGCCGTCCTCGGTGGTGGTGGACGTGGTATGCGTATTGTTAGAAGTAAACAAGGGCTCAAGGATGCTTATGAACGAGCTAAATCCGAAGCAAAAGCCACCTTTGGTCAAGACGATATTTATGTTGAAAAATACTTGGAAAAACCAAGACATATTGAAGTCCAAATCCTTGCAGATTCCGAAGGGAATACCGTACACCTTTTGGAAAGGGATTGTTCAGTCCAACGTCGTCACCAAAAAGTGGTTGAGATTGCGCCGAGTCGTTTTTTAAGTGACAGTGTTAGATCGGCCATCCATGAAGCGGCTGTAAAACTGATGGACAGTGTGGACTATCTTAATGCTGGAACCGTGGAGTTCTTAGTGACTCCAGATGAGCAATTTTATTTTATAGAGGTTAACCCTCGGGTTCAGGTGGAACATACGATAACTGAGTTGATAACGGGTGTGGATATTGTTCAATCCCAAATCCTAATTGCTCAAGGACATAATCTATTTGACGCTCCTGTTTCGATCCCCAAGCAAGAGGACGTTAGGGCCAACGGTTTTGCCATACAGTGTCGGGTCACAACAGAGGATCCTGCGAACCAATTTATGCCTGACACAGGAAAGATTATGGCCTATCGGACAGGTGGCGGTTTCGGTGTGCGACTTGATGCTGGGAACGGCTATCAAGGGGCTGTTATTACACCGCATTACGACTCTCTTCTCGTCAAGGTTTCAACCTATGCTTTGACTTTTGAGGCGGCTGCCTCAAAGATGCTTCGTAACTTAAGAGAGTTCCGAATTAGAGGCATTAAAACGAACATTGCTTTTTTAGAAAATGTAGTCACTCATCCAGCGTTTTTAAATGGTTCGGTTGATACAACTTTTATCGACGCCACACCAGAGCTTTTTGTTTTCCCAGAAAGCTTAAACCGTGGAACGAAAATGTTGACCTATATAGGAGAAATTACTGTCAATGGTTTTCCGGGGATTAAAAAGTCTAAAAAGCCGGCCTTTGATTCACCACAGCTTCCTAAGATTAAGCTCTCTGAACCAGCGCCTAGAGGGACGAAACAAATTCTAGAGGAAGAGGGCGCCGATGGCCTCATTGAATGGATTAAAAAGCAAAATGACGTTCTTATTACAGATACCACCTTCCGTGATGCTCATCAAAGTTTATTGGCTACTCGGGTAAGAACGGCCGATATTTTAAAGGTTGCGGACCCTGTTGCCCGGTTACTTTCTAATGCTTTTTCATTAGAAATGTGGGGAGGAGCGACCTTTGATACCGCCTATCGTTTCCTTAAGGAAGATCCATGGGAACGCTTAACACTCCTTAGAGAGAAGATTCCTAATGTCCTATTTCAAATGCTTTTACGAGGAGCAAATGCTGTAGGCTATACGAATTACCCTGATAATTTGATCAAGGCCTTTGTAAAGGAATCTGCAGCCTCAGGGATTGATGTGTTCCGAATTTTCGATAGTCTCAATTGGCTAAAAGGAATGACGCTTGCTATAGACGCGGTGCGAGAGACAGGGAAAATTGCTGAGGCAGCAATCTGCTACACTGGCGATATCCTTAGCACAACTCGGACGAAATATGATCTAGGCTATTATAAAAAAATGGCGAAGGAATTAGAACATGCTGGCGCACATATTATCGCCATTAAGGATATGGCAGGGTTACTCAAGCCGGAAGCCGCCTATGCTTTAGTGAGTGAATTGAAAGAGACGGTTGATTTGCCGATTCATCTTCATATGCATGATACCAGTGGTAATGGGATAGCCAGTTATATTAAAGCAGTAGAAGCAGGTGTTGATATTGTGGATACTGCCGTAGCTTCAATGTCCGGCATGACCTCACAACCCAGTGCCAATAGCCTTTACTACGCACTTGAGGGGAATAAGCGTCCTTTGAAGAGCAATATCGACGGCTTAGATGCAGTGAGTCGTTATTGGGAAAGTGTACGGAAATACTATGCTTCTTTTGAAAGTGGCTTAAATGCTCCTAATGCAGAAGTCTATAAATATGAAATGCCAGGGGGACAATACTCTAATCTTCAGCAGCAAGCCTCTGCCGTTGGGCTAGGCGAACGCTGGGAAGACGTTAAAGCGATGTACGCAACAGTGAATCAGATGTTTGGCGATATCGTTAAAGTCACCCCTTCTTCTAAGGTTGTTGGTGATATGGCTCTCTTTATGGTGCAAAATGATTTAACAGAGGACGATATTTATGAAAGAGGGGAAGATATTGATTTTCCTGACTCGGTCATTACGTTCTTTGAAGGGAAATTAGGTCAACCTTATCTAGGCTTTCCTAAGGAGTTACAAAGAATTGTTCTAAAAGGCCGTGAACCTATTACCAATCGACCTGGTGAGCGTTTAGAACCCGTAGATTTTAATGAGCTTAAAGAGAGTTTAACCGAAAGGTACGGGAGCACACCATCAAATAAAGAAATGATCTCTTATGCCCTGTACCCAAAGGTCTATAATGAATATAGACAAATTGTTGAACAATATGGGCAGGTCAGTGTCCTTGATACACCAACTTTCTTTTATGGCTTGAGGCTTGGAGAAGAAGTTTCTGTCGAAATAGAACAAGGGAAGACATTGATTGTTAAACTTGTATCGATTGGACAGCCGCAAAAAGATGGAACGCGGATCGTTTACTTTGAATTAAATGGTCAACCGCGTGAAGTTGTGATTAAGGACAATACGATCGAGGCATCTGTAGATGTAAAAAGAAAAGCCGATAAGAGTAATCCTGGTGAAATTGGTGCTTCAATGCCAGGGACAGTCATAAAGGTATTAGTGGACAAGGGCGAAAAGGTGAAAAAGGGCGATCACATCATTATTACGGAAGCGATGAAGATGGAAACGACACTTCAAGCGCCGTTTGATGGAGTTGTTGAAAATGTCTTTGTTAAAGAAAATGAAGCCATTCAAACCGGAGATCTTCTCATAGAACTTCGTGGGAATTAAGCATACTAAAAGACTGCAATCCTAAAAAAGGGTTGCAGTTTTTATATATCTTTTTTTATTTAAGAGATAACAAAGGAAATGTCAGGTCATTAAGTAAATGGAGATTTTTGCTACAGAATGCTCTCTCTACATGCGGGAGGATGGAAATCTTTCAGAGAAAAAGTACGCGTAGAGAATCATGTTTCTAGAATATTATGGTGTGGATAGAGCGCCCATAAAGACCAAGTATTCTTAAAAGGTTTCGTAGATGCTAGCGAAAAGAGTGTAAATTCAACTTTATTTACATCAAAATAATGATTCAAAAGAGAAGGGCATCCTCAAAAAGCAAAGGCTTTTGGGATACCCTCTTAATTATTTTGTTTGCTTTCTTAAAGCGATCATCGTCATAAACGCTAGGATACCAAATAAACAAGTAATAAAAAACGAATGGAGTAATAGGAATGTTAAGTTCAATTGTGTTAGAACAACAAAAACACCACTTGTAGCTTGACCTATCACAGATAATATAGCGATCAAAGATCCCCAGAATAACCATCTTTCATGCCTTAATCGGATAAGGGCATAAAGGAATGTGATCAATATCCAGAGGGCTAAAATACCAGCTAGTACTCGGTGACCAAATTGAACACCTGCACGACTATATAAATCTGGAATGACCTGACCAGTACATAGTGGGAAATCGGGACAACCTAAAGCTGAATCTGTATGACGCACAAAGGCCCCACTATAGACAACAATATAAGTATAAATGATTAAAAGGGTTTGATTGACCCGCATTCCCATTCCTGTTCGTGGGTGGATGGACCCCGAAGCTTTTGTCTCTTCAAATATAATGACCGTTAACAATAAAACACTCGCGAACGATATGAGTGAAATTCCGAAATGTAGGGCAAGAACGATGGAGGATTGATCCCAAATCACTGCAGCTGCCCCTAATAAACCTTGTAATACTACAAAAAAAACAGAGCAGATGGATAGGAATTTAACCCCTTTGACCTTCGTAAGACGAATCCACGCCCATACACTTAAAATTACAATCAATAAACCTGCTAAGGCAGAAACGGCCCTGTGGCTAAATTCAATAAAGGTTTCTTTATTACTTGTATCTGGAACGACTTGGCCGTAGCAGAGTGGCCAATGATGACCACATCCTAATTCAGAGCCGGTATTGGTTACAATAGCGCCCATGATAACGACAATAAGCATTCCTAGGGAAGTTAAGACACCTAAAATACGTAAAACACGATCCATTAAGTCACCTTCTCAAATGAGAAACTATTTACAACAATTTTATAGAACAATTGAAAGTTTGTCGATTTTGTGTCAACTTTGTGCAAAGTATACAAAGGCATAGACTTCGTATATAATGAAATAAGGTTATGTTATCCAATTCATATAATATCCTAACACAATAGGGCTCCTACTAGTCATTGATTTGTGAACAGGAAGAAACAATTTTATGGCTAAAAATAAAATAATCTTTTAGGTTTTCAAATAATAGGACCGTTTATTATAATAGAGGATGTTCAAAAAGACTGTGGGTTATGTATAGTATCCCGTTTTCGACCCGTGATTATCTTAATACTCTTTCACATGAAAATGGCGTCTTTTTGAATACATATCTAAATAGACACGATAGGAGAACCGCGCGTTTTAGAAACGGAACGCGTTTTGATTTAGAAAGGATGCGACCGGAATGTCAAAACCGTTGAGTTCACTTGATTCAACTCAAACTATAGATACGGCTTCCAATTTAGCTGATAAAAAGAAAACAGGTACCTTTAAAGACTTCCTGGAAATTTGCAAGACAGGAATTGTGAATTCTAACCTCGTGACTACATTCACAGGAATATGGTTAGCCTTAAAGTTAACTGATCAGTTGTTTTTAGATAATCTTGTTAAAATTATATTGGTACTTGCTGGAGCAGCACTTGTTATTGCTGGAGGTTGCTGTCTCAATAATTTTATTGATCGAGATATTGACCAATTAATGGAAAGGACAAGGGAGCGCCCTTCAGCAACAGGGACACTCATTCCACGGCAAGTCTTATGGGCTGGAATCATCATGTCAACATTAGGAACCATTTTATTATTCATGGGTTCTCCTGTTTCCGCGATTTTTGGTCTCATTGGACTCTTTGTTTATGTTGTTATCTATACTATGTGGCTAAAGAGAACTCACTCCATAAATACGATTGTTGGTGGAGTTTCAGGAGCTGTCCCACCACTTATTGGGTGGGCAGCAATAGATCCTAGTCTTTCAAGTATGGTTCCTTGGTTACTGTTTTTATTTATGTTTTTATGGCAACCGCCGCACTTCTTAGCTCTTGCTTTAAAGAGAGTCGAAGAATATCGTCGTGCAGGAATTCCAATGCTTCCTGTTGTAGCGGGCTTTGAAGTAACCAAACGGCAAATGATTATTTATGTTGCTGCTCTTATTCCTGCTTCATTGATGTTATATGAATTAGGAACTGTCTATTTAATTGCTGCAGGAATCCTTGGAATCGCGTGGTTAATTATAAGTATTGCAGGTTTTTATACAAAAGATATTATTAAATGGTCACGCATAATGTTTGTTTTTTCTTTGAATTACATGACTATACTGTTTATTGTCATGATCATATCTGTCCTTTTCTAAGCGTTGTTTATTAAACAGTTGTCGTTTAACACTTAAAATAGAATGAGGGTTTTTTGTTTGAAGTAGCTTTGTCTCTTTAAAACATGCACTTATATTATTTTTTTGTGGCGGCAACTGTTTTTTATTATATTTTTTAAACTTCCGATATAGAAAGAGAGGGTCCTTTATGAAGAAGAATTGGCAACACGTTTTGCGCTTCCTTCCTCTTATTACGCTTTTGGCGCTACTATCGGGTTGCGGAAAAGATGGCGTTTCAGCCCTTGAACCATTTGGTGAAATTGCCAGGGAACAAGCAAAACTGATGATCATTAGTTTTTCGATTATGATTATTGTTGTTTTGGTTGTCGGTATTATTTTCACTTATGTATTGGTGAAGTTCCGTAAGCGTAAGGGTCAAGAGGAGTACATACCAAGGCAAGTTGAAGGAAGTGCAGTGCTAGAGATTATTTGGACAGTGATCCCTATCATTCTTCTAGCTATTTTAGCGGTACCAACTGTAGCAAAAACATTTTCTACTTCTGACACAACATCCAAAAGTGTGACGAAAGATGCAGTCGTCATTAATGTCACAGCCAACCAATTTTGGTGGGAATTTGAGTATCCTGATGATAAAGTTGTGACTGCAGAGGATGCCGTGATTCCAACAGGTAGAAATGTTATCTTTAACATTACGTCTAAAGACGTGACACACTCTTTTTGGGTTCCAGCATTAGGTGGTAAAGTTGATGCTAACCCAGGTCAAACAACAAAGCTAAGATTAAAAGCTGATGAAAATGGTACTTATAGTGGGCGTTGTGCAGAGCTTTGTGGTGCTTCGCATGCTTTAATGTACTTTAATGTGAAAGCGGTTAGCAATGATGATTACAAGGCTTGGATCAATGCAATGAAGGATGGAGCCTCAGAACCAACGACCGCAAGTGCAAAGGAAGGTCAAGCACTCTTTAAAAATAATTGTATGAGCTGTCACGCAGTGGATAGTAAAGATGCAGGTATTGCGCCGAACCTTGAAAACTTTGCTGACAGAAAGAATATCGCGGGCTTCCTGGATCACAATAAGGAAAATCTTGAGAAATGGATCTGGGATCCTCAAGCAGAGAAACCAGGTGCATTAATGCCTAAGCGAGGCGTGAATAATAATCTTACCAAAGATCAAATCAAGCAAATCGCAGATTATTTATTTACATTATCAGTCGAAGATTAATAATTGCTTAAAAAGGGAGGTAAACATCTGTGACAACGATTAGTCCACACGTGCATTCACCAAGGCAAAAACAAGGTTTTTTAGCTTGGCTTTGGATGTGGTTAACAACACTTGATCATAAAAAAGTGGGCATTCTATATCTCTGTGGGGGGGGCTTCTTCTTTCTCATTGGGGGTATCGAAGCGATTCTTATAAGGATTCAATTGGCTGTACCTGAAAATACCTTTTTAGTGGGCTCGGCCTATAACCAAGTACTTACCATGCATGGAACAACAATGATTTTCCTAGCGGCCATGCCGATGATTTTCGCTTTAATGAATGCTGTTGTTCCATTACAAATTGGCGCCCGAGATGTTGCGTTTCCGTTTTTAAATTCCTTGGGCTTTTGGCTATTTTTTCTTGGTGGTTTAATTTTAAATGTAAGTTGGTTCCTCGGTGGTGCTCCAGATGGAGGGTGGACAGCATATACCCCTTTATCATCTGAATATTTGGGCAGTGGGATGGACTTTTATATTCTTGGTTTGCAGGTAGCAGGTGCTGGCACGCTAATGGGTGGGATTAACTTCCTCGTTACTATTATCAATATGCGTGCGCCGGGGATGACCTTTATGCGCATGCCGTTATTTACTTGGACAGCACTAGTGACTTCAGCGCTAATCTTATTTGCTTTCCCAGCGCTAACTGTTGGTTTATTTTTCGAACTCTTTGACAAAATCTTTGGAGCAAACTTTTTTAATGCGACAAATGGCGGGAACTCGGTCATTTGGGAACATATCTTTTGGATTTTCGGACACCCTGAAGTTTATATTTTGATACTTCCGGCTTTTGGTGTCATTTCAGAGGTGATTCCGACCTTCGCCAAAAAACGTTTGTTTGGTTATAGCTCAATGGTTTTTGCGACCGTTCTCATTGGCTTTTTGGCGTTCATGGTTTGGGTTCACCATATGTTTACGGTAGGGCTAGGACCGATGGCCAACTCTATTTTTGCAATCGCTACAATGGCTATTGCGATCCCAACCGGAATGAAAATTTTCAACTGGATGTTTACCATGTGGGGTGGGCAAATTCATTTTAATACGGCGAATTTGTTTGCCATTGGTTTTATTCCAACGTTTGTCATGGGTGGTGTGACCGGTGTTATGCTTGCCGTTCCTGCCGCTGACTTCCAATACCATGATAGCTATTTTGTTATCGCTCACTTCCATTATGTTATTGTGGGTGGTGTAGTCTTTGGTCTTCTGTCCGCTATATTCTATTGGTGGCCAAAAATGTTCGGGAAGTTTTTGAATGAAACTTTAGGAAAATTCACTTTTTGGTTCTTCTTCTTTGGTTTTCATTTTACCTTCTTCCCACAACACTTTTTAGGTTTAATGGGTATGCCACGTCGTTACTTTACATATTTTAAAGGTGAAGGACTCGAAGCTGGAAACCTGATTAGTAGTATCGGCGCAAGTGGTATGGCTATTGCAACTATTCTCTTAGTCATTAATATAGTCATTACTACGGCAAAGGGTAAAAAGGCTAAAGGAGACGCTTGGGGACTAGGACGTACTTTAGAATGGTCAATAGCTTCTCCAGCACCTGAGTATAATTTTGCACAAACACCGTTAGTTAAAGGGATCGATCCTTTATGGAAAGCTAAGATGGAAGGGAATAAAAAGCTAACACCGGCAGAACCTTTAGGGGATATCCATATGCCGTCACCATCTATTCTGCCTTTCCTTATGTCACTTTCTCTAACATTAGCCAGCTTTGGTTTTATCTATGCTGATATAAATGGCATGGGAGCATTGGTTTTTGCTGGCATTGGCATCGGTCTAATGTTCTTGCTCATGCTCATTCATTCACTGAAAGATGATCATGGCTTCCATATTCATAAAGAGGAAATTATTGAAACAGAGAAGGGGGCTGAGTAACGATGTCTGAGACACATACAAGTATCGAAAAACTCGCCAACCCTGAAAAAGCGACTTTAGAAGGAAAGAATAAATTTTTAGGCTTTTGGTTTTTCTTAGGCGGTGAGACCGTTCTGTTTGGGACACTTTTTGCGACCTTCCTTGCTTTAAGGGATAAGGTGGCGAGTGGACCCTCTGGACCAGAGTTGTTTAGTATAACAACGACATTTATCTCGACCATGATCCTTCTTGTCAGTAGTTTAACAAGTGTATTTGCCGTCATGGCGATGAAAGATAATAAGCTCAGGCAGATGCAATTATGGTTTTGGGTTACTGTCCTTCTTGGTCTTTGCTTCTTGGGGCTTGAGATCTATGAATTCTCCGAGTATCTTAGTGAAGGCCTAGGATATAAAACAAGTGCCTTTTCTTCCTCGTTTTACACCTTAGTAGGGACACACGGGGGTCACGTGTTTTTCGGGATATTGTGGATTTCGACTTTGATGATTGCATCCTATAAAAAAGGGATAACGACAGTAACTGCTCCAAAATATTATGTAGCGGCCCTATATTGGCACTTTATTGATGTCGTATGGGTATTCATTTTTACTGTTGTATATCTACTCGGAATATTGGGGGATTAAAGCATATGGCTACAAACCAATCCGATATTAATGTATATGTTGAAAAGCAAAAAAGGAAACGAGAATTGCAGCACTATTATGTTTCCTTTGTCCTGATGATCCTTTTCACCATTTTAGCTTTTGCTGCTGTGATGCTCAGAGATAGTATTAATGATTATCTCATTGCCATCTTTATTGTTACGATGGCGATTGTTCAAGTGGTGTTTCAGCTCTATTATTTCATGCACATGAAGGATAAAGATCATGGTTTCCCATCCTTATTTCTTTATGGTGGGGCGGCAGTTGCTTTTTTAACCGTGATTAGTTTTGTCTCGATCATTTGGATTTCTTAAAACAGATGAGAAGCTAAAATACCTTGCTGAGTGCTCAGCAAGGTATTTTTACACAGAAAATACGGCTTAATTAATCGTTTGTACATGCTGTTTAAAACATTTTTAATGCAGCAATTATTAAATGTAGTTTTTTTCTAAGAGATGGTTGCTTTACTCAGGAACCCTAAATGTTAGAAGTTGAAGGAAATTGCGACGTAACAGATTGGGTGACCTTTATGTTGATCTCCGTTCCAGGTTGCTCGCTTTCCGCGGGCACGGCCTCAGCTAACTTGGAAATGGACTATTTATTTTTCCAAGTGGATCTTCGGCTCGTGCTGTTCCCGCAGGAGTCTCGCACCTTACACTCCGATCAACTGGATAGCATCGATGCATTTTATGTTGGTCTCCGTTCTAGGTCGCTCGCTTTCCATGGGCACGGCGAGCTTTTATTAGTTTGCCCCTTGATTTGAGCGCCTTTTGTGAGTTTGGGCTGGCTTTAGTGCGCGCGGCAGCCGCTTTTGTGAGTCCGCTGCCTCTTATGGGCGAGCGCAATGTTCTTTTGTTAGTTTCACCCTTGATTCGTGCGCCTTTTGTGCGTTGAGGCTAGCTTTAGTGCGCGCGGCAGCTGCTTTTGTGAGTCAGCCTCTTCTTTAGTGCGTGCGCAATACTCTTTTTTAAGTTTATCGCCTCTTATGTGTAGGCGCCTCGTCTTTTTGTGAGTTTGCCTCTTGTTTCGTGCACCTTACCCGTTACGTCGCAATCTATATCAATAGCGACAAGCGATGGGAAACGTGTGATGCGAAAATAACTTACTTTCTACTGGGAATTTCATTGTAGGATGTATAATTCTATTTATTGTAATCTTTTTCAAAAGGCTAATTTAGCCTATTTTTAATATTTTTTAAAAAGATAATTCTTTTCATTCAATTGCCGGCTTGGTAAGATAGAAATGTGTAGACTTGCTCAAGTTTTCATCATGGCAAGGTGCATCTTAAGAGAGGAGAACGGTTATGATTGCTTTGAGTGCTGTCCTTGCATCAATCAGTACATTATTCATTTTTTTATGTGGCTTATTCATTGCTTATGGGTGGATCGTTATCAGGAAAACAAAAGATAGAAAGCGTCATAAGAAAATAATGGTGACAGCTGCGGTCTTTGCCCTTGTATTTTTTGTTATCTATATGTTTAGAACGCTTTTTATTGGCAACGTGAAATTTGGCGGGCCAGATATGATGAAATTACCCTATCATCTTTTTTTGTTTTTTCATATTGTCTTCGCTTTGCTCGGGGCAATTTTTGGATTGATCAGTCTTTACTTAGGAAATAAAAATAAAATTCCTTTACATCGAAAAATTTCACCTTATACTGCGGTGATATGGTTTGTAACCACGATTACCGGTATTGTGGTTTATGTTCTCCTGTTTTTGGTATGGCCAGGTGATATGGATACCAGTTTATTAAATGCTGTTTTTGGTGGTTAAGAGAGAACGTATGCTTTGTGGGGGAGATTTCTTGTTGGGATCAAGTGTCATGAAGATGCCATTCGCTGAATAGATACATATTGAAGAGGACAATAGGATTTTCAATTCAAATCGGCGGGTGAATCAAAATGGACATCAGAGAGATAAAAGAAGAGGATGCAAGACTTTATCTAGAGTTATGTCAAAGACTTGACGAGCAATCCGAATTTATAATTTTTGAACCGGGTGAACGGTATATTTCAGTTGAAGAACAACAAGAACATATCAGGGATGTTCTATCTAAGAAACGTTCAACACTTTTGGTTGCTGATCATGGAAATGAACTAATAGGATTTATTACAATCCGGGGTAATGATTTAAAAAGAATTCAGCATCGGGCTACGATTACTCTTGGCGTTTTAGAAGAGTTTCAAGGACGTGGGATTGGCAAGCAGCTTATGAAGGCGGCTGAGGCTTGGGCTGTCAAACAGGGAATACGAAGATTTGAATTATCGGTCATGAGCCATAACAAACAAGCGCTATGGCTATATAGCCGTCTGGACTATTCCGTAGAAGGGATTCGTAGAAAGTCCGTTGTTCTTGATCATGAGGTTGTTAATGAGTTTTATATGAGTAAAATGATTGAATAAGATAAGCTAAAGTAACAGGGGCAGAAAATACCAGCATGTGTACAGGAAACTTTAGATTCCTATACACTTTTGGCAGGTTCTGCCCCTTTTATATGCTATTAAAAAATGATGTTGTAGGTGTGGCTGAGAAAGAGAGACATTATGCTTGGAATTGATGTAAGGCCTCTGAGAGTTGAGATATTTTCTCTTTACATTTATTAACAACGGAATCGGGAAAATGCTCATTATATTCAACACCATGAGGATAATAATGGCGTCCGACATAAGGGGTAAGTAATTTTATTTTTCCGTTATTGCTTTCAACCTCTCCCTCTACGGCTATACCAGGAATACGGAAATAATATACACTGCCATCTGTTCGATTTTCAAATTTAAAATCATATGTAACACGTTCATAATCCCATGCACCACCACGAATCATTCCAATTCCTTTCATGATATGTTCCAATTCCGGAAAAGGAATGATGGCGCCTTCAATTTTTGCTGCTTCAAAACGCACGAGCAAGACCTCCTTCTTGAATTCAAAATCTCTTCTTATTTTATAATAGTACGAACAATTTGGGAATGCAATGTTTGGTTACGCTCTTTTCTCTTCATAGAAAAAAAGCGTCACTGAATATTTAAGTGGAAGACCTTATAAGTGCTACTAGGACTTTCGAAATTATAATTTGGGCCAACATTAACGTGTAAAGGCCTATGCCTGAATTTCTGGCTGTACATAGCGAAGCGGTGAAGCAATAAGCCGAGTTTTCTAAAAAATAATGATTATATCTTAAAAAACGGTCGAAAATGTATTAAAAGAGGGCATATATTTTTATGGTTGTTTTAAAGAATGTTACACTTAAGGCTATATAATGAGCGAAAACAAACAATATATACTGTGTATGAGCAATAAAATCTTCTCAATTTCAATAAAAGTTTAATAATTAAACAACAAACATTATTACTTCTTACTATTAAAAATTGCTATACTTAGAATAAGACAAGATAAACGGAGGTTGGCCATTCTGCGTAAAACAAATGTACTTATTTTGGTGATTGCTATCATTGTATTTTTGCTGACATTTTTATTTGATTTTACGAATAAGGATGAAAAAAGTTCGGATGGATCACCAAAAATTGAATACAATAAGCCGACAGGTTTTAAAGTGCCTACGAAAGGCTTATATACTTATATCGGTGTGTCTGCTGATCAAATCAAAAAGAATTTAGGTGAACCTGAAAGGGTGGACCCAACAGCTTATGGTTATGACTGGTGGATTTATGGAAGTGATTCTCAAAAAAAATATTTACAAATAGGTATTGAAGATAATAAGGTTGTGACGATCTTTGCGTTAGGCGACGAGCTACCAACACAGCCTTTTAAAATAAATGAAGATGCTTCCAATATATTTAAAAAAGTGACGTTACAAGATACATTGTCCCTTAACTATAAACAAGCCCAAGTTGAAATTGAATTTGAGGAAGACGAAATGATGGTTAAGCCCCTTATTAAGTTTGGGGATTATTATGTTCAGTTATATTTTGATCATTTTACCAATCGGTTAATCGGCGTCAGATATTGGACGAGTGACATATTAATAAAACAGAGACCTTATACCATTGTGTATCGTGGACACCTAGATACACCCTCACCACCTTCTGAGGACCAGTGGAAAGACATTCAGCAAGCAGAGTCCCAAGAGACACTTGAAATCTCTAATATTTTCCGTAAGAATCATAATTTAAAACCATTGCAATGGGATGATAATGTGGCTCAAGCGGCTTACCTTCACAGTAAAGAAATGAATGATAAAAATTATTTCTCACATGATTCCGAAGCGGAAGGGAATTTGGGAGATCGATTAAATGCTCAAGGTGTCCAATTTCAAGTGGCTGGAGAAAACATAGCTCATAATTACACAGATGGTATTAGTGCTGTTATGGGCTGGATCAACAGTGAGGGGCACCGCAAAAATTTATTAGATAAAAGGTTCACTCAATTAGGCGTAGGTGTTTATCAGAAATATTATACGCAGGATTTTACGAAACCATGAGTACCGTAGAATTATAGGGGGAGGAAAAAGAGTGATAAATCAGGAGAGACTTATGGCAGAAGTGAAGAAGATAAGATCAGAGATGATCCAATGGCGTCGCTTTTTACATCAACATCCAGAACTTTCATTTCATGAGAAGGAAACAGCACAGTTTGTCTATGATACTTTGCATTCTTTTGGGGGTATCCAATTATCAAGGCCAACCGAAACAAGTGTGGTTGGAAGAATCATGGGGAATAAACCTGGTAAAACCTTAGCCATCCGAGCTGATATGGATGCTTTGCCCATCGATGAGAAAAATACTTTTGATTTTAAATCCGTGCATGATGGGGTCATGCATGCTTGTGGGCATGATGGGCATACGGCCATGCTATTAGGGACAGCGAAGCTCCTTAATTCTTTAAAAGAAGAACTGGCTGGTGAAGTTCGTCTTATTTTTCAACACGCAGAGGAAGTTTTTCCTGGTGGTGCTAAGGAATTGGTTCAAGCGGGCGTCTTAGAAAATGTTGATTGGGTGATTGGGGCGCATTTATGGTCACCGCTAGCTTCTGGGAAAATCGGTATTGTTTATGGTCCGATGATGGCTTCCCCAGATGTCTTTCATATCACTGTTGAGGGCAAAGGGGGCCATGGAGGGATGCCACAACAAACGGTCGATAGTATCGCCATTGCCTCCCAAGTGGTCACAAATCTTCAACATCTTGTTTCTCGGCAGATGGACCCGATTGATCCTGTGGTTGTCAGTGTGACAAAATTTATAAGTGGGACAACTCATAATGTGATTCCAGGTACTGCTGAGCTTACAGGAACAGTACGTCTCTTAGATCCTCACCTAAGAGACACGCTCATCACGCGAATGGAACAGCTTGTTAAAGGGATTACTGCAGCCCATGGAGCCGGCTATCGTTTTACATATGAAAAGGGATATGCCCCTGTCATTAACCATCCCGATACGACGAAAGTCATTGAGGAGACCGTTAAAGCCACTTTTGGAGCTGATGCTATTGAAATGCTTCCTCCGACAATGGGTGGAGAAGACTTTTCTGCCTATCAAGAAAAGAAACCAGGAACATTTATTTTTATCGGCATCGGGAATCGAGAGAAAGAGAGTCATTATCCTCACCATCACGAGCGTTTTACAATTGATGAAGATGCGCTTGAAGTCGGCGTAAAACTCTTTGTTGCCGCGGCTTATCGTTTTTTAAACACTTGAACTTATACGCTTTATTTATGGGACCCATTTAAGGATGGGTCTTTTTTATGTATAAGAAAGAAGGCATATCTGACACTGTAGGATGCGTTGCTGGCGGAACGTTTTAGTCTGAATTTTTTAATCTCGAGACAGGATGGAGGTGCTCTCGCTCGGTTTTCTAATGGAGTTATGCACGTTCTCTGTTGTTTTGCCTATACTGTTTATAAAGGGGTTCATTAATTATTGGCAGAACAAATTAAGGTAAAGGTGATTCGTTTATGGCGAATAAGAAAAGTGAGTCCATAGAAGAATTTAAGGTCTTTGTGAAGAAACACCCAGAATTGGTTAAAGGGATAAAAAAGGAAGGGAAGTCTTGGAAAGATATCTTTGATGAATGGCTTTTATTTGGTGAGGACCATGAAATTTGGGAACAATACGGAATAAAAAGAGATGAACCTAAAAAAAAGCCCAAGGGAGCAGCAGAACTAATGAGGGTGTTTGATTTTATAGGGAATCTTGATGCCAAGGAAATGCAGGAGCGATTGGATCAAGTCAATGGTGTGCTAACCAATATCCAGGATCTGATTGTCCAATTCCAGCCTGAGTCATCACCTTCACCACAACAAAACTACCCTTTAAATCAATGGCCAACTGGAAATGGGGGCTCTCCTCAACAGGCACCTCCATATTTTAGAAGGGATTGATGCTTTCTGAGAGCGGAAGTCATTCAATATTTAGACCATCATCCTGACTTGTGGACATTTATGCGTCAAAACCCAGAATGGTATCATAAATTGTCCAGACATCCAGAGGCAATACAAGAGATCAAGGCACAAGCAGACGATTACTTTGGACGTTCCATGAAAAAGAAAATTGAACAATTTGGCGAGTATTTAGGGATGTTAAATATGTTTATGGAGATGACGTCCCTAATGGAAGAAGACAAATCCCCCGTTGCTGAACAGACAAAGGAATAATTAAAATGAAAAAGATCTAAAAGTGGCGCATGGGTACTGTGGTTTATGAGCCTATGCGCTTAAGGATTACATATAAAGGATCATAAAATAAAGTATGGAAAATTAAAGAATTCATGTTACAATACAGTTGGAGGTGTTCTTATATGATTGCAACACTGGAACACATCGAAATCTTAGAAAAAGCGGATGGTCTTGTTGCGATGTTGGCAGATTCTGAAGCTATGGATCATTATCGTGAATGTAAGGACAAGCTTGCACACGATAAAGACGCCCTTGAGTTGATTCGTCGCTTTACAAAGCTTCGTGAAGACTATAATGAAGTTCAGCGCTTTGGCAAATATCACCCCAATTATAATCAAGTGATTAAAGCGATGATGAACATCAAGAGGGATTTAGATTTAAATGATACAATCGCAGCCTATAAGAGTGCCGAGGAGGATCTGGAAAAACTCCTTAATGAGATCAGTAAATCTCTGGCCTATGCCGTTTCTGACTCTATTAAAGTTCCTACAGGTGATCCGTTCTTTGACAGAGGCTGTGGTGGAGGTTGTGGCTCTGGCGGTGCATGTAGCTGTCATTAGGACAAGAGCGATGTAAGCTGACAATGCTACGACCTATAAATGGATTAAGACTACCTTATCTTTTTTAGTTCTAAGGTAGTCTTAGTCATACCCTTCGACGGCTCAATGCGTAAACAATGTTTTTTTACATAACGAGTAATTCCTATTATATAAATGAATAAGTGTTTGAGTGTAAGGAGACTAAACCATGGTAACTGAACGGACAGGGATGATTGTCTGGCTCTATCATATTAAACATGTAAAGACATTAAGAAAGTATGGAAACATTCACTATGTATCGAAAGCGCTAAAATATGCGGTTCTTTATTGCGATGCGGAGGAAAGTGATCTCATCATTCAACGTTTGAAGAAACAAAAGTTTACGAAGCGAGTGGATCTTTCCTATCTACAAGAGATTCGTACCCATTATAAGAAAAAAACAGAGACTAAACCTGAAGATGAGGAGCAACAAATCCCGTCTCCATAATAGCAAAAGGTGAGAACAGACTAAAAAAGCTGATGTCTCACCTTTTGCTTTTTATATAGTTATAAGGCGCTATATTTTATATGTTGAGGTCATAAAACCCTTTGGTCACACTGAACTGAGACATCAATACACTACAAAAAGGAATGAATATGTTTCGCGGGCTCTGATTTGCGTCCAATGCGGATCTTTCTCCTGTTAGAAAATCTTGAAAAATACATTTTTCGCGAAGATTATTCTCTGAGAAGCTGCCTTAGTCTAGGCTCCTGAGGAAAATGGTCCCCTAGAGTGGGAATCAACGCTGTGCCCTCTAGTGACATCTAAAATGTTCTTTTCTTAACCAAAAGAGCATCTTTAACATTTTAAAAAAACCCGCAGGAAAATCCTGCGGGTGTCTCATACATACTGAGTATGCTAAGACAATGGGAGAGGAGAAACCGGCGGAAAAACTTATGGGGAAACGTAAGTCTCCGCGGTTGGAAACAACATCATGAGTGGTGATGTTGTTGTATTTATTATGAACGGATAAATAGTCTGCTATACATCGTATTTTGAAATTATTTATTTAAAAATGTATGTCGAACACATTTTATGGTAGGATAGTTTCGTAAATCCATTAGGTCAAGGTGATATGATTATGAGGGTAATTGCAGGGGAATGTAAGGGAAGACCATTAAAGAGTGTTCCCGGTAAAACGACAAGACCAACAACAGATAAGGTCAAAGAAACCTTATTTAATATGATTGGGCCATTTTTTGAGGGTGGTCGTGGTTTGGATCTATATGGTGGGAGTGGAGGACTAGGCATTGAAGCTCTGAGCCGGGGATTAAAGACAATGATTTTTGTTGATAAATTCCCCCCAGCCATACAAACAATAAAGAAAAATCTTTCGTTGTGTCAGCTTTCAGAACGGGCTGAAGTTTATCGCAATGATGCTGAGCGAGCGCTGAACCTTCTTGGAAAGCGCCAAGAGCGTTTCGACCTAATTTTTCTGGATCCGCCTTATGCTGCGGGAAGACTTGAAAAGGATGTAGAGAAAATCCTTTCATTTGGACTTTTGAATGCAATGGGGTATCTTGTTATTGAGCATCCTAAAACCATAGATTTCCCTGAACATCTATCGTCAGAGATAAAATTGTGGAAGTATCATACAGCTCATGAACAAACAGCCTTAAGTATTTATCTAAGAAAATAGCGAGCAAAAGAAAGAGAAGTGGGGGTGAATCTAATGGCAGGTGTCGTTTTATATCCGGGGAGTTTTGATCCGGTCACCTTAGGTCATTTAGATATTATAAAAAGAGGGTCGAAAGTATTTGATAAAGTCATCGTTGCTGTTTTACAAAACGATGCTAAGCATCCTTTATTCACAGTCGAAGAGCGCGTAAACCTTTTAAAGGAAACAACTATTGACTTGCCAAATGTTGAAGTTGATTCCTTTACAGGATTGATGATCGAATATGCTCGGGAGCGAAAGGTCAATGCTGTTCTCCGCGGGTTACGCGCTGTCTCCGATTTTGAATTTGAACTACAAATTACTTCGATGAATAAAAAACTTGATGATACCATTGAGACTTTTTTCATGATGACCAATAAAGAATATTCTTTTTTGAGTTCAAGCATCGTGAAAGAAGTGGCTAAATATCATGGAAAGGTTACGGACTTAGTGCCTGAACCGGTAGAACAGGCTTTGAAATTAAAATATGAATCCTCTTAATACAGTTTAATTGGAATAAGTGTGATTTTTAGAAATCGCTTTGAGCAAGATAAACGTAACTAAAGTAAAGAGTGTGATAAAAGAGCCCCATTGTAAGTATTCGTTAGTTGTGGCGTCAAAGTGATAGATACCATTTGAAATCGGCTGAAAAACAGCGATGCTTTTATTGTAAATCGCCTCACTAGATGGGATGGCGAACCAATGAAAAAGGAATACCGCGGCAATGGCTGAAAAAAAGCCTTGCAGAAGGCGGCCGATGAAAAATGGCTTAGCACTTAATTTAGCTTCACTCAAGATGCTGGCTACTTGGGCTTGGATTGAAAAACCGCCAAAGCCTAAAACAAAGACGACCATAATGACTTGTTGAATCAGCGGGGCGTTGACCTGGCTTACACTCTGAGATCCCACTGTGATTTCAAATAGTCCTGGAACCAATGCTGACCCAAGAGCAGGTGTCATATGTAGTGAATAAAGAATCATTTTAAAAAAGGATGCGATAATCTCTGTGGCATTTACAACGTCTAATATTTTGTTTAAGACGGAAAATAAAATGATAAATCCACCGACCATGAGTAAAGTCGTTACCGAGTTTTGTACGGCATCTCCTAACATTTTTCCAAATGGTTTTTTACGTTTGATACGTTCATGGTGCATGCGGTCAGCGGCTTTAATAATGAGCTTAGGGGACAAGAAGAAGCCCGTTTTCTCTTGATTCTCCACACGCTCTTTCCCTTTATAAAATCGCATGCAGAAACCAACGAGGAGATTTCCTATATAATGGGAAAGGGCTAAAACAATGCCAAGTTCAGGTTTGCCAAAAAAGCCTACAGCAATGGCGCCAAAGAGAAAGAGTGGGTTTGAAAAATTAGTAAAAGCTGCTAGCCTTTCTGCTTCGGTTTTTGTCAATTGTTTTTCTTCATATAATCGTGATGATATTTTAGCGCCTGCTGGGAAGCCGGAAGCCATACCCATGACAAGAACAAAACCACCGACACCGGGGACTTTGAAAATAGGGCGCATAATGGGTTCAAGCAAGACACCAATAAAAGTGACAATCCCAAAGCCAATCAATAATTCTGAAATGATGAAAAAAGGTAATAGTGAGGGAAAGACGATATTCCACCACATTTTTAAACCCGATAAGGATGCCTCAACAGAAATTTTGGGATAGGCAATGATGGCTCCAGCGATGAATAAGGCTGCAGCTGCTAATACATATGTTTTAAGTCTCGTTCGATTCAAACTGTAAGTCTCCCTTCCCTCTTAAGTGCGTGTTCAAAAAATGGATATCAGGGTCTGTTAAAGCTGATCTTTTTGAACACCCTCTTAAGGCGTGGTTCATGGACCCCGTCAGCTTTGCATAAAGTAATGATTAGAATGAAAAATAATCTACTAACCAAATATACGCACCTCGGACGAGTTTAGACCACCTGCTGGGGAGGAAAATGAAATGGCGAAACCTAAGATTGGATTGGCATTGGGCTCGGGTGGAGCAAAAGGATTTGCTCATGTAGGTGTGTTAAAAGTTTTATCAGAAGCTGGAGTTCCGATTGATTTTATGGCGGGGTCGAGTATGGGGGCTTTAGCTTGTGCCCTTTATGCATGTGGGCATGATTGGAAGGTGATGGCTAAGATGGCTACTACCTTTAGAAGGAAGCATTTTGTAGATTGGACACTGCCAAAAATGGGGTTGGTTTCAGGGCGGAAGGTGGGGAACTTAATAAGAGTGCTCACGCATAACAAACGCTTTGAGGACTGTAAGATCCCGATAAAAATTGTCGCGACCGACCTAATAAGTGGAAAACATGTGATTTTTGATTCGGGTTATCTTTACGAGGCCGTTCGAGCCAGTATTTCTATTCCGGGAATTTTTGTTCCTGTGAAAAAGGACGGAAAGATCCTTGTTGATGGCGGCGTTATTGATAGGGTACCTGTGACGGTTGTTAAAGAGATGGGAGCGGATATCACTATTGCGGTCGATGTGGCAAGTTACTATGGGAAATCAGATATCCACTCGATATATGATGTGATTATGAGCAGTATTGATATTATGCAACAACAGATCGTAACGCTACAAGAGCCGAGTGCTGATATTGTAATAAAGCCACCCATAGGCCAATATCGAACGGAATTAAAGGTTTGGGAGTCAATGGAAAAAATTATTGAAATTGGGGAAGCAACAGCCAGGCGGCAGTTACCCGACATACAGCAACTCATCAAAGCATGGAAGGAGCGCTCATGATTGCGCAAGAATCGTAGTAGGATCCTTTATTATATTATCGTCATTGTCCTTGTAGTTGGTATTGCAATGAATTTTATTAAACTTCCTTATTTCATTACACAACCGGGGACAGCTGATGCCTTGGAGCCCATGGTAACAGTGGAGAATGGGTATAAAGAAAAAGGTACCCTTCGACTCGTCACAATTTTGGAGGGTCAGGCTAATGTCTTACAATATTTAAAGACAAAGTTGGATTTTAATAAATACACCCAAGTATTAAAACAACAACAAATTCAACTGGCGGATGAGTCGCCTGAGGAAATGGAAGTCAGGCAGCTCAATTATATGGATGAATCACAGATTAAAGCGAGTTATGTGGCATACAAAGCGGCGAATAAACACCCAAAGCTTCAATATAATGGGGTCTTAGTTGTCAACGTCAATTCCAAAATGCCAGTTGCCAAAGTTTTAAAAGTAAAAGATGTTATTGTGGGGGCAGAAGGGAAACCTGTTCACCAAATGGAGGATCTCGCTCATATTCTTAAGAATAAAAAGTTAGGTGACTCTGTAAACCTTAAAATTAAAAGAGGCAGTAAAACTTTAAGCGTTACAACGAAAATGGCACGTTTTCCTGACGAATGGGTGACCTCTAGTGAACAAAAGAAAATCGGTCTAGGGATTCTCCAAGGAGATGATATGAGCTTAGATGTCGACCCGCCTGTAAAGTTTAATACTAAAGGGATCGGTGGTCCTTCTGCTGGTTTAATGATGACTTTAGAAATCTATAATCAATTGACTAAAGAGGATGTTTCAAAAGGGCATGATATTTGTGGGACTGGGGAGATCTTCTTAGATGGTACAGTGGGTCCCATCGGAGGCATAAAGCAAAAAATTGTAGCAGCTGATAAAGCTGGGGCAGAATATTTCTTTGCGCCAACAGCAGAAGGTGAGGCAAAGGATGCCGAAGCTGCAGCTAAGGATATTGGAACAGATATGAAAATCGTGCCTGTGAGTAAGTTTGATGATGCCCTTAAGTTTTTGCAAAAGCTAAATTAAAAGATAAACAAAGGGTAGGCATTGGTCGATAGATGGCCATGCACTACCCTTGATCATTTTTAATTATTATTGAGAAATGTATCGGAGGGGCGATCATAACGGATTGGTGTTCTTTGGTATTCATGGACATCTGAAGCATTATGGACTAATTGATAGCATTCTTGTGCCTTTATATCCAATGCTAGTCCGGGGATGCTCGTGCCTGATACATGGGTGATCAATGGCAGTTTAAGTTTTTTCTTTTGCTGATTTAAGTATATTTGTCCGGTGTCACTCATGCCGAGTAAACGAATATACTTGGGGCGTTCACGCGTCTGTCCCGATAGCATGTCCTTTTTTGTAGTCCCTGTAAGAATATGTGTACAAAGCCGTTGAAGTCTTGTCCAAGTATAACGTTTCGTTTTAATGGCGGACATAAATGTATGGAAATTCTCGTGATCTTGAGCTTTCTGCTTCAAGCGATTTTCTAAACCTTCTTCAGCTTCATAAATGGTTTGTAGCTGGACGCGTGTATCTGTAAGTAATCGATATTTTAAATAGGGATAATAATCATTCCAGTGCCGTAAACGCCCTTGAAGCTTTAGAGTGGTCAACATCCGAGAGGTAAAAGGAGGGGTGAGCCCCTCGAGTTGCGTTGGCGCCTTTTCAGTCTGAAAAAGGGCCTGACGGATAGCTGTCGCACTCGCGATTTGCTGATCGGCTATTTCTACATCATGATAACCGGCTTTAATCCGTTGAATGGTTTCTACTTTGATCGAGCTTTGGAGTCGCTGCACAGCTTCAACGTAGTGAAAGCCAAGGATGTTATTGGGTTGAGATAAGTCTACAAGGGATTCCATGTTAAACCCTAATGTATTGAAGGCCAGTGCTGTGGCTTTAGGATAACTATTTCCGTCTGCTAAATACGTTTTTAACCAATGATTATAATCCTCTTGATGTTCAGAAAGGATTTCAAGAGTATTTAGAAAAGGGGCTATGGTTCCGGCTTCACTTCCAAAACACAAATGCGTGGCCCCGATTTCATGCAAAAGCGCAACTGCTCCCCAGGCAAAAACCTCGGCTTTTTGGGTAGCATACTGATAAGGGAGCTCGATGACAAGATCGACACCGGCTTGAAGCGCTAATCGGGTTCTATCCCATTTTGAAAGTAAGGCAGGTTCTCCTCTCTGCAGAAAGGGTCCGCTCATGACGGCAACAAGTAAATCAGCATGGGTTTGATTTTTTGTTTTTTGTAAATGATATAAATGACCATTATGTAAAGGATTATATTCAACAACAACGCCTGCGATATTCATGGTTACCTCCATATTAATAACATCAGAAATATCTGGTTTGTCCTTCGATTAACTATAGCATAGGCTTTTTTATACGCGGTGTAAAGGTGAACATATTGACATTTATCTTAACTATTATTATAATTACACTTGTTGTTTTGAGGTGGTATGAAAATGGTTTTAAAGTGGTCGGTACCTGATTTAATGAAGAACCGAGACGAGTTTTTAGAGATCGATGAAACCATCTCTATCGATGATTTAAAAGAAAGAGATCCGGAAGTACGTGACATTTCTCCGGTACGAGTCACCGGTTTAGCAAGCATAAAACGAGAGGCAGTCACTTTTCATCTTACAATAGACGGTAAAATGACCCTACCTTGTTCTGTCACGCTTGAAGACGTACTTTATCCTTTTCGCATGCAGATGTCTGAGACCTTTCGAATCAATGATCATTTATCTGAAGATGATGCTGAAGGTGAACAGGTTCATGATGTGGAAGGCGAAATAATTGATCTCACGCCGTATATCATAGAAGAAATTCTAGTGCAAAAGCCTATACGTGTTGTGAGTGATAAGGTTAAAGAGACGCCGCATCTAAAAGGGAATGGCTGGGAATTGTTAACTGATGAGGGTCCGAGTGATCGCATTGATCCCAGGCTGGAGAAATTGAAACATTTTTTTGATGAGTAAAGAGCGCTTTGGAGGAGGTGGGAATAATGGCAGTACCAAAAAGAAAAACATCAACAACGCGTAAAAATAAACGCCGTACCCATTTTAAATTGAGTGTACCAGGGATGGTAGCATGTGATAACTGTGGGGAGATGAAATTGGCTCACCGTGTATGTCCAGAATGTGGACATTACAAAGGTAAAGAAGTTGTTGAAAAATAAGAGTTATTTCGTTAAGAAGAAGCAAGGAGAAGTCATCTCCTTGTTTTTTTTTATTCAAACAATAATGCTCTATACCGTAAGAATGAAGAGGCTCGGTAGAAAATTCGCCGCTTTGATGAATGCTGGGTGGATGACCCGTTTTCTTTGGTGCCCATGGGCTATCCTGAAAAAGGAATGCTTGTCTCTTTAGCATTAAAGGTATAGTAGACTTGCCCTTTCATCCTGTAAAAAAACTTATACTAGATTTTTTAGTCTATCTTTCCTAGTAAAAGCATAATATGAATAAACAGAATAAGGATTGGAGGGGTAGTATGTCTACGATTCGCCAAGATGCTTGGAATGACGAAGAAGATCTTTTATTGGCAGAAACCGTTTTAAGACATATAAGAGAAGGTAGTACACAGCTTAAAGCCTTTCAAGAGGTAGGAAAGAAACTATCGAGAACTTCAGCAGCTTGTGGGTTTAGATGGAATTCTCTTGTGAGAAAGCAGTATGAGACAGCGATCCTTTTAGCGAAGCAGCAACGTAAAGCGTTAGCAAAACAGAAAAAAACGGAAAAGAAACCTAAACCCATTGTAGAGCCATCACAATCTGATGTTAGCCAACAAAAGAACGAGACCACGCCTAGCTTAGCCACATTAGATCTCTCTTCTGTCATTGCCTATTTAGAAAGTGTCAAGGAAAGTGGGAAATTGATTGAGCAATTACAATCAGAGAATGAACGTTTGAAAAAGGACTTGGAGGATCTACGACAACGAGAAAGTCAAGTTGAGGAAGACTATGTGGCATTAAAAGCAAAATATACCGACATCGAAAAGGAATATCAAACCCTGCTTTCGATGATGGATAAAGCGCGACAGCTTGCACAGTCTAATTTAGAGAAAGAAACAAGTAAGAGTTAGCGAAAATGTTTGGAAGTATTTATGAATGCATGAGAAAAAACTTGGCGGCCGCCAAGTTTTTTCTATCGTGCGAGTCTTAATGCCTGTATGGGTCCTTTTTTTCTTTTCAATGTTCCGTTCTCCACGATCACGTTATGTATATACGTAACGCTTCTAACCAAACCCCATCTTTCCCCACAACCTTTTGGATTGCTCCATGGTGTGAATTTTTATTGGAGATTAAATCGCTTGTCTCATGCCACAAATGCCATTTCGAACCTTTTCCATGATAGAAAGAAAGTATGGGTGTCTCCAAAGCTCTAAATCACCTTGTGATAGTTCAAACCTGTGGTTGATTGTGTACCGACTCATTCTAACAACGCGTTTATTCTGAAATAAAAGCCGTAGAAAGGAGAGGTACTGTCATTTCCATGAGGTTTGTTTCTAGATCCTTTAGCATAGCTATCCCGTGTCCCACCTTCTCTAAACTTATCAAGTGCTTTGAAGTCTTGGAATTAATCACTGGTGATGGGATAAGCTAGCTGTCCTCGTTAATGGCCTCCTAAGTACCATTATCCAGTATCCAGCTTCATTGAAATATCTTTATAGAGCGCTCCTTTTCTATTATAGTATAGTTTGAGATCACTTTTTTATGAAAACCACTTTATTCAGAAAGTCAAATGAGGAAGTGTAGGAATAGAGGAGGAACTAAACAAAAAATTGACCTGAAAACAAAGAATTGTGTAAACTTTAATAAAAAGAGATAACAAAAGCAACGAGGGGAGTAGGACATTGACTCTATTTATCTATTTATTTGCAGTCCTCATTGCGGCACCAATGGTCACTTTGTTTGCTCTTTATTGGCTATTTAAAGGAATCTTCAAGGAAGCAAAAAAAGCCCTTCATTGGTCCGTGGATATCACCACTTTTTTTACCATCCTTTCTGTTGATGTCGTAATGTACGGGATTTGGCATCATCATTTTTTTGGCCGTATTCTTTTTGCGTTTATTTTGATCGCTTTTCTTTTCACTGGGTTAAATTGGATTTTTAAGGACAATATACAGCCTAAGAAGCTTATTAGAGGCGCATGGCGTTTTAATTTTCTCATCTTTATGTCTCTTTATATCGTGCTGATCATTTACGGTCTCATTTCAGGGATCGCCAACCAAATATAAAGAGGTTTACGAGGACATAAACTATCGGTTCCTAAATCGAAGCGTTATGGAATAGATTATTTTTTATCCCTTAATAAGCAGGACCTTTTAACTCTGGTTTGAATTTTGCTATACTCATAAAAGCAAAGATGGTCTAGAGAGGAAGACATTAAAGTGATGCGAATTGAAAAATTAAATCTCCCTGAAACGTCAAACTTGACGGCAGATTACATAAGTGACAATGGTACGATAGGACGTTTCTTTGATTATTCCACGCAGGACATGGCCTGTTACCAAAAACGATTAGAAGACTTACATAAAAGAAGCTACAACCGAGAGGGACTTGTAGACTATTTGATGGCGTTTAATCAACAATACGAGGCTTCACCAAAAGTGATCAATAATATACAAAAGTTGAAGGATGAAAGAACCGTGGTGGTTGTTGGGGGTCAACAGGCAGGCTTGCTTACAGGACCAGTATACACTATCCATAAATGTCTCTCGATTCTTCAATTAGCCCATCAGCAGGAAAAAGCACTAGGAGTCCCTGTTGTTCCTGTTTTTTGGATTGCAGGAGAAGATCATGACTATGCTGAGGTGAACCATGTTTTCGCTTACCATCAAGAGACTGTCCGTAAATTGGCTTATCACCAAAAAGGAACGGGTCTCGACTCGCTATCAAGAATAGACATTGATAAACAAAGATTGAATGTATGGATTGAATCCGTTTTCCAGGCTTATGGAGAAACATCTAGAACCAAAGCGTTATTAGCACAAGTCAAGCAGGATGCAGAAGCATCAAAAACATTTATTGATTTTTTTGCACGGCAAATCCACCGATTGTTTGGGGATTCAGGACTTATCTTAATGGATTCTGGTGACCCTAAGCTTAGACATTTAGAATCAGGCTTTTTCAATCAGTTGATAGCGGAAAATGAAAAAATTTCAGGTAGCGTCGTGACACAGCTCGAAGCTTTAAGAGCATCTGGTTATACGGTAAATTTAGATCAGAGTCTTGAAAGTGCTAATCTGTTTATTCATGATCAGGATGAGCGCATTCTCCTATATAGGAAGGATAAACAAACGTTTGTCAATGAAAATAAAGGCTATCAAGTCAGCCGGGCTGAGCTTCTGGATATAGCTGAAACACATCCAGAAAGATTGAGTAATAATGTTGTTACCCGCCCTCTTATGCAAGAATTTTTACTCCCTACACTTGCTTTCATAGGGGGACCAGGTGAAATAGCCTATTGGTCTGGATTAAAAGAGGCCTTTCATGTTTTTGATTTTAAAATGCCGCCGGTGGTACTCAGACATAGATTGACGATGGTTGATCGTAAAACTGAGAAATGGTTAAAAGGGAAACAGCTCACAGTAGAGGATGGTCTCAGCGAGTCCTTCTATAAAGAAAAAGAGGCTTGGCTTGGTCGGCAGCATCAGTGGGACGTTGAGGGTGTCGTTAAGACTGTCAAAAAGGAAATGGCATCAGCCTATACGCCGCTCGCCGCTCTGGCAGCCGAGGTCGATTCTGAGCTTGAAACATTAACACAAAAGAACCAAGAGATCATCAACAATCAGATCGACTATATGAAAAAAACAATCGAAAGACGTATTCGCCAGGCCCATAGTACGGAGTTAAGAAAATTTGATCGCGTGAAGGCGTGTTTGCTTCCTGATGGCAGTCCTCAGGAGCGGGTATGGAGTACCTTCTACTTCTTGAATTATTGGGGCTCGGAAGTGATAGATGAGTTGCTACAAACCTCTCTCGAATTTGATGGAAAGCCGTATATTGTTTATTTATAACATTGAGGAGGCCCTTGCAAGAGCGATTTTGCCTATACCTTAAGGGTATGGCGAGAAGCCAAGTTTTCTAAAAGAAGTGAGAAAACATAAAGGTTTTGGTCACCAGGACGGTATGGATTTCCGCTCCAGAAACGCTCGCTTTCCCCATGCCCACACGATGTGGCTATGGTCGAACGTCCATTTAACTTCACTAATCTCATAAATTTTTTACTAGAAAATCTTGCTGATATGGCAGGATTTTTTTTTATTGGGGCGAATAATTAAATATAGAGTGGTGAAAAGTGGAGCGATGTGGTAAAGTAGTGGGAGAAAGAGGGGCTCCGACCATGTTCATGGGTGAATACCAACATTCAATTGATGAAAAAGGAAGATTAATCGTCCCGTCTAAATTTCGGGAGGACCTCGGAACAACATTTGTGTTGACCCGGGGTTTGGATCAATGTGTGTTTGGTTATCCTATGGAAGAGTGGAAACAACTGGAACAAAAATTAAAAGCCCTGCCTTTTACTAAAAAAGATGCGAGAGCTTTTACCCGTTTCTTTTTCTCTGGTGCAGCGGAATCGCAATTGGATAAACAAGGGCGTGTGAATATTTCTCAGCCTTTAAGAAGCTACGCTAAACTTGAAAAGGAATGTGTCGTCATCGGCGTCTCCAGTCGTATTGAAATATGGAGTAAGTCTATATGGGAAAGCTATTATGAAGAATCTGAAGCATCCTTCAGTGAAATTTCAGAAAGCCTTCTTGACTTTGATTTATAACCTCAAAAAGAATTTAAAGTAAGTGTCCAAAATGGAGACAACAGCGCCATTTAACAACACGATATAGAAGTGGAAGGATTTTATCTATGTTTGACCATATAACCGTCTTAAAACGTGAAGCAATCGAAGGTCTTAACATCAAACCAGATGGCATCTATGTAGATTGTACATTAGGTGGGGGAGGACATAGCGAGGGAATATTATCCAAGCTAAGTACAGGGCATTTATTTGCCTTTGAACAAGATCCATTTGCACATGCCGAGACGCAAGCAAGACTTTCTACATATCAGGATAAATTAACGATTATCCCGCAAAATTTTCGCTTCCTTCGTGCGTCTTTAATAGAACGTGGAATCGAGAAAGTGGATGGTATATTGTACGATCTTGGCGTTTCATCGCCACAATTTGATCGTGCAGACAGAGGGTTTAGTTATCAGCATGATGGCCCCTTAGATATGCGAATGAATACAGAACAAGGGTTATCTGCACATACTGTTGTCAATGAGTGGCCATATGAAAGACTTGTATCGATCTTTTTTAAATATGGTGAAGAGAAATTTTCAAAACAGATTGCTCGACGAATTGAACAAGCGAGAGAAACAAGGACCATTGAAACAACGGGAGAACTTGTCGAATTAATCAAGGAAGCTATTCCAGCACCGGCAAGGCGTAAAGGCGGTCATCCTGCCAAACGCATTTTTCAGGCGCTACGAATAGCAGTCAATGATGAACTTAAGGCATTTGAAGAGTCCCTTGAGCAAGCAATTGCTAGTCTAAATGTCAATGGTAGACTCTCTGTTATCACGTTTCATTCTTTGGAAGATAGATTGTGTAAACAAACCTTTCAAAGGTATAGCAAGCTTCCGGATTTACCGCCAGGATTACCGGTAGTTCCTGAGAGTAAGCAACCTATTTTAAAATTGGTCAATCGTAAACCAATCCTACCGACAGAGGAAGAATTAACAGCAAACCGTCGCTCGCGCTCAGCAAAATTAAGAGTGGCGGAAAAAATGAGAATAGATGAGGAGGAATAGGAATGGCACAGCCAGCAAGACAACTTACGCAGAGAGAATATGTTCAAAAACAACGGAGGCACACAACAGATTCACAAACCATGACCTTGCCGAAGAGACGGATTACAAAGGGAGAAAAGCTGTTATGGTCACTCGCGGCTTTAACTCTATTAATCTTTGGTATCCTGATCGTATCAAAACAAGCGGTTCTCTATGAATCTTCAAGATCCCTCTCAAATATTGAACAGAAATTAGAATCAACAGAAAAGACCAATCAAGATTTACAAACTCAAGTTCAAAGTCTTAAGCAACCTGAGCGCATTATTAAATTTGCTAAAGAAAATGGCCTTAAATTGAATAGTAAAAATGTGAAAATCGTGAATAAATAAGCAGGTGGCAGAAGATGTTTCCACAAAAAAATAAATCCATAAATAAATGGGCAGCATTATTAGCAATCATTTTTTTGCTGCTCTTCTTTGTCATTGCTGGACGCTTTGTTTATATTGCAGAAGCCAAGGAGGTTCAGAATCATAACCTCGTCGATAAGGGGAAGAAGCAGTGGACGACGCTTAAGGTGATTGATTCACAAAGGGGAGAAATTCTTGATCGTAACGGAGGAATTCTCGCCCAAGACGTTCCAGCCTACACTGTAGCGGCAGTTTTGGATCAAGATACCTCTTCTTACGTTAAAGATAAGGAAAAAACAGCAGCAGAACTTGCGCCCATTATCAATATGTCAGAAAGCAAGATCTTAAGTTTACTTGACAGAAAGAATGCAAAGCAAGTGGAGCTCGGTCCTGGTGGACGCAAGATCAGTGTTCAACAAAAAGAAAAAATTGAAAAACTCAAACTTCCTGGAATTATATTCTTGCCAGAATCCAAACGCAATTACCCTAATGGAACGTTTGCTTCTTATGTTCTAGGATTCACTAATTTAGATGATAAGACGCAACAACAAAAAGGGATATTAGGTCTTGAGCAATCATTGAATCCCTATTTATCCGAGGTGGATGGCGAGCTTTCTTTTTATAGTGACGGGAAAAACATCAAGATACAAAACACAACAAAGAATATTAAAGAACCTAAAAATGGTGATAACGTCTACTTAACGCTTGATAACAAAATCCAATCTGTTCTTGAAGATGCGATGTCAACAGTAGATAAAAAATATAAACCTCATCGTATGGTCGCCGTTGTTGCTGATCCAAAAACAGGGGCTATTCTCGCAATGTCCAATCGACCAACGTTTAATCCTAATGAAAAGAATATCAAGAACTATAAGAATGATGTCATTGCCAATCCTTTTGAACCAGGGTCAGTCATGAAGACTTTTACTTTAGCTGCAGCTATTAACGAAGGTAAATGGAATGGGAATGCGACCTATAAGTCAGGGAGTTATAAAGTGAGCCCGGGTACGATGCCTATTCACGATTGGGACGAGGACTGGGGCACGATTTCTTACGAGCAAGGGTTCATACGTTCTTCTAACACAGCCTTTTCTAGGGTCGTTGATAATATTCTTGGACCGGATAAATTTTATGATTACTTACAGCGTTTTGGCTTTACAAAGAAAACAGGAATTGATTTACCTGGTGAAGATCCGAGCCAAATCAATTTTAAGTGGCGTTTAGACCAGGTAATGACGGGGTTTGGACAAGCTTCAGCTGTAACCCCGATCCAAATTGTGCAAGCGGCAACGGCCATTGCTAATGATGGTAAAATGGTTCAACCTTATGTGATTCAGGAAATTAAGGATCCCAACACAGGAAAAGTGGTTCAGCAGCATAAAGTAAAAGAAGTGGGAACTCCAATTACAAAAGAGACAGCAGAACAAGTGCGTCACTTAATGAGTGAAGTCGTTCATGACAAAAAGAACGGAACAGGAACTCTTTATGATCTTCCTAACTATGATGTGATTGGCAAGACAGGGACGGCACAAATTTCTGGTGGACCCGAGGGGTATCTGACGGGGAGGGATAATTATGTCTTCTCATTCTTAGGAATGGCACCCGAAAAAGATCCAAAACTCATTGTTTATGTGGCGATTGATCGCCCGCATTTAGAGGGTGTTGCTAGTGATTCTCAGCCTGTTGCTGATGTCTTCAAACCAGTAATGAAAAATGCCTTGCAATACTTGAATGTTGAACCAAAAAGTGGGCAAGTGGATAGTAAAGACGTTCAAGAACAGATCGTTAAGGTTGGCAATTGGCAAGGGAAATCGCTGGCTTCTGCCCAAAAGGCTTTAGAAAAACAAGGGCTCGATGTTGTGACAGTGGGGAACAAGGGAGAAGTTGAGGCCCAGTCCATTACAGCTGGTACCCAAGTTTTTAAAGACAGCAAAATTATTCTCGTGGGAACTGGAACGAAAACCATGCCTGATGTGACAGGATGGTCACTCACAGATGTTCTTAAATTAGTTAAGATGCTGCATGTTGACCCAAGTATCACAGGGAATGGCTATGTTGTCCAGCAAAGTCCGGCCAAGGGAACAGTTCTGAAGGATGATACAAAAATAGAATTGAAATTAGAACCTAATGGCAATGAAGAAAAAGAAGAATAGTCCAAGGCAGGCGGAGAAGTCTTATGATTTCTCCGCATTTTTTTATAGCGGCGTTTATGAGTTGGACGCTTATTCCGAGGGGCATTTTGCTCGATTTAAGTGACGGCGGGTAAATAGTAACATAGAAGCGTTGAAGTGTCTCCGCTGCGGTTGATCCCTCTTCTCAAGGTCATTGTCTATAAAAAGATGAATGGGAAAAGTCAAATCTCACTTCTAGCAGAAAGTTCTAACTCGTCCCTCTCAAGCATATTTTGATACAAGCCTAGTTTAATTGAATTGGGAGGGGCAGCAGGTGCGCGTATCAAATGTTACAGTGAGAAAGCGACTACTTTTCATATTATTCGTTGGCCTTTTTATTTTCGGTATTTTTGTTGTCAGACTTGGTTATGTCCAACTTTTTCTTAACGATTGGTTAAAGGATAAGGCCATGAATTCATGGAGTCGAGAAATAAAGTATGAAGCAGAACGCGGGGACATTTTGGATCGTAACGGTGTGAAACTTGCGACGAATGTGAGTCGTCCGACGGTTCTTATTGTACCTAAGCAAGTGCGTAATCCGGCTAAGACCGCCGAAGCGTTAGCAAAGGTTCTTGGTGCCGATAAGGAGAAGGTGTATAAAGATCTTACTAAGAAGTCTAGCTCCACTTATATTAAGCCTGAGGGTATGAAGATTACGAATGAAAAAGCAGCTGAAGTGAAGCAATTGAAACTGCCCGGGGTATTTATCGCAGAGGACTTTCAAAGACATTATCCTTATGGGAGCTATTTATCACACGTATTAGGCTTCGCGGGTATTGATAATCAGGGGTTAATCGGTTTGGAATCCTATTATGATGACATGTTAAAAGGGACGCCAGGGCATGTTGATTTTTATTCCGATGCTCAAGGGAATCGGATGTCATCTTTAAGAGATGAGTATGTCCCACCAAAAGACGGCCTTAATTTAGAGCTTACGATCGATTCGAAAGTTCAATCGATTATCGAGAGAGAACTTGATAACGCTAATCAAAAGTATCATCCTGATAGTGCGCTCGCCATTGCTATGAATCCAAATACGGGTGAAATTCTCGGCATGTCCTCACGCCCTGATTTTAATCCTGAAGATTATCAAACTGTGTCATCCAAAGTTTATAATCACAATTTACCTGTATGGCGAACCTATGAACCAGGGTCTACCTTTAAAGTCATCACGCTTGCGGCTGCCTTAAATGAGCATCTTGTTGACTTGAAAAATGATACCTTTAATGATCCTGGCTATATCGATGTGAACGGAACGGATCTCCACTGTTGGAAGCGAGGGGGACATGGTCCCGAAACTTTTCTAGAAGTCGTTGAAAATTCTTGTAACCCCGGCTTTGTAAAGCTGGGAGAAATGCTCGGTAAAGATCGTTTATTTTCGTATATCGATCAATTCGGTTTTGGAGAGAAAACAGGAATTGATTTACAGGGAGAGGCCAAAGGCATTTTGTTTGATCCTGATAAAATTGGTCCTCTTGAAGCGGCGACAACGGCCTTTGGGCAAGGGGTAGCGGTGACGCCTATTCAGCAAGTGGCCGCCGTATCGGCTGCTGTTAACGGGGGATATCTGTATCAGCCTTATATTGCGAAGGATTGGATTGATCCTGATACAGGTGAAGTCCTCAGTAGGAATACCCCACAAATGAAGAAACAAGTCATTTCTGAAAAAACATCAAAAGAAGTACGAAATGCTCTTGAAAGTGTTGTTGCTAAAGGAACGGGACGCAACGCTTATCAGGAGGGATATCGAATCGGAGGTAAAACAGGAACAGCCCAGAAAAGTGCAAAGGGTGGCGGTTATTTAGAGAATAACTATATTTTATCCTTTATGGGTTTTGCGCCAGCCAATGATCCGCAAATTGTCGTTTATGTTGCGATTGATAATCCTAAAAATACGATCCAATTCGGTGGACAGGTCGCAGCACCGATTGCAGGTAAAATTATTGCTGACAGTCTACAAGCCATGGGCGTGAAGAAACAAACTAAAGGCATTCCAAAAGAATATCGTTATGGGGACACACAAATGGTTGAGGTTCCGAATCTTATAGGGAAGACAAAGGATGACATTCGCCAAAGCTACTTTAATTTAAAAATTCTTCCTGAGGGTAAGGGGGATGTTGTAACGGAGCAAGCCCCTAAAGCCGGAGCAAAAATCCCAGAAGGTTCGTCAATTCGTATAAATCTAGGTGACAAATCCGATAATGATGATTAAAATAATCAATGAGTGTCATTAGCCAAGTGCGTGAATGCCTTGGCTAATTTATTGCAACTGAATGTTTCGATGAGCTCAAGGCTCACGTACGTAGATGTAATAAATGAATGGATACTTTCTCTATAAATACGAGTTCTGTTTTACAAGGATGTGTAGAAAAAATGAAGTTAAATCAACTACTCACCACATTGGGGAGTTATCGAAGAGAGAATGAAGGCGATCCAGATATTTCTTCCATAGAAATGGATTCACGTCAAGTTCAACCTGGATCCTTATTTGTGTGTGTAAAAGGTGAACGTTTTGATGGTCACCAATTCGTAGAAGAAGTGCAAGCCAAAGGAGCGGTAGCACTCGTTGCTGAACGGCCGATAAGTGCGGATATTCCGGTGGTATACGTTTCAGAAGCAAGACGGGCTATGGGGATGCTGGTCGATACTTTTTATGGGCAACCGACTCATCAGCTTTCGCTCATCGGAGTAACAGGTACGAATGGAAAGACGACAATTACTCATCTAGTGAGACAAATTCAAGAGGCCGCAAACATCAAGACGGGCATTGTTGGAACAATGGGCATCAAGTTTGGCCAGCAAGAGATTTCTGTGAGCAATACAACACCAGAGGCCCCTGTTTTACAAAAGGCGTTTCGGACCATGGTGGACTATGATATTCAATCCGCTGTCATGGAAGTATCCTCCCATGCGCTTGTTCAAGGTCGGGTGCGTGGTCTTGATTTTGATATTGCTGTCTTCACTAATCTTACACAGGATCATCTTGATTATCATGGCACCATGAAGGATTACCTCCATGCAAAATCCCTTCTTTTTTCACAATTAGGTAATACATATGATAGTGAACGAAAGAAGGTGGCGGTCATTAATAATGATGATGCGGCCGCTGAGACATTAAAACAAGCCACGGCTGTGTCTATTTTAACCTACGGTATTGATCAACCCGCAGATGTGCAGGCCCAGAATATAAAAGTAACGGCCAAGGGGACACAGTTTGACCTTAAAACTCCAGACGGTACATTTTCGGTATCCATGAAGTTAGTGGGCAAATTCAGTGTTTACAATATCCTTGCTGCCGCCTGTGTCTGCCATTTAAACGGTATTAACTGGGAAAGAATGATTGAGTCTATAAAAGATATTGAAGGCGTTTCTGGTCGCTTTGAAACCGTCGAGGCCGGTCAGAACTTTAGTGTTATCGTTGATTATTCTCATACGCCAGATAGTCTTGAAAATGCGCTTTTAACGATCAAGGAATTTGCTAAAGGCCGCGTGATCACTGTCGTAGGATGTGGAGGGGATCGTGATCGAACCAAGCGACCGCTCATGGCAGAGATCGCTGTGAAATATAGTGATTTAGCAGTATTTACTTCTGATAACCCTCGAACAGAGGATCCTGAACGCATTCTCGAAGATATGGTGAAGGGGCTTGATAAAGGAACCTATACGAAACTCACCGGTCGGCGTGAAGCGATCACCTATGCGGTGAATCAGGCTGCTGATCATGATGTCGTTCTCATTGCTGGAAAGGGCCATGAAACCTATCAAATTATAGGTACGGAAGTCTTAGACTTTGATGATCGTGTCGAAGCACGTCAGGCAATAAAGGAGCGTTTAGCAGATGGGAATTAGAGTAGAGCTTTTAAGGGCTCTCACCAAGAGCGAAAATTCTATAAAGGCTATAGAAGGGATGGACACTTTAGAGATATCGACTGATAGTCGGCAAAAGGTTGAGAACAGTCTCTTTATCCCTATTGTGGGTGAATACTTTGACGGTCATGATCATCTTTTCGAAGCTAAAGAGAATGGAGCGGTCGCTGCGCTTTGGCAAGAAGGAAAGCCCGTTCCGCGTGATTTAGAGCAGGATTTCCCCTTGTTTTTCGTTGAGGATACCTTGGTAGGCTTGCAAACCTTAGCGACGATGCATCGTCATGACGTTGCCCCTATCGTTATTGGGATCACTGGAAGCAATGGAAAAACGACGACGAAAGAAATTGTGGCTTCACTTTTGAGTAGTACTTATAAGGTGCATAAAACAAAAGGGAATTTAAATAACCATATTGGTGTACCTTTAACCCTATTGGCAATGCCTGCTGATTGTGAAGTCTGTGTTCTTGAAATGGGAATGAATCACTTTGGAGAAATCTCTTTGTTAAGTCAAATTGCTGAGCCTGATGTTAGTATTATCACTAATATTGGGGAATCCCATATTGAATTCTTGGGCAGTCGTGCAGGGATCGCTAAAGCTAAGCTAGAAATTTTAGAGGGGATGAAACAGGAAGGGACCTTGATTATTGATGGAGATGAACCATTACTTACTCAGGCAGAAGCTATTGGGAAAAATAGGATAACCTGTGGATATGGATCATCGAATGACTATGTGATTTCTTCTCTACAAACCAAGAGTGAGGGGAGTGTTTTTACCGTTAATGGCAAATCCTATAATATGCCTTTATTGGGAGCACATAACGTTAAAAATACAACGTATGCCATTGCTTTGGCATATAAACTTCACTTGACGGAACCCGTGATTGAAGATAAACTTAAACGCTTGGAGAGTACCTCTATGCGTTTAGAAACCCTTTCTGGAAAACTGGGGACACTCCTTATAAATGATGCCTATAATGCCAGTCCGACATCAATGAAGGCTGCTGTAGATACCGTTAAGCAGCTGTCTGGTTTTAAAAAGAGGGTGATTGTATTAGGGGATATGTATGAGCTTGGAGATGATGAAGAAGCCTTGCATCGTGAGGTTGCCGAAGTGATAACTGAGCCGATTACACAGGTGATTACCATTGGTGAAAAAGCCCAATGGATTGCTGATGAATGCCGGAGAATAGAACAGTCAACACTGGAGGTAATATCCTTTTCTAAAAAGGAAGAGGCCTTACCACTTCTCTTTGATCAGTTGGGGAGAGACACGGTGATGTTATTTAAGGCTTCACGACTTGCGGGACTCGAAACGTTGATTGATGCATTGAAAGATGGGGGGGACGAATCATGACAACGATTTTATTAACAACATTGATCATTGCCTTCCTAGTGGCTATCATATTTTCACCGATATTTATTCCGTTATTGAAAATGTTAAAATTTGGACAATACATACGAGATGAAGGGCCGAAAGAGCACCAAAAGAAATCGGGTACGCCAACGATGGGTGGCGTGATAATTGTGCTTTCTATTGTTGCTGCTTCGCTATATTCAGGAATAAGATATGGTTTTTTAAATAGTCATCTATGGCTCTTGATCTTTGTCACCTTAGCTTTTGGGATCATTGGATTCTTAGACGATTTTATAAAAGTGGTGATGAAACGTAACTTAGGGTTAACATCAAAGCAAAAATTATTAGGACAAATTATTGTTGCCGTGATTTTTTATATCATTATCATTAAAAACGGTTTTTCGACTTATGTCTCTGTACCAGGAACAGATTGGTCCATTAATTTTTATTGGGCTTACTTCATACTCGCGATTATTATGTTACTAGGGACTTCAAATGGCACCAATCTTACAGATGGTTTGGATGGCCTTTTATCAGGAACAGCAGCGATTGCTTTTGCTACTTTTGCTATTATTGCATATGATAGTTCGCAACATGATGTGGCGATTTTTTCTACCGCTGTATGCGGGGCTTTATTAGGCTTTTTAGTGTTTAATGCCCATCCGGCTAAAGTGTTTATGGGGGATACTGGCTCTTTGGCCTTAGGTGGAGCTCTCGCCGGTGTGGCCATGCTGACAAAATCTGAAATTCTCTTAGTAATTATCGGGGGCATTTTCGTCATTGAGACGCTATCGGTAATTATACAAGTGACCTATTTTAAAGCAACAGGCGGCCGGCGCGTTTTTAAGATGAGTCCGTTGCACAATCATTATGTACTTTCAGGTTGGAAAGAATGGCGTATTGTAACGACGTTTTGGATCGTTGGTATTTTATTTGCAATTATTGGTGTTTATTTAAAGGTGTGGCTATAAAATGAGACAAATTCATGAGTATACAAACAAAGAGATTCTCGTCCTAGGTATGGCGAAAAGTGGCTGTGCAGCTGCAAAATTATTGAACAAATTAGGTGCAAAGGTTACGGTGAATGACCGTGCCTCATTAAAGGGACAGCCAGTCGTAACTGAACTCGAAAACTTGGGCATTCGTGTGGTTGATAATGGTCACCCATTGTCATTGGTGACAGAAGAAACCTACATCATTGTTAAAAATCCGGGGATTCCTTATACTAATCCACTGATTGAGAAAGCGGAAAGCCTGAGTATTCCGGTCATTACTGAAGTGGAACTCGCAGCTCAAGTGTCGGAAGCTGAATTTGTTGGGATTACTGGGTCCAATGGAAAGACGACGACAACGACTTTGGTTGGTGAAATGCTTAAAGGAAGTCTTTTTAACCCTTTAGTGGCAGGAAATATTGGAACCGTCCTTTGCGAAGTGGGACAAAAAGCAACGACAGAGGACATTATCGTTGCGGAGTTATCGAGTTTTCAATTGCTCGGGGTTAGAACCTTTCATCCTAAAATTGCGGTGTTTTTAAACCTGTTTGCTGCCCATTTAGACTATCATGGAAGTATTGAAGCCTACGGGCAAGCGAAAGCAAATATTACTAAAAATCAAACCGAGGAAGATTGGTTAGTGGTGAATGCTGATGATGAACGTGTGCAAGACTTTACCAAGCATTCGCTAGCTCAGCGCGTCTATTTTTCTACAACTCGTCGTGTGGAAGGGGCTTATTTAGAAGCAGGGACGCTTTATTTTAATGGTGAAGCGATCATCCATCAAGATCAATTTGCTATGCCTAAAGGAGAGCATAATATTGCTAATGCCTTAGCGGCTATTGCTGTTGCTAAAATCATGGATGTTCCTAATGATCATATCGTGCATGTATTACAAACTTTCACAGGTGTTCCACATCGTCTTCAATATGTCGAGACTATCCGAGGACGAGCATTTTATAATGATTCAAAGGCAACGAATATCTTAGCGACATCAAAGGCATTGAGTGCGTTTCAACAGCCCACGATTTTACTTGCTGGCGGTTTAGACCGGGGCAATGGGTTTGAAGACCTGGTTCCCTTTCTCAAAAATGTAAAAGCCATTGTCACCTTTGGAGAGACAAAAGAAAAAATTCATCACACTGCCAAAGATGCGGGTGTGAAAATTACAAAGATGGTCGATAATATTGAAGAAGCTGTAAAGGTTGCATATGACCTGTCTGAAGCGGGTGACGTCATATTATTATCTCCATCGTGTGCGAGCTGGGATCAATTTAAGACATTTGAGGAACGTGGAGACATGTTTGTGAATTTGGTGCATACGCTTAAGTAGACAGGTTATCTCAAAGAGAGGAAATCAAAAGGAATCCAAAAAGTCAACAAATGATAAGCGGCGAATCTCGTCGTTAGCGGACTCTTCCGGTCCTCACGTAGGAATGATCTACGCTGCGGTCCTCAGAGTGACGCTGCCTAGACCTTCTTGCTTCTTATTTGTCTCTTTTTGGACCTAGATCAAAAGGAATCCAAAAAGTCAACAAATGATGAGCGGCGAATCTCGTCGTTAGCGTGCTCTTCAGGCCTTGTGTAGTGAAACGACGCTCTGGTCTCGAGAAGCGATACGGCTTAGACTTTTTCCTTTTTGACCTCTTTTCGAGCATCGACCTTATCGTACTTAAATGAGGTGGGAACATGCCACAAAAAAAAGCGGCACCGGATTTTTTTCTTATCATTGTCACTCTTTCGTTGTTAACCATTGGTTTAGTGATGGTATATAGTGCGAGTGCGGTCTGGGCGTCTTACAGATTTGATGATGCTTTTTATTTTGCAAAAAGACAATTATTATTTGCAGGTATTGGCGTCACGGCGATGTTTTTTGTCATGAATATTAATTATTGGACTTGGCGATCGTGGTCAAAAATAGCCTTGCTCATTTGCTTTTTTCTCCTTATTTTAGTGCTTATTCCTGGGGTCGGAAAGGTGAGAGGGGGAGCAAGTAGCTGGCTGGGTCCAAGTGCTTTTTCAATCCAACCTTCTGAATTTATGAAAATAGCACTGATTATCTTTTTAGCGAAATTTTTATCAGAAAATCAAAAGTATGTGACGACAATAAAAAAAGGTCTTGTCCCGTCATTGGCTCTTGTTTTTCTTGCATTCGGACTGATCATGCTCCAACCCGATTTAGGCTCCGGGACAGTGTTAGTGGCAACTTGTATCACTATGTTGTTTGTGGCGGGTGCTCGTATTAAACACTTCGTCTTTTTAGGTTCTATCGGTTTAATAGGTTTTGCGGGTCTCATTATTTCAGCCCCTTATCGTATACAGCGGATTACTTCTTTCTTAGATCCATGGAAGGATGAGTTAGGAAGTGGGTTTCAAATTATCCAATCCCTCTATGCGATAGGTCCTGGTGGTTTACTGGGGTTTGGTTTGGGACAAAGTCGTCAAAAGTTCCAATACCTTCCCGAACCGCAAACGGATTTTATCTTCTCCATTATTTCTGAAGAATTAGGGTTTATTGGTGCCACTTTTGTGCTTTTACTTTTTTGCCTATTGTTATGGAGAGGGATCCGTATCGCGATGAGTGCGCCAGATCTCTATGGTAGTTTACTATCGGTGGGGATTATAGGGATGATTGCCATTCAGGTTATGATCAATATAGCAGTAGTTACTGGCCTTATGCCGGTTACTGGGATTACTTTACCGTTCTTAAGCTATGGAGGATCCTCTCTGACCTTAATGCTCGTTGCGGTAGGTATACTCCTGAATATTAGTCGATACGCGCGACTTTAAATAGGTTCAGTAGTGCTTAGCTTATATGGAGAAACTCTAACAAGGGTTTCTCCATATTTTTGTAACGTCAGAATTTAAATGAGTGGAAGACCTTATAAGTGCAACTTAGGCTTCTGCCATTAAGGCTTGGCGGAAGCCAAGTTTTCTAAAAGAATAAGAATGTATAAAATTCTGGTCATCAGGACGGAGTGGATTTCCGCTTCAGAATGCTCGCTTTCCTCGGGCACGGCCTCAGCTAACTTGGGATGAGCTATCGGGTTTCCCAAGTGGATCTTCGGACACGTGCTGTTCCCGAAGGAGTCTCGCGTCTTTCGCTCCAATCCACTTGGTGCTGACGGTGCATTTTGGTAAAAAACATTTTTATGCTCAACTGAATGAGGACTGGGCATGTTTTTGCCCGGTTTTTCTTATCATTAAAAAGAGAAGCCCTATTGATAAGCGTTTGAAAGCAGCGATTCTTCTATTTCGAACTCTGAAAATCGTCATAAAACGTCAGGAGTAAGCGAAAATTTGATATGGTACATCGCATGGTTTAAAATGTGTAGAGTTATAAAATATCCAATAATATGGTGTTGTTTAATTAAGAAAATCTAATACAATATAATGTGGGCGTCTTTCTTTGTATATTTAGACGCTTTTTTACACGGTGTAGGGATCAATTAGAGAGTAAATCTTCACTAAAAAATAGAAGAATAAAGGGTGTGGATTTTATACTTGCTCAGTTGATCTCAAGCTCAAGTAAAGATCAATAGACCTTACATATTATTATGGGTAAAAGCTATTTATAAAGGGTGACATCAATGAGAGTAATCGTTAGTGGTGGTGGCACGGGTGGACATATATATCCTGCCATCGCGTTAGTCCATGAAATACAGCGACAGGAACCAGATTCTGCATTTATGTATATTGGAACAAAAAATGGTCTAGAAAAGGATATTGTTGAAAGGGAACATCTTCCTTTCCATGCACTAGACATTACAGGTTTTAGAAGAAAGATCTCGATTGAAAATGTTAAAACGGTGATGCGCTTCTTAAAAGGCGTCAGTAAAAGTAAAAGCCTTATTCATAAATTTGCACCAGATGTTGTTATTGGCACAGGTGGTTATGTCTGTGGGCCGGTGGTTTACGCCGCAGCAAAGCTTCACGTTCCTACAGTTATTCATGAACAAAATAGTGTGCCTGGTTTAACAAATAAATTTTTAAGTAAATATGTGGATCACGTCGCTTTATCTATGGAAGAAGCTGACAGCTATTTTACTAAAGGAAATACCGTACTTACAGGCAATCCAAGAGCTTCTGAAATCTTAAATGGTAACGGTAAAATTGGAATAGAATCTGTCGGATTAAAAACCGGTAAAAAAACAGTTTTAGTATTTGGGGGCAGCCGAGGGGCACGACCGATTAACGAAGCTGTCATTGAACTGCTACCGACGATAGCGACAAAAGATTACCAATTGATATATATCACAGGGGAAGTCCACTATGAGCAAGTAATTGCCGAAGTCAATGCCCAAGGTAAACCTGAAAATATTTCGATCCAACCTTTTATTCACAATATGCCGGATGTCCTAGCAGGTGTTGATCTTGTCGTCTCAAGAGCAGGAGCAACGAGCTTGGCAGAATTTACAGCACTTGCTCTACCTAGCATATTAATCCCAAGTCCGTATGTGACCAATAATCATCAAGAAAAAAATGCACGGGCACTTGAAAAGCACGGAGCAGCAAAAGTGATTACTGAATCGGAATTGACCGGGGCTTCGTTGCATAAGGCCATTGATGACATTATGTCCAACCCTGTGAAACGAGAAACAATGATGAAAAAGGCAAAAGAGCAAGGGATTCCTGATGCTGCCCATAGGCTTTATCAACTTATCCGATCAGGAGAAAATCTTAAATAGGAGCAGTGAATCCTTAAAGCGTTTCATTTATGGATTTGCAAATTGATTTTAAGTTGACGTTAAAAATAGGAAAATCTAGCGTTTATTCTATGGTATAATATTCGATATATGATGAGCTAAAAAGCGGCATCGAGTGTGTCGCTTTTATTTCACTTCTATAACGTCATACATAATCTATAGAGTATGTGCAGGACAAGCACACCTGGTGGGTGCAAGTTCAAACTAGAAAGAAATTTAGGTGAGACAAGCATGGCAGAAAAGAAGGTCATACAACTTGAAGACCGTATTCCAAAATTAAAAGAGCAAAGACGCCAAAAAACAAATAGACGTATTATCTTTTACCTTACGATCTTCTTTATCTTGATCATGGCCGTCGTGTATTTCGAATCGCCTCTTAGTAATGTCAAAACCATTGATATTAGTGGAAATGAGTATGTTGACTCTCCAGAAATAGAGAAACAAAGTGGTGTGACAACAAAGAGCAAGATATGGGATATTGATGAAAAGGCTGTTGCCAGTAAAATAAAAGAAATCCCTATGATTAAATCGGCTGATATTGAAAGCCACTTCCCATCGAAAGTGACCATTAAGGTAACCGAATATAAGCGTGTAGCGTTTATTCAAGAAGATAACCATTATTTACCGGTACTTTCAAGTGGGAAGGTCATGGAAAAGGTTTCGGGTACAGCCCTTCCTTATTCTGCACCTGTGATTAAAAAAGTTGAAAAAGGGAAAACCTTGACATTGTTAACTCGGCAATTACTTAAGATAGAGCCGGCGACTTATAATGCCATTTCAGAAATAGTTTTCTCACCAACAACAATGAATTCAGATGGTATTCAGCTTTATATGAGTGATGGCAACCAGGTTATCGTGACGATAAGTTCTTTGGCTGAGAAAATGAATAAATATTACTCGAGTATTGCCGCTGCTGAAAAAGGTAAGAAGGGCATTATTGACCTCACATTAGGCGCTACTTGGAAGCCTTTTGAGTCCCCTGATAAAGGAGAGGGCAATGAGAAATCATAGGTTTTCGTTAGCCATTATTTTAATGGTTACAGGGTTTATTGTGGTCTTCTCTTATCAATACTTTAAAAAAGCTGAGAGCCCAAAGTCTGAAGAAGCAAACGAGCTATGGACACAAGAACATCAGTTGCGCACGCAGTTGATAAAAGAGCAAGAGACGAATCAATCCCTAGAGAAAAAGTTGGAAAATCGCCGTGAACAAGTACAAAGCAATGAGCAAACCTTGGCAAATCAGAAAAAAGAGGCACACGATATACAGAAAAGCCTTAACAATTACCGGATGCTCAATGGTTTAACCAAAGTCCATGGGCCAGGCATTCGAGTATCTCTTGAGGATGCTCAGTATGTCCCAGAAGAGGATGATCCGAATAACTACATCGTGCATCAGCAAGATATTCAAGAAGTCATTTATGAACTTTACGCCGCAGGAGCTGAAGGCGTTTCACTAAATGGGCAAAGATTATCGATCCATTCCTATATTGAATGTGTCGGTCCGGTTGTTAAGATTGATGGACAAAAACATACGGTACCTTTTATCGTTGAGGCCATTGGAGATCCCCATCTTTTATTATCGTCATTGAACATGAGTGGTGGGACAGTGGACTTGCTTATGAATAGAGGGATTAAGGTTTCCACAGAAAAGAAAAGCGATATAACGTTAAAACCACTTATTTAGGGTAGTGTTAGAGTGAAAAAGATGCTTTCCATCACGCTAGTCACCGCATTTCTTGGATTTATGGTGGCTCTGCAATTTGGAGTAACTAAAGAGGACAAGCCAAGAGATACACGTGATATTTATCAACTTCAAGATGATTTAACAAAAGCAGAGAAAAAACACGTTCAACTCAATGAACAACTTAGCGAGAGTAATCGATTACTAGAAGGCTATGAGAGTGATGATACAAAGAGTCAGTTACAGACAATGAAAGAAGCACTAGATAAGCAGAAAGAACTTGCCGGAGAGACAGTAAAAGCAGGCACAGGCGTTTTAGTCACGGTACAAGCCCTTGCCCAAGGGTATTCAGAAGCAGGCGAGGGACTTAACGCTGATTTGATCCGACGTTTGATTAATGAACTCAATACTCTAGGGGCGACAGATATTGCTATTGCAGATGAAAGATTAACGAACCGCTCACCGATCAGAATGGTCCATGAAATAGTGTATGTGAATGACCATCCTTTACCGGACCTTCCTTTTCCAATTCGAGTCCTTACGCCTCATCCGTCTGATCTAAAAAAACGACTAGAAGTCTCAGAAAGTATGGAAGACTTTGCACGTGAAGGCTTGACTATGATGGTTAAAGTAGAAGATCGGCTTAAGCTCCCCGCTAATGGTGAGAGTGAAAAAGTGGAATATATGAAGCCAGTCAAGGGGGATTAGTAAAATGTGGCTACCCGTTTTAGGATTATTTATTGGACTCGTTATTGGTTGGTTTACGAACGTTTCGATCCCTGAGGCCTATGCTCATTATCTCTCTATTGCTATACTTGCAGCATTAGACACACTCTTCGGAGGGATGAGAGCCCACCTGCAAAAAAACTATGATAATGTTGTTTTTGTCTCTGGTATTTTCTTCAATATTATTTTAGCAGCAGGATTAGCTTTTCTCGGAGTGAAACTTGGTGTAGACTTATATTTAGTAGCTCTTTTTGCTTTCGGTGTCAGACTTTTTAACAATATCGCCATAATTCGTAGGCTTTTTATTCAAATGTGGCGCGAACGAGCAGAAAAAAATGTGCATAAATCGTAATTTTTGCTTATGAAAAAAAGGATAAATGTCTTGATGTGTTGAATACCATTCATATGGTAGTCTAAAAAGAGTACATTTATTGCATCTATAAACCGAAATATATGTATAGGAAAGTTTTTTACCAAAAATTAAGTGTTGCTTATGCTATCAACATTATCGTATATAAAAAGATAGAAATCTTTTCAAAAATATACGATATAGTGTTGAATAGTGTAAAATATGATTATCTAAAAAAGGATAGATCTTGAAAGGTGTTAAAAGGAGGTGCCGGAGATTGAACAACAATGATATTTATGTAAGCTTGGACATCGGTACGTCCACAGTGAAGGTTTTGATTGGAGAAATGGCAGGAGATACTTTAAATGTCATAGGCATCGGTAAAAGTGACTCTAACGGCATTAAAAAAGGGTCAATCGTCGATATAGATGAAACGGTGCGCTCAATTCGAAACGCAGTGGAACAGGCCGAAAGAATGGTAGGTTCAAAGGTTCAGAGCGCAATCGTGGGAATAACTGGGAATCATATTCAATTACACCCTTGTCATGGTGTTGTAGCAGTCTCAAGTGACAATCGAGAAATTGGCGATGACGATATCGCAAGGGTAATGGAAGCAGCTCAGGTTATGCCTATTGCGCCGGAACGTGAAATTATCGATGTGATTCATCATGAATTTATCGTGGATGGTTTAGAGGGGATTAACGATCCTCGTGGGATGGTTGGCGTACGTTTAGAAATGAAGGGCACTGTGATTACGGGTTCAAAAACAATATTACATAACCTTCAACGTTGTGTTGAAAAGGCAGGCTTAGAAATAGCAGATATTTGTTTAACACCTTTAGCGCTAGGTTCTGTGGCGCTTTCGAGTGATGAGAAAAACCTTGGGGTTGCGCTTGTCGATATTGGTGGGGGATCAACAAAAGTGGCTTTATTTGAACAAGGTGTTTTAGTTGACACTTTTATCCTCCCGATTGGTGGGAACCATGTCACTAAAGATGTGTCCATTGGATTACGCACTTCAACAGAAAATGCAGAATCTATTAAACTTAAATATGGACATGCTTCTATCGATCTTGCCTCCATAGAAGAAACCTTTACAGTATCAAAAATGGGGAGAAATGGCGAGGAAACCTTTAGTCAGCAAGATCTTGCTTATATTATCGAACCCCGGGTTGCAGAGATCCTAGAACTTGTGAGAACAGAAATCCGACGTCATGGGTTTGTTGACGTTCCAGGGGGATATATCTTTACGGGTGGCGTTACAGCGATGGAAGGCTTTGTTGATTTGGCTCAGCATGAGCTTGACCATAATGTGAGGGTAGCAATCCCTGATTACATCGGTGTGCGAGAACCTCAATATACCACTTGTGTTGGACTAATTAAGTTTGCTTATCATAATGTTCGCATTCAGGGTAGAGAAATTGCAGTGGCCATTGCCCCCGATAGCAATAATGGACACCCAAAGAAAAGTAAAGTAAAACAGGAGAATTCTAGACAACGTGGTGGTGTCACTAAGAAAGTTAAGCAATTATTTGATTCATTTTTTGACTGATCTACGGGCAGAAAAAAGCGAGAGACGATAAGTGCTTTTAACCCCTTCTGATCAATTTGAGCAATTAACAAATGGGAGGCACATAGAATGTTTGACAATATGGAGATGGAACAACTCGCACAAATAAAAGTAATAGGTGTCGGTGGCGGCGGTTCAAACGCTGTTAATCGTATGATAGAAAGTGGCGTACAGGGCGTCGATTTTATTTGTGTTAACACAGACGCACAAGCCCTTAAGCTTTCAAAGGCAGACATTAAGTTACAGCTAGGTGAAAAGTTAACTAGGGGTTTGGGTGCCGGTGCGAATCCCGATGTTGGGAAGAAAGCGGCAGAAGAAAGCCGTGAACACATTGAGGAAGCTCTTAAAGGAGCAGACATGGTATTTGTGACGGCTGGAATGGGTGGTGGCACTGGAACGGGTGCAGCACCTGTTATAGCAGAAATTGCGAAGGATATGGGAGCTCTTACGGTTGGTGTGGTAACGCGTCCCTTCACATTTGAAGGTAGAAAGCGGCAAAATCAAGCAGCGGGTGGTATAAGCAATCTAAAAGAAAAAGTGGATACTCTTATTGTCATCCCTAATGATCGTCTTTTGGAAATCGTTGATCGCAACACACCAATGCTCGAAGCTTTCCGAGAAGCAGACAATGTCTTGAGGCAAGGTGTTCAAGGAATTTCCGACCTTATTGCAATGCCGGGTCTCATTAACTTGGACTTTGCTGACGTTAAAACCATTATGACCGATGGTGGAACAGCGCTTATGGCGATTGGAGTTGCAACAGGTGAAAACCGCGCAGCCGAAGCAGCTAAAAAGGCTATTTCCAGTCCTTTACTTGAAAAATCCATTGATGGCGCAAAAGGTGTCTTGATGAATATCACTGGAGGAAACAACCTCAGTCTTTATGAAGTCAATGAAGCCGCTGATATTGTGGCGACTGCTGCAGATCAAGAAGTCAACATGATTTTTGGTTCAGTTATTAGCGAAGACCTCGATGATGAAATTGTGGTCACCGTGATTGCCACTGGATTTGAAGAAGTAGAATCCCGAGGACAAAATATTATGCGTGATCGTCCGAGTCTTAAACCACAGGCTAAGCCGATTCATCGTGAGGAACAAGAGGTTTCAAGACACACGCAATCGCATTCACATTCTCATTCAGTGTCCTCTGAAGAAGAAGAGGATACCCTTGATATTCCGACATTTCTAAGAAATAGAAACCGCCGCCGTTAATATACGGCGGTTTTTTTTGTTGGAGTTAAACCCCCTTTAAAAATGCTGTTAAAACATCTTTAGTGGTATCTATTATTAAATGCTGAAGCTTATTTAAAGAAAATGGTTGTTCTAGTCAAGACAATGAAGTTTAGAGTTGAAGTCAATTGCGACGTAACCACATAATCACCGCTACGGACATACACTCCGCTTTCCTTAGTCCTGTGGGCATGAGAAAAGCGAGCGACCTGGAGCGGAGATCTACACTATTAGCTCGGAAAGGTATCACCTTGCAGTTGCGTCGCAATCTACATCAATAATACTTTTTATAATTTTTGATCCTGCCGTTCCTGCTCAAACACTTTTATTGCTTCTTGCTTTTCACACTTCCTCAACATTTGGTTAATATTTTTTATTTTCACTGACTATTGTTGTCAGTAAAGCGCGGCTATACTATGTATATGATTGACATAAAGGAGGCGTTATTCAATGATTTTATCACTTGAAAAATTTCGAGAAACTTTAGATGCCAATCGGGGATTAACGATTCGCACGTTGCAAGCTTTTCCTGAGGACAAGTTATTTACATATTCTCCAGTAGAACCGTTGCGTCCTTTTTCAGAGATGATTTTAGAAGTGTTGGATGTTGAACGGGGCTATACTCGTGGTATTGCCTTGGGAGACTGGGAATATACACAGCCCTACGCTGGTGTTTCCTCGAAGGCAGATCTTTTAAAAGCCTGTCAAGAGACCCAAGAAAGTGTGAGAAATTGGTGGCACGAAATAACAGAGGAGAGACTCGCCGTGGTTGAAAAGGATCCCTTCTTTGGAGGGGAAATGAGCCATTTTGATCGCTTGCAATACGCGCTTGAAAATGAGATTCATCATCGTGGTCAAGGCTATATCTATTTAAGACTGTTAGGAATTGAACCGCCGTTTTTTTATGAAAGATAAAAATGCTATAGTTTATAAAGGTGACTTAACTGTTACCCGAGCTTTCATGCTTGGGTTTTTTTGTTTATTAAAAAGGATAAATCCTTAAGGGAAGCAAGGGTCTGGTATTTGTTCACTTTAATCACGTTTTGGTCAGATAAGTTTTAAGTTTCTAAAGTAGTAAGAAAAAATTTTTGCCATCAGAAAGTGTGGATTTCCGCTTCGAAAAGCTCGTTTTCCTCATGCCTACACGACGGAGAGGGCGACGTTCGACGCCCAATCGGGGTCCCCGAAAAGTGCCCTTTACTTTTTGGGGTGAAAGTCGTGGTCCCCGAAAAGTGCCCTTTACTTTTTGGGGTGAAAGTCGTGGTCCCAAAAAAAGCTCAGAGACGAACTTTTTTCAAAAATTTTTTGAAAGTCTTTCCTCACCGACTGACACCATAATCCTCCAAAAAATAACTTCATTTACATCGACAAAAACCGGTATGTAACAGTCATTAAAATACAAAATAATAGCTTTTGAGCACCACTAAACGACAGACATTCTAAATATAAGCCCGTATACTTTTGATTAACAACCTTCAGGCGGGTGGCGGTTAAAGTTGACCATCTATTTGGATGTCGTCTGGTTACTCAATTTATTCATAGACTTTATGATCCTCAACCTTACTGCAGGTGTTCTTAAAAGACCCATTAAGAAATGGCGATTAGTTGCAGGTAGTTTTTTTGCATCGTTGATCATTTTATTCCTTTTTACACCACTTTCACCTATGTTTTATCATCCTGTCGGCAAACTGATTTATTCTATGCTTATTGTTTGGATAGTCTTTGGTTTCCGGCGTTTTTCGCTCTTTTTTCAAAGTTTTTTTATGTTTTATTTTGTCACCTTTATGATGGGTGGAGGCCTGTTTGCGATCCATTATTTTCTTCAGTCAAATCAATCATATGATAATGGGGTGCTGTTCAGTACACTTCAATATGGAGATCCTGTGAGCTGGATCTTTGTGATCATTGCTTTTCCACTTGTTTGGTATTTTTCTAAAAAAAGATTAGAGGACGTTGTAGTCCGCAAATGGAAGATAGATCATGAGATGCCTGTCGAGCTCCATTTTGGCAAAATCACTTTTTCAGTAAATGGCATTGTGGATACTGGGAACCAGCTAACACACCCAGCCACAGGGACGCCTGTTATGTTTATTAGTAAGGCCGCAGCTAGTGATTATCTTCCGAAAGGTCTATTTGTTGAAGACCCACTGTTGGTTTATGGAGATCCCTCAATTGAGAAAGAATGGTTGAATCGCTTAACTTTAATCCCTTATAGAGGTGTCGATGGAAAGGATCAGCTTGTGATTGCTTTAAAACCTGATGCGATTATCATCCAACATCCAAAGGGCTATCTAAAATGTACGAAGGTCTTTGTTGCCTTAACAGAGCATCGTTTATCAGAAGATGATGCATTTAATTGTATTTTACATCCAGACATGCTTCAGCAGGGTCAATTACACATTTCAGCATCTTAAGGCAAAGGTGGGAGAAATTTATGAGACAGCTTAAAATGAAGTTCATGACGTGGTGGTATAGGCTCATTCGAAAAATGGGCATTAAGCCTAAAGAAATTTATTATATAGGCGGTAGTGAAGCCCTTCCACCTCCCTTATCTAAGGAAGAGGAGCAAGAGCTATTAGTGAAATTGGTTGAAGGCGACCAAGACGCGCGTTCAACACTGATTGAAAGAAATTTACGTTTAGTCGTTTATATTGCTCGTAAATTTGAAAATACGAAGATTAATATTGAGGATCTTATCAGTATCGGCACAATAGGATTGATTAAAGCGGTCAATACGTTTAATCCAGAGAAGAAAATCAAGTTGGCCACTTATGCCTCACGTTGTATTGAAAATGAGATTTTAATGTATCTCAGACGAAATAATAAACGTAAAACAGAGGTTTCTTTTGATGAGCCACTCAATGTGGATTGGGACGGGAATGAACTCCTACTCTCTGATGTCCTTGGGACTGATGAAGACATCATCACCCGTGATATGGAAAAGAAAATTGATCGTACACTCTTAAAGAAAGCGATTCTTTTGCTTAATGATCGTGAAAAAGAAATCATGGAGCTTCGTTTTGGTTTGGCAGGAGGTAAGGAAAAAACCCAAAAAGATGTGGCCGATCAATTAGGAATTTCTCAATCTTATATCTCCCGTTTAGAAAAGCGGATTATAAAGCGGCTTCAGAAAGAATTTAATAAAATGGTCTAACCCTATTAGGATCAATAAAAAAGAACATATTGAAATTATTCCATAAAATAACAGACATATCCTGATGCATATTTTTCCCTCTCTAGGAGATACTTTACGTTGTACAAAGCTCCGATTAGGAGGGAATCATATGGCACGAAATAAAGTAGAGATTTGCGGCGTAGATACCGCAACATTGCCTGTTCTCAAAAATGAAGAAATGCGAAAGCTATTTGTTGAACTACAGAACGGCGATATTACAGCACGAGAAAAGCTTGTCAATGGTAACCTCAGACTTGTTTTGAGTGTCATTCAAAGATTTAACAACCGTGGCGAATACGTCGATGATTTGTTCCAAGTCGGATGTATTGGACTTATGAAATCCATTGATAATTTTGATCTTGGACAAAATGTGAAGTTTTCCACCTATGCTGTACCGATGATCATAGGAGAGATTAGACGGTACCTTAGGGACAATAACCCGATTCGCGTGTCGCGATCACTTCGGGATATTGCTTATAAGGCACTACAAATAAAAGAAAAACTCATTTCAAAAAATTCTCGAGAACCAACGGCAGAAGAAATTGCAAAACAATTAGATGTTCCGATGGAGGATGTGGTGTTCGCGCTTGACGCCATTCAAGATCCTGTCTCCTTATTTGAACCCATATACAATGATGGTGGTGATCCCATCTTTGTGATGGATCAAATTGGAGATGAAAAGAATAAAGACATTCAATGGATTGAAGAAATCGCGCTTCGCGAGGCCATGACAAGATTAAATGACCGTGAAAAAAATATTCTATCCATGCGCTTCTTTCAAGGGAAAACTCAGATGGAAGTGGCAGAAGAAATTGGTATTTCTCAGGCACAAGTTTCACGTTTAGAAAAAGCGGCCATAAAGGAGATGAATAAGAATATTCATCATTAAAATTTAATACACCTACATAAGCATCTATCGCTAAGATAGGTGCTTTTTTATAACGTCAGCAATTATCACTTTATGGAAGCCTTTTTAAATGTAACTTTGATATTTGCCGATAAAGCTAAACTTTGGATGGTTGAATTACTATAGTGGATCTTCGGATACGTGCAATTCCAGAAGACTCTAGTTCTGGCCATCGTGAGTAAGCCGCGCTGAGGAACATCAGTAAAAGCTTTCCGACTCTCGCACTCTCCGTTCCCATCAACTGGGGGGACGTTGCCTTTGGTTAAAATTCTTTTCAATGTTTAAAGTGGACCGGGGGCTCTTGTTTTTGAGAAGGTCGGGAAAACTTAGTTTCTGATGCTTCTTTTTTGGACGATAGCTCCATATATTAATGACAAGATCATCTTTTTGGAGGAGATTCCATGGCGCGAATATCAGATTTTCAAGTAAAAGAAGTGGTTAATGTGGAGAATGGAAAGTTGCTCGGTCATATTGGAGATTTAGATGTCAATATGACCACAGGAAAAATTGAACATATCGTTATTCCAGGGGCAGGGAAAATGCTAGGACTGTTTGGACGAGAAAGCGAAGTTGTCATCCCTTGGCGTAATATTGTAAGGGTTGGTGATGACGTCATCCTTGTCCGTTTTAATGAACCTAATAGTGGGTATGATAAAGCAAAAGAATCGTACGAATGACTGCCATTGAAGTGCAATATTATGTTATGATAAAAAAGGATAGAAAGCATTCTTTTAAGATAAATGTTGAGTTTGAGGAGTGAGTTTCCTTTGCAGTCAGAACCTTTTCAAATACAAGCGACAGAAAAATTAGAGCTCGCTCCAATAAAGTTGACCAATGGCAGTATTAAAGTGGGGATATCGCTAAGAAATGGTGGCTACAGTGTTGGTGATTATGCAAGTTTAAACATGGGCTATCACGTAGGTGACGATGCCAAAATGGTCACAGCAAATCGTAAGCTTTTAGGAGAATCTATTAAATTCCCTGCAGAAAGATGGGTTACTGGAGAACAAGTTCATGGTCATCTCATCTTAAGAGTGTCAAAGGATTCTGCAGGAATGGGCGCTTTGGACCTTGATTCTGTCGTGAAAGCTTGTGATGGTTTATATACCACAGAGAAAGACTTACTATTAACGGCCTGTTTTGCGGATTGTGTGCCTTTATTTTTTTACTGCAATAGGGTACCTGTTGTGGGTATCGCTCATGCCGGTTGGCGTGGGACCGTCGGGGAGATTGGTAGGAAGATGGTCGAGGAGTGGGCAAAACAATTTAATATTCTACCTCAAGAGGTCAACGTTGTAATCGGACCTTCCATTGGCCCGTGTTGCTACGAAGTTGATGATTTTGTCATGCAGCAAGTGAAGGCACTTTCATACATAAAAATAGATGATGTTGCCACTCAGAAACGTGAGCATCGCTATCAACTCGATCTGAAAAAATTGAATAAAGGCATCCTCAAGGCATCTGGCGTAGCAGAGGAGAATATCCATATGACGCAATACTGCACGAGCTGTCGTACTGACCTTTTTTACTCTCATCGGAAAGAGAATGGAAAAACAGGTCGGATGCTAGGATACATCGGAATTAATGGTGGGGTATAATATGAATGTAAGTGAGAATTTTAAAAAAATTAGAACGAATATTACATTGGCCTGTGAAAAAGTGGGACGAGATCCCTCTGAAGTGACTGTTATTGCTGTGACAAAATATGTCAGTGTGGAGCGGGCTTTTGCAGCTGTAGAAAGCGGGGTCAAGCATCTAGGTGAAAACCGTCCAGAAGGCCTTTTGGCGAAACAAAAGAGCAAGCTTTCTTCTCAAGATATTTGTTGGCATTTTATCGGGACCCTCCAATCTCGTAAGGTCAAAGATGTTGTGAATCATATTGACATGCTTCATTCTTTAGATCGTTTATCAGTGGCCAAAGAGATCGAAAAGCGAAGTGAATCGGTTATAAATTGTTTCGTTCAAGTGAATGTTTCAGGTGAAGAGAGTAAGCATGGAATTACTGAGGCGGACTTAGACTCTTTTATTGAGCAATTGAGTCAGTACAAAAAAATTAGAGTGATCGGTTTAATGACGATGGCGCCACATACTGAAAATAAGACACTCATTCGAACAGTTTTTAAGCGTCTAAAAAATTGCCAACTGCGCATTCAAGAAAAGGCTTACCCCCATGCTCCGTGTAATGAATTATCTATGGGAATGTCCAATGACTATGAAATTGCCATTGAAGAGGGAGCCACCTTTGTTCGTATTGGAACTGCGCTTGTTGGGCATGAAGAATAAAGGAGTTTTATTTTATGGGTTTAAAAGATTCATTTAAGCATTTTTTTAATTTAGATGAAGAATTAGAAAGCCACTTCGAGCAGGAACAACCCGATAGAAGGAGACAATCGACGGAAGGATCCTCTTATCATGATCCTGATGATTTTGAATACGCTGCAGAAGAAGTGTATAACGACGAAGAGCCACAACCAGAGATCTTTCGATTAGATTCATATGGTTATGAAGATGTACAAACCATTACCGAGCATATACGAGAGCGTCAGATTGTTATTTTTAGCCTTTTTCATGTTCCGAAGGCTGAAGCGAAGCAGATGATTGATTTTATGAGTGGCGTTGTTTATGCTTTGGATGGTCAGATCATTAAGCTTGAACCGCATACCTTTTTATGTGCACTTAATGAAATTGATGTGACTTCAGTGTTAGTGGAGTACAGTGAAAAAGTAATCATGAAATGAGGCGAATAAATGCTTTATCTTTTGAATTTTATTCTTATTCTATTAGAGCTGTACAGTTTTGCGCTCATTGTCTATATTTTGATGTCATGGGTGCCAAATATTCGTTATTCAGCTTTTGGGCAATTCCTGGGCAAAATTTGTGAACCTTATTTAGAACCCTTTCGTAAGATTATTCCACCCATTGGGATGATGGATTTATCGCCGATGGTGGCTCTCTTTGTTCTATATTTTGCTCGCATTGGACTTGCTCGGCTTTTCTCATACCTGATTTTTTAAGGACGGTTGTCATGTCAATATATGAACATTTTAGACCCGAAGAAAAACCATTTATTGATTCGCTTTTAGAATGGAAAACGCAGGTTCTTGAGCGTTATGTTGTCAAAAGGACTGATTTTCTCGATCCCCGACAACTTGAAATGGTCAAGACCATAATCGGAAAAAATGATGAGATCACACTTTCTTACTCCGGCGGCTACCAGGGGGCCGAAAGATCAAGAGTGTTGTTGTCACCTCCTTACGTTGAGGACAATGATTTTGGGCTGGCTTTATTAGAAGTCCATTATCCTGTAAAATATGCCAGTATCGATCACCGAAATCTTCTAGGATCGTTAATGGGTCTTGGATTGAAAAGAGAAAAATTTGGTGATCTTTTATTTGCAGAAAATAGAGTTCAATGTGTTGTTGCAGATGAAATTGCCGATTATGTCCAACTGCATTTAAACAAAGTGGGCAGAGTCAATGTGACAATTGAACGAGTCGCCCTTAATCAAATTCTACCCGTAGAACACGAATGGGAGCAGCGGGAAGGTGCTGTCCCTTCTCTCAGACTCGACGTTGTTTTGTCAGAAATTTACCATCTTTCCAGGAGTAAGGTTGCGGATCTGGTGACGAATGGTTTAGTTAAGGTGAATTGGAAGTTAATCCAAAAAACGTCATTTGAATTAAAAGCAGGTGATTATCTCTCCTTGCGGGGGTTTGGCCGCAGTCGCCTTATCTCAGTTGGCGGACAAACGAAACGTGGAAATCTGTGGATTACCTATGGTTTATTAAGGTAGACGTATAATTTCTACTTGTAAGCAAGGGCAGGAAACTGTAAAATGAATTTAAAGAATTTGCAGGAAATCCGTCGGCCATTGTCGAAATTGCAAAGTAACACATAAGAAGTATGGAGGTGGCATGATGCCATTAACACCATTAGATATTCACAACAAAGAGTTCTCACGTGGGTTTCGTGGATATGACGAAGATGAAGTAAATGATTTTCTCGATCAAGTGATCAAGGATTACGAGGTTCTCATCCGTGAAAAAAAGGGACTTGAAGAAAAAGTACGTAAATTAGAAGAACGTATTGGGCATTTTTCAAACATTGAAGAAACGTTAAATAAATCCATCCTAATTGCTCAAGAAACCGCTGAGGATGTTAAGCAAAATGCCAGTAAAGAAGCCAAGCTCATTGTAAAAGAAGCAGAAAAAAATGCGGATCGCATTATTAATGAGTCCCTAAGTAAATCAAGAAAAATTGCCCTTGATATTGAGGAACTGAAAAAACAAGCCAGCGTCTATCGTACACGGTTCCGCATGCTCATTGAAGCGCAACTTGAGCTATTGAAGAATGACGAGTGGGACAAGCTCTCAGAGTCCCTTGACGATGCGGAACTTGAAGTGAGCTCAGAATATAGTGAATAAAAAGCTTTGACTTGACGTTCTTATTCTTTTTTTCATATACTTACACATAATTGGTCATACTGCATTGTTATAGTTGTAAAAACGATGATGGGGAAAGTAGCTCATAAATAGCAGCTTAGCGAATCGGGGAATGGTGGAAGCCTGATCTGCATTTAGTAGTGAATATCACCCTTGAGTTCCATCCTGAACCGAAGTAGGCGGTGGCGGTGACTTCACGTTACGAAGAATTAAGTCGGCAAACAGAAACATGGTTTGCTGAAAAGGGTGGTACCGCGGCCTTCTCGTCCCTTTAGGATGAGGGGTCTTTTTTATGCACAAATATAAAACCAGGGGTCGTGGTTAGCGAATCTGGTATCAAGTTTTCATTAATTTCTCATAAGGCTGCACGTTTTTTGACATTTCGACATTTGCAAAAGAGAGCGTGTTAAAGGTGAGTGTGTGCTGGTTTTGAGAAGGAAGACAGTCTAGGAGGAAAAAGAATGGAGTATAAAGACACATTATTAATGCCAAAAACAGATTTTCCTATGCGTGGAAATCTCCCCAATAAAGAGCCTGAAATGCAAAAGGAGTGGGAAGAACAGCATATTTACGAAAAACAATTAGAGCGTACGAAAGAACGTCCTCTTTTTGTTTTACATGATGGCCCTCCTTATGCTAATGGAGATATTCATATTGGTCATGCAGAAAATAAAATTCTTAAAGATATGATCGTTCGCTTCAAGTCTATGTCAGGCTATCAGGCTCCCTATGTTCCGGGTTGGGATACGCATGGTCTCCCAATTGAACAGGCGCTGACAAAAAAAGGCGTTAAGCGTAAGGAATTAAGCATTGCTGAATTCCGTAAACTTTGTGAAGAGTATGCATTAGAACAAATTGATCGTCAGCGCACGCAATTTAAACGCCTTGGTGTTCGTGGTGACTGGGATCACCCTTATATTACACTTAATAAAAGTTATGAGGCTGAGCAAATCAAGGTTTTTGGTGAAATGGCGAAAAAGGGCTACATTTACAAAGATAAAAAGACGGTCTACTGGTCCCCGTCTTCAGAATCAGCATTGGCTGAGGCAGAGATTGAATACCAAGACAAACGCTCCCCTTCGATTTATGTTGCTTTTAAGGTCAAGGATGGAAAAGGGGTACTTGAAGGAGACGAATCCATCGTTATCTGGACGACCACACCATGGACTATCCCGGCTAACTTAGCGATCAGCATCAATCCTGACTTTGATTATAGTGTCGTTGCTGTGGATGGGCATAAATATGTTGTCGCAACAGAACTTATCGAAACACTCAAAAATACATTAGATTGGGAAAATCCTGAGATTCTTAAAACTTTTAAAGGCCGCGAGTTAGAATATGTTGTCGCTCAACATCCGTTTTATGATCGTGATTCTGTTGTCATTCTTGGTGACCATGTCACATTGGATGCGGGTACAGGTTGTGTCCACACTGCACCAGGACATGGAGAAGATGACTTTTTTATCGGTAAGAAATATGGTCTAGATGTGCTTTGTCCGGTTGATGAAAGAGGGGTCATGACTTCTGAAGCTCCAGGTTTTGAAGGATTATTTTATGATGAAGCTAATAAACCAATCACTGAAAAATTAGAAGCTGTTGGTGCTTTGCTCAAGCTTGAGTTCTTTAAGCATTCCTATCCACACGATTGGAGAACAAAGAAGCCGATTATTTTTAGAGCGACGGAACAATGGTTTGCATCCATTAAGGATTTCCGTGATGAGATTCTTGAAGCCATTAAGCAAGTCAAATGGGTTCCTAATTGGGGTGAAATTCGACTCCATAACATGGTCCGTGATCGTGAAGATTGGTGTATTTCCCGTCAACGGGTATGGGGGGTGCCAATTCCAGTCTTTTATGGTGAAGACGGTGAACCGATTATCACGGATGAAACCATTGCTCATGTATCAGAGTTGTTCCGCGAACATGGGTCCAACATTTGGTTTGAGCGTGAGGCTAAAGACTTGTTACCGGAAGGATTCACCTCAGAACATAGTCCTAATGGCGTTTTCCGGAAAGAGACCGATATTATGGATGTTTGGTTTGATTCTGGCTCGTCTCACCAAGGCGTTCTTGAGCTACGAGAAAACCTGCAAAGACCTGCTGATTTATATCTAGAAGGCTCTGACCAATATCGCGGTTGGTTTAACTCGTCTTTATCAACAAGTGTTGCTGTGACCGGACATGCGCCTTATAAAGGGGTTTTAAGCCATGGCTTTGTTCTTGATGGAAAAGGTCATAAAATGAGTAAGTCCCTCGGGAATGTTATCGATCCTATGAAGGTGATGAAACAACTCGGTGCAGATATCATTAGGCTATGGGTTTCTTCTGTTGACTATACAGCTGATGCTAGAGTTTCCCAAGATATTTTAAAACAAGTCTCAGAAGTTTATCGTAAAATTCGGAACACCTTAAGATTTTTACTTGGAAACCTTAATGGCTTTGATCCTAAAGCTCATTTTGTAAAACCTGAGGATCGTACAGAGCTTGATCGTTATATGACAGTTAAGCTGAACAAACTTATCGATAAGGTGACACAGGCATATAACGATTATCAATTCCTATCTGTATATAATGCGATTCACAATTATTGTACAATTGATCTTAGTGCGTTTTATATGGATATTGCTAAGGATGTCCTATATACAGATCCAGAGAATAGCCCTGCTCGTCGTTCAATTCAAACGGTATTGTACCAACATGTTGTCGCTTTGACGAAAATGCTCACGCCAATTATTCCTCATACAGCGGAAGAAGTATGGCAGTATATTCCTGGAGAAAAGGCTGACTATGTGCAATTGACCGATATGCCTGAACAAGAGGATATCACACAAGCAGAAAGCCTTCTTGAAAAATGGGATCAACTTATGGCCGTTCGGGACGATGTTCTTAAAGCTTTAGAAGTGGCTCGAAATGAAAAGATCATTGGTAAGTCGCTGGAAGCAGCATTAGTGTTATATCCATCTGCCGACAATCGTGCATTGCTTGAGAGCATTGAAGATCTTGATAAGTTCTTTATTGTGTCACAAGCAACCATTGCTGGCGAAATTGATGAAGCACCAGAAGCCGCACAAAAATATCGAGAAGCGGCTGTCGTAGTCACAGAGGCTGAGGGTGATAAGTGTGAACGTTGTTGGGTGATTAGTCCAGAAGTGGGGACTGACGCGCAGCACCCAACCCTTTGCTCACGTTGCGCTGATACAATGCACAAACATTATGCTTAAATAAAAATTTATTGAGAGTGGGTTCATTATGAGCCCGCTCTTTTTGTATATAAAATTGAGATTGAATGTCCAAAGCTGAAAGGAGGTTTAAACACAAAGGAGAAAGTTTAAAGCTGGCTCAGTCTTTTTGATTGTTTACCTTCAGAGGAGAATTATACAAAAAGGTCGCGTTACTCATTGGAAATTAAGGAAAACGACAAACGGATTAGCAAATGTTAATCAGTCTAATTCATCCTTCTTCATCAAACACTAAATGTGTCAAACAACGCGAACTCATACTTTTCAAGAAAAAGTTCGCTTATGTTTGGGTAAGGAGGATAAAATGTGTATAGAAAAATAAAAAAACAATTATTAAAACGAAAAGAAGAATTAGAACATGAGTTAAATTTAAATAATGAATTTGGTATGGACATTCCTTTTGCATCAAGCACTTCCTCTGGTGAGCTTTCCCAATATGACAACCATCCTGCTGATTCAGGAACTCAACTTTATGAGAGAGAAAAAGATCTTGTGCTTCAAAAAATGAAGCATGAAGAGCTGAATGACATCGCCGTTGCATTAACTAAAATAGAGAATGGCACCTATGGTGTGGATGAGAAAACGGGTGAAAAAATTCCCTATAAGCGTTTAAAGGCTCTTCCAACAGCGACCACAACTACTAAAGATTCACCCAATACGTTTGTGAATCATGATCGCCCGATTGAAGAAGACATTCTTCGTCAGATGGAAAGAGATTATGCGACAGCCAGTCGTGAAACAGAATTTAATGAACAAGATGCTTATGACCTTGTGGCCAGCTATAACCAAATCGACATGACTTATGATGGCTCATCTTTAATGGATAGCTATGATGGGATAGGCTATGTTCAAATGGTAGAAGCCATTGGTGCGACCGATATACATGGATACCAAGGCGATGACCAAGTGCAATTCTTAAGAAACATTCAATATGATCAGTGGATGAACCAAGAAAACTTAGCGGAAGATGACAACGATGCTTATGAATAAAAAGTGGAGAAGTGAAAGCTTCCCCACTTTACATACCATATATTTTCTCTAGGACCTCTTAGGTGTGTTTTTTTCCATATTCTTTAAATGTATCTCGCCATTGCATAGGGCTTATGCTAAAATGTTTTAAGGGAAAGAGAAAGGGGAATATAAGTGATTTATTATTTAATAGCCATCATTTTGTTATTTATTGATCAGTGTAGTAAATATGCCGTTGCACATAATATGACAGTGGGTGAGCAGGTCGAACTCATTCCAAATCTCTTATACATAACGTCTTCCCGAAACACTGGCGCAGCATGGAATATCCTTGAAGGGCAAATGTGGTTTTTCTACATTATTTCCATTGTTGTCCTCGGTGTTGTGATCTACTACATGCAAAAAGTGGGACGCCATCATCCATTTTTAGGAGTCTCTTTAGGTTTTATCTTGGGAGGGACACTTGGGAATTTTATTGATCGTATATTTAGAGGTCAAGTGGTTGATTTTATACATGTCTACCTTGGTTCATATAGCTATCCTGTTTTTAATATTGCCGATTCTTCGTTAGTGATTGGCGTCATTTTATTATTATTATACACCTTATTCGAAGGTAAAAAAGGAAAGAAACAATGACAGAAACGAATTGGAAAGTAGAAGCGCATATTGTCGGAGATCGTATTGATAAATATATCCATCAGCAATTTCCTGAACTCTCTCGTACGCAAATTCAGGAGTTGATCAAGGTTGGAGATATATTGGTCAATGATACGAAAGTCAAACAAAATTATAAAATAAATACAGATGATGTTATTTCCGTCACCATCAGAGAACCTGAACCTTTGGATGTTAAACCAGAACCGATGAATCTTGATATTGTTTATGAAGATAAAGACGTCATCGTTATCAATAAACCACGTGGCATGGTCGTCCATCCTGCACCTGGTCACACATCAGGGACACTCGTCAATGGCCTAGTAGCTCATTGTGAAGACTTATCAGGTATTAATGGGGTTCTACGTCCAGGGATTGTACACCGTATTGATAAGGATACATCGGGATTAATTATGGTTGCAAAAAATGATCAAGCGCATCGATCATTAGTAGAGCAATTGAAGGATAAGACGACCCATAGAGTCTACAAAGCCATTGTTCATGGTGTTGTTCCCCATAAAAATGGTACCATTGATGCCCCGATTGGAAGGGATGAGAAGGATCGTAAAAAAATGGCGGTAAATATCCGTCATGGTAAGCCCGCGGTCACTCATTTTACTGTCAATCAGCATTTTACTGATTTTACTTATGTCGATTGTCAATTGGAAACAGGGCGTACTCATCAAATCCGTGTGCATATGGCTTATATTGGTCATCCAGTAGCAGGAGATCCTAAGTATGGGCCGAAGAAAACCTTAAATATTGATGGACAGGCTCTTCATGCTGCTGAGCTTGGGTTTACCCACCCCAGGACAGGCGAACGCCTAACCTTCTCAGCTCCCATCCCTGAAGATATGACCGGATTGCTTGAAGAATTGGATAGAGAGTAAGTAGAATTCAATGGATTTGTACCAAAATGTCTTGACGATTTGGTGCAGATCCTTTTTTTATAAGATCAAAATTTATAAGTTGAACGTCATATGGGCATCCTTTTTTCTTGGATAAATACAATTTGTGGAATATTGATGTGGATTTTTACTCCAGAACGCTCGCTAGGATTAAGGAAAGCTTCTAAGAGAATCATCCTCGCAAAAAATCGTGTTTTACGATTTTTTGATGTGGGTAGGGTCAGCTTTCGACGCACCACCGGCGTTGTCACACGGATGTGACGGTGTTAGTCGAAGATCCTTAACGACGTGACGCTTTTAGCCGATCATCCTTGGTGGCCTTAGCATCTCGCGTCTTTCGCTCCAATCCATTTAATACTGACAATGCATTTTGCTAAAAAACTTTTTGTGCCCAACGAAATGTTGAAAAATAAAGCCCATCCATTATTCTCCTCTGATTCATTGATTGAAAAAAGAACCAAACGTTTCAGCGATTTGTGGTAAGATAAGTAAAAAAGTTTAGGATGGGAGTACTTTGGAAATCATGATCCTTATTTTAGTGCTTGTGGCTATATGTATTTCTACTTTTGCCTTGATCAACACCCAGATTATGATAAGAGATTTGTCTGAAATAAAGGCGAGATTAGGCATAAAAGAGGAGAAAAAGACTGCCTTTTTAAAGCGTGATCTAGACCATGATGAATGATAAGAGTGAGCGTTAAAAATAAAAAAATGTAGTCTTTTGTGTTGACACCTTAGACCGCTTTTGACATAATAATAAAGACAAATGAAGATCCTTTAATAACAGTCCCGTGAGGCTGGAAAGGGTAACGGCATAAATCCATCAATGCGTGATGGATTTTTCAGAAACCTCTCCGCCCATTGGCCGAGAGGTTTTTTGCTTAGGTTACCTTAGGAGTGATAGACATTGGTTAAAATCATAATGGATGAAAGTGCCATTCGAAGAGCGCTGACAAGATTGTCTCATGAAGTGATTGAAAGAAATAAGGGAACTGAAGATTTAGTCCTTGTAGGAATCAAGACAAGAGGGATTTATTTGGCCAAACGTATCGCTGAAAAAATAGAGGCTATTGAAGCGAGCGCCGTTGCCGTTGGTGAAGTGGACATTACACTATACCGCGATGATCTCGAAGAAAAAACAAATGATGGCCAGCCACAGCTTAAGGGTTCAGATATCCCGGTGGATGTCCGTGACAAAAAGGTTATTCTTGTCGATGATGTCCTTTATACTGGAAGAACAGTTCGTGCGGCCATCGATGCCATCATGGATAAAGGCCGACCTGCTAGCATTCAATTAGCTGTCTTAATTGATCGTGGACACCGAGAATTACCCATTAGACCCGATTTTGTCGGTAAAAATGTCCCGACTTCAAAAGGTGAAATTGTAGCGGTAAAGCTGACAGAATCTGACACGCTCGATGAGGTAAGTATTAGAGACAAAGAGTGATAAATTTAGGATACACCCTTTTAAAGGCAGTCCCGTGAGACTGACAAAGGGGTGCAGTTCATTGTGTGCTCACAATAGGACTGCCCAAAACCCCTTCGTCATAAGACGGAGGGGTTTTTAACGTATAAATAAATCTTTGGGAGGAGAATGTTGAGATGCCACATCTTTTATCATTGACCGACTTATCTGTCCATACCATTGAAGAACTTTTGACTCGTGCCCAAGCGTTTCAAGACAGAGGAGCCGAACAGCGAGTCAGGGAGCCCATTTTTGTGGCTAATCTCTTTTTTGAACCGAGTACCCGCACGCGTTTTAGCTTTGAAGTCGCTGAAAAACGTCTAGGTTTGAATGCTTTAAACTTTGATGATACCACATCGAGTACGCAAAAAGGTGAGACGCTTTATGATACGCTTCGTGTGCTTGAAGAGCTTGGTGCCAAAGCCGCAGTTATTCGACATTCAGAGCAAGGGTTTTATGAACCTTTACAAGATCGTTTACATCTCTCACTGATTAATGCGGGTGATGGGTCGGGTCATCATCCTTCACAAACGCTTCTAGATCTACTCACCATTCAACAAGAATTTTCAGGTTTTAAAGGACTGACAGTGGCTATGATTGGTGATCTTCGTCACAGCCGTGTTGCACGATCAAACGCTGAGATCTTAACCAAGTTGGGGGCTAGCGTGATTTTATCAGGACCTCCGGAATGGCATGCTCCAGAATTTCCTGGCACTTATGTTTCAATAGAAGAAGCGATTGAAACGGCCGATGTTGTCAACCTCTTGAGAATTCAAACCGAACGTCATGATGGAGAGGGATTGTTTACAAAAGAGACGTATCATCAGGCTTATGGATTGACGCTAGAAAGAGAAAAGCGCATGAAGGCACATGCCATTATTATGCATCCTGCCCCCTTTAATCGCGGGGTTGAAATCGCAAGTGAACTTGTAGAATGCAGGCGTTCAAGAATTTTTAAACAAATGCATAATGGTGTCCATATCCGGATGGCGATTCTCGAATGGGCATTAGGCCTGAACATAATACCGCAACATTTTCAGCTATCCATTTAAATACGAGCTTGCAAGAAACATAGAGGAGGAAGGCAAAAATGGGGTTAATGATTAAGAACGGAACAGTCTATAGAAAAGGTGTGTTTCAGCGAAGCGATGTGCTGATTGTTGATGAAGAGATTGTGAGGATTGCAGAAACCATCGATGAAGGGGATCATCAGGTGATTGATGCTAAACACCAACTTGTATTACCTGGTTTTGTTGACCTTCATGTTCATCTGCGCGAACCTGGTGGGGAACATAAAGAAACGATTGCGTCAGGGACACAAGCCGCTGCAAGAGGAGGATTTACCACTGTTGCGGCTATGCCGAACACCTCACCGATACCTGATAGTGTGGAAACTCTTGAGTTAGTGAATGCACGTATTAAAGAAACAGCGGTTGTGCGCGTCTTACCCTATGCCTCTATCACCCAAGCACAAAAAGGTGATGGCTTGACAGATTTTAAAGCACTAAAAGAAAGCGGCGCCTTTGCCTTTTCAGACGACGGCGTTGGTGTGCAATCGGCAGCGATGATGCTCGAAGCCATGAAACAGGCAAGCCGCCTAGGAAGTTCAATTGTTGCCCATTGTGAAGAAAATACATTAATAAATAATGGCGCCGTACATGATGGGGAATTTGCTAAACAGTACGGGATTAACGGCATTCCAAATGTTTGTGAAGCCGTCCAAATTGCGCGTGATGTCTTATTAGCCGAATTAGCAGATTGTCATTATCATGTTTGCCATGTCAGTACTAAAGAATCAGTAAGAACGATACGTGATGCCAAGCGTGCGGGGATAAAAGTAACTGCAGAAGTTACCCCACACCACCTGCTGCTGACAGATCTTGATATACCAGGGCTTGATACACATTATAAAATGAATCCCCCTCTCCGGAGTAAAGAAGATCGTGAGGCCTTGCTTGAAGGACTTCTAGATGGCACTATCGATTTTATTGCTACTGATCATGCCCCACATGCGGCTGAAGAAAAGGCAAAATCAATGGCGGAAGCTCCATTTGGCATCGTCGGTTTAGAAACGGCCTTTTCACTGCTATATACACAATGTGTAAAGACCGGCCTCCTTACTTTAGAACAGTTGATTGACTTTTTGACAGTGAAGCCTGCTAGAGCTTTTGATCTGCCGTTTGGGGAGATTGAAGTTGGAAGGTCAGCTGATCTGACGGTGGTGGACCTTGAAGCCGCTGCTTCCATTGACGCTGGACAATTTGTTTCGAAAGGCAGAAATACACCATTCAATGGTTGGCGATGTCAGGGGTGGCCAGTATTAACGATTGCACAGGGAAAAATAGCTTGGGAAAAGGGAAGTGTACGCGTATGAAAAGACAATTGATCTTAGAAAATGGCGCAGTGTTTGTGGGAGAAGCTTTTGGAGCTGAGAGAGTACGTGAGGGAGAGGTTGTCTTTAACACAGGGATGACGGGCTATCAAGAAATCTTATCTGACCCCTCTTATTGTGATCAAATTGTGACGATGACCTATCCTCTTATAGGAAACTATGGGATTAATCGAGATGATTTTGAGTCAATCATTCCCGCGGTTGCAGGACTTATTGTCAAAGAAGTGACTGAAGTTCCCAGCCATTGGCGATCCGAATCGACACTTCATGAGATGTTAATTGAAAAAGGCATCCCTGGTTTGGCAGGCATAGATACTCGAAGATTAACAAAGCTAATTCGTGAACATGGTACGTTAAAAGGACGTTTGTGTAACTTAGAGACTTCAATTAAAGAAACGGTACAGACTCTTAAAACCAAAGAATGGCTAACAGACCAAGTCCGTCGCGTGTCAACGACGATGTCTTATGAAAGTCCAGGAAGCGGTCCACGAATAGTACTTGTCGATTTCGGCATGAAAAAAGGGATTTTAAGAGAGGTCATCCGATTAGGGTGTGATGTGCTTGTGGTTCCTTTTGATACGACCAGTGAAGAGATCCTCCAGCTTCATCCTGATGGCATTGTCCTTTCTAATGGGCCTGGTGATCCCAAAGCTGTCCCTGAAGCGATTGAAACGGTTCGTCATTTAATAGGTAAAGTGCCTTTGTTCGGCATTTGCCTAGGTCATCAGCTCCTTGCGCTTGCATGTGGTGCCAATACGGTGAAAATGCGTTTCGGTCATCGAGGTGCGAATCACCCTGTGAAAGATTTACAGACGGGTCAGTTTTATATGACCTCACAAAATCATGGTTATGCAGTCGATCCCGAATCATTGGCTAATACAGATCTAGAAGTGACTCATATTGCGATCAATGATCAAAGCATTGAAGGCTTGCGACATAAACAGCACCTTGCTTATAGTGTTCAGTTCCACCCTGAAGCAACGCCAGGACCTGAAGATAGCAGTCAACTATTCGAGCAATTTTTCCAAGACGTTAAACAATCGAAGAAAGTAGGGGTTCAATATGCCTAAACGCACAGACATCCAGAAAATACTTGTGATTGGTTCAGGACCGATTATCATCGGTCAAGCGGCAGAATTTGATTATTCAGGGACCCAAGCCTGTAATGCCCTTAAAGAGGAAGGCTATGAAGTGGTATTGTTAAATTCTAATCCAGCCACAATTATGACGGATCCTGATATTGCTGATCGTGTTTATATGGAACCTCTCACCCTTGAATTTGTTTCAAAAATTATTCGTAAGGAACGTCCGGATGGCTTACTCGCAACATTAGGTGGACAGACTGGCTTGAATCTAGCGATGGAATTAGATAAAAGTGGTTTACTAAAAGAATTAAATATTGAACTTCTTGGGACCAAACTCGAAACAATTAGGCAAGCAGAAGATCGAGAAGCCTTTCGAGCGCTCATGTATGACATTCATGAACCAGTCCCAGATAGTCAAATCGTTAACTCCCTAGAAGAAGCCAAGTCGTTTGCAGGAAAAGTCGGCTTGCCACTCATCATTCGTCCGGCTTACACACTCGGTGGAACGGGTGGAGGGATTGTTGAAACAGAGGAACAGCTTGAAACTGTGACTGCAAACGGTTTGAAACTGAGTCCTGTACATCAAGTGCTCGTTGAAAAAAGCATTGCTGGTTTTAAAGAAATAGAGTTTGAAGTCATGCGCGATGCCAATAATGGTGCCATTGCCGTTTGTCCGATGGAAAATATTGACCCAGTTGGCATCCACACAGGTGACTCCATTGTCACTGCGCCGACACAAACGTTAAGCGACCGCGATTTACAAATGCTCCGTAGCGTGTCATTGAAAATTGTGAGGGCCCTAAAAATCGAAGGCGGTTGTAATGTTCAACTCGCCTTGGATCCAAACAGCTCTCAATATTACATCATTGAGGTCAATCCTAGAGTGAGTCGCTCCTCAGCGCTAGCTTCTAAAGCAACGGGCTACCCTATTGCTAAGGTGGCTGCTAAAATTGCCGTCGGTTATACACTGGATGAAATTAAAAATGCGGTCACAGGGACAACGTATGCCAGTTTTGAACCAACAGTGGATTATGTAGTCACGAAAATTCCTCGTTGGCCATTTGATAAATTTGATTCAGCCAATCGGAAACTTGGGACACAAATGAAAGCGACTGGAGAGGTTTTAGCCCTTGGTCGGATCTTTGAAGAATCATTATTAAAAGCAGTGCGCTCTCTAGAAGCGGGGTATCAACATCTCTTCGATGAGTCGATGACCCAAATGGATGAGGAAACCTTATGGGAAGGCATTCAACGCATGGATGATCGGCGGCTTTTCTATATAGCTGAAGTTTTGCGACGCGGAGAATCCTTGGACTCGGTGTGGAATGTCACAAAAATAGATCGTTATTTCTTACAAAAACTCATGAATATCGTGAGAATGGAAGCCGAATTGAAAGTAAACGCCTGGGAACTTGAGGTTCTCAAGAGAGCAAAGCAACTCGGCTTTTCTGATCCCTTTATTGCAAAATTATGGGAAGCAACTGAACAAGAGATTTACTCTTTCCGTAAAAATCATCAGCTCATGCCGGTGTATAAAATGGTGGACACCTGTGCAGCTGAGTTCGAATCAGAGACACCTTATTACTATAGTACGTATGAAGAAGAAAATGAATCTGTCTGTTCTGAAAAAGAAAGTGTCCTTGTCCTCGGTTCAGGCCCGATTCGGATTGGTCAAGGAGTGGAATTCGATTACGCCACTGTTCATACAGTGTGGGCCATCAAAGAAGCCGGTTATGAATCCATCATTATAAATAACAACCCAGAAACGGTTTCGACTGACTTTAGTGTGTCAGATAAATTGTATGTCGAGCCTTTAACTATTGAAGATGTCATGCATGTGATCGAACTTGAAAAACCTGTCGGGGTCATCGTGCAGTTTGGTGGACAAACCGCTCTAAATCTCGCCAGTGAACTTGAGGCCCGTGGGGTGAAGATCCTTGGGACGTCATTGGAAGCTATGGATGAAGCAGAGGATCGAGACAAATTCGAGCGGTTAATGGCGCGTCTAAACATAGCTCAACCTGAAGGGAAAACGGCTTTTTCAATAGATGAAGCCTTAAGAATTGCAAAGCGCATTGGCTATCCTGTCCTTGTCCGTCCTTCCTACGTCTTGGGGGGAAGAGCCATGGAAATTGTCTATAACGAAGAAGAATTATCCCATTATATGAGAAATGCAGTGAAGATCAATCCTCAGCATCCTGTGCTTGTCGATCGCTATTTATTAGGCACAGAAGTGGAAGTGGATGCGATCAGTGATGGTGAAACCGTCTTTATTCCGGGCATTATGGAACATATTGAAAGAGCAGGCGTTCATTCTGGTGACTCTATAGCCGTGTATCCACCACAACATTTATCGGCAGAAATTAAAGAAAAAATCACAACAACGACAATTGACATTGCACGAGGGTTAGGGATTGTCGGCCTTTTAAATATTCAATTTGTCCTTCACGAAAATAAAGTCTATGTACTTGAAGTCAATCCCCGTTCAAGTCGGACAGTACCTTTTTTAAGCAAAATTACCGGCGTTCCAATGGCCAATCTTGCGACCAAAGTCATCCTTGGGAGTCGTCTGTGTGATCTTGGTTATGAGACTGGGTATCATCCAGAACCTCAAGAAGTGTTCGTTAAAGCTCCTGTTTTCTCTTTTGCAAAATTGCGCAGTGTCGATATTACACTTGGTCCTGAAATGAAATCCACAGGAGAAGTGATGGGACGAGATACAACATTAGAAAAAGCCTTATACAAGGCCTTACTTGCGAGTGGAATGACTATTCCGACCGATGGTTCTGTCGTTTTCACCATTGCCGACAAGGATAAGCGCGAAACCTTACCGCTGATTCAGCGGTTTGCCGATATCGGCTTTAATATCCTCGCCACCGAAGGGACAGCGGCTTTTATTAGGGAGCAGGGGATTCCAGTCACCGTCGTAGGTAAAATCGCCGGTCAAAAGCCAACATTACTTGAAGTGATTCGAAAAGGTGAAGCCCAATTTATCGTCAATACATTGACCAAAGAGAAGCGCCCTGCGAGAGATGGTTTTAGAATCCGTCGGGAATCTGTCGAAAATGGTGTGGTTTGTTTAACATCACTTGATACAGCTGAAGCACTACTCACTGTGCTTGAATCTTTAGCCTTTAAAACAGCGAGTATGCCGGCGATGCGTAAGCCAGAAGTGGTGATGGCATGAAACAAGTAGAAAAAATGACCATTATCAAGCACCGTTGCATCGCTGAAAATATTTATGAGCTCACCTTACAAGGTGAGCTTGTTCAAAGCATTGAAGAACCAGGACAATTTGTACATTTGCGTGTAGATAATGGCTATGAAACATTGATTCGCAGGCCGATTAGTCTTGCGAATGTTAATAAAAAAGCGAAAGAATGTACTTTGATTTATCGTGTTGAAGGGGAGGGAACAACAAGGCTTTCGCTCAAGTGTGTTGGGGACCGTGTTGATGTCCTGGGGCCACTTGGGCATGGTTTTCCCTTGGCAGCCGCGTCCTCAGGTGGTCGCGCGCTATTAGTCGGTGGCGGTGTGGGTGTGCCTCCCCTTTACTACCTTTCAAAAGCATTGAAGCAACGCGGGATTCAAGTGACGCATGTGCTTGGCTTTGCCTCTTCAGCAGTCGCTTTTTATGAGGAAGAGTTTAGGGCACTAGGACCAACTTATCTGGCGAGTGTGGATGGTTCAATTGGATCACAAGGGTTTGTGACAGATGTTATTCGTAAAGAAAATTTAGCTGCTGATGTGATCTATGCTTGCGGACCCACACCCATGTTGAAGGCACTTGAAGTGAGTTGTCCTGATCAGCCTCTCTATCTTTCGTTAGAAGAACGGATGGCTTGTGGGATTGGGGCGTGTATGGCTTGTGTTTGTCATACGCAAACGGACCCCGAAGGTTCAAGTTATAAGAAGATTTGTAAGGATGGTCCGGTGTTTAAAGCAGGAGAGGTGGTGCTCGGATGATGAATGAGACAACAGAGGTATCCCTTAAGGTAGATTTACCTGGTTTACCGATGAAAAATCCTATTATGCCGGCTTCAGGTTGCTTTGCCTTTGGTCAAGAGTACGCTGATTTTTATGACTTGAATCAGCTCGGTGCCATCGCGATCAAAGCAGCAACCCGTGAACCGCGCTTTGGAAATCCAACCCCTCGAGTGGCTGAAACGCGTGCCGGAATGCTCAATGCCATTGGCTTGCAAAACCCTGGTGTTGATCATATCATGGCCCACGAACTGCGCTGGCTGGAGCGTTACGAAACGCCGATACTAGCTAATATTGCTGGCTCAACAATAGAGGATTATCTCTATGTTGCGGAGAAACTTTCTCAGGATGCTCGCGTAGGTGCCCTCGAGCTTAATATTTCTTGCCCTAATGTTAAAGAAGGGGGTATTGCCTTTGGGACGGTTCCAGACGTTGCTGCAAGTTTGACTGAAAAGGTGAAGGCTGTGTCAGAGAAACCTGTTTACGTCAAATTATCGCCGAACATTGCAGATATCGTGACAATGGCTAAAGCCGTTGAACAAGCAGGGGCGGATGGACTATCGATGATTAATACACTTCTTGGCATGCGGATGGATATAAAAACGATGAAACCCATTCTTGCAAATAAGATGGGAGGCTTAAGTGGGCCGGCGATCAAGCCAGTTGCGATTCGAATGATTTATCAAGTGAGTCAAGCCGTTTCGATTCCGATCATTGGCATGGGAGGGATTCAATCTGTTGATGATTGCCTTGAGTTTTTAATGGCAGGGGCGAGTGCTGTAGCCATTGGTACTGCGAATTTCGTTGACCCCTTTATCTGTCCTAAAATCATTGCGGACTTACCTCAGCGTTTAGAAGCGTTGAAGCTTTCAACCATTGAAGACCTTGTAGGAAGGAGCTGGAAAACATGCGTGACCGTGTGATCGTTGCTTTAGATGTATCTACCCAAGAAGAGCTTGAGGTGCTTTTGAACCCGCTTCTAAAATTCAAACCTTTTGTGAAGGTAGGCATGGAGCTCTTTTACACGCAGGGACCTGACTATATTCGTCGATTAAAAGAATGGGGTTTAAGTGTTTTCTTAGATATTAAGCTTCATGATATTCCGACCACTGTACAGAAAGCCATGCGTGGTATCGCTAAGTTAGACGTCGATATCATCAATTGCCATGCGGCAGGGGGGGCAGAGATGATGCGGGCAGCAATAACGGGTTTAGATGAAGGGACGCCATTTGGTCGCAAACGGCCGACGTGTATAGCGGTCACTCAGTTAACAAGCACTGATCAAGTGATGTTAGAACAAGAGCTTTTAATTCAACACCCATTAAAAGGGGTTGTAAAAGCCTATGGAGAGCTCGCCTACAAAAGCGGGTTGGATGGTGTTGTCTGTTCAGCACATGAAGCCTCTTTAATCAAGCAAGCGACATCTACAGATTTTATAACCGTCACCCCGGGCATTCGCTTAGCAGCAGATCAAGCGAACGATCAAAAACGAATTGCGACGCCAGGTGAAGCCCGTCGACTTGGGAGTGATTATATTGTTGTTGGACGCAGTATCACCCAAGCGGCCGACCCGGTTGCAGCCTACGAACGGGTGACAAAAGAATGGAGTGAAGAATATGTCCAAGCTTAGTCAAACCATAGCAAAACAATTACTTGACATACAGGCAGTGGTTCTTAGTCCTGAACACCCTTTTACTTGGTCATCAGGGATGAAGTCCCCCATCTATTGTGATAATCGCTTAACGCTGAGTTATCCTGAGGTACGTCACGCTGTGGCTAGCGGACTCTCTGAACTTATAAAGACACATTATCCAGAAGTGGAAGTTGTTGCAGGGACTGCAACAGCAGGCATTCCCCATGCGGCTTGGGTGAGTGATATTCTCGACCTTCCTATGGCCTATGTTCGTGGCTCAGCGAAGTCACATGGAAAGAAAAAGCAAATTGAAGGAATAGTTCAACCAGGACAGAAAGTCGTCATTGTTGAAGATTTAATCTCGACAGGCGGAAGTGTGCTAACGGCGGTGGAAGCTTTGAGAGAAGAGGGCGCTGAGGTTCTTGGGACCGTTGCCATTTTTACTTATGCTTTACCTGTGGCTAGTGAAAATTTTAAAGAAATCAATACGACATTCCATACCTTAACAGATTTTCCGACCTTAATTGAGATTGCTGAAGAACGTGGGATGATTAATGAAGTCCAAAAAGGCCAGCTAAAGCTTTGGTATCAAGAGCCGACTAATGAACAATGGTTGCCCGTCGTAAAAAGGTAAGGCCTTTATTTCTCCATTAAAATATAGAATGATAGCCCCGACGGTTTTAGACATCGGGGCTAATGACTTAGATTTTATCTTTTATTTCTATATGGCGTGAGATGACAAGATCCATCATACATCTATAAATCTGAACGGCATAGTCTGGCTTTAATCCATAACTATTAGCCAATTCTGATAACTTAGCAAATTTTTCAGCCTCTCGTGAGCGGTCTTGTGGATTTAAGTCATTCTTTGCTTTATATAGACCAATGTCCTCAGTGACTTTAAACCTTTCAGCAATCAGTGCGATAATTTCATGATCTAATTGATCAATCCGTTCTCTCAAAACCCCCATATCTGAAACTTTCAAGTCCCCACACTCCTTAATAGTGAATAGGTTAGTTTAAGGAATACCGATTTTTAGCTTTTAATATTCTACGGTATTCCTTTTCTTTCTGTGTCAATTAATCGTTTGAATCCATGGTTTCAACGGTTGTCATTTTATCGTAAAAGGCTGTAAAAGCATTTTTTTGCTCACTCTTTCTTAAGGCCATCCCGGAGCGGGGATGTTCGTTGAGTTGCCCAGTAATGGTGTAAGGAATAATGTAGCCCCATTCAATTTTGTCCCGCAATGGAATAAACAGTTTTTCTAATACATCATAGACAGGGCGCACATTGTATTGTGGATCTTTTAAATAGCCAAGGATGAGTTCAGTAGGACAATTGCCTGCCGCTCTGCCCATGCCGTAGATAGAGGAGTCTAAAAAGGTGACACCACTTTGAGCGCTTAACAACGTATTGGAAAAGGCCATTTGCAAGTTGTTATGGGCATGAACGCCAAAGGCTTTATCAGGCGCATGGGTTTTGAACTTGTTAATAAGATACTCAAAATCCTGATTGTAAAGACTACCGAAAGAATCAACGATGTAAGCAACATCAACGGGGCTCTGATTAATTTTTTCTAGCGCAGCAATCAAGTCGTACTCCATACTGTTAGAGACCGCCATAATATTAATGGTGGTTTCATAGCCGAGCTGATGGAAAAATTTAACGAGTTCAAGGGCTTTATCGACATCTTTCAAGTAGCACGCGACACGAATTAAATCGAGTGGACTTTCATTAGCAGGTAAAATATCATTTTCATCTACCCGGCCAACATCGACAATGGCCGATAATTTTGTCTTTGTTTTCTCAGGGATGACTTCCTTGATAAAGGCGTCATCACAAAAACGCCAAGGGCCTACACCTTCACTTTTTACCAGCTTGGGTGAGTTCTTATAGCCGATTTCCATATAATCCACCCCAGCAGCACTAAGAGAACTGTAGACTTGACGGACAAAATCCTCACTGAAATCCCAATTGTTGACGAGACCTCCATCACGAATGGTACAATCTAATACTTTTACTTTCTGTTCTTGTTTTGACACCTTATTCATCTCCTTAATATTAGAAAACTTGCTTGACGCCAATCTAGTGGCGGAAGTCGAAGTTTTTTCACTATTTTCAACCAGCTTGCTACCCTTATTCGTCTTGCGAAGTAAAATAAAAACCAAGTAGGATTTTTTTTCCTACTTGGTTGTATGAGAAAATGCCTTCCTATACTCGATTGTTAAAATAAATAATCGGATAGCAAGGCTTAACTATAATAAAAATAAAATTTTTGGTTGTTTGTTGGAATATTCATGATTATCAAACCCCTTAAATTTATCTATAAAGGTACCACATCTTCGACGAAATAACAATAATATTTTTTTATAATAGCGCCTAATTTTTATTTTTATAGGCGTTTTAGTCGCCTAAAAAGGCATGTGGGATAAGCCAAAAGTCTTATCTAAGCGTTGTTTTATTTCTCCGTAAAAAAGATAGACTTTCTTTTACTGAGATGGTTATTCTGATACTTTTTAAAATATATGCATATAAAATTGTGGTCATCAGAACGTTGTGGATCTCCGCTCCAGAGTGCTCGATTTCCTCGGGCACGGCCTCAGCTAATTTTGGAATGGACGATTTGTGTTCCAAAATAGATCTTCGGCCGCGTGCTGTTCCCGATGGAGTCTCGCGTCTTCCGCTTCAATCCATTTGATTGCAGACGATGTCTCAGTAAAAAAATTTTCAAAGCCTAACTAAAGACCGGGTGCTCTTGAAGTGACACCAAATCGTATGGTCTTTAAGTAGGTTTAGTGGATGACTCTCTTCCAGTCCAATAGAATTAGGATCCATATGTGCTGAGGTCATAATATCTTTTCCTAAAATAATGGCGCCGGCACTTCCTCCATTAATTATGCCCCCATTTCTATAATAAGCTTTTAGAACCTCATCAATTCGACTCTCTTTTAAATCCTTCAGCAAGCTAATGGTATTACCACCGCCAATATAAACTGCAGAGAAAGACTGAAATCCTCTAAAGACTTTCCTGTCAGTTCAGTCCACATGATGATGTGATGAATACCTAAACGATTTAAAAGCTGGGTTATCCATTCATAGCACTTATCATAGGGATTGTCATTTTTCATGGCAAGAGGTATGTACAGTAAAGGTTTTTCCAGACTGATTTCTCGAGCGAAATGCCGATCTAATAACTGTTCATCACTTCCGCCTCCAGAAAGGAATAACTGTTTCATGTAGCGTCATCTCCTTGGAAATATCATACTAAACATTATAAAAAAGCAATAAAATAAAGAATTTTTCCTTAAATCTGAAGAGATCTTATGAAAAACATGTTAAAATTATCCTATAATGAATTTCATTAAGGAGTGCTGCACATGTTTTACCGCAAAAAGACCTATGAGATAGAACCTAATAAATTTGAACTCTTTAATGATTTTTTTCACAATGATTTATAGGGTTTATATCCTATTCAAGTTAAAAATGGGGCTCAATTAGTTGGGCGTTGGACAACGGAAGATCATTGAAAAATTTATTCATACATATTATCCTAAGCGTTAAAAGGTAGGACAACAATTAGGAGGGGAATGATTTGAAGTTTGCTGTCAATTATTCTAACAAAACAAAGGCCCTTTATGAAAAAGGCAAGATTAACATGGATCTCTTTAAGTGCCCAGATTATGATTTTGATCCTGAATTGATTGAAAGCGCAAGGGGGCAAGCTCCAATCTATATCCATTTTCCTCTTAATATTGGACAGGGGCGACTTCGTGAGGTGGAGTGGGATAACATTCATAGGCAAATGGAAGAAACCCATACGCCTTATGTCAATCTGCACCTTGTTGGCTATAAACAGGACTTTCCAGATGATCAAGAGAAAGGCACACAAGAATTTAAGCAAGACTATATTGAGGCGATTTTAATGGAACTTGAAGCCCCTTTAAAAGAATTTTCCCCTACTCAAATCATTCTTGAAAATGTGGTGTGGAGGGGTCCAGAAGGGAAAATGTTGAAAACAGCCATTGAGCCTGAAGTGCTGTCGACCATTGTAAAAGAAAGTGGTTGCGGACTCTTGCTTGATCTTGCCCATGCTCAAATGACAGCGCAATACACAGGGGAAAGTGTCTATGATTACCTTGAACGCTTGCCTACTAAGCATTTACGTGAGCTCCATATCACGGGGATTCAAGCGGATGGTACGGGGAAATTAAGAGACAGTATGCCTATGACTGAGGAAGATTGGAGATTAGTAGGATGGGCATTGTCAAACATTCGGAAGGGGAAGTGGAAATGTCCTTGGGTCGTTTCCTTTGAATATGGTGGAGAGGGGCCATTGTTTGAATGGCGAACCGATCAACAGGTCTTAGCAAGACAAGTGCCTAAACTCTATCGTATGGTGAGAGACATATAGGAGGTGAGTCCCATGCCCAAATGTCATTATTGTGGGAAGACATGGACATGGAAACAAACGTTTAAGTGCAATCTTACATTCAAAAAAAGAAAAAAATGCCCCTATTGCGGGGAGCCCAACTATATGACATTCAGAACCTTTCATCGCTTAGAAGGCTTTGCCTGTGCCTTTATCCTGATTGCGGTTATCCTAACCTTCATGAAGCTGCCGCATTTATTGACCCTAGCGTTTGATGCAGGACTTATTATTCTATGGTTACTGATAGTGCCGTTCCAATATGAATTTACAGATAAGGAAGAAGGTCCGACGTAAAAATAAAGTTCTGGTTATGAGGATAAAAAAATGCCGACACATTATCGGCATTTTAACAGATTAATAATAAGGCGCCATCATTAAATAAACAATAACTCCTGTGAGACTGACATATAACCAAATCGGTAAGGTCCAGCGCACGATTTTCTTATGCTTTTTCACTTGCATTGTCCAGCCCCAGACGAGAGAAAACAAGGCAAGAGGCACGATGATTGCAGCTAAAAAGCTGTGCGTAATTAAGATTGTGAAGTAAATCGGTCTAAGGACCCCTTGTCCGCCATAACTCGCTGTCTCCGGTGAAATATAATGAAATGTTAAATAGGAGATGAGAAATAACAGTGTCGCTGAAAAAGCAGCAAGGACAAATCCTTTATGTACTTTGATATTCTTCTTTCTAATGGCGAAGAAGGCCGCCCATAAAAAGATAAAAGTAAAGCTGTTAAAGATGGCATTAAGCCTTGGGAAAATATTAATGTCAAAGTCAACAGAGCCCTGGTAGCCTATAGGTGAGAAAAACAGTAATAGAATAATCACGACGGCAACAATCGAAAACGTCCAGATCAAGACGGCGAAGTTTTTATTGCTCGTCGGTTGGTATTGCTTATCCTCGGAATCCTTATTCATTTTGATTAACTCCTTAAAAAGAGTGTGCGTTTTGAACACACTTTAAATTTAATCTTTGCCACTATTATAGCTTGATCCATGATTTTTTAAAATGGCAAAGCTTTGAACATCGTCGTATAAAATAGACTTTGTTGTAAAATTGTCAGATTTTGTGAAGGGGCGGGAATCCACACCACCCTGATAATCAGAACTTATACTTTCTGATTCGTTGAGAACAAAAAAATCGAACGATCAATCCAGATTACATTTTCATACCTGTGGATCGTCGTTCGATTCTTTCTGGTAGGTTGATTACTTATCCTTTAATTGCAAAACCAGTCGTTCATCTGGTGTAACAAAGACGGTTTTTTGATGATCGTAAATCACATATCCTGGTTTCGCACCATTTGGCTTATGGACATGCTTGATCAATGTGTAATCGACGGGGACACGACTGGACATGGAAGATTTGCTAAAGTAGGCTGCCAAGGTGGCTGCTTCTACCAGTGTCTTCTCACTAAAGTCATTGCCTTTGATGACGACGTGTGACCCCGGGATATCTTTAGTATGTAACCACGTATCTTCAGAAGCAGCATGACGGGTGGTTAAATACTCGTTTTGTTTATTATTTTTTCCAACTAGAATGGTAACACCCTCTGAAGATGTGTAGTGTTCAAGACTAGGTTTTTGCTTCTTCTTCTTTTTCCCATGTTTTTGACCTCTTGCACGCAAATATCCGCCTTCCTCAAGCTCCTCACGAATTTCTTCGATATCATGGAAGCCGGCCGACTCGATTTGTTGACTTAGAGCGTCTAAGTATTCAATTTCTTGAAGGGTAGCGGCAATCTGTTCTTCAACGATTCTTTGTGCGGTTTTCAGCTTGTTATATTTTTTAAAGAGCAATTGTGCATTTTCTGAAGGGCTTTTATGAGGATCAAGTTCGATCGTCACCGTCTCTTGATTTTCATCGTAATAGTTCACCGCTTCAATTTTTCGATCACCTTTTTTGATCATATGCATATGCGCTGTCACCAGTTCCCCATAAAGTTGGTAACGGGAAGCCCCTTCTGCTTCCTTCAGAGTGTCTTTTAATTTTCCAAGCTTTCGTTCGTTTTTCTTTTTCTCGTTATGGACCCAATGGCTTAAGTTCGCCGCCCGTTGCCTAACAATATCTGACTCAGATTTCAAAGCAAAAAAGGTTTCTAGCATGTCACTCGGAGAATCAAAGTATTCAGGCTCGCCATCAAGATGTGACAGGGCCAAAACATGAAACTGATCTTTAGCACCTTGTCGATGAATAATCTGGGGATGGAAGGCTTCGTTTTGTATCGCTGTTTGAACCTCAGAGAAGGCTTTAAGCACAGCATCTTGGTTTGGCAAACCCGCTCGAGAAATGATTTCCGTTGCTAAAAGCGGAGAGAAACCATTAATCGTTTGCACCAGTTGACGATCCAATTTTCCTGCGTTAAAATCCAGTCGTCTCAACAAGTCTTCTTCCGTTGTTTCCAGCGGATCGAGTTTGTGCTGATCAGGGGGTAAAACATAGGGTTGACCGGGCAAAACAGTGCGATGGCGGTTGACCGCAGGAGAGAGCCGTTTAATAGCATCAATTATCTTCCCGGTTTCTTGATCCACGAGGATGATGTTACTATGTTTACCCATCAGTTCAATAATCAATCGCCTGTGAGCCACATCCCCAATGTCATTTTTACCGCGTAAATTGATGTGGACAATGCGTTCAAAGCCATCTTGTTCGATAGATTCAATAACATTACCTTCTAAGTGCTTTCTCAGGAGCATACAAAACATAGGGGGCTCGCTGGGATTATCTGCACTTCGCTTCGTGATATGTAGGCGTGTAAATTGCGCTCCAGCAGATATAAGTAAACGGCGATTGGCGCCATGTGATCGAATAACTAAAATAAGATCGGTTTGGTGGGGCTGATAAATTTTACTCACTCGACCTCCAGAAAACGTATGATCAAGTTCCAAACAAACCGCTCGCGTGACAATACCATCAAATGACATCGTGATCCCTCACTTTCGTATAAAAGATGTTCAAAATCAAGTTGAACACACATTAATAAGTATAGCATGTGGCATTCGTATTGTAAGGTGTTTAAAATTTAGCGTTGGCTTGTTGTTTTTAATATGAAGAATTGATGGTAAACTAGGAGTAACTCCCTTGAGACAATGGTTGGAAAGAACAAGAGGAGGCGCGTCAAATACATGGCGTATGCTTCCGATTGAAAATGGCTTATAAAAGAAAGTATCTCTTGGTTTTAGAAGTGTTAAACGACTTTTTTTGTTTTACTCCACCTTTGTGGCTAGCACTTTTAAAATTGTTATGAAACTTTGGATGTGATAAAATGTTAACAAGTATGACTGGTTACGGACGGGCAACACTTAGTAATGGCACTCACACAGTGACGGTCGAAATGAAATCCGTTAATCATCGCTATTTAGAGATGACCTTTAATACACCTCGGTCTCTATTACACCTTGAGGATGACATGAAAAGGTGTATTAAGAATGTCTTACATCGGGGTTCAATTACGGTGTTGTTAACGATATCAGGAGAGTCTTTAAATGAAACGACACTTCACGTTAATTGGGACTTATTAGATCAATATATAGAGAAGTTGAAGACGATATCGGATCGTTATGGATTAGAGATTCAGCATCACCTTCAAGATATTAATCAATTCAATGATGTTTTTACGGTAATAGAGAAACCGAAGCAAACATCGTCCATTGATGCGCTTATTCTCTCCACTCTTAACGCCGCTTTAGATCATCATAAAGCAATGCGGTTAAAAGAGGGGCAACACTTATATTATGATTTAAAAGAAAGACTTTCTGAAGTGGACAAATGTGTGAAAAAGATTCACGAATACGCGCCAAAGGTTGTTGAAACCTATCGAAACCGTCTTGAAAATAGAATCCTTGATTTTCTCAATGGACGTGCCTTAGTCGATGAAGAACGCTTACTCAATGAAGTCGCTGGATTCGCTGAAAAAGTCAATATTGACGAGGAACTGACACGATTATCGAGTCATTCTGAGCAATTTCGAGCTTTTCTTGAAGAAAGCGGCCCTGTGGGGAGGAAAATGGATTTTCTTATTCAGGAGATGAATCGAGAAACCAATACAATAGGTTCTAAGGCTAACGATATACATATTGCACGTGAAGTCGTAGAGATAAAAAGCCACATTGAGAAGATAAGGGAACAAATACAAAATATTGAGTGATTGAAGAATATGAGAGGGGCCCTTACACAAGATGATAACCTTAATAAATATCGGGTTTGGTAACATCGCTTCAGCGAGCCGGATTGTTTCCATTGTCAGTCCAGAATCCCAACCGATTAAACGTTTAATAAAAATTGCGAGGGAGCAAAATAAACTTATTGATGCAACCTATGGACGCCGCACTCGCGCTGTGATTGTTATGGACAGTGACCACGTGATTCTTTCGTCCGTCCAACCCGAGACAGTCTCGCAAAGGCTAATTTCTCAAGACGAAGTGACCGATGAAGGTTAAGGAGTTGGAGGGTAAGTTATGACTTTTAAGGAAAAAGGATTATTATTTGTTTTATCTGGCCCTTCAGGTGTAGGAAAGGGTACGGTCTGTCGAGCGCTTAGAGAGAGAGGAACAAGCCTTCAATACTCCATTTCCGTGACCACGAGAAAACCGCGGGAAGGGGAGCGTGACGGGGTTGAATATTTCTTTAGAACGAAAGAAAAGTTTAAAGAGATGATTGCTCACAATGAACTCCTTGAATGGGCAGAGTATGTAGGAAACTTTTATGGGACGCCCTTGCAATACGTGCGTCAAACTCTTGAAGATGGGAAAGATGTGCTCCTTGAAATTGAGGTTCAAGGTGCATTACAGGTGAAACAGAATTTTCCAGAAGGTATTTTTATTTTTTTAGTCCCGCCTAGTTTAGGAGAGCTTAAAAAAAGAATCACGGGTCGTGGAACTGAGACGAATGATTTAATAGAAAATCGTTTAAGTACAGCGCGAACTGAAATTGATTTGATGAAGCACTATGATTATGTGATTGAAAATGATCAGGTTGAGCGTGCCTGCGATCGCATAGAAGCCGTTGTCACAGCAGAACACTGTAAACAATCACGAATCATTGAAAAATATAAAAGACTAACGGAGGTTGATTGAATATGATGCTCTATCCTTCAATCGATACATTATTGGAACAAATTGACTCGAAGTATACCTTGGTAACCCTTTCTGCGAAAAGAGCTCGTGAGCTCGCGGTGTCGGAGAAACCATTAATTAAAAATGTTTTTTCAGAAAAGGTTGTTGGCATGGCTTTAGAAGAAATTAATGAAGGTCTTATAAAGTACGAACGCGCGTAATAAATGACAATGAGTATCAGGCTGTCGGGAAAGTCTCGACAGCCTCATTTATATATATGACCGAGTGTAATAAAGAGTGGGAGTGTTGAAGGTGACAATAGAGAACAAAACGATTGTACTCATTGTTTCGGGTGGAATTGCCGCCTATAAGGCTTGCACGTTGACAAGTGCTCTAGTAAAAAAGGGGGCAAATGTAGAAGTAATTATGACGGAAGGCGCTAAAGCCTTTGTCTCGCCCGTCACGTTTCAGGCGTTGTCTAGAAATCCTGTTCATGATGATCTTTATACAGAAAAAGTACCTCATCAAATCACCCATATCGATTTGGCTGATCGGGCCGATCGGGTGGTTGTTGCACCGGCAACAGCGAATATTATTGCGAAGATGGCAATGGGGCTAGCCGATGATCTGGCGACAACTGTGATGCTGGCGACAAAAGCACCTCTTTGGGTCGCACCAGCTATGAATGTGAATATGTATCATCATCCACAGGTGCAGGAGAATATTGAAAAGCTCAAAGCTTTAAATTATCACATTCTTGACCCGGCAGCGGGAAATCTGGCGTGCGGCTGGGTAGGAAAAGGGCGGATGGTTGAACCGGAAGAGATTGCAGAAGCTTTAGAAGCTTCCTTTAATGAAAGTTCAAAAGAGAAATCTCTTGATTTGAAGGGGAAGCATTGGATCGTCACTGCAGGACCAACACAGGAAAAACTTGATCCTGTTCGCTATTTCACTAACCGTTCGTCAGGGAAAATGGGCTACGCGATTGCGGAAGCAGCCGCTCGTTTTGGTGCAGAGGTTACCCTTGTTTCAGGACCAACTACATTAGAGACTCCAACAGGGGTTGAAAGGATCGACATAGAATCGGCTGAAGATATGTATCGTGAAGTAATGCAACGATATGAAGCGGCAGATGTTGTCGTAAAAGCAGCGGCCGTGGCTGATTATCGCCCAGAACAATCGACAGAGCACAAGATTAAGAAATCTCAAGAGGCGCTGACTGTGACTTTTGTTCGTAATCCCGATATTTTAAAAACATTGGGCCAACAGAAAAAGAAACAAATCCTTGTAGGTTTTGCGGCGGAAACCGATAATCTGGAACGTTATGCTATGGAGAAGCTTGATAAGAAGCATCTTGATATGATTGTTGCGAATAATGTTGGAGCGACAGACTCCGGTTTTGCAGTAGATACTAATCGTGTGACCCTTTTTTATAAAAACGGTAAAAAACGAGCATTAGAATTAATGTCCAAGCAAAACGTTGCCATTGAACTTTGCTATGAAATTGGTAAGTTGCTTAAAAGCAGGGATGCTGAATGATCGCAGAAGTCATTGTAGATCTGGCACTAAACCAAACCGATAAGCCTTTTGATTATAGTATCCCTGAATCACTGCAGCCTTTGGTTGAGCGCGGTGCCCGAGTAATCGTTCCGTTTGGTCCAAGAAAACTTGTTGGCTTTGTGGTGGCCATAAAATCTGATACTGCATTAGAGAAGGTGCGGCCGATTCATTCTGTGATTGATCAAACACCTGTCTTAACAGATGAACTACTCCAGCTTGGGAAATGGTTGGCCAAAGAAACTTTGTGTTATGAAATCTCTGCCTTTCTGGCCATGCTCCCGGCAGCTATGAAAGCCAGCTATAAAAAAGTCATTAGTGTCGCTGATGCAGGATTATTCGAGAATGAGTTCATGGATCTCTTGTTCCTTTTTAAGAATGGCGAGCAAATAGAGTGGGAGAGTCTTCAGAAGACTCATGGGTCATGGCTAAAGCGCATAAAAGAAGCGTTGCAGGCTGGTGCTTTAAAAGAACATCAACAGGTGAATCAAGGACAAGCCGTTAAAAAAATGAAAGTGGTGCAGCCGGCACTTACGTACGATGAATTAAAACAATCACTAGAAACCTTTAAAGGGCGCGCCAAAAAACAGCGTGATGTTCTCACCTTTTTCTTGGAACAGGAAAGTCCAACGGCTATTGCCGTGAATGAAGTCATACGTGCGACCAATGTTTCCCGAGCAACGATAAAAACGCTTGTGCAAAAAGGCTTCCTTATTGAAACCGAAAAAGAGGTTTATAGAGACCCCTTTCAGGGATCAGCTAAGCCTACGATCCCCCTTGAACTAACAGATGAGCAACAGGCTGCTATTCACCCTGTTTTGGAGGATCTTGATGAGCGGCGGCACCGTGTCCATCTTTGCCATGGGGTGACTGGAAGCGGAAAAACTGAAATTTATTTACAAGCGATACAAAGGGTGTTGGAAAAGGGTCAGGAAGCGATTGTCTTAGTTCCTGAGATTTCGTTAACCCCACAAATGGTGGAACGTTTTCGTGGTCGTTTTGGTGATGAAGTTGCTGTCTTACATAGTGGTTTAAGTCGCGGTGAAAAGTATGATGAATGGCGAAAGATACACCGCGGTGAAGTCCGTGTGGTTGTGGGTGCCCGTTCGGCTGTGTTTGCCCCTTTTACAAATGTCGGGATTATCATTATTGATGAAGAACATGAAACGAGTTATAAACAGGAAGAAAGCCCGCGATACCACGCGAGAGATGTGGCGATTTTCCGTGGGGAATTTCATCATTGTCCTGTGATTTTGGGAAGTGCCACGCCTTCACTAGAATCGTATGCTAGGGCTCAAAAAGGGGTGTATCGCTTAGCCCCACTCCTTAAGCGAGTCAATCAGAAGCCGATGCCGCCCGTTTCTATTATTGATATGCGGGAAGAACTACGCGCAGGCAATCGATCGATGTTTTCTCGGGATCTGTTTCAAAGTCTACAAGAACGCCTCCGTAAAGGAGAACAAAGCGTGCTATTCCTCAATCGGAGAGGCTATTCGACCTTTATCATGTGTCGCGACTGTGGCCATGTCCTTAGCTGTCCGCACTGTGATATTTCGTTGACTTTTCACCGAAAGAATAATAAAGTGAAGTGCCATTATTGTGGGTTTGAGGAGCAAGTGCCTCACCAATGCCCGAGCTGTGGAAGTGAACATATCCGTTTTTTTGGCTCAGGAACACAAAAGGTGGAAGAAGCGCTTACGACCTTATTGCCAGAGGCCCGTGTCATTCGTATGGACGTTGATACGACACGAAAAAAAGGAGCCCATGAACGTTTTTTAAAGGCCTTTGGGCGCGGTGAAGCCGATATTTTACTTGGAACGCAAATGATTGCCAAAGGTCTTGATTTTGAAAAGGTCACATTGGTAGGAGTGCTGGCGGCTGATGCCATGCTTCACTTACCTGATTTTCGTTCCACAGAGAAAACGTTTCAGTTGCTTACCCAAGTCGGTGGACGGGCAGGGCGACATCAGCTTGATGGGGAAGTGATTATTCAAAGTTACACCCCTGAGCATTATGCGATGACGTTGGCAGCGGAACATGATTATCAACATTTTTATCTTAAAGAGATGCAATCGCGAAAACGTCATGATTATCCACCGTTTTATTATCTTTCCTTAATTACGGTGTCTCATGAATCCTTTGCGAGGGCTTCGGGTGTTGCTGAGCAGATTACTCGTTTATTAGCGCAAGAACTCACTTCGCAAGCTATTATCTTAGGTCCGGTCGCACCTCCGATTGCTAGGATCAAAGATAGATATCGCTGTCAATGCATGATAAAATATAAAAATGAACCCAAACTGAAACAAACATTGAAAAACATTCTTGATCATTATCAAGGCGCTTTTTCTAAAGAGGGCCTTTCAATTTCAATGGACATAGATCCTTATCTGATGATGTAGTCGTGGAAAGGAATGATGACATGAAAGTCATGTTTATGGGAACACCTGATTTTTCTGTCCCTGTTTTACAACAATTAATAGACGATGAATATAACGTTATTGCAGTTGTTACCCAACCGGATCGCCCTAAAGGTCGGAAAAAAGTCTTAACACCGCCTCCTGTTAAGCGATTGGCACAACAACATCATATTCCAGTCATTCAACCCGAGAAAATTCGGGATCCCAAGGCGGTTGAAAAAGTCCTTGCTTACGAACCAGACCTTATTGTCACCTGCGCTTATGGACAGATTTTACCTGTTACGATTTTAGATGCCCCAAAGTTTGGTTGCATTAATGTCCATGCTTCTTTATTACCTGAGTATAGAGGCGGTGCCCCTATTCACAAAGCAATTATCGATGGAAAAAAAGAGACGGGTGTCACCATCATGTATATGGTTAAAGCAATGGATGCTGGTGATATTCTTACCCAAGTTAAAGTGCCAATAGAAGAGACGGATAATGTTGGCACAATGCATGATAAGTTAAGTTATGCAGGTGCCCACTTATTATCTAAGACAATTCCAGATTTAATAGCTGGCCGACTCACTCCAATGCCTCAAGAGAGTGACAAGGTGACTTTTTCTCCTACAATTCGCCGTGAAGATGAACATATTGATTGGAATCAAAGCGGTGAGATGATTTATAACAAAATTAGAGGTCTGAACCCGTTCCCAGGTGCTTATACTGTGTATAATGACCAAGTGATGAAGTTATGGGAAGCGAAAAAAGTGACCGCCGCACAAACAGAAGAGCCTGGCACAATTTTAAACCTTGAAAAGGATGGTTTTGTTGTGGCAACAGGAAATGACGTTGCGATAAAAATAATAGAATGTCAGCCAGCAGGAAAGAAAAAGATGAAGGCTGGAGATTTTGTTCGAGGTGGGACGTTACATAAAGGGGACCGATTGGTTTGACCAGAATTAAAACGAAAAGTGTAAGATTTATTGCCGTAGAAGTATTAGAGAAGATCGAAAAACAAGGCGCTTATAGTCAAATCGCCTTGAATCATGCTATTGAAAAAGCCAACCTTAATGGGCAAGATATCGGTTTACTTACCCAGCTTGTTTACGGTACGATACAAAGAAGATTAACGTTGGACTTTTTTATTGAGGCTTTTGTGAATAAGGGGAAAAAAGTGGAGCCCTGGGTTCGCCAGTTACTGAGATTGTCCTTCTTCCAAATGGCCTATCTAGATAAAATTCCAGAACACGCGATCGTCAGTGAAGCTGTCACTATTGCTAAAATCCGTGGGCATAAGGGGATTGCAGGATTCGTCAATGGTGTCCTGCGTCAGGCTTTGCGTCAAGGATTACCTGATATTCAAGCGATTCAAGATCCAGAAGCAAGAATGGCGCTTTCGACCAGTCATCCGAAGTGGTTAATAAAACGTTGGAGCCAGTTCTATGGACAAACTGTAACAGAGAAAATTTGCGAAGTGAACAACACCGCGCCATCGGTATCTCTTAGAATAAACCGCTTAAAGACCACGAGAGATGCAATGATTCAAGAATTGACGGAGGATGGTCTTGTTGTAGAAAAAGGTGAGCTATCAGAAGAAGCGCTTATTCTTAACAAAGGTAAGATCATCGATCATCAGGCCTATCGAGAGGGACGTGTCACCATCCAGGATGAAAGTTCTATGCTTATTGCTCATGCTCTAGATCCGCGCCCTGAACACAAGGTCCTTGATGCTTGTGCTGGACCTGGGGGGAAAACAACACATATAGCGGAATTAATGGACAACCAGGGGACGATTATCGGTCTGGATATACATAAACATAAAACAAAATTAATCGATGATAGTGCAGCACGTTTAGATATTACTAATATTCACACTGAAGTATTGGATGCGAGAAAAGTAGCTGAAGTCTATAAAAATGAAAGCTTTGATCGCATTCTTGTGGATGCCCCGTGTACGGGTTTCGGAGTCATTCGCCGCAAGCCTGAGATTAAATATCAAAAAACACAGGCAGATATTGAGAATATCGCCCGAATTCAACACAATATCCTTTCTGCTGTTGCTCCGTTATTGAAGAAGGGTGGCAAGCTTGTGTATAGCACATGTACGATTGATAAAGAAGAGAATGTTATGACTGCGCAAGCTTTTTTAGATGCATTCCCGGATTTTAAAGTGGATGATCGCTTGCAGGAACGCCTTCCTCAAGCCGTTTCTGAAACCTCGACTTGGAATGGAAAAGGAATGGTTCAAATTCTACCACAAGATTTCAATACAGATGGTTTTTTTATCAGTTGTTTTATTAAAGGATAGGCTTCATTCGCATTGTTTGTTGCTATTGATATAGGTTACGACGTAACTACCGCTACGGAAATCCACTACGCTTTCCGTGGGCGGCTGGTGAGCCTCCTCGCACTCCGGAAAATACGGGGGTTCCCGAAAAACGCTTTTTGTTTTTTGGGGTGAGATAGGGGTCTCACCGCTGCCTTTGTTCCCGCAGGACTAAGGAAGGCTGCTAGGAGAATAATTATCGGAGAAAAATCGTGGTGTTTACGATTTTTTTGGGTCTCCGTGGATTTCCTCCGCAAGTCTGGTGAATAACAAAAAGAACCGCTTATCATTTAACAAAAGAGCGCTGCGCTTGCGTGAATTCACGAATACACTTCGAGTTGTTCCATGGAAGCTGACTTCGAAGCAATACTCGTAGACCCAGGAACAGGGGACTTTTATTCATAAATCCTGGGAACACAAATATAACAACCAAGGAACTTCAAGTTAAAAACGTCACGTCCGTGTGACAACACCGAAGCTAGCACATCAATACCACCTCAAAAAGCAAAGAACACTTTTCGGGGACTCCGATGGTGCGTCGAAGTGAGCTGAGGCTGTGCCCATGGAAAGCGAGCGACCTGGAGCGGAAAACCACCAATCTGTTACGTTGCAATTTCCTTCAACTCCTAAAAATCATGACCTTGAGAATACTAACAACTTTTTAAAAAAAGCCAGAGGATATGTGCAATAAAGGGGTGTTAATATGAAAACTATTTTTAAAACGGATTGTGGCAAGTTAAGAGACCACAATGAGGATAACGGCGGAATCTTTACTCGAGAGGGTCGAACACTTGCGCTAGTTGTTGATGGCATGGGGGGGCACAATGCCGGTGATGTTGCAAGTGCATTGGCTTTAAAAGTCGTCGCTACAGAATGGGATAGCCATCCAGAATTACAGGAATCTCATCAGGTCATCACTTGGTTAGAAAATACCGTGGCATTGGCCAATAAGAAAATATATGAAAAGGCTCAAAGCGAAGAAGCATGTAAAGGTATGGGGACTACACTTGTTGCCGCTTTTTGTGATGATACACAAGTGATCGTCGCTAACATAGGGGATAGTCGTTGTTATTTTCTTCCGGAACAAGGGGAGATTATTCAAGTAACTGAGGATGATTCATTAGTGAATGAATTAGTAAAGGCAGGTCAGCTTTCTAAAGAAGATGCCGATGATCACCCTAAGAAAAATGTCATTACAAAGGCGATAGGAACAATGCCTCAAGTTGAGTGTGAGATTCAACAACTTTCTTGGTCTAAAGGGGATCGACTCCTTTTATGTTCCGATGGTTTGAGCAATTTGGTTAATGAAAATGATTTATCTCACATTCTGCGGAACACCCTTTCAATGGAAGAAAAAGCAGAGGAACTTGTTCGTCTCGCTAATGAGGCGGGCGGCGATGATAATATTACATTAACCATTGTTGAACATGGCGGAGACGATGGTGAGTCCAAATGATCGGAAAACGATTAAATGACCGTTATAAAATCATTTCTCGAGTCGGTGATGGTGGTATGGCGGTTGTATATAAAGCGAAGGATCTTATCTTAGACCGCTTTTGTGCTGTGAAAATTTTACGTCAACAATTTTCGAATGATGAAGCCTTCATTCGCCGTTTCCGTAGAGAAGCTGAATCGGTCTCAAGTTTATCACATGCTAATATCGTGAATATATATGATATAGGTGAGGAAGATGACCTCTATTATATTGTTATGGAATACGTTGACGGCACAACATTAAAGACATATATTAAACACTTTGCACCTGTGCCCCCAGAAAATGCTGTCTATATTTTAAAGCAAATTGCTGCAGCCATTGAACATGCTCATGAACATGGGATTGTGCACAGGGACATTAAACCACAGAATATTTTAATTGATGATCAAGACCAGGTGAAGGTGACCGATTTTGGGATTGCTTTAGGGTTGACATCCGCTACCATTACTTACACGAATTCTATTTTAGGCTCGGCTCATTATTTGTCGCCTGAACAAGCGCGTGGGGGAAAGGCCACCGTTAAATCCGATATTTATGGATTTGGTATTGTCATGTATGAAATGCTAACAGGGCAATTGCCCTTTCCAGGTGATACACCGGTTTCGGTTGCCCTAAAACATTTAAATGATGATTTTATTCATCCAAGAGAACTTAATCCTAACCTCCCGCAAAGTTTAGAAAATATTATTCTACGATCTTTAGCGAAGAATCCTGACGATCGCTTTGACAGCATGGGTGACCTTTATGATGATCTTACAACAGCCTTAAACCCAGAAAGGATCAATGAACCGAAGTTTTCTCTCGCGAATGAAGATGATCCAGGGGAAACAAAGGTGATGGTACCTTTAACGAATAATCAAAGCTCTCCACACGATAGCAAGGCGTCAGTGTCTGCACCTGAAGAAAATGGTGATGAAGAAGAGGAAGAAGAGACACCTACTTCGAAAAAGAAAGAAAAAAAGAAGGATAAGGGTACAAAAGAGAAAAAGGGCAAGAAGAAAAAACGGGCAGTCCTTTTTATCACTATTGCTATTCTGTTACTTGCCATCATTGTAGCCGCCTTATTTTTAGTGCCGAAATGGCTTCGTGTAGACACGGTTGCTGTTCCAAAAGTTAAGGGATTAACCTATGAACAGGCAGCGGATAAGTTAGAAGCGAAGGAATTCAAGGTTAAACGAAAGAATGTGACTGATGAAGATGCGCCTTCAGGTGTTGTCGTCAGCCAGAATCCTGAAGCGGGCGAAAAAATCAAGAAAAAATCAACAGTGACGCTTTCGGTAAGTAAAGGACCTGAAAAAGAAACGATTCAAGATTATGTTGGTTATGATATCGAAACCGTTAAGCAACTTGGTTTGGAAGATAAATTTAAAGATGTTATATATAAGGGAGTGGCTTCGGCTGATGATCCTGTTGGACAAGTCATTGCGCAAACCCCTGATGCTGGTAGTGAAAATGTTCCCTCTGATACCGTATTACAGATTACCTATAGTACTGGACCAGAGAAAATCACTATTCCAAATATAAAAGGGGATAGCAAAGAAGATGCGAAAACTTCCTTAGAAAATCTCGGATTTAAAGTGGCTTATGCTGAGGGAGACTACTCTGATGATATTGAAGAGGGGCATGTGCTAAAAACGGACCCTAGTTTTGGAAGTACAGCAGAGGAAGGCACTGAAATCACTGTTTACTTATCAAAAGGTAAGGAACTCGAACCAAGAACGACAGTCGAGCCGATAACAGTAACAGTAAAGCAGGCTGCTGACAGTGGTGATGACGATAAACCAGGAAATGATAAGGACAACGGGAATCAAAACCACAATAGCAATAATGGTAAAGGCAATCCGCCTGATAAAGGTGACGACGAGACTCAACCCGTTAATGTTGTTATTTACTATACCGATGCAAAACATGACCACGAACAGTTCGTCAATGAAAGCATTACCGAAACCAAAGTCTATAACCTTCCACTAACGGTCGACCCTGAAGGTAAGGCGAGTTATCAAGTGTTTAAAGATGGACAGCTTATTGAAGATAAAACGATAAAATACGATGATATAAAAGATTAGGATGGGACGGATGAGATGGCAATTGGCAAAATTATAAAGTCACTCAGTGGATTTTATTATATAGAGGACCATGGTGAAATCTATCAATGTCGAGGGAGAGGGAATTTCCGTAAAAGGAAATTAACGCCTCTAGTCGGAGATATTGTGGAGTATGAATCCACGAGCCCCACAGATGGGATGGTACTTGAGATTCATGAACGTGAGAATGAATTAGTCAGACCGCCGATCTCCAATGTGACTCAAGCGCTTTTGGTATTTTCTGCTAAGGAACCTGAGTTTGATTCTGGACTTGTTGATCGCTTCCTTGTTCATATAGAAGCGCATCATATAAAGCCCGTTCTCTGTATTACCAAAATGGATCTTGTAAAGGGAAATAAGGAGGCGCTTGAGGGGATTCACTTTTTCAGTGAAAGGTATGGAGCCATTGGCTATTCTGTCTTTTTGTTAAGTAAAGATGATAGTGCTGATGACCTTGCGGATTTAAAGCATTGTTTAGAGAACGAAACCACTGTTCTTGCGGGACAATCTGGTGTGGGTAAATCTTCATTGCTTAATAAAATCGATCCACATTTAGATATTGATACAGCTAAAATTTCTGAAGCTCTTAATAGAGGGAAACATACAACACGACATGTGGAATTGCTAAAGTTTGCGGGTGGTTATGTGGCCGATACTCCAGGATTTAGCTCACTTGATTTTACCACTATTGAGACTCAAACATTAGGGGACTGCTTTCCAGAGATCCAAAGGGCTTCTGAAATGTGTAAATTCAGAGGGTGTACCCATATTTCTGAACCGGGTTGTGCTGTCAAAGAAGCAGTGGCTTCCGGTCATATTGCCTCCTATCGTTATGAACATTATGAACAATTTTTTACTGAAATCTCTAATAGAAAGAAGCGGTATTAATGGTTAGACGAATAGCCCCTTCCCTTCTGGCAGCGAATTTTGCAGCGTTAGCTTCAGAGGTGGAATCAGTCGAGCAAGCTGGCGCTGATATTCTGCATATTGATGTTATGGATGGACAGTTTGTCCCTAATATTACCATGGGGACAAATGTTGTTTCGGCACTGAGAAGCTACACCTCCAGTGAGCTTGACGTCCATTTAATGGTGGAAAGACCCGACCGGTTTATCGAGGCATTTTGTGAGGCGGGTGCAGATTGTATTTCGGTTCATGCTGAGGCCAGTCCCCATCTCCATCGGACACTTCAATTGATTAAAGAGAAAAAGGTTAAAGCAGGTGTTGCATTGAATCCAGCAACCCCAATTGAGGTTATTAAACACGTGATAGATGATATTGACTTTTTACTGATTATGACCGTTAATCCAGGATTTGGTGGTCAATCTTTTATTCCACAAATGATTCATAAAATCAAAGAAGCAAGGGAATTATTAAATGCCTTTGGAAAAGAGATTGATATTGAAGTCGATGGCGGCATAAATATGGAAACTATTGAAGCCTGTGAGGAAGCGGGTGCAACTCTTTTTGTGGCAGGTTCAGCTGTTTTTAACGAAAAGGATCGTGCATTTGCTATTAATCAGCTTAAAGGTATATAATAAAATCGGCAAATGAATAGTGATGGACCACATGGGGAGTCTAAGCAGAAGTGGCTTTAAAAGGCTTTTTAAGCGCTTGTTAATAGGCTGAGAGGGAAGTGTGACTTCCGACCCATCGAACCTGATTCTGGATAATACCTGCGAAGGGAACGTGGCAAACCAATGAACGTGAGGGAACCCGTGTGCCTATATGAGGTATGCGGTTTTTTTATGTCCTTTTACAGAGAGAATGCACAAATCCTGTTACACTAATTGAGGAGGAGAAGCGTTTGAATACACAAACGAATAAGGTTTTACTTTTAACGGAAGCCGCTATCATGATTGCATTATCTGTTATTTTAAGTTTTATGAAATTTAGTGGTCCTTGGCTTTATGGGGGATCTGTTTCTTTTGAAATGCTGCCGATTGTTTTATTTGCACTACGAAGAGGCTTGCTATGGGGGGCTATTTCAGGTGCTGTTTATGGAATTATTGATTGCCTTATAGATCCGTGGGTTGTCCATCCTGTTCAATTTCTCTTGGACTATCCGGTCGCCTTTTTAGTCGTTGGGTTTGCTGGCCTTTTCAAAATTACAAAAGCACAATCCAATATGAAAAAGGTATGGATCATTATTTCTGCGACAGCACTGGGGAGTTTTTTAAGACTTGTCAGCCATTTTCTGTCAGGGGTGATATGGTTCGGTTCAGACGCACCAAAAGGAACGCCTGTTGCCGTCTATTCCTTCCTCTATAGCCTAGGCTACATTTTACCGTCATTTATCCTTATTGCTTTTGTATTATCTTTATTTGTAAAATCAGCCCCTCAGCTGCTTGAAAGGAAGTAATTATGGAATACGTTATCTTCGCAGGAGGTCCAACCTCTTACTTGCCAGATTTGAATGATCCGATGTTTGCGCAGGTTCAATGGATTGGTGTTGACCGTGGTACTTTGCATTTGTTGGAAAATGGAATCATCCCGTTGAAGGCTTTCGGAGATTTTGATTCTATAGATGAGATGGAGCGCCAGGTTATCACTGAGAAAAACATTGAATTACATACTTTTCAGCCTGAGAAAGATAAAACTGATCTTGAAATTGCTTTGGATTGGGTACTTGCTCAAGCCCCTGACCGTTGTTTTATCATTGGTGCTACGGGTGGGCGTCTTGATCATGAGCTCATGAATATCCAAATGCTTGTTAAATATGGGTCAAATAAACTTCTTCTTATGGATCGTCAAAATATCGTCACTCTTTTAAATGCAGGTGCCTATAATATGACTAAAGACACCCGTTACCCTTATTTATCATTGGTGGCATTTTCTCGAAAAATAACTGGAATAACAATGGAGGGTTTTAAATATCCTTTAAGTAATGCTAGTTTATCATGGGGCGAATCATTATGTATTAGCAATGAATTTGTCCAAGAGCATGCCACAATTTCTATCGAGGAAGGGATCGCGATCTGTATCCGTAGTCATGATTAATACCATCTACTGCACTGTCACTTTGAAAAAAAGATAGAAGAATAAGGTACTAATTTAGATTTTGTGAATATACTAGTAACAAGTCTTTGTTCTTTTATTCAGATTTATAGAGGGAGAAACGGGCCATACGCAAGGAGGAGGATTATGAAGTTTTATACGATCAAATTACCGAAGTTTTTAGGTGGCTGTGTTAGAGCGATCTTAGGATCTTTTAAAAAGGGATAAACAAAAAAGCACCAAGTGGGTGCTTTTTTGTGTTTTAATATGTAAACCAAAAGGCTGTCGCTAAATGACAGCCGGCTTTGTCTTACTATTATACGCGTTCAACTTTACCTGATTTCAACGCTTTAGTGGAGACATAAACACGCTTTGGTTTGCCATCAACTAAAATGCGGACTTTTTGTAGGTTCGCTTTAAATTTACGCTTTGATTTATTCTCTGCGAAAGAGCGATTTTGACCGAACTTTGTTGTTTTACCAGTAACATAACATTTTTTACCCATAATCTTAACCTCCTTTTAAAGCTGTCAACCTCGCGAATCTCGTACCGATAGCGAAGAAGACAAGAATGGCGAGGGCGTTTCTATGTTTTATCATTAAAGATATCTCAAGAGGCCCTATACAAACCAATATAAATACAAATACGCATTTTATCTTATCATTATTTGCGATGGTTTTCAAGATGTAGACGATAAGAGGCTTGATAAATGTTCTGCAATTAAAAGACTCCCTATGCTCGGCTTCGAATCCCTTGAAAAAAGTGGGGATCCTAGCGGGTTTTGCAGGGGAGTGAAAAAATCTTAGGTTTATAGTAGAATAGAGAGAAAGGATGTTCATGAGGTAGGGATAAACATTGCCGTCTCATTTTTTGGACCTTGTTTGTCCGCCTTTCTGAACACGTACATAAAGAGATCATTTATTTAAGGAGTGTTTTCCTGTGGCAATTGAACTTAGAACGGATTTTGGACCTATTGACGTTACGATTGATGTCGTCGCAACGATCGCAGGAGGGGCAGCAGTTGATTGTTATGGGATCATCGGTATGGCCTCACAAAGGCAGATAAAGGATGGGTTAACCGAACTTTTACGTCGAGAGAATTTCAGTCGCGGCGTTATTGTCCGCCAAGAGAATGACGAACTCATTATCGACATGTACATCATTGTCAGTTATGGTACGAAAATTTCTGAAGTGGCCCACAATGTACAAACAAAAGTAAAATATACTTTGAATCAAATGTTAGGCATTGATGTTCATGCTGTAAATATCTTTGTTCAAGGCGTAAGAATGACAACTAGTGATTAATCTAGGAGGAAATATTTGTGGTCAAACGATCCTTAAATACACAACAATTTAAGTTACTGCTTCAGAAAGGAGCAGACCAATTAACGGCTCATTCAAGTACTATTAATGCACTGAACGTTTTTCCGGTCCCTGATGGAGATACCGGTACGAATATGTCGTTAACCATAAAGTCGGGCATTCGCCATGTTTTAGATGGCGATCCTGGCACCGTTGGTGAGACAGCAATCTTATTTGCCAAGGGGCTTTTGATGGGAGCAAGAGGCAATTCTGGTGTTATTCTCTCTCAGCTTTTCCGAGGTTTTTCTAAGGTGCTCGAAAATGAAATAGAATTGACCGCGGGAAAATGGGCAGAGGCATTACAGGCGGGTGTTGATACAGCATATAAAGCAGTAATGAAACCTGTAGAAGGGACAATTCTAACGGTGGCGAAAGACGCTGCAAATGTTGCTATAAAACAAGCCCAACATCATGAAAGCCTTGAGAAGGTCCTGCAGGAAACGTTGAAAGCAGCTAAACGATCACTTGATCTGACGCCGCAATTACTTCCTTTGCTTAAAGAAGTCGGTGTTGTTGATTCTGGTGGGCGTGGACTCGTCGCTATTTACGAGGGTTTTGTGATGGCTATATCTGAAGCGGACGAGACGTCAGTGGAAATTAAAGCATCTGTGAATTTGGATGAAAAAGTGGATGAACTTCACGATCATAATGCCCATGCCTTTATGAAGACTGAGGATATAAAATATGGCTATTGCACAGAATTTATGGTTCGGTTTGATCAAAAAAGTGCTATTTCTTTTAATGAATCCGCTTTCCGGGAACGGTTGTCTCAAGATGGGGATTCTCTCTTAGTCGTTGCTGATGATGAGTTATTAAAGGTTCATGTTCATACTGAAAAGCCAGGAATGATGTTGTCCCTAGCGCAAGACTTTGGTGAACTCATAAAAATCAAAGTGGAAAATATGAGAGAGCAGCATGCAGGATTGCTTTCGCAAACTCAAACTAAAAAAAAGGTAAAAAGTGATCAAAATGCTAAGCGGGAAAAGATTCCTTATGGTATCGTTACTGTTGCGATAGGAAAAGGTGTAAAGGCGCTTTTTGAAAGTATTGGTGCCACTGTTGTTTTAGAGGGCGGCCAAACGATGAATCCTAGCACTGAAGACCTTGTCAAAGCAATTGAAGACACGCATGCGGAAAAGGTTTTTATCCTCCCAAATAATAGCAACATCGTGATGGCGGCCAGTCAAGCTGCAGAAGTTGTAGACCTTCCAGTTGAAGTCATTAAGACAAAATCGATTCCTCAAGGAATGGCTGCTTTACTCGCCTTTAATGCAGAAGCAGATTTAGATCAAAATGCCAAGCATATGACCGAGGCTGTCCAACAAGTAAAATCAGGTCAGATTACTTATGCTGTTCGAGATACTTCTGTGAATGGTGTGCCTATAAAGAAAAATGATTTTATCGGTTTGCTTAATGGTGACATTTTAGCCTCGAAGCCAGAACGTATGGACACGGCCATTGAACTGCTAAAACATATGATTAATGACGACGATGAAATTGTCACATTGATCTATGGAGAGAACGTTAATGAATCGGAAGCCTTTCAACTTTCTGAGGCTATACAAGCGCTTTTTGAGGATGTTGAAATCGAAATTCATTCTGGAGGACAGCCTCTCTATGATTATTTAATTGCAGTTGAGTAGTGGAATGAGGGATAAGTTATGAAGTTTCGTAGTGTTTTTGATATTATAGGACCGGTAATGATTGGACCCTCGAGTTCTCATACCGCTGGAGCAGCACGCATTGGCCGGGTCGCACGGCAATTGTTTGGAAAGCAACCAGAGCAGGTGAATATTCATTTGTTTGGTTCTTTTGCCAAAACCTATAAAGGCCATGGAACGGATGTCGCTTTAATTGGAGGACTCCTCGATTATGATACTGATGATGAGCGAATTGTCGATGCATTAAGCTATGCAGAGGACATTGGGTTGAAGGTCAATTTTTTTGAAGAAGAAGAGGAAGCAGAACACCCTAATACTGTTCGTCTTGTGTTAAAATTAGGAGAAGAGGAAATGAAACTGACGGGTGTTTCTATTGGTGGCGGTAAGGTTGAGGTAGTTGAATTGAATGATTATGAGTTAAAGCTGTCTGGGAATGGCCCTGCTTTATTTATACTCCATCATGATCGTTATGGAGCGGTAGCCACAGTTGCAGGCATTCTGGCTAAACATGAAATTAACATCTCTTATATGGAGGTGTCGAGAAAGGTCAGAGGGGAAACAGCTTTAATGGTCATTGAAACAGATCAATCCATCAGTAAAGAAGTGGCGGATGAAATAACCGGACAACCTTATATGTATAACGTTGCGACGTTGGACTAGAAGATCAGCGAGAGGAGTGCGTGCAACATGTTCAAAACGGTGCGTGAACTTATAGATTTAGCAGAAATGAAAGAATTGCCAATTTCTGAGATAATGATTTTAAAAGAGATTGAAGATACAGGACGTTCCCGAGAAGATATTTTTGCACAAATGAGTAATAACCTTGAAGTGATGGAAGCCGCCGTTTTGCGTGGAACGACTGAATCTGTAACCTCTCATTCGGGATTAACGGGTGGAGATGGTATTCTAATACAGGAGTACTTAAAGTCGGGAAAGGCGCTAGCTGGTGATACTTTGTTACAAGCTGTCAGTATGGCAGTGGCAACAAATGAAGTCAATGCAGCGATGGGAACAATCTGTGCAACGCCTACTGCAGGATCGGCTGGCGTTGTTCCGGGCGTCCTATTTGGAATTAGGGACAAGCTGCAGCCCACTCGTGATGAAATGGTCCGTTTCCTTTTTACGGCAGGAGCCTTTGGTTTTGTTATTGCTAACAACGCTTCTATCTCTGGTGCTGCAGGGGGATGTCAAGCAGAAGTAGGTTCAGCGACGGGGATGGCAGCTGCCGCACTTGTAGAAATGGCAGGAGGGACGCCTGCTCAATCTGGCGAAGCTTTAGCGATGGCCCTGAAAAACACTTTAGGATTAATTTGTGACCCTGTTGCCGGACTTGTGGAGGTCCCTTGTATCAAGCGCAATGCTATGGGGGCTTCTCTAGCCATTGTTTCTGCAGATATGGCCCTTGCCGGCGTGAAAAGTCGTATTCCTTGTGATGAAGTGATTGCAGCCATGCATGAGGTTGGCCTTAGAATGCCAAAAGCCTATAAAGAAACTGCTGAAGGTGGACTAGCAGCGACGCCGACAGCGCAGCTTTTGCAGGAAAAAATATTTTTTAGCTCTTCGAAGAAAACGAGGTCGTGAACGATGTTGGGTGCCCCGGTAAACGTGATAAAAGGTATCGGTCCTGAGACAGAAAAGGACCTACAATCATTAAATATTTATACGGTAGAGGATCTGCTCCTTCATTTTCCTTATCGTTATGAAAGTTATCACATTAAAGATCTTGCCAAAGCACAACATGATGAAAAAATTACGGTGAAAGGGAAGGTTCATAGTGAGCCTTCTCTCCGTTTTTTTGGTAAGAAAAAATCTCGACTTTCCTTTAGGATGTTTGTGGATGAGTTTTTAATCTCTGCCATTGCCTTTAATAGAGCTTTCTTGAAGTCCAAAATAAAGATTGGTGAAACCGTTTTGGTGACGGGGAAATGGGATGCACATAGAGCTCAGCTGACCGTGTTAGAAATCCAAATTGGTGATCGGAGGCGAGGGCGTGCTATTGAGCCTGTCTATCAAACGAAGGGTAATTTAACAGTGAGAGCCATAAGAAATTATGTTTCCGAAGCCTTTAAACAACTTGAAACCCTGGATATCCCAGATCCTCTACCTACCAAAATACGCCAAGCCTATAAACTTCCTGATTATATGACGGCGTTGCACACGCTTCATTTTCCCGACCGCCCCGACAAACTGAAGCATTCACGAAGAAGAATGGTCTTTCAAGAATTATTCTATTTTCAAATTAAGATGCAGCTCTTTAAGTATTTGAATCGTGAGAGTGGGTCAGGACTTGCGTTACCTATTCAGCAAGAGGTGATTGATCAGTTTGTTGGTCAGCTCCCGTTTTCTTTAACGGAGGCACAATCCCAAGTGGTGAACGAAGTTTTAAAAGACCTGCGCAGCGCTTATCGAATGAATCGATTATTACAAGGAGATGTTGGGTCAGGGAAAACTGTGGTCGCAGCTATAGCGCTATATGGGGTGGCAACGTGTGGTTTTCAAGGGGCTCTCATGGTTCCTACAGAAATTTTGGCAGAGCAACATGCTGAAAGCTTGCATGCGTTATTAAGCCCTTTTAATGTTTCGGTTGCTTTATTGACCAGTGGGATCAAAGGCAAGCGAAGAAAAGCTTTATTATCTGCGTTAGAAGCAGGAGAGATTCAGATTATTGTCGGAACCCATGCCTTGATTCAAGAGGAAGTAAAGTTTAATAAATTAGGACTTGTAATTGCTGACGAACAACATCGATTTGGTGTAGAGCAACGCCGGGCCTTACGTTCAAAAGGAGAAGAGCCTGATGTCTTACATATGACGGCAACGCCGATCCCGAGGACACTTGCCATTTCTGCGTTTGGCGACATGGATATTTCAACAATAGACCAGCTGCCTGCCGGTCGTAAAAGGATTCAGACCAGTTGGGTAAAGCACGATCAGCTTCATGATGTCTTACAATTTATTTCAAGGCAAGTGAAACAAGGGCGGCAAGCGTATGTGATATGTCCGCTGATTGAAGAATCAGAGCAGCTTGATGTGCAAAATGCGATTGATGTTCATGCGCAATTGACTCAGGCCTTTAAAGGTATAAGTATCGGACTTATGCACGGTCGGCTTTCTTCCGAGGAGAAAGATGAAGTGATGGAAGCATTTAAAAATAATAAATCGCAAATTTTAGTTTCAACAACCGTCGTTGAAGTAGGTGTCAATGTACCAAACGCAACGGTCATGGTCATCTATGATGCTGACCGATTTGGTTTGGCGCAGCTCCATCAGTTACGGGGACGTGTAGGGCGTGGGAACTTTCAATCCTACTGTATCTTGATTTCCGACGCGCATTCCGAAGTGAGTAAGGAAAGAATGCGGATCATGACAGAAACAACCGATGGCTTCGAACTCTCTGAATATGATTTGAAGCTTCGTGGGCCTGGGGACTTTTTTGGACACAAACAAAGTGGGCTGCCAGACTTCAAAATTGCCGATATTGTCCATGATTTTAAGGCTTTAGATGTTGCGAGGCGAGATGCTGAACGTCTTCTGGAGACAAAAGCCTTTTGGCATGATGAAGACTATGCAATAATTAGAAAAGACCTAGAAAATCAAGGGGTGTTCACAGGCGAGCGCTTGGATTAAACGTGAGAGGGAAAGGGTCTTTTTGATAGAGAACCCTTGAAATTTATCCTGCTTATTTATATACTTCTTTTAGTACCTAGTCATAACGGTGTGTATAATGAATAAAATGGCGGTGTCAAAATGAAACGGACAAAAAAAGAACGCCAGAGCCAATTGTTGGAAACAATAGAAGAGACGCCATTTGTCACGGATGAAGAATTGGCCGAAAAGTTTAACGTGAGTATTCAGACAATCCGACTTGATAGGATGGAATTATCTATTCCTGAATTAAGAGAACGGATCAAATTGGTGGCGAAAAAACAGTTTAATAAAGTCAAAGCATTGGATCCCGAAGAAGTCATTGGAGAAGTCGTTGAATTGAATCTTGATCAAGATGCAATTTCGATATTAGATATTGGTCCTGAACATGTTTTCTCCAGAACGGGGATTGCGCGAGGCCACCATCTTTTTGCTCAAGCAAACTCACTAGCTGTTGCAGTGATTAATGATGATATGGCTTTAACAGCCAAATCAGAAATTACTTTTAAACGGCAGGTGCGTAAAGGTGAAAGAGTGTTAGCAAAAGCAAAGGTAACCCGAGCAGAGGGGGATTTTATGATTGTTCAAGTGGATAGTTTTGTGAAACGTGAAAGGGTTTTTCACGGGATTTTTACAATGTATCGTTCCCGCCTTTAATAAAATATGATGACAAGTAATGGTGAGATGTATGACAGGAAGCTATAAGCTTCATCAATAAAAGGGGGAAATACAACAAGTGAAACTCGCAATGGATGCTATGGGTGGCGATCATGCACCTGATGAAATTGTTAAAGGTGCCCTTCAGGCGGTAAAGATGGACGAAGATCTTAGTATTCTTCTCGTTGGAGATGAAAAGCGTATCAAACCTCTAACTGAAAATCATCCTCGGTTAGAAATTTTACATACCGATGAAAAAATAGAATCAACTGATCAGCCGACAAAAGCGGTTCGGAAAAAGAAACGGGCCTCGATGGTATTGGCCATAAATGAAGTGAAGGAAGGTCGCGCTCAGGCAATAATCTCAGCGGGAAATACTGGAGCGCTTATGACTGCAGGATTATTTGGGGTTGGAAGAATAAAAGGGATTGATCGTCCGGCGCTTGCGCCAACACTTCCTACCATTCATCAGGGAAAAGGCTTTTTGTTGCTAGATGCAGGCTCGAATATGGATGCCAAACCAGAGCAATTATTACAATATGCGATCATGGGTTCTATTTATGTTGAGAAAGTTCTTGGTCTGAAACAGCCTAAAGTCGCCTTGCTCAACGTCGGGGAAGAAGAAGGAAAGGGCAACGATTTGAGTAAACAAGCCTATGATTTGATGGGCAATGCCCCCATTCATTTTATTGGAAATGTTGAATCGAGAGACCTTCTTGAAGGGGTTGCTGACGTGGTGGTTGCTGATGGTTTTTCAGGAAATCTTGTCCTTAAGAATATTGAAGGCGTAGGGATGTCACTCATGTCTTTGATTAAAAAGGAAATGACCCGCTCCTTATACGCTAAGCTATTGGGATTATTGGTTTATCCAAAGTTAAAAGGGATAAGGAAATTAATGGATTATTCTTCTTATGGTGGGGCATGTTTGTTTGGACTTGCGGCTCCGATTATTAAAGCCCATGGCTCTTCCAATTCTACGGCCATTGTATCCGCAATTGATCAAGCAAAGATTTTTGTTAAACAAGATATTGTGCAAACCATACAGAAGACGGTTCTGGAAATGAACGACAAAGAGACAAAATAAAATCAGAATTAAAGGAGGCTTTCTCATGGGTAAACTCGCATTTATCTTTCCTGGACAAGGATCACAAGTTGTGGGAATGGGAAAAGATCTTATAGAACAAAATGAGGCAGCACGAGCAATTTTCGAACAAGCGGATAAAACTTTAGGTGTAGCCCTTACGGACATTATTTTAAATGGTCCTGAAGAACGGCTCACAAAAACTGAGAATACCCAACCTGCACTTTTAACGGTAAGTACTGCACTGCTCACCCTATTAAAAGACAAGGGCATTACACCAGATTATGTAGCAGGGCATAGCTTAGGGGAATATAGTGCACTTGTTGCCGCTGGAGCTATGACTTTTGAAGAGGCTGTATATGCCGTTCGGAATAGGGGCTTGCTAATGGAAGAAGCGGTTCCGGCAGGGCAGGGCGCAATGGCAGCCATCCTTGGGTTAAAGGCTGAAAAGCTTGAAGCCGTCTGTCAAGCTGTCACAGAAGCAGGTGAATCTGTTCAATTAGCCAATTTGAACAGTTCAAGCCAAATTGTGATTTCTGGAACGAAATTAGGTGTTGAACAAGCCTCAGAACAGGCAAAAGAAGCAGGGGCTAAGCGCGTCATTCCTTTGAATGTTAGTGGTCCTTTCCATTCAGCTTTAATGAAGCCGGCGGCTGAAAAGTTTAAGTCAGTAATTGATAATATTTCTGTAAAAGAAGCTGACATTCCGGTTATTGCCAATGTAACAGCTGATATGGTGTCTGATCATCAGGAGATCAAACGTTTACTCATCGAACAGTTATATTCCCCTGTTAGATGGGTGGAAACGGTAGAAAAATTATTAGCATTGGGTGTGGATACCTTTATCGAAGTAGGTCCTGGTAAAGTTCTTTCAGGTCTCGTCAAAAAGGTAGATCGGAAAGCGAATATATTTGCTGTTGGCGATTTGGAAACACTCATTCAAACCGTTAATGAGTTAAATGAGGTGGGTCAATCATGAAGGATAAGGTCGCATTAGTCACAGGTGCATCTCGTGGCATCGGACGGGCCATTGCCCTTGCATTAGGCCATCAAGGTGTAAAGGTAGCGGTTAACTATGCAGGGAGCGAGTCTCGAGCGTTAGAAGTGGTAGAGGCCATTAAGGCTGCTGGATCAGAGGCGATAGCTATCCAGTGTGATGTCGCTGATAGCCAGGCTGTCCAAGAGATGGTCAAGCAGGTTACAGAGACTTTTGGATCGATTGATATTTTAGTGAATAATGCAGGTATCACAAGAGACACACTACTAATGCGTATGAAAGAAGACGATTGGGATAGTGTACTTAATACGAACTTAAAAGGTGTCTTTAATACCACTAAAGCGGTTTCTAGACCGATGATGAAGCAAAAACAGGGTAAAATTATCAATGTTGCTTCAGTGGTGGGGATTATTGGCAACGCAGGGCAAGCCAACTATGTTGCAGCAAAAGCGGGTGTCATCGGGTTGACTAAATCAAGCGCGAGAGAACTAGCGGCACGAAACATTACCGTAAATGCTGTTGCGCCTGGTTTTATCGCAACTGATATGACTGATGAACTCCCTGAAGATGTTAAAGAGACCATGTTATCGCAAATTCCTCTGTCAAGATTTGGGGATCCAGAAGATGTTGCTGATGTTGTACTCTTTTTAGCAAGTGACGCCAGTAGCTATATGACCGGCCAAATTTTACGGATTGACGGCGGCATGGTTATGGGATAGGGATAATTTCTCAGTAAGTCGCCTGTGGAAAGTGATTGACCTAGAGGATGTAGACAGTTAAAATAAAACATGTCTTTACGAAACCGTTCATTTTGAATAAACTAAAGAGTGAAGACCTGAGGGGAGGTGACATCATTGGCTGAAGATATTTTGGATCGCGTCAAAAAGATAGTTGCTGATCGCTTAGACGTTGATGAAGCTGATGTGAAGCCAGAGGCTTCTTTTAAAGAAGACTTGGAAGCTGACTCGCTCGACGTAGTTGAGCTTGTAATGGAGCTAGAAGATGAATTTGATCTCGAAATTTCCGATGAAGATGCCGAGAAAATTCTCACAGTGGGCGATGTTGTGGAATACATAGAAAACCATAAATAAGCTCAAAGAGGAAGTTCAGAAAGGTATGAAGACCAGAGCTTTTAAATTTTATCGCTGAGTGGATACTATCCATGTGTGAGAATTGATTTTCTACTGAACCGGTAGGATTCTATTGATCCTCATGCACGTCGCATTTCATTTCTTAGCTCTTTCGTCCTTTTTGAACACTCGATCAAATGTTGAAGTCCCGAACTTAATATTAAGTCGGGGCTTTAGATTTGTATACAACGTCAGAACTTATGATTTTGTGGAAGATGACCTATAAGTAATTTCAGCTTTCACCATTAAGGTATGGCGACAACCTAAGTGCGTGAGAACGTATGAACATCAGGCTGTTTTTAGCGAACCGGTGAAGAATTATTATCAATGAGGGGAGGGCAAGGAGTATGACAAAAACAAAGCGATCACAGATCTATGAAAAAGATATTATGCAAAAGTTACATCGGTTTTTAGAGGCTCAAGAGTTGTCCTTTAACAATGAGGAACTATTAAAGCAGGCCTTCACTCATTCCTCTTATGTGAATGAGCACCGAAAGTCAGTGAGAGAAGATAATGAAAGATTAGAATTCCTTGGTGACGCCGTATTAGAACTACTCATATCAAGTTATTTATTTAAGACGTATCCTTCGATGAAAGAAGGTGACCTGACCAAATTGAGAGCAGCCATTGTTTGTGAAGCATCACTTGTGTCGTTTGCTCATCAAATGGGGTTTGCTGAAATGATTTTCCTCGGTCGGGGTGAAGAAGCTACTGGAGGTCGCAATCGTCCAGCGCTCTTGGAGGATGTCTTTGAATCTTTTATTGGGGCTCTCTATTTAGATCAAGGTTTATCGGTTGTAGAAGGTTTTCTGAGGAAGCTTGTCTACCCGAAAATTGCTGAAGGTGCTTTTTCCCATGTGATGGATTTTAAAAGCCAGCTACAAGAGGTGGTTCAACGATGGGGCATGGGCGTATTAAGTTATGTTGTTGTTTCTGAGCAAGGCCCTGCGCATCATAGAGAATTTGTTTCCACAGTAACATTGAATGGCGAGAGTATAGGCAGTGGTAGAGGCCGAACAAAAAAAGAATCAGAGCAAAGAGCAGCTCAAGAAGGTTTAATGGGTTTAAAAAAAACGTAATACCTGATCGATAGCGGTCGGGTTTTACGTTTTTTTACGCTTTATGAGCTAGTATAAGTTCCGTTCGTTCATACGAGAGAAATCACTAGATTTGATATCGAACTGTTTAAATCTCAAGATGTTCTTTATTCCTCTGTTCTCAGCGCCCGTAATTCTTCTAAGATGGCTTCCATATCACGGATGCTAAATGATGGCATTCTCTTCACCATCTTATAGATATCGTGGAGTTCCTCGTAACGTTCTGTTGAAAATGCACTTGCTTTTAAAACATCACGATTGACAAGCTGGAGTTTGTTTTTGATTTCATCAATCATAAAGTGAATGTTGGCTTCGTTTTTTATCGTTAAGTCCATAGTGATTGCCTCCTTTCAAGACAGCCTTTTTGATTATTACTCTCTATTCTACCCTTATTTACCTCCAACCCTCAAGACAATTGTAAAACTCCTTTTAATCTCTAGGTTAATATTATAAAATAGAAGAGTTAGAATAACGGGAGGCTGTATTATGTACCTCAAACAGTTAGAGATTTTAGGTTTTAAATCATTTGCTCAAAAAACCCAGATCGATTTTGTTCCTGGAGTGACCGCAGTAGTTGGACCAAACGGAAGCGGAAAAAGCAATATTACTGATGCGATTAAATGGGTTCTTGGTGAACAATCAGCAAAATCCTTGCGCGGAGCAAAAATGGAAGACATTATATTTGCTGGTAGTGATGCTAAGAGACCGCTTAATATGGCTGAAGTAACCCTTGTCCTTGATAATAATGATCGATATATGAATGTTGACTATACTGAGATAAGCGTGACACGACGCGTCTTTCGTTCAGGAGAAAGTGAATTTCTACTCAATGGTCAAAAATGTCGGTTGAAAGATATTGTCGATCTTTTCATGGATTCTGGTCTTGGACGGGAAGCCTATTCGATTATTAGTCAAGGGAAAATTGATGATATCCTCAACAGTAAGGCAGAGGAAAAAAGAAAAATTTTCGAAGAGGCTGCCGGCGTCTTAAAATATAAAACACGGAAAATTAGCGCTGAAAAGAAATTAGATGAATCTCAAGAACATCTGAACCGTGTTGAGGATATTTTATACGAGCTAGAAGGACAGGTAGAACCCCTTGAAGAACAAGCCTCTATTGCCAAGGATTACCTTGAGAAAAAAGCAGAATTAGAATCTGTGGAAGTCGCCTTGTTAGCTCATGATATCGGTGTAACACATGAAAAGTGGGAACAACACACTAAAAACGTTCAAGAGCTTCAGGAAAAATCACTCGCGCAAGCAGGTGATATTAGCAAACATGAAGCGCATCAGGAAAAGCTAAGGAGCCATTTACAGGCCTTGGATCAATCGGTAGAGGAACTTCAGGAAGCTTTATTGCTTTCAAGTGAGTTGCTCGAAAAATATGAAGGGGAGAAGAAGGTCCTTGCTGAAAGGCAAAAGCATGCTGAAGAAAACGCAGAGCAATTGCAAGAAAGGATAGCCACCCTAAAAGAAAAAAAAGAGGCAGAAGAGCAACTGCTTTCAAAAGAAAAGACGGCTCGAGATCAGCATAAAGCCAAGCTGGATGAGCTAAAGAAAGACTTACAGACAAAAACACATCGACTCAATCACTTTGAGGAAGACATTGAACAACATCTGGAACAATTAAAGTCCGATTACTTTGAGCTGCTAAATCAGCAAGCCGCCTTCCGAAATGAAATGCGGTATTTAGGTGAACAACAGGATTTACTTGAGAGAAAGAATGATCGGGTTGTTCAGGATTATCAAAGCATTCAAACGAAAAAGGATGAATTAGAGTCTAAAAAAGCTGAGGCTGAAGCGCATGCTGCTACGATCGATCACGCTTTAGAAGAAAAAACAAAAAGTTATCAGGAACTGCTCAAAGGAACGGAGAGTTATCAAGAGAAGTTAGATAAACTCCGTGGTACCCTTCAACAGATGGAGCAGTATATTCAGCGTGCAGAATCCCGACTTGAAATGCTGAAAGAAATGGAAGATGATTTTGCTGGTTTTTATGGTGGTGTGAAGACGGTTCTTAAGGCACGTGAGAAACAGCTTAAAGGCATTCATGGTGCGGTAGCAGAGCTTATTCGGGTCAATAAAACCTACGAGGTCGCTGTTGAAACGGCTTTAGGGGCAGCCATGCAACATGTCGTTGTGGAATCAGAAACCCATGCACAGGAGGCTATCCGTTATTTGAAAGCCAAAAAGGCGGGGAGAGCGACGTTTTTGCCGCTGTCAGTTATCAAGCCAAGACATGTATCTGAAGGGGACCTTGCTGGCTTACGCGGTCATGAAGCTTTTGTTGGGACGGGAGCGGCATTAGTCACTTATGATAATCGCTATCACGCCATCGTTGGGCATTTACTGGGAACCATACTTGTTGCTAAGGATTTACGGGGAGCGACGGCGCTTGCTAAAAAAGTCAACTACCGTTATCGTATTGTGACATTGGATGGAGATGTCATCAGCCCAGGGGGAGCGATGTCAGGGGGGAGTCGGAAACAAACGACAACGAACCTTTTAGGTCGCCAGCGTGAAATTGAACAGCTTGATAAGCAGTTAAAAGAGATGAAGACGAAAAAAGCTGAGCATGAGGCCGCGGTGACCTCCAATCGCACCACATTTCAAGAGTTGCGGAAGAAAGCAGAAGTCACACACAAGGAAATGACTCAATTCGAAAATGCCCAGCGTGAAAAACGGTCGGAAATTAAAGAGATTCAATTTGAGTTAAGAAATGTGAATGAAAGATTAGTTCTCATTCAACGGGACCAAAAGGGCTTTGCGGATGAAAACGGTGAGATCTCTGAACGGCTTCAGGGGTTACAGAAGCAACTTGAGGAAGTATCTGCAAAACAAAGCGAAATGAACGAAGAGATAGAAACCATCACCCATCAGAAAAAAAATCAGGATGAAACCAAAAGCCTCCTTCAAAATGAAATTACTGAATTGAAAGTGGCGGTTGCCCGTGAACAAGAAAGTTATAATGGCTTAGAAGAGAAGGTCCAGCGCTTATCAAGGGAATTAGCTGCGATCACCTCTGATTTAAAAGAAGCAGAGACGACCATTCGCGTTCTCGATCAAAGTCTATCAGGTCAGAAACTTGACCATAAGGAGATTTTGCGCAATATCGAAACGGCGCGACAGGATAAACAGGCGATCACACATTGGATCGGTGAACGACGGGGCAGACGTCTCAACATTCACGATGAACTGCAAGACGGCGAAAGAGAAGTGAAGGAGTTAAAGCGTCTACACAGAGGAACTGAGGAGCAGCTTCGACGAGAAGAGATTGCCCTTGAACGCCTCGATGTAGCTCTGGATAATCTCATCAATAATCTTCGTGAAGAGTATGAGTTAGGTTATGAAACCGCAAAGGAGAAATACCCTCTCGAACTGGAGGCTGAAGAAGCACGGAAGCAAGTTAAGTTGCTCAAACGGGCAATTGAAGAACTCGGTGCCGTGAATTTGGGAGCAATAGAGGAATATGAACGGGTGTCAACACGTTTTAAATTTTTAACAGATCAACGGGAGGACCTTTTACAAGCGAAGGAGACCCTTCTTGGTGTGATCGATGAAATGGACGATGAAGTTCGCGTCCGTTTTAAGGAAACCTTTGAACAAGTTCGAGATCATTTTAGTGATGTCTTTAAAGCGCTCTTTGGTGGGGGGAAAGCGAACCTTGTCTTGACCGACCCTGAAGATCTTTTATATAGTGGTGTCGATATTTTAGCTCAACCACCTGGGAAGAAACTGCAGCACCTTTCGCTTTTATCTGGTGGCGAACGGGCATTGACGGCAATTGCTTTACTTTTTGCTATTTTAAAGGTTCGCCCTGTTCCTTTCTGTGTATTGGATGAGGTGGAAGCGGCTCTGGATGATGCCAACGTTGATCGTTATGCCCAATTCCTTAAAGATTTTAGCCATGAGACACAGTTTATTGTGGTGACGCATAGAAAAGGGACAATGGAGAATGCTGATGTCCTGTATGGGGTGACGATGCAAGAATCAGGAATATCCAAACTGGTGTCGGTAAGACTTGAAGAAACAAAGGAACTAGTCGGATAAAGGGGGATTATGATGAGTTTTTTAAAGAAAATCAAACAAAAATTAACAGGTCAAAGTGATTCCGTGACGAGTAAGTTTAAATCGGGTTTAACCAAAACGAGAAATTCTGTCGCGTCCAAGGTCAATAATCTTGTGAAACGTTACCGCAAAGTAGATGAAGAGTTTTTTGAAGAACTTGAGGATATTTTGATTGGCGCCGATGTAGGTGTGACCACGGTGATGGATATCGTTGAGAGACTTAAAGATGAGGCTCGTACACGCAATATTAAGGATACAGAGGCTTTACGCGAGGTTATTGCTGAAGTTCTTGCTGATATGTTGACGAAATCTGAAGAAGAGACAAGCCTTAAAATGAATGAAAATGGCTTGACTGTTTATTTATTTGTCGGTGTCAATGGTGTTGGGAAGACAACAACCATAGGCAAGCTCGCCAATCGCTTTAAGAACGAAGGTAAAAAGGTGTTGTTAGCCGCCGGAGATACTTTTAGGGCCGGTGCTATTGAGCAGCTGGAAATATGGGGGGAACGTGCCGGTGTTGATGTGATAAAACATCAAGAAGGCTCAGACCCAGCGGCAGTGGTCTTTGATGCCGTTGCAGCAGCGAAATCTCGTGGTGTTGATATCCTTATTTGTGATACCGCTGGCCGTTTGCAGAACAAAGTGAATTTGATGAAAGAATTAGAGAAGGTTAAGCGAGTAATCAGTCGGGAACTGCCGGATGCCCCCCATGAAGTGTTATTGGCCTTAGATGCAACCACCGGACAAAATGCCCTTAGTCAAGCTAAAACTTTTGGTGAGGCTACCGATGTGACTGGCATTGTCCTCACTAAACTGGACGGAACAGCTAAAGGCGGTATTGTTTTCGCTATTCGTAATGAATTGGACCTCCCTGTGAAGCTCGTGACATTAGGGGAAGGCATAGACGATATCCAACCGTTCGATGCCGATGCTTTTGTTTATGGGTTGTTTGGAGACATGTTAGAGGATGCAGGCGATTCTGAGGCCGAGGAAGTCTGATTCTGTACTGTTAAGAAAATAAACTTGACAGAGTCTAGAGAAGCGGTTATGATATTAGTTGTGTAAAGTAGAATAACTTTACAAGGTGGAGCCTATGCTGGAGAAAAAGATATATCTCAATGCCCTTTATGACTTTTACCATCCGTTATTGACGGATAAACAGAAGAAGTATATGGATTTATATTATACCGATGACTTCTCTCTTGGTGAAATCGCTGAAAATTATGGGGTGTCAAGACAAGCTATATATGATAATCTAAAGCGGACTGAAACCCTTCTCGATGATTTTGAAAAGCATCTTCATCTCTATGAAAAGTATAATAAGCGTTCTGAGTTATTAGAACAGCTTCGGCACTTATTGGAAGATCAAGATTTTTCAAAAGAAAAAGCACTAGGATTGATTGAACTCATTGAGAATCTAGATTAGGAGGCGGTAAGATGGCATTTGAAAATTTAGCCGACCGACTTCAAGCGACGTTTAAGAAAATAAGGGGTAAGGGTAAGGTATCTGAAGCTGATGTAAAAGAAATGACCCGGGAAATAAGACTGGCACTCCTTGAGGCAGATGTTAACTTTAAGGTTGTTAAGGACTTTATTAATCGGGTAAAAGAACGTGCGATTGGTCAAGAAGTGCTCAAAAGCCTAACCCCTGGCCAGCAAGTCATTAAGGTCGTTCAAGACGAACTGACAGAACTGATGGGTGGAGAGCAAAGCAAGATTACCTTAGCGAGTAAACCACCAACGGTCATTATGCTGGTTGGTTTGCAAGGGGCAGGTAAGACCACAACGACAGGAAAGCTTGCCAACTACTTGCGCAAGCAATACAATAAAAATCCTTTGCTCGTGGCGGCTGACGTGTACAGACCCGCTGCAATTAAGCAATTACAAACCTTGGGTAAACAGCTAAGCATGCCTGTTTTTTCCTTAGGCGAGCAGGCTAATCCTGTTGATATTGCTAAGCAGGGCTTAGAGCAAGCAAAGGCGGATCATAATGATGTTGTCTTCATTGATACAGCCGGACGCTTGCATATTGACGAAAACATGATGGAAGAGCTTCAAAATATCGAGGCAGCCATCAAGCCTGATGAGATTTTCCTTGTGGTTGATGCTATGACAGGTCAAGACGCCGTGAATGTTGCAGAAAATTTCAGTGAACGCCTCGATTTAACGGGTGTTGTTCTAACTAAACTTGATGGGGATACACGCGGTGGGGCTGCACTTTCCGTAAAAGCTGTAACAGGAAAGCCAATTAAGTTTGCAGCAACGGGAGAGAAATTGGACGCGTTAGAACCCTTTTACCCTGATCGAATGGCTTCCAGAATCTTAGGTATGGGCGATGTGCTCACCCTTATTGAAAAAGCACAACAAGATATCGATGAGGAAAAAGCCAAGGATATGGAAAAGAAAATGCGAACGGCAAGTTTTACGTTCGATGATTTTCTTGAACAAATTGGTCAAGTAAGAAAAATGGGGCCATTGGATGAACTGCTTTCCATGATGCCAGGAGCAAATAAGCTCAAGGGTATGAAAAACATCCAAATCGATGATAAACAAATCGGTCAGGTTGAAGCGATCATCCGCTCGATGACGCCTCAAGAAAAAGAAGATCCTGAACTTATTAACGCCAGTCGCAGACGTCGTATCGCGAACGGAAGCGGCACCTCGATCCAAGATGTTAACCGTCTGCTGAAGCAGTTTAAAGAAATGAAAAAAATGATGAAGCAGATGATGGGTGGAGGCAAAGGCAAGAAGAAGAAAAGCCCGTTCAATTTACCTTTCATGTAATAGGGCATAGCCCATTTACATTATAGAGTTAGACTGTTTTCAGTGAAAACAGTCGCATAAGACTATAACTTATGAATAAGAGAAAATAGGAGTGTTTACAAATGGCAGTAAAAATTCGTTTAAAACGTATGGGTTCAAAAAGACGCCCATTCTATCGTGTAGTTGTAGCAGATTCTCGTTCACCTCGTGATGGACGTATCATTGAGCAAATCGGAACTTACAATCCAGTTACTCAACCTGCTGAAGTGAAGATTGACGAAGCAAAAGCGCTTGACTGGATGGCTAAAGGTGCAAAACCTTCTGATACAGTACGTAACCTTTTCTCTAACGAAGGTTTATTGGAGAAATTCCATAACTCAAAATCTGCAAAGTAAGGGGACTTTCTAATGGATGAGCTTATCAAGGCCATTGTTTGTCCAATCGTCGATCACCCTGAAGACGTGCATATCTCAAGCGAACAGAGCAACGCAAGAACAACCTACTATCTTTCCGTTCATAAAGAGGATATGGGGAAGGTCATTGGAAAACATGGCCGTATGGCGAGTGCAATTCGTTCCGTGATCCACGCAACAGGGGTGGCTCATCATGAGAACGTTACTTTAACGATACGTGAATAAAAGGGGAAAGGACCTGTGCCTTTCCCTTTTTTCATTGGCTCAATTCACATTGTTTTTGCAATTGATAAAGATTGCGACTAGGGTAGGCGCATATCAAGTATGAAACGAACAAAAAACGCTGAGCTTGCATTAAAGACAGCTGCTTCTAACAAAAAGTAGCGACAGCAATCAAATGGACTGGAGCGGAAGATGAGAGATTTGGAACACTTCAGGAAAATTTGAGGAAAGTAATAATCCTTTAGAATAAAGCCTTAACGTTTAAAAATAATAACAACTAACTTGTGGGAAAGTAAGGGTAGCTTAATATATTCAACTATTTTATAAATAAAGGGTGAATGAGTTTTGGCAGAGTGGTTTAATGTCGGGAAGATTGTTAATACACATGGTATCCGTGGGGAAGTCCGTGTGATTAGTCGAACGGACTTTCCAGAAGAACGGTATGCTGAGGGTAGCATGCTATATGTTGGCGAGGATAGAAATTCGGATAAAAAGCAGCTTGTCGTTGAAAGTCATCGTAAGCATAAGCAATTCGACCTGCTTAAATTCAATGGGTTAGATGGCATGAATGAGGTTCTGCCATTAAAAGGACAAACCTTATATGTTACGGAAGATGAGCTTACGGAGCTCTCTGAGAATGAATTCTACTATCATGAAATTGTAGGTTGTGAAGTGTATTCAGAGGATAACGTGTATTTGGGAAAGGTTAAAGAAATCCTATCCCCTGGAGCGAATGATGTTTGGGTTGTTGACCGTAAAGGCAAAAAGGATCTATTATTACCATACATAGAAGACGTGGTTAAGAACGTCAATGTTGAAGAGAAGAGGATTACTGTTCATCTACTAGAAGGGTTGATTACTGATGAAGATTGATGTTCTTTCCCTATTTCCAGAAATGTTTACCGGTGTTTTTCAATCATCCATTCTTAAGAAGGCCGCAGAAAATGGTTTGGCCACTTTCAATGTCACCGATTATCGTGAGTTCTCAGAGGATAAAAAGCATCATCGTGTCGATGATTATCCTTATGGTGGTGGTGCTGGAATGGTCTTAAAGGCCCAGCCAATATTTGATGCGGTTGAACATGTCAAAGCGAAAGTTGAAGGGACGCCGCGTGTCATTCTGATGACGCCACAAGGCGATCGATTAGACCATCAAAAAGCGGTAGAACTATCAAAGGAAGAACATCTTATCTTTATTTGTGGACATTATGAAGGCTATGATGAACGGATTCGTGAGCAGTTGGTGACGGATGAACTCTCCATTGGTGATTATGTGTTGACCGGTGGTGAACTGCCGGCAATGGTGATTATTGATAGCGTTGTCCGTCTACTTCCAGGTGTCTTAGGGAATGAGGCATCGCCTATCGCTGACTCTTTTTCTAATGGTTTGTTAGAACATCCACAATACACAAGGCCCGCGAATTTTCGTGGGTTAGAGGTCCCCGAGGTCCTCCTTTCAGGTCATCATAAGAACATAGAGGCTTGGCGGCATAAAGAATCACTCCGACGGACCTTTTTTAGACGGCCGGATTTATTAGAGCATTATCCGCTTGATGAAAAAGAGCGGCAATGGATCGAAGAATGGAGACAAGAAAAAAAGCATAGCAGAATATCAAAGGATCAATAGTTTACTTTTCAAACCAGTTGATGGGGTTAGAGAATGTTTGTAAAAAGCTATTTCTGTCACTAAAACAAACTTGCACTAGGTTTATCTATATGGTATCATGAATTTTGTGGCAAAATGCCAGTGAGTACGGTGTTCCGCTGTTATGACGTTCGGACATGACAAGAGCATTTGTTGGAAGGAGGGGCATTATGCAATCTATTATTGATGAAATCACAAAAGAACAGTTAAGAAGTGATCTTCCAGATTTCCGCCCAGGTGATACTGTACGTGTTCACGTTAAGGTTGTCGAAGGACAACGTGAGCGTATCCAGTTGTTCGAAGGCGTTGTGATTAAGCGTCACGGCGGTGGAATCAGTGAAACTTTTACTGTACGTAAAATCTCTTATGGTGTTGGTGTTGAAAGAGCATTCCCATTACACTCACCTAAAATTGAGAAGCTAGAAGTTGTTCGTCGTGGTAAAGTTCGTCGTGCAAAACTTTATTACCTACGTAACCTTCGTGGTAAAGCGGCTCGTATTAAGAGTAGAGCAAGATAACACAAAGCGACGTACAACACATAAGACCTATTCAAGGGTTTGTTAAATAGGTCTTGGTAAGCAGACAGAGGGCGTCTTTCTAGGCGCCAGCTTCTTACCATAAAATACATACGAGTAAATGACGTTAAAAGGAGCTCTGATGAGGCTCCTTTTCCTATATCTAAAAATAGGGTGAACACTATATAGTCTCCTTAATTTGTCTATAGTAAAATAAGGTTCTATAGTTTGAGAGACCCAAATAACTTGGCAAATAAGAGTGTTAAAGGGGATGAAACTTTTAATGAAGCGCAAGAAAAAGAAATCCTGGGGAATTATAAGATCCGTGGTGATTGCTATTATCTTAGCCATCATCATCCGCCAATTTCTTTTTAATCACATCGTTGTGTATGGCACATCAATGCTTCCAACGTTACACGATCACAATCACGTTGTAATTAATAAATTGTCCTACAAAATAAGTGAGCCACGTCGTTTTGATATCATTGTTTTTCATGCCGATCGTAAACAAGACTACATCAAAAGAGTGATCGGATTACCCGGTGAAACTGTTGAATATAAAGACGATCAATTATATATCGATGGAAAAAAAGTTAAGGAACCCTTTTTAAAAAAGATAAAACATCCAGATCAAGGCTTATTTACTTATGACTTTAAGGAAAAAGTGCCAGAAGGAACGGTCTTTGTTTTGGGAGATAATCGCAGAGAAAGTCAGGACAGTCGAGAAATAGGTCCCATTCCTTTAAATCAAGTCATTGGGAAGGCCATGTTTGTTTTTTGGCCAGTGACTGAAGTTAAACATCTTCCATGAATGAATAAAATAAAAAGTATGAATAGGTGATGATTATGACCATACAGTGGTATCCCGGGCATATGGCTAAGGCCAAGCGGGAAATGATTGAAAAAATAAAGCAAATTGATGTTGTCATCGAACTTGTGGATGCTAGAATTCCTGAGTCTTCAAGAAACCCTTTAGTGGATGAAATTGCAGGACAGAAGCCTCGTCTCGTTATTCTTAATAAAAGTGATTTGGCAGATCCTAAGCAAACAGAGCGGTGGCAAGCCTATTTTCAAAAGCAGGGATTTAGTACCATTGCTGTGAACTCTCAGACAGGTTCTGGTACGGATAAGATAGCGATGAGCGTCAGTCAATTAACAGCTGAAAGGCGTCAACGTTTAGAGAATAAAGGAGTTAACCCAAGAGCTGATCGAGCATTGATATTAGGCATTCCTAATGTAGGGAAATCAACACTCATTAATCGCCTTGCCAATAAAAGGATTGCTAAAATCGGTGATCGGCCAGGTATTACCAAAACACAGCAATGGATTAAGATTGGGAGTACTTTGCAGTTGTTAGACACACCTGGAATCTTATGGCCGAAATTTGAGGACCAAACGGTGGGTCTACGGTTGGCAGCGACTGGGGCGATAAAAGATGAAGTGATTGACTATGAAGAAATTGCCACTTACATATTAAGATTTATGGTGCAGCACTATCCTGAAGCATTGATCAACCGTTATGGTTTATCGGAAAATCTTGATACCCTTGATATTGTCGAGCTTTATGATGCTATAGGTAAAAAACGTGGGTGTTTGATGAGCGGGGGTTACATTGATTATGATAAAACGGCCGAGATCATTGTAAGGGAGTTTCGTAGTCAAAAATTAGGACGCGTCACCCTCGAAGCCCCCAATCCTGTGCCAGAAGCTCAATAATCGAAAACAAAACGTCGATAAATAAAGTGAAGGAGGAAGAGGGTATGCGTGAAGTGTCCCATTTTCTCTTTTTATATTTTAATAAATATAAAGGATGTTCATTATGCAGCACCACTCAATTAAAGAAATCGCCGCACTTTTAAAAGATAAAAAAACTTTAAGTGAAGCAGAACGTCAACACCTAGAAGAGGATCAAAGAAAAGGCGTCAAGTCATTATTAGACACATGGGAGCGTAAGCGCGCTAAGGAAAAGGCGCTTGAGACCCAATATGAGCGCATGTTGGCCTTTGAAGAGCAACTTTATACAAAGGGCTATTCTTTGGTTGCCGGCATGGATGAGGCGGGTCGAGGCCCCCTAGCTGGACCAGTGGTTGCTGCAGCGGTTATTATTGATCCAAAGCAGCCGATTATTGGCGTGAATGATTCTAAACAGCTCACAAAAAAATTGAGACGGGAACTGTTAACTGAAATTAAGGCGAAAGCACTTGGCATCGGAGTCGGAATGGCTTCCGCGCAGGAAATTGATGAAGTGAATATTTACCAAGCCACAATACTTGCCATGAAAAGGGCGGTTGAAGCTCTTACTCCTGTTCCTCATTATCTTCTTGTCGATGCAATGACTGTGCCAGTGCATATACCGCAACACGCCATTACCAAGGGTGACGCCAGGAGTGTGTCTATTGCCAGCGCTTCTATTGTTGCTAAAGAAACTCGCGATGCGCTCATGGATGATTTGGCTGTCCGTTATCCAGGCTATGGTTTTGAGGACCATCATGGTTATGGAACGGCAGAGCATTTACAGGCTATAAAAACACTAGGACCTTGTTCAGAGCATCGGATGAGTTTTTCACCATTGCGACGCGAAGATTGAATAAGTAGGAGACAAAAATGAAGGGAATAGATCCGGAAAATGGAGGAGGGAGAATCTCCTCGATTTATAAAAATGTCTCTGCAATGAAATGAGGTGTTCACCATGTTAATCCCACCTGTAGGTCCAACGGATAGGGCACAAGCCAATCAATTTCGATTGTCGGATGGCCAAATGTTCAAAGGAAAAGTATTGGGAATGACGGATGATTCAGAAGGTGCTTTAGTAGAGATAGGGGGACGTGTGGTTAGAGCTTCAGTCCAAGTGCCTGTGGAGACGGGAAAATCTTATCTCTTTCAGTATTTGGATCAAAAGCCCCAGACTGTGTTAAAAGTGATTCAACCCTTTGCGAATAGCGACAGCCAGGGGTCCAGTCAGATTTTGAACACACTTATTCAAAGATTTTCATTGCCCCAAAATAGTCAAACTGTTAAACTCTTAAACTTTTTTTTAGAAAAAGACTTACCTTTACGTGGGCCTCTTCTCAAATCCGTTTTTAAAATGGTTCAAGAAGCAACCGGAGCACTCATGTCTATTCAAGAAGCTGATTTAGATGTTCTTGAGTTCATGTTGCGTCGCGAGCTTCCTTTGCAGGCGCCCCTTTATCAGTATTTAATAAGTGCCAAAAAAAGTCAGGGGAATGCAGGGCTGCTTAGTCAACTCGTTGCCCTTTTAGAGCAAGCCGGAAGCCGATCAAAATTACCTATTCAACTGCAATCGCTTTTTGAAACTTGGCCGGATTTAGATGACCAGCCTTCATCGAAGTGGTTGTTTGACGTATTGAACCGCATCGGCTATTTTCAAGAAGCAAAATTGGCAAATCCGCGCGTCAAGCCCGATGAACTGGGTATGACCTTAAAAACGGGGCTGTTAGCGGTAGTAAATGATAAGGAAAATCATGAGATGAGCGATCACGCCGAAAAGCTACTGGCAGCTATTACTGGCCAACAACTCCAATCCTTACCTGCCGATCGCTCACTAATACAATGGCTATTTACGCTTCCAGTTCTATTCAATCATGAATTTAAAGATGTTCAAATGCTGTGGGAAGGGAAGAAAAATGAACAGGGTGATAATGAAACAGAGTACTATAAAATTCTTTTTTATTTTGACTTCAAAGTTATAGGAGAGACGGTGGTTCGGATTTTAACTCAAAGGAAAATGCTTACTGTAACGTTATTTAATGATACCATTGAGTTAGAACCATTAATTGAAAAATACAAACCGCAGCTCCAAGAGCGATTGTCTGCTCTTGATTATACCCTTGTCTCTCTCACCCAAATCAATGGGGAAGTAAAACAGGCAAAACAATATTTTAAATCGTCAGAAATCTCCTGGGATGTGAAAATATGAGCGACGTTCAAAAGAAAATAAAAAAGGCTGTCGCTTTAAGCTATCAATCCGAACGGGACATAGCGCCGAAGCTATCGGCTAAAGGGATGAACAATCTTGCTGAAAAAATCATTGAAAAGGCCGAGCAACATAACATTCCTATTCAAAAAGATGATACCCTTGTTGCGCTTTTAAGTACGTTAGAGATTGGCGAATCCATCCCTCCTGAACTCTACGAAGCTGTTGCAGAAATCTTTAATTTTGTGTATGCGTTAAATAGAGAGTTCACTCCAAATCCTAATCAAGGAGAGGATTAAGCGGTCTATGGACCTCTTCATCCTCGACAAGATCCCCTCTTAATATCGGTCGTGTGTGTTAATTTTTGTAAAAAATAGACGTAAAAAAGGAAGGGGTTTCATATGTAATAATTTTAGTATGTCGGGGAAATTTAACATTATTAGGTATTATGTAATAGTGGACAAATCTAGACAGAGTTTTATACAATAATAAGGGTCGTTCGAAAAGACACGATAATAACTGGATGATCTCAGTATAAACAAGAAATGTCCCTTTTAGAGGTATAAACACTTGCGAAGTTTTGAGAGCGCTACGACATGGGGAGGCTTGAGTCTAAGCTTAGGCTAATCCCGAGTGAGTAGTCTAGGGTTTTTTATCAGGTTTCTTTTTGGACACACACAATATCATAGCAGTGGTTGACCTAAGATGATAGGAGGTAGCAATCGTGAATATTCATGAGTATCAAGGAAAAGATCTCTTGAGACAATACGGTGTTCCCGTTCCCAATGGAAAAGTTGCTTTTACAGTCGAAGAAGCAGTCAAAGCTGCGGAGTCTCTCGATTCTAATGTTAAGGTTGTAAAGGCCCAAATTCATGCGGGTGGACGTGGTAAAGCTGGTGGGGTAAAACTAGCAAAATCCGTTGATGAAGTCCGTACATATGCAGAAGAGCTATTAGGAAAAACGCTCGTGACGCATCAAACTGGTCCTGAGGGTAAAGAGGTTAAACGTTTATTAATCGAAGAGGGCAGTGACATTAAGAGCGAATATTATATTGGGCTTGTTCTAGACCGCGAAACATCACGTATTGTCATGATGGGTTCAGAAGAAGGCGGTACTGAAATCGAAGAAGTTGCAGCCAAGACACCTGAAAAGATTTTCAGAGAAACAATTGATCCTGCAATTGGTCTTTTACCGTTCCAAGCCAAGCGTTTAGCTTTCAACATTAATATTCCTAAGGAATTAGTGAATAAAGCCGCTAAATTCATGATTGGTCTTTATAATGTCTTTATTGAAAAAGATTGCTCTATTGCTGAGATTAATCCTCTCGTCACTACTGGCGATGGTCAGGTTATTGCTTTAGACGCAAAACTCAATTTTGATGATAATGCGCTTTATCGTCATCCAGAAATTTTAGAACTTCGTGACCTTGAAGAAGAAGATGAAAAAGAAATCGAAGCTTCTAAATATGACTTGAACTACACTGCCCTTGATGGCAATATCGGAATGATGGTCAATGGTGCAGGTCTTGCTATGGCGACCATGGATATTATTAAGTTCTACGGCGGTGAACCGGCGAACTTCCTAGATGTTGGTGGCGGTGCAACAGCAGAAAAAGTAACGGCTGCATTTAAAATCATCTTATCTGATCCAAACGTTAAAGGCATTTTCGTTAACATCTTCGGTGGTATTATGAAATGTGATGATATTGCAACAGGTGTTATTCAGGCAACGAAAGAAGTTGGCCTTGAAATTCCTTTAGTTGTACGACTTGAAGGAACTAACGTTGAACTAGGTAAAAAACTTTTAAATGAATCTGGCTTGAATATTACAGCTGCTGAGTCCATGGCTGATGGAGCCCAAAAAATTGTATCACTCGTCAAATAGAAAGGTGGTAAGTCCAAAATGAGCGTTTATGTAAATAAAGATACGAAAGTCATTGTTCAAGGGATTACCGGCTCTCAAGGTTTATTCCATACAAAGCAAATGCTTGAGTATGGCACCCAAGTTGTCGGTGGTACAAACCCTGGCAAAGGCGGTACTGAAGTTGAAGGTGTGCCTGTTTTTAATACGGTTTCTGAAGCAGTACAAAAAACAGGTGCTAATGTTTCAATTATTTATGTTCCTCCTGCTTTTGCTGCGGATGCCATCGTCGAGGCCGTTGATGCTGAATTAGACCTTGTGATTTGTATCACAGAAGGTATTCCGGTTATAGATATGGTGAAAGTAAAACGTTATATGGAAGGTAAAAAGACACGTCTTATCGGTCCAAACTGCCCTGGTGTTATTACTCCAGACGAAGCGAAGATCGGTATCATGCCTGGATACATCCATAAAAAGGGTCATGTCGGGATTGTTTCCCGCTCAGGTACTTTGACCTATGAAGCTGTTCATCAGCTCTCAGAGGCTAATATTGGCCAGTCTACGGCTGTTGGTATTGGTGGCGATCCAGTGAACGGCACTAACTTTATTGATGTTCTTAAGGAATTCAATGAAGATGATGATACCTATGCAGTCATTATGATTGGTGAAATTGGCGGTAATGCTGAAGAAGAAGCTGCCAAATGGATTCATGAGAATATGAAAAAACCAGCGATTGGTTTCATTGGTGGTCAAACAGCACCTCCAGGAAAACGTATGGGCCATGCAGGGGCTATTGTTTCCGGTGGACAAGGGACCGCTGCAGCTAAAATTAAAACGTTAAACGAATATGGTGTTAAAGTCGCTGATACACCTGCTGTTATCGGTGAAACCCTTATTTCTGTGCTTAAAGAAAAGGGCATTTACGAAAAATGTCTTGTTGATTGATTTTGTAGAAAAAAGCTCTTAATTCATGAGGGCACTGAAAATCTTACGATTTTCTGGAATAACTAATTAACATTATTAAAAAGACGACCTAAAAAATTCGGAAATTGAATTTTTGATATGCTCCCTTTTAGGTAGACAGATTAAAAAATAAAAATCTGTTCTATCTAGGGGGAGCT
>NZ_BMFV01000002.1 GCF_014639255.1 Pullulanibacillus pueri
GGAATCATCTTCTAGTTGCTTAACCTCTTTTTTTATTGTGTCCTTGACATAGGTGCCAGATTAGTTCGGGCGCCTTTTTATTTTTCTTTTATAAGTTCTTTAATATCATTGATCAATGCTTCATTATTTTCGCGGATCAGAACCACTAACCCTTCACGCAAGCGCTCAACGTCCATTGTCTCGCCTTGTTTGAGAACATATTGATCCATTATTCTTTGAATTTCAGCATTTCCAATACCATATTCTTTAGTCAAACTTATCATCTCCTTATCTAACCTAACTCTATGGTAATCAATTTTTATTAAAATATCAAAGATTTGGATGAGATAAGCCCCTAAAACAAGCCTTATTGTTTTTAATTTTTACTCTGGTACTTACTTTTCAGAAGTCGTTGGGAAAAAAATGATTGTTCCCCCCAAATTAACCACGCTAATGATTAGTTTTTTCCCAATACCAAAACCCGCTTAATCATGTTATTGTTATTACATACCAACCATAACTTCTTTTAGAAGACCTTATCTTTTATAAGAAGTTGCGATATACCTTCTTGAATTGTAGATGGGGAATCTAATCTTGTCCACCTCTTATTGAAGTGGACAACCTATTCAATAAGCGTATGTCAATGGTTCATCTTTTAAGTATGACCCCTTTTATAACTCGGCATAAAGTTTTTGGGCTAAGCGACTCCCCCTCGCTTAGCTCCTTTTTTTTGAATTTGTATTGAAGATTAACGCTCTCACCAATCAATCCTAAAATTGAGGAGGTACTTGTTAAGCTGAGAAAGGAAAATCTTTAGTCGTAAATGACTCTAAAATACATTTAAAAAAGGAAAAGCGTCCGGTGCGTCCGGTCCTTACTCAGAGGCTTCGGAACAGTTTTAATCTAAAGTGCATCGATAGGCAACACATTGATTGAAGCGGAAGGTGCTCTGACTCCTACGGGAACAGCACGCGTCCGAAGATCCACTTTGGAGCACCAAAAAACTGACTCTAAAGTTAGCTGAGGTCGTGCCCGTGGAAAGCGAGCAGCCTGGAGCGGAAATCAACACCCGTTCACTCCCATCCAACTTGAAATTGTATGCTTTCCTATCACCTAAAAAAAAAGCCTGAAATGCTTCTTTGCTTAGAGTTGCCTAAAAACAGATCAACACCCAATTGAGTGGGGGGACTTGACAGTTTCGTTCATATCAGGAGGCTCACCAGCGCCCGCGGAAAGCGGAGTGTATTTCCGTAGTGGTGCTTATGTGTGGTAAGTTACGTCGCCATTCCTTCAATTATGCCTTTCATTAAAAGGAAATGAATTTTCTTTAGCGAAATCCTTTATAGGCAACTGATATTCCAAGAGAAAGGGCGAAAGCGGATGACAATAGAATTAAAAGCCATGGATGCGACAACTTTTCAAAATTATATTTCACAATCTATTGAGGCCTATGCAAACGAACATATACGAGCAGGCAATTGGCAAGAAGAAGAGGCTTTAGAAAAAGCTAAAAGACAATTTGAACAGCTCCTACCTAACGGTTTAAACACAAAGGGCCATTTACTTTTTTCTATTTATCATAAACATGAAGCTATTGGTCACCTATGGCTTCATGTAAATCATCAAGGGCTTTATAAAAAAGCCTTTATTTATGATATTGAACTTCTGGAAAACTATAGAGGCAAAGGATTGGGAAAGGCAACGCTAGAAGCACTCGATCAATACGCTCAGAAATTAGGGATAAAGGAAATAAGACTTCACGTCTTTGCTCATAATAAAAGAGCCATCGCACTCTATCAAAAAATGGACTATAAAACAACAGATTATCACATGATGAAAACATTTTAGAGGTGGATAAAAACCTCCACATCGTTGAAGACTATGATGTGGAGGTGTTCAAATGGCAACGCGAAATAAAGAAATCAGAGCAAATAGTGGAAAAACAGCATCAAGTGTCAATCCTCAAGGGCTCTCCGAGGATGTAAAGGATCAACAGCCCCATACAGAATTAGAAGAACGGGCGAAAAAGAATCCAAAAAAATAAAAGCTACGGGTGAAATCCCGTAGCTTTTCCTTTACACTTGGGATAGAATCGAAACTAACAAAACAAATCACCTAAGCTCTACTTTTTTGGGGAGGAAAAAAAATGTTTGATCCAACTGTTTTTGATAATCTTAAGGTGGTTTTAGAAGGCGCCATCTACGACCTTGACTTAAATGAAAATGAACATATCGAGATCATTGATCGTAGTGATACTGTTGACCTCGCCAAAATGTCACGTTCATATAGTATTAGTTTATCTAGAGGAAAAGTTGAATCTGTAATAGAGCTCAGTACGGATGCCTTAAATTGGTCAGGAGAGATTCTCGCACCCGACCAAGATAATTATCCCTGCCAGCTTTATGTTGAATTTTTACTTAAAATAACTGACGTAAACCATGATTGTTCAGCCATTCGTTTTCGTCTGAATCAAATTTGGAAAACGTTCAAGCCAAAAATAGAACAAAATATCAGTTTCCTTTATGGAGATGCCTCAGAGATCTATGATAATCAAATCATTCTTTCCTTTAAAGAAGAAATTGATGAAAGTTTTATCATTGACATTCCCTTTATTATCGAATGCGCTTTAAACACTTTAGAGGCACTGGAAATGTTTGCCCATCAGTAAAAGGTTCTAGAGCTGCTTTCGCATTCTGATCACTTTTTGTGTGAGGTACTCTGTCATCATGGGCTTCATCCCATGTTTCTCATAAAAGCGCAGAGCCCTCTTATTCGTAGGCGAAACTCTTAAATGATACTCTGAAAGTCTCTTATTTTTAAAATAGTTTTCGGCATAATCTATCTGGATTTTTCCATAACCTTTGCCCCGAAACTCTGGTATTAAGTAAAATAGGTCAACATAACCAATAGGACGTCCCTCATAAACGATCATTTCAAGTTCTATTTGTCCAACTGGAACACCTTTGTACTCCATGATGACAAAGCCCTTAGGATACATGGAGGCAGCCATCGCCATCCAGGCCACATACATGTCTTCATCTCCAAGTTCTTCTGGAGTACCAAAACTTACAATATAAGAATCCTTTCGGAAATCAATAATAGTTTGCCGATCACGAAAGACATCAATCGGTCGGAAAGTAAAGTGTCGAGCCATAACAATCCCCCTCAAACACCACTATATTCATAAAGGCTGGCTCGTGTTCCCTTATGAGGGTTTTTAAGCTTTGACGTTCTATAGTAATAAGTGAATGAGGACTGGAATCGTCACTACACTTAGCAAAGTGCTTAAGAGTGTTGTGGATGTAACAATATTAGGCTTTGTATTAAACTGAAGCGCATAGATGGTTGTATTGGCAGCAGTGGGCATGGCTGCAATCAAAAGGATGACTTTAGCTACCATCCCGCTAACTGGGAGTATCCAAATAAGAACCAGGGCTATGAGGGGTGAAATAAATAATCGCGCGACCACCGCAACAGTCACTTTTTCAATTTGCATATTCTTCAAGGTAATATTGGCCAGTTGCATCCCTAATAACAGCATGACCATGGGAATGGTAGCATCAGAGATAAGATTAACAGGTCGTTCTAAAGTCTCTGGAAGGCTAAGAGACAGACTGTTAAATCCGACACCAAGTAGCGCTCCATAAGCAATAGGAATCTTTAACACCCGTCGCCAAGGGGCAAGCTTCTCACCCTTATCTCCACCTTTAGCCGCAAAATAAATCCCTACTGTACTCATTGACAACGATTGTATGACCATTAAAATTACTGCTGTATGTAGACCAGCGTCCCCGAAAGCAAATAAAGCAACAGGGACCCCATAATTTCCTGCATTCATAAAAACAGTGCCTAAAACCAATGCACAATAATCTTCCGTTGAATGCTTTCTAATACGTGAATAGGCATAGATAAGTGCAAGCAATACAATAGTTAAGGAAAATGCATAAATCACCAAATAAAAGGTATCCATATTTAAATCAGCTTCATAAAACGTTTTAAAGGCTAAAAAAGGCGACAATATATAAATAATCGTTGTCGATAGTGACCGCAATTCTAGGTGAAACAATTTTTGAACAAGATACCCTGCGCCAAATACAATAAATACTGGAACGACAATATTTAAAAAAACCATAGGCACTCCCCTTCTTCTCCTAAAGCTTATTTCAATTCCTCACGTCGTGACTTCGAGAAAAAGCAATACTCCTCATAAACGGCCTTTTCTATTTATTTCTATTTTCATTCTATTATAAATGAGTAATTGAACACAGTTCATTTTTCAAATCTTTATTCCTTCTATAAGAGATTGTACTAAAAAAGCATTGCGAAGGTCATGAAGGAATGATAAAATTTCTAGAATGACTTCATTAGAAGAAGGGATAAACAAAATGAAATCGTTTACCTTAGCCTCTTATGCGACTTATTTTTTGGCCGGATTAGTGGTCACAACGCTTGGTTCTGTCATGCCTCAATTGCTAGACTTTTACAACCTTTCTTATACTAAAGGCGGACAGTTAGTTTTTATCGGCTCGATTGGCTTTTTATTAGGAGTCCCGATATCGACTTTCTTATTGTATAAGTATAATGAGAAAACAATTTTATCTCTTGGTGCCTTTTTAATCGCCATGGCTCAAATCGGCTTTTTCTTCCTGCCGTCCTTTTATTGGCTCTTTGTATTAAATTTTATAAATAATACTGGTGCCGCGATCTTTGAAACCATTGTCGCTACACTGATTATGGAAGTCTTTGTAGGGCGAAGAGCGGTCATGATGAGTTATTTAGAAGTCTCCTTTGGATTGGGTGCCTTAGTGATGCCGATTATTGCCAGTGGTTTTATCGCTTTGGATCATTGGAGATATTCCTTTTTAATCACAAGTTTGACTGCTTTAGTCATGATGATATTCTGGAGTGTTATCAAATATTCTAAGACAGACATTGACGACTCCAAAGCACGGGATGCTGCTGCCCCATCTCCAGTTAAAATGTCCACGAGTGTGAAATGGGTTGTTTTATCTTTGTTTGTTTTTATGATCTGTCTATACACTGGCGTTGAAGGAAGTCTTAATAATTTTCTTTCTTCAATCTTCATCAATTACATTCATGCCATTCCTTACATAGCTTCGCTTAGCATCGGAGCCTTTTGGGTTACAATGGTCATTGGGCGAATGGCAACAGGCTTTATTATTCGGAAGGTCACTTATGATCATTATTTATTATGGAGTATGAGTATCACAGTCCTTTGCTTTATTGCCTTTATTCTGTTAAAAAATCAACTCATTGGATTTGGTCTTATTCTTTGTTTAGGCTTTACCATGTCTGGTGTTTATTCCATTACAATGGTGTATGCCAATCATAGTTTTCCGGGCTTTTCCAGACAAATTACCAGTGCTATCACTGCTTTTGCAGGCATCGGTAATGCGGTCTTTCCTGCTTTAGTGGGTTTGACAATGGATGCTCTTAACATTCAGATGGCACTATGGTTAATTGTTATCTTTTCAACGGTCTATATCATCGGCTTAATCTCTATTTCAAGACTCCATAGAAGGAAAAAACAAGGCCATTTACAAGCAAAAACAGGGGCTTAATTTGTAGGTCAACAAAGCGAACTGAAGTAAACCATTAGAGACAGAAAATATTTCTTTAAAGTAAAAAAGGTTACCGAGATTTCTCGGCAACCTTTTTTCATTCATTCTTTATTTTATTCCTCTGGAGAAACGGATTGTTTAATCATGGCATCGAGTTCTTGTTCGTATTTCTCACGAACTTCAGAAGTCCAGTTAAATTCATTCGCCATGAAATCAATAACAGGCTTTTTCCACTCATAAACAAAGTCAATATTAAAGAGAAGCGCTCCGGTTCTTCTTAAGAAGAAGTCTAATGGTGTTACGGTTAATTCATTGTCAATGCTATAGCGAAGGACCGCATAAACATCCATTGAAAGACCGAAGCTTTCACCTAGATTCCCTTGTTCTTTGATAATGCTATAGATGTACTGAATATTACTGCCGTAACGATGAGCCAACTCTTCCGCTTTTTCCTCAGTCAAACCAAGAGCCTTACCTTCTTTAACCTTCTCAGCAATGAACGCTGGCAATTTGTCCGAACCGCCGATGTCACCGCCAGATAACCGTTCATTCTTAGTTTGGCAGCCTGGGAAGGAGCGTCCTTCTTCTTTACTAATTTGTTCCCCCACAAAGTCAACCACTTTTTCTGCCATTTTACGATACCCTGTCAGCTTACCCCCAGCAATGGTAATTAAACCAGAGTCTGAATGGAACATTTCATCCTTACGAGAGATTTCAGAAGGTGATTTTCCTTCCTCATGAATAAGAGGTCTTACGCCTGCCCAGCTTGATTCAACATCGTCTTTTGTCAGACCAAGGCTTGGGAAGAGTCCATTGACAGCTTCTAAAATATAATCACGGTCTGCTTTTGTCATTTTGGGATTCTTAGGATCATCTTTGTAGTTGGTATCTGTTGTCCCGATGTAAACCTTACCCTCTCTAGGGATTGCAAAGAGCATCCGGCCATCGCCATTAGGTGTATCAAAGTAAACGGCGTTATGAAGAGGGAATCTTTCCCCATCAATGACAAGGTGAACACCTTTAGTTAGGTGAAGCATTTTTCCTTTTTTAGAATGGTCAATTTCTCTTAGCGTATCCACCCAAGGTCCAGCAGCATTGACAATCTTCTTCGCATAGAGATTATATCTTTCACCAGAAATTTGGTCGACTGCTTCAACACCGATAATTTTTCCATTATCATCATAAAGAAGATTTTCCGCCTTGACGTAGTTGACCGCCTTAGCTCCTTTAGCTACAGCTGCTTTCATGGTTTCCAAAGTTAATCGGGCATCGTCTGTACGGTATTCAACATAAACACCGCCACCCTTTAGATCTTCGGATTTTAATAAAGGCTCTCTTTTCAACGTTTGTTCTTTGTTAAGCATGGAGCGACGCTCTTCACGCTTAACTCCAGCAAGAAAGTCATACACCCTTAAACCGATTGAAGTCGAGAAAGTCCCAAAGGTACCTCCTTTATAAAAAGGTAATAGCATCCACACTGGTGTTGTCACGTGAGGCGCATTTTCATAAACAATCGCTCTCTCTTTACCAACTTCAGCCACTAGCTTCACTTCAAATTGCTTAAGGTACCTTAAACCACCGTGTACAAGTTTTGTGGAACGACTAGAAGTACCTGCCGCGAAATCCTGCATTTCGATTAAACCTATATTCAGACCACGGGTGACAGCATCAAGTGCAATACCAGCTCCCGTGATCCCACCTCCGATAACTAAGAGGTCCAAATTCCCTTCCTGCATAGCTTTCATATATTCGCTTCTTTTCAAGCTTGAATAAGTCATGTTTTGTCCACCTCATTGATATAGTACAAAATCAAAAAAGAGACCACAAGTAATCCAATGCACAAAATATACATTAGAATTCTCGTAGTCTCTCAATTGACTCATACGACCTTATTAACTTATCTTTATTATACCCCTTTTGATAGGTATTTTCAATGGTCATTTTAAAAATAAATGGTTTCATCCTTTTTAGTCCCAGAGCTCTGGATTAGACGTTGTCACAGCCGTTGCTCCACAAGCCAGGGCATCTTCCACATTTTGCTTAGTCCTTATTAATCCACCTGCGATCACTGGGATGCCTGTTTTTTCATTGACTTCCCTAATCAGGTCAGGTACGAGGCCTGGTAACACTTCAATATAATCCGGATTGACTTTATTCGTCAGGCGATAGCTTGTCTCTAGGGCAATAGAATCGAGCAGGAATAGACGTTGAACGATCAAAAGCCCTTTTTTCTTTGCGGTTTGCAAAACATTTGCTCGCGTTGAAATAATGCCGTCGGGTTTGAACTCCTGGCAAATAAACTCTGTCGCTTGTTCATCACTTTTTAATCCGTGGATGAGATCGGCATGCACGAATACTTTTTTTCCTTCTTGATGAATCGCTTTGACTATGTTTTTTAAATTTGCTAGATGTGCATCTAATAAGACCACATATTCATGATCACTTTTAATCCCTTTTTCAAAATCTTTGAACTTGCGTATAGCTGGGACAATACTTTGGTTTAACATGGCTATTCATCTCCTAGTGGAGTATTCATTATGATTAAAATTATTTTAACATCTGTGTATAAAATAGTGGAGAACGTCAATAATGAAAGTAAGCTATCTATCTTCTCCCCCTTGTATTCCCCCAAACGAAGGTTTGGGGGTTTTTTAAAGAATAAGAATGTATAAAATTATGGTCATCAGGAAAGCGTGGGTTTCCGATTAGAACGCTCGCCTTCCTCATGCCCACACGACATGGGTAGGATTGACGTTCGCCGCACCATCGCGGTCCCCGAAAAGTGTTCTTTACTTTTTGGGGTGGTTGATGTGCTAGCTTCGGCGGTGTCACCACGGACGCAAAAAACTTTTTCCGTGTTTTAATAAGGACCGGGCTTTGGCCCGGTTTTTCTTATTGCCCAAACTATGAGAAACTATAAGGAGTAAGGATGGTCCAGATAATCGAGGACATCCCTAAGCTCAAGATAATAAGGCTTTAATAGAGAGTTAAAGGTCAATATAACTTTTTTATCATGATCCTCATACTTCATGTGCGTTAATAAAGGAACATAAGCAAGCTCTCCATCAATGGATACCTTCACGGATACTTTTACTAATTTCTTTAGGCGCTCGGTAATATCAGAAGGATTGAGATGATCCAATCCAAAATCGATCAGGTTAATAAGATACGCTTTTGTGTCTTCATCATCTCTATTCACTTGTTTAATAATACCGTTAATAATTTTTTGGTCAAATAATGTGAGTTTATTATAGATTTTGATCACAGGATTATTTTCCATATGTCTCCCCCATTTTTGTCTTTTCTCTCTGACTAAAGCATACCCAATGTGTCTAAATTTCAGCCTTCTTTTTCTTCTTCAATAAAAAATTGATCAACCATTCGGTCGATGTCTTGTGGATCTGGCTCCTTCCCGGTAAACTCAAATGGTATTTCTTTAAGAAAAACACCATTTTGGTACACATGGACGGCCGCTCTCTGATGCGTCACACTGTATTCTACATCAAATGTATAACCGTCTCTTTGGATTGCCCCCATTTGTATCACCCTTTTTTCTATAGTTTAAAACAAATGGAAAAGCTTATACCTTAAATCTTTATCCACGATCTTTTGGATTCAAAAAGCAACTATCATTATTCCTCGTTCTATTAATCCTACGATTTGGAGACCTATAAATATTCCCTCTCACTATTCCTATCTCTAACCCTAGATTTTAGTCATCAAATTTCATAGTAAAAACTTGCTGTAAACCTTCAGCATAAAAAAGCACCTCCATTTGTTAGTCATTCTAACGATTGGGGCGCTGTTCATAAACATTATTTAGTAAATAATCCTTGAGTTTAAGCTAATGTTTCGAGTAACTTGAAAAAGGACAGCTTAATGGCGACGTCTCATCGTCCCTTAAGAAATATTGTTTCCATTCAAAATTATCCTTATCACCATATTCTTTGAGGTCAGGATGAATGTCGACAGCATCATAAGCCTGTAGACGCTCATGAATTTTCTTTTGAATCTGATGTGCATGTTTACTGTCTTTTCTAAATTCCTCAAAGACCCATCGCGGTGTTATCGCCAACATGAAGTAAGGAAAGTGACGACTTTTTCTTTTTTCATGAGAAGGTGTGGCACAATACATAAATAATGGCTCTCCATGAAAACAAAATTGCCAAAGAGCCTCTTCAGGCTCTTTCGGGATAGGGTCTGGCCATGGTTTTTCATCATGTTCCTTTAAACGATTTAACAAGTCCCAAAATAAATAAAAAAAATCCTCTGTCGCGATTGAATTCGCCTTTTCATGTATCCCTTCTATGAAAATAATTAATGATGTATACTTTCCATATTCTTTAGCATGGTTAATATATTCCTTGAGAACTAAACTGAACACTTCATCCACATGGTCACTCCAGAGGATAAAGCCATAATTCAATTGATTTAAAGCAAATCCCTGTGTCGCAGGTATGCAAGGAAATCGATTTTTCTTATCTGTTATCTTTTGCTTAAAGTGTTCGTAAGCCTCTTGTTCCCAGTCTTGTAATAGAGAGAATTCACTTTCAAGTGTCACTTGATCTAAAAGTCGTTCATGCATTCGACACCACACCACCATTTCTTTTCCTTTCTCATCAAGATATGAAAAAGAGCGGAATTGGGTGAATGTTCCTATGCAGTTATTCCTGTTCAATGGCACACTTTCCCTAGCTTAGAGAAAAGCAAAAACGTTCAAGTGCATAGATGAATGACTGATGCTTGTTAATGTAGAGAAATGATGTAAATAAAAATGGGATGCCTGCCCAAAAGTCAAGCTGAGTTCCTCATTTTCCTTCTTGACGAAATTCTATTTAATTGGTATAGTAATTTTGGCTAATACATAGGGTTATACCCTTCGATACTTAGCCTGGAGAGTTCACCAGGCATAGTATTACATATCATTTGGGGCTATAGTATAGCGGGAATACGCCACAATGGCATTGTGGAATCAGGGGTTCGATTCCCCTTAGCTCCACCATTATATTGAGAGACAACGGGGTTATCGCATTTGCGATGCCCTGTTTTTTATGGCTCTATTATATATGTTGGGGTTTGTAGAAAATTTACAATGCTGTTTTGGTTAAGTGAAAAATAACTCGCTTTCCGCGGGCAATCCGCAAGCCTCCTCGGACTTATCCTTTTGTGTCCTGCAGGGCCTTGCCTGGCTTGCTGCTCCCGCAGGAGTCTCGCCATTTTTCACTTTGTGTTCTTGAACCTTTTAAAAGACAGCAAAAAATACACGTAAGCTCCTATATCCTTTACACTTGAATTGACGAGAAACAAGGACAAGGATTGGAGTTACGTGTCTATGCAGTTTAACATGAATTTACCTGGATTAGAAGACGTTAAGATTACCAAAACAGAAGAAATTAATGGTAGCTTTTATCTTTATATTGAGGTCCCAAGAAAAAAACACAAATGCCCAGTATGTGGGAGCGAACCAACAAGGTACATGATTACCGTACTCAAAAGATGCAACAACTTAAGGTGTTTGAAAGAACTTCCTATCTGTTTTATAGAAAGCGAAGATATGTATGTTCATGTGGAAAGCGTTTTTTAGGGACTGAGTTTGTGAAGGCAATTCAAACAATTAAAAATTGGCAAGTTGATGTTTTAAATAGTTTTGCCTTTGGCTATAGTAATGGATTTATTGAAGGCTTAAACAATCAAACAAAGGAAATAAAACGAAATGCCTTTGGTTTCCAATGTTATGATCGTTTAAGATTAAGGGTTTTATTGCATCAGCAATATAAATGGTTAGATTTTTAAGTGGGGATAAAGAGTAGGAGTTTTACCCCTACCCCAAGAACCAAAAAAACAGGGAAAGAGTATACATGGCTCTTATTAAAAGTTTTTTCATATCACATTGGAGAATATGCCGAAACCTCATTAACGTTCACTCTTTTAATACATATATACAGTTATTTTTTCAAATGAAAACTGGTTCACTATGAACCAGCCTCAAAGAAATCTATATTTTTATATAACGAAGCTTTGCAATACATTAAGTATGAAGTGAGTTAAGTTGCCAAGTGCTTTTCATTGTAATGCTTTATGGTATCTCGTGCGATTTCCATTTTACTGACCGCATATGATTTACTATGTCGAGACATCCCCTCATCGGTTAATGCCTTTACCACCCGGCAAAGATGGTCAATAACATAAATTAAATCTTCCTTATTATATTTTTCTACCTCCGAACCGAACCGTGTCATTTCTGAAAAAATCTCTTCTGACATCAACTTGATTTGTCGATTCTCGCTGCCCATCTCATCCCCTCCTAGTGTGAATTTTATGCATTTCACCTGTCTTTATTACCATCAATTAGGAGGACAAGTTGGGTATTTTTATGGAAGAGGATGCATTGATAATAATTGAAAATGATTCTCATTATAGTTATAATTGAACACATAGAAAATAAGGAGGGATTGCTTATGTTCGTGATGCAAGCCAAATTTGAAATCGAGAAAGAACATGAAGAACGCCTTGAAAGAAAAGCACAAAACAATAAGCGTGAAATTGAAAACGCTGAGGGATTGCTTTCTTATGAATGCTGGAGACGTGAGTTAAAAGAAACCGTGGAATACGCCTTCGTATCAAAGTGGGAAACTCAGAATCATTTTAAAGCTTGGATTTCTCGTGAAGAGCACGTGAATCAACATAAGGCGGCCAATGCCCAGCGTAAAGAAGGTATTATTGATCCCGTAAAAATGAAAAAAACACTCCATAGTTATGAAGTCTTAAACGAAGGCCTTCAAATACAAGCATAATTATTGATAAAAAATTTTAAAAAATCCAGGTATGAGCACGGAGAGTTATTTTTGACCCCCAAGCTGATCATTTTACCTATAAAGAACAAAGGATGGCCAAAACATGGCCATCCTTTATTTTGCTTGCTTATGCTTTTGGTCCAATCATTTCTTCTGGGCGCACGAGCTTGTCAAATTCTTCTTCTGTTAAAATTCCCGTTTTAATCGCTGCTTCTTTAAGTGTGGAACCCTCTTTATGCGCTGTTTTTGCAATAAGTGCTGCTTTCTCATAACCAATATGCGGATTTAGCGCAGTAACAAGCATTAATGAATTATGCAGATATTCATCAATTTTCTCTGTTTCTGGCTCGATGCCCACAGCACAGTTATCATTAAAGGAAATCATCGCATCCGCAAGTAAACGTGCAGATTGCAAGAAATTATAGGCAATCACTGGTTTAAACACATTAAGTTCAAAATTTCCTTGACTTGCTGCAAAACCAATGGTTGCATCATTCCCAAAGACTTGCGCGGAGACCATCGTCACTGCTTCAGATTGTGTAGGATTCACTTTTCCTGGCATAATAGATGATCCGGGTTCATTAGCTGGAATCGAAATTTCACCAATGCCACATCGTGGACCACTTGCTAACCAACGAACATCATTCGCAATTTTCATGAGATCCGCAGCTAGAGCTTTAAGCACGCCGTGAACCGTTGTAATTTGATCATGACTTGTTAGGGCATGGAATTTATTATCCGCAGAGGTAAACGTTTTTCCAGTAATAGAGGAAATCTCCTCAGCGGTCATGCGTCCAAAATCAGGATGGGCATTTAGACCCGTACCAACAGCTGTTCCTCCGATCGCAAGCTCCTTAATATGCTTTGTTGTTTCTGTGAGCATGGTTTCACATTTTTCAAGCATTGCTACCCAGCCACTGATTTCTTGTCCTAAGGTAAGCGGTGTCGCGTCTTGTAAATGTGTACGGCCAATTTTAATAATCGCATTAAATTGCTCCGACTTTGCCTGAAGGGTTGCTTTCAATTTATGTAAAGCTGGAATCACGTCGTCCTCAACGGCAATAACAGCAGCTACATGTAACGCTGTAGGGTAAGTATCATTAGAACTTTGTGATTTATTGACATCGTCATTTGGGTGAACTTTGCTGTCAATCCCTTTTTCTTTTAGGATTTGATTCGCACGATTGGCAATCACTTCATTCACGTTCATATTTGATTGCGTGCCACTTCCCGTTTGCCATACCACAAGCGGAAAATGCTCATCTAATTGCCCTGAAATGACCTCATCAGCGGCTTGGACAATGGCGTCCGTTTTGTCTTGGTCAAGTTTTCCTAATTTGTTGTTTGCGAGTGCTGCTCCCTTTTTTAAATTCGCAAAGGCTTTCACAATTTCTAGAGGCATTTTCTCCCAACCAATTTTAAAGTTTTCCTTGCTTCGTTGGGTTTGAGCTGCCCAAAGCTTATCGGCTGGAACTTTGATTTCACCAATAGTATCTTTTTCAATTCTATAGTCCATTTGGGACCCTCCCTGATTTTCAAAACGTTCACCCCTAGTATATCAAATCATGTAGAAAAATGATGCTAAAAACCATCCTGTCCCAAAACTATTTTTCATGCTTTATCTCGATTCAATCGCCATGACGAGACGAATAATAATATAACCGACAATACTATAGATAATTAAAGCAAAAAGGGCGGACAAATCTAATAAATATTCCTCCTGAAACAAAATCGGTTTGAATACCCCCTCAAAGGGAGCCAGGAAGGGTTTACTTAAATCATAAATCCAACGTACAAAAGGGACCTCAGCCGCGCCAAACAATTTTAAGACAATATATAGTCCGAGGAGAATTTGAACGGCGGACACTACAACATTTAAAATTTTTGTCACTAAAAATCTTTTTCGACCTGCCACGTCCGCATACCCTCCTTCCCATTCCTTCATCTCAGTTGCCATTAGGTCGCTATTAAAACAATGCTAATGGACTCCTAAGATGCATCCACTTTACTAGCACATAGTTTACTCAAGGAATAAAAAATTCATTCTGGTTTTTAGAAAACCTGGCTTATGGGCCAAGACCTTAATGGCAAAAACCAAAATTGCATTTATAGGATCTTTTACAAGGTTGTACATTCCGATTTACGAAAAAAGGATCGCCATGAAAGGCGACCCTTTAAAAATTTATTTTAAACGTTTTTCAAGCTCTGCTTTTTCTTTTTCAAATCCTGGCTTACCAAGCAATGCAAACATATTCTTTTTGTAAGCCTCAACTCCTGGTTGGTCAAACGGGTTAACGCCGAGGAGATAACCACTCACAGCACAAGCCTTTTCAAAAAAGTAAACAAGATAACCGAAATAATAAGGCGTAAGTTCTGGGATATTCACCACTAAATTAGGAACATCGCCGTCAGTGTGAGCCAACAAGGTCCCCTGTGCGGCTTTCTTATTGACAAAATCCATCGTCTTTCCAGCAAGATAGTTGAGTTTATCCAAATTATCAGCATCTTCTTCAATCGTGATTTCCTGCCGAGCGGATTCCACCATAAGAACAGTCTCTAAAAGATGCCGACGCCCTTCTTGAACATATTGTCCCATTGAATGTAAATCGGTTGAAAAATCAACAGAAGCAGGGAATAAGGCTTTTTGGTCCTTCCCTTCACTTTCCCCAAAGAGTTGTTTCCACCATTCAGAGAAGTAATGTAGCCCTGGTTCATAATTAACGAGAAGTTCAATCGCCTTCCCTTTGTTATAAAAAATTTGCCGACTCGCCGCATATTGATAGGCAGCGTTCTGACTTAATTCGGGAACTGAAAAGTCAGTTTGAGCATCTTGTGCCCCTTTCATAATCTCTTCAATGTTAATCCCAGCAGCAGCAATCGGAAGTAAACCTACTGGAGTCAGAACCGAATAACGCCCACCGACATCATCAGGGATGACAAAGGTTTCATAGCCCTCTTCATTTGCTAAAGTTTTTAATGCCCCTTTTTCACGATCAGTGGTGGCGTAGATCCTTGCTTTCGCTTCTTCTTTCCCATATTTCTCTTCAAGTAGGGATCGGAATATACGGAAAGCGATAGCCGGTTCCGTCGTTGTCCCTGATTTCGAAATGACATTGACGGAAAAATCTTTGTCCTTTAATACATCAATAAGCTCTTTAGTGTAAGTAGAACTAATGGTATTCCCAACAAAAAAGACTTGAGGTGCTTGCCGTTCTTCTTTGCTTAGAAGGTTATAAAAACTATGATTAAGCATCTCAAGAGCAGCTCGCGCGCCTAAATAAGAGCCACCAATTCCAATAACAAGAAGAACATCGGAATCAGCTTTAATTTTTTCCGCAGCCTTTTGAATACGAGCAAATTCAGCCTTATCGTAATTCGTAGGCAAGTCTACCCAACCGAGAAAATCATTGCCGGCCCCAGTCTTATTATGTATGGTCTCGTGAGCTGTTTTTACCGCACTCTCCATTTGCCCGAGTTCTTGTTCTGAGAAAAAAGAAAGGGCATTATGGTAATCAAAGGTTACTTTATTCATGTCGTCAACCTCCATATAAGGGCTTGTCCAATAAAACACTGAAGCTATTAGTATTTAACTATGCTTTCTGTTTTATTGAAACGCCGCTTTAATCTCTCTATTTTACTTTACAGAAAAGTTGATTATTAAGCAAACAAAAATGAAAGCCCCCTCTGAAAAAGGAGGCCTGTGATCCACTCTATTGATCAGAGCGCCATTTTATAGATCGCCGCAACATCTTTTCTATCGAGGGTTGCAAACCCACCAAACGGCCCATTGGCCATGGCACGATCCACCATAAGCTCTAGCTTCTCATCATTGATATTATACTCACGCAAAGTTGAAGGAGCCCCTATACTATCCCAGAAGGCACGCAACTTCTCAATCCCTTCAAGCGCAATATCTCGATCTGATTTGCCTTCAGGATTGACATTGAAGACTCTGATTGCGAGTTGCTTTGTTTGTTTCAAGCCCTGATCTAATGTGTATTTTAGCCAATTAGGGAAAAGAATTGCCAACCCACCACCATGTGGAATATCATAAACCGCAGACACTGCATGTTCGAGGTTATGAGTGCCCCAATCGCCTTTCGTTCCCATCCGAATCATATTGTTTAATGCCATGGTTCCACAATAAAGAATCGTCTCTCTATATTCGTAATTTTGCAAGTCATTAATCAGCTTAGGTGCTGTTTCAATAACGGTTTGCATCACTGACTCACATAACCGCTCTTGTAATGGAGAGTTTGGAGAATGGAAATAATATTGTTCAAGGACATGACTCATCATATCAACGATTCCGTAAACGGTTTGGTCCTTAGGAACCGTATATGTATTTTGTGGATCCAAAATTGAAAACTTCGGAAATAAAAGTGGTGAACCCCAGCCATATTTTTCATTGGTTTCCCAATTAGTTATGACGGCACCAGAATTCATCTCAGAACCAGTAGCGGCAAGAGTAAGCACCACTCCAAGCGGAAGAGCCTCTGTAGGTATTGCTTTGCGTGTAACTAAATCCCAAGCATCCCCATCATATTTTGCCGCCGCTGCAATCGTTTTAGCACAGTCAATGACACTGCCCCCACCAACAGCTAAAATAAGATCGATGTTTTCTTTTTTACAAATATCTGCCCCTTTATTGACAGTGGTCACTCTTGGATTGGGTTCTACTCCGCCAAGTTCAAATGCCGACGCATTTACCGCTTCGAGTTCAGTCTTTACTTGATCAAGCAGACCATTCCGCTTCACGCTCCCCCCACCATAAACAATTAACACTTTATTCCCATATTGAGGAACTTCCTTACGAAGGGCCTCAATTTGATCTTTACCAAAAATAAGTTTTGTAGGATTTTCAAACACGAAATTATCCATTTATAAGCCTCCATTCACAATACGTTCTTAAAACAGTAGGTACAGCACTTAATACTCTTCTGACCCTTTTTTATTATCTTATTTATTATGACCATATGTAAAGCAAGAAACACTACGGATAATTATGCCCATCAAAAGAGATTCTAAAAGGAAGACACTTTTAAGTTTTTTTAATTTCATTCAGAAAGGAGGTTAGACCATGAATGGACTACAACGAACAGCTTTAGCGCTCATTATCATCGGCGGCATCAATTGGGGGCTCATCGGTTTCTTTCAATTTGACCTTATTGCGGCCATCTTTGGAAGTCAATCCGCCACCCTCTCTCGAATCATTTATGGGATTGTCGGACTCTCAGCCCTTTATTGTCTTACCCTTTTATTCAAGCCATCAGCTGAATTCAGCACTGAACCTGAAAAACAATTCCGTTAGTCTCCGTGCCAAAATAAATAAGGCTGAGCTTTTTTCTAAATGGATTTAGATCACAACCTAAAAGCGAGGCTGTACGAAACACGGGGGAAAATTTAAAAAAAGGGCCTCGCTCCCGCACATAAGAAGAAGCAGCTGACTAATAAAAGAGCATCGTGCCCGTGGAAAGCGAGCGTCCTGAAGCCGAGATCCACACTATCGACTCGGGTAGTTATCATTCTGGGGTTACGTCGGAATTTCTTTCAACTCCTAACATTGAGTCAGTAACACCCTTCCCTGAGTTTATTGCTGCTTAAGTCCAATATATTAGTAAAGCATAAAAATAAAGGTATCCCAAAGGATACCTTTATTTTTTTAATCTTTTATTTAATTGTGCTTGTTTCTCATTGGATTCCTTGATCCAATTTTTTAATTTTTGCTCCAATGTATTAAATCCGCCTGTGTTATCATTGGATCCACGTCGGTTATTGTTGCTGCTGCCACTGGCTTGCGTTGTACGTTTAGTCGCTGCAGGACGCTCTGGTTTGGGCTGTGTCTGACGAATAGATAAAGACACCTTTCCCGCGTCTTGATCAATCTTAAGGATTTTCACTTTTACTGTATCTCCGACGCTGAGTTTCTCATTGATATCCTTAACAAAGTCATGTGAAATCTCCGAAATATGCACAAGACCTTGGTGTTTGTCGTCCAAGGCAACAAAAGCTCCAAATGACTTAATTCCCGTAACCTTGCCTTCGACGATATCTCCGACGTTGTATTGATCCAACATGCAAACAACTCCTAAGGTTTTTTAACTTTTAAAGTATAACATAGGCCCTTTTCTATTTAAAGCAAAGCGCCTATACCTGTAAACGGAATACCCCAAAACCGTTTATCTTAAACGTGCTTTTTCCGAACTTTGTTGCATAGCCTTTTCAACATAAATTTGATGCCAAAGCATGAAGATAAGTGTCGTCCAAATTTTACGGCTATTATCCCTTTTATCATTCCTATGGTCATCAAGAAGTTTATATACATAGGATTTATTAATCCACTCATCGGTTCCACTTTCACGGATTAAATTCTTCGCCCAATCATAAAGTTCGTTCTTTAGCCAGACGCGAATAGGCACAGGGAAACCAAGTTTTTTTCTATACAAAATAGAGTCAGGAACAATGCCACGCATGGCTTCGCGCAATGCATATTTCGTTGTTTTATTGGCTGTTTTTAATTCTGATGGAATTTTTGACGCAACAGCAAAAACTTCTTTATCCAAAAAAGGTACCCGTAATTCAAGAGAATGCGCCATGGTCATTCGATCAGCCTTTACAAGAATATCGCCACGTAGCCATGTATGAATATCCACATATTGCATGGTTTCAACATCCGTATAGCGATTAGCCCGAGCATATATATCCGAAGTGACTTGCGTAAAGTGTGTCGTTTCTCTATGGTGCTTCATGATAAAACGCTTCTCATCTTCATCAAACATGAAGGCATTGCCAACATAACGTTCTTCCATTGGTGTACAGCCACGAATGAGGAAACTGCGTCCTTTCATGTCACTCGGTAGCTTATTCGCCACACTCTTAATGAAGCGCTGCGTGCCCTTAGGCATTTTCTTTAACCATTTTAAATCCAATGGCTCACGATAAATATTATAGCCCCCAAATAATTCGTCAGCCCCTTCACCGGAAAGCACCACTTTCACATGCTTACTGGCCTCTTTTGCCACAAAATATAATGGGATTGCAGCAGGATCAGCAACAGGGTCATCCATATGCCAAATAATTTTGGGAAGTTCCTCTATAAAAGCCTCTGGCGTAATCACAGTGTGAATATTTTCAACACCGAGCTTCTCCGCAGAATCTTTGGCAATATCAATTTCACTATAGCCTTCACGTTCAAAGCCGACGGTAAATGTTTGAATGTTAGGATGAAATTCCTTTGCTAATGCCACAATACTCGTTGAATCAATCCCACTGGATAGGAATGCACCTACAGGCACGTCACTGCGCATATGCATTTGTACGGAATCACGTAGTGCTTCTCTTATACTTTTCTTGGCTTCATCTAACCCTTGATTAGACGGACTAAAAGTCGGCTTCCAATAAGATTTAATAACCATCTCTTCGCCGACTTTCTTAGTTAAATAATGACCAGGAGCAAGACGACGAATATTAGCATTCATGGTTTCAGGTTCAGGAACAAATTGGAACGTTAAATAGTGCTGCAAAGCTTCTTGGGCAACCGGATGAGGCTCCTCACCTATGAGCAAACTTTTCTTTTCCGAGGCAAAAAAGGTCCCATCGTTTGTTTCCATATAGTAAAAAGGTTTGATCCCAAAAGGATCTCTAGCAGCAAAGAGTTTTTTCTCTTGTTTGTCCCATATCACAAAGCCAAACATACCACGTAGGCTTTTAACTGCTTCTTCTCCACGGGTCGCATATAAAGCGAGGATGACTTCCGTATCGGAAGTTGTGGAAAAAGTGACACCTTCTTTAACAAGTTCCTCTTTTATTTCAAGGTAATTATAGATCTCACCATTAAAAATAATGTGGAAACGATCATCTTCAAAGCTTAAAGGTTGATGACCACCTTCCAAATCAATAATACTCAAGCGACGAAAGCCAAATTGCACAGTATCATCGGTATAAAACCCATTGTCATCGGGTCCACGATGTGTGATGATATTCGTTCGCTCCACCATATTATTTTGTTCATGCTTTCCTGGTTCCAATAATCTATTTGAAACAAATCCTACAAATCCACACATATTACAAACTCCTTTCGAAGAAGCCACAAATATTTCTTCATATTCATTTATTCGCAACTTACCCATATCTATACAGTCGTCGTACGAAAATTTTTTACTAAGATAGTTTACCACTCTCTTAAGTAAATGCCTAGTATCGAAGCATAATTTATCAAGGGCTAGCTATTCATCGAAATCATCCTATTAGACATTCATGGCATTAGAAAACTTCGCTTATCCTTCACCGCTTCGTTAAGCACAACCTGATGTTCAGACATCTGTGTTCACACATTAAAGGTGTCACCAATTCTTAATAGCGAAAGCCAAAGGTCTTCCACAAAGGTATAAATATTGACATAAAAAAAAGAGCGATGAGCTCCTTCGCAATCAGGTACAAATCCTGCTTCTATTTTTTTGTAAAAAGCTCCTGAATGTCTACTTCTAATACTTCTGCCACTTCAGCAAGCTTTTCAGCAGAGATTTTACTTCTGCCTTTTTCAAGGTAATAATACCCATTCGGACTGCGAAACCCTAGAGTCTTTGACATTTCTTCAAGAGACATTTTCTCTTTTCTCAGTCTCTTCATTTTTTCTAAATCAACCACACGCTTCATCACACACATCCCCTTTTGTATTTTCCGTTATGGTAACATATTTTTACTTATATTCACAGTTATTTGTGTGAATAAAATAACTTTTTACCTTTTTGGAAATATCATAGAGGATAAATACTTTCTCATGATAGAATTTTACACAAAATTATCGAGACAGGGTGCAGGCTATGGGGGATTTTTTAGGAGATCGTATTCGTTTTTTACGGGAAAAACATCAATTATCTCAAAAGCAATTGGCAGCACATTTGAATATCAGTAATGTCCAGCTCTCCCGATATGAATCAGGATCTCGTACACCTGATCCCGAAATCATTACGCGCTTTGCTTCTTTTTTTAAAGTATCCACTGATTTTCTTTTGGGTCTTACACCTTCAATACAAGAAAATCATATGCCCTTTATCAAGAATGAAGACATCCAATTTCTCCAAGCGATTAAATCGATAGCAGGGCTTGAGGAATTCATTCGTTCAGTGATTCAAACGCCTAAAGACTTCGAGAAATTGAATCAAATATGGAAAATAATAAAAGATCAATAGCACTGAAGTCTCTGTACATAAAGTTTAAGAAGAGGATGACATTAAAGGGCCCTAGGACCTGATGATGTCATCCTCTTTCTTCTAAACTTGCTTTTTAACAAGAGATGGACTATGTGATATTTTCATTCATACACTGAAAGTCAAGCTAATCGTGAAAGAAGCAATTTATAAGACAAAGAAGATTGTTTTTAGCATTTCAATCGGATGAAGCCCAGAAATAGACTCAATCGTGACATTGAGAGCGGCTAACACCAAAAAAGCCATCAAAATCCTTCTCAGCACTGTTTTTACTAACGGCATGCCCTTCACTCTCCTTAAGTTAAGACTCTCCAGAAAAGTAAAGATTTAAACGTTACTAGCCTAACAGGTAGAACACGAGAGGATGATAGCTTTGGCTACTAGAAAGCGATTATGTAATTGACTCTAAAGCTTTTAAACATGACACTAAAAACTTAAAACATTTGATATCCTTTTTTTCTTAAGGTTCTTATGGTTATTCCAGCAATTATAGCCCCCACTAATCCCATAGCAAGCACAACGATATCGGATATCTTTAGATTAATAAAACTAATCCAGAGGTCTGAAAACGCATACGATGTATTCGTAAAATAATCCCAAATGGACACATGATCAATAATTAAAATAATAAAGAAGGGATAGAGAATAGCAATCAACCAAGTCGTTTTTAGCAGCATATTTACAATAAAGCCTATCCCAAAAAACAAGACAGCAAAGAGTAAAATTGAAAGAATAAGCTGTGGTATTGAAAGAGCTCCAGACATATTTCCACCTCCTGAGTCAACGTTAGTTTACTTAAAAAAGAGTCTAACGTCAATGAATAGATGCGAGATCCTTCTTCATCTTTAGACTGTTAGCGGGGGCAGAAAAGGCTCACTCTTAGAGTCATAAGATGTGAGCCTTAATAAAAGCTATTGTTTATCCCCTGACGTTTTGCCTGTGCCGGCACAGTTTTCACACGTCTCAGATCCTCCCAATAATAGTTGAAAATAACCTCTACCATGACAATAAGGGCACGGATGATTTTTGGACATTTTATCTTTAGTCATTAATGACACACCCTTTCGACTTTTCTGATAATAATACAGATTTTTTTGTTTATTGTAAAGAAACATTACAATCGAAATATTCAAATGTAAGCGTGAACAACTCGTTTTTGATTCTATTTTCTGCGTTTTAATAAGATTTTCTAAAACGCTAATAACAATGGCGAAATCGTATACACCATCTACTCTCTACCTCTTTAATTCTGAAAGAGCGCATTAGAAAGCTGGGCAAAAAAGCCCGGTCCTTATTAAAGCATTGAAAAGGTTTTTTATCCCAAGAGGCAACGACAGCACCAAGTGGTTTGGAGCGGAAGACGTGACATTCGGAACACTTATATAGAGTGTATGCCTCAGCGCCGCTGACTCACGGATGCCTAGACGAGAGTCCTTCGAGATCAGCAGCCAGCGTTACTTCTCGAATAAACTTCAAGTTGTTCTGAGAAAGTTGACGACGAAGCGTTACGATTAAACTTTTAAATTCTGATTTATAAAAAAGACAAGGCTTAGGCCCTGTCCTTAAAAATTTTATAAGTGCATGATTATTTACTTAACAAATTTAACTTCCCTTTTTTGAGGACTAAGCCAATACCTCCAAGTTTAAGCAAGTAGCGATCATCAATGATTTTTTTCATTGCAGCTGCTGAGGTCCCTTTAAGTTTCGTCTTTCCAAAAATAATTCCAATGGCATCGCCATGCCCGAGCGAAGCAACCGTTCCCATATTATTGAATACAAAAGGCTCATAATCTTCTCCATTTAAAACCTTAGGCATATTTTTTGATAGGTAAAGCGCTTGTTGAATCGTGATTTGAGCTGTTGTTGGATAAGGTCGATCTGAATTAGGGTCCGGAGTGTTGGCACAATCCCCAATAACAAAAATATTATCATATCCAGGGACTCTTAACTGATTGGTGACATTGACTCTTCCACGAACGACATCGAATCCAGAATCTTCAACAATGTGATTACCTCGGACACCACCCGTCCAGACAACGGTCCCTGCCATAATTTCTTCAGTTTCTTTAGTACTTTTCTTTTCGATGATGACTTTATTACCCAAACATTCTTTAATTAAATAGCCAAACTTAAATTCGACACCTTTACTTTCGAGACGTGAAATGGCATAAGCAACAAGCTCTTTATCAAACATAGGAAGAATGGAAGGAGAACCTTCAACGTTAATGATTCTGACTAGCTTACGGTCAATATCATATTCTTTACAAAGTTCAGGAATACGATTGGCTAACTCACCAAGGAATTCAACACCTGTAAAGCCGCCGCCACCGACCACGATATTAAGCCGTTCATCTTCCTTCTTTTCGGTGCAGTGATAGCAAGAAAATTGGTATTCAATATGTTCACGGATTTGACGAACAGAGTTCAAATTCTCTATTGCTAAACCATTTTCCTTCATGCCTTTGATGCCAAAAGTGGCTGATTCAAATCCTAAGGAAATAATAAGATAATCATAATCAATCTCTCCGCTTTTTTCGAGAACAACTTTATTTTCATCCTTATTAATTAAAGTTACAGTATCCTGGATAAATTCGACACGATTGGTATCAATCACATCTTTGATTAATATACGAGCTCGATCAGCCGGTAATGTCCCTGCAGCCGGTTCATGGAGCCATGTTGATTGGTAATGGTAATTATGCTTATTGACCAAAGTAATCGTTGCTTCATTTTTTCCTAAGTACTTCGGCAATTTCGTCGCTGAAATCATTCCGCCATAACCAGCACCCAGAATTAATATTTTTGGCTTATTCAAGTTATCACTTCCACCTTTTTGTCATACTTTCATTAAAGTTTGTGATGTATTTCACGTACTTAATCAAAAAATAATCCCAATGACAATAATATGTCTTTTATCTTTATATTTCAACCACTTTTTTAGTCTTGGAGAGAAGAATATAAGCGCAAAACCATTTCAGCATTTCAAGTGGGTTTATTTTAGCTTTGATATGGTTAAATTGAAAAAATATTGAAGAAGGAAACTTATATCCTAAGGGATGTGGTAACGATCATGTTCAAACGCGTATTTAAACATATTTTTATTCCTCGACGCTCGAAGTCAAATGTTCTATTTTTCCCCAAGGTAGATTACCAAAACGATATCCATGAAGCCACACGTTCAACCCGTCACTATCTCTTGGAACTTTTAAGATTACAGGGATATATAGTTGAAGAAAATTTATTTTTAAATGAGCATTTTTTTGATATTCTTATACCAGAATACCGCTATATTATTTATTGTAGTCTAAGTGACCCTGATGATGTTATGACTAAAGTCTTTCATAAACGCCTTAAAAACATCGCGACTGCACATGGTTATCGATTATGCGTTATCTCTAAATCTCACTTCTATAAAGACCTTCACCATCTTTTAGCTTTACTCAAACTCAATCTGCATTAGAAAAAGCTCCTCCCTTTTTGTTTCTAGAGAGGAGCTTTATATATTAGAACTAGCAATCCTTACTTGGCGTACCTGCATTATCCGCGGTTCTAAAGGACTGCCCACACCCACATGTCATGAGTGCATTCGGATTATCAATGGTAAAACCGCCACCCATCATGTTTTGTTTAAAATCGATGGTGACACCATTTAAAAGCGGTGCACTGTCAGCATCTACAACGACCTTGAGACCTTCTGTTTCAAAAAACTGGTCATCCTCTTTTTGTTCGTTGTCAAATCCCATTCCATAGGATAATCCAGAACAGCCGCCACCTTTGACACCCAAACGAAGATATAAATGATCGCCTTCTTCATTCGCCATCATTTCTTTAATACGGTGATTAGCGGATTCAGTAATAGTAATCATTGATCATGCCTCCTTATTTTGTCAGCTTATCAAGAACCACCGAATAGTCCTCTGTTCTTACGTCTATTATATGCCATTACTATTCTTAACCTCAACCTTTTAAACAGCATCATAATAATAGCCTTCACAGCTTACAACTGCAGGACCTGTCATCAAGACATGGTTTGTCGCATCATCCCAAGTAATGACCAAATCACCACCAGCAAGATGAATGGTAATGGCCTCACCCTTCTTGGCTTGCTCAGTCAAGACAGCGGCAACTGCAGCCGCACAAGCACCTGTGCCACAAGCTTGAGTAATACCTGAGCCTCTTTCCCATACACGATATTGAAACTCTTGGTTTGTTATTTTTTCAACAAAACCAACATTGACTCCCTCTGGAAAGTAAGGATGACCGTCCGCAAGCAATGGGCCAAGTTGTTGAATCGGAGATGAAAAAATATCATCTACAAAAAAGATACCGTGAGGATTTCCCATAGAAACACCCGTTACCCTATATTCCTCGCCTTCTAAGCTTATCGTCTCATTGATAACAGGCTGATCTTGTAGGTCCCCCGCCATTGGAATGGTGCCTCTTTCCAAGCGAGGGACTCCCATGTCAATGGTCACTTGCGATACAGCCCCTGCTTCTACAATTTCCGCCTTAACATTTCCACCTAATGTTTCAATCGTAAATGTCTTTGAAGTGACTAACCCATTGTCATAAGCATATTTGGCTACACATCGAAGGCCATTTCCGCAATTTTTAGCCTCTGAGCCATCCTTATTAAAAACGCGCATTCTAATATCAGCAACTGCGGATGGCAGAATAAGAATCATACCGTCTGAGCCAATCCCTGTATTCTGATTAGAAAGCCGAATCGCTAACTCATTAAGCGCGGGAAGCGCCATCTCCTCACTCACGAGATCCAAATAAATGTAATTATTCCCTAATCCGTGCATCTTTGTGAATTTTATTTTTTGGTCCATCTATACTGTCACCTCAAATTAACCTATCGTCTTGTCCGCCTTACAATTAAAGGAGTCACTGTGTATTTCCTTCACTAAAATAGACCATCGGTTTCTCCGGAAGGCGAAACACGTCGTTTGCCCTATAAGGAGCGTAACGGTTGGTCGGACCAAATATAATCGTCATCCATGTTAACAATGACAAGTTTTTCATGACAGCATGGCATTACCGCATGGGTCTTAAAACCCTCCTGAGCAAGTCTGATGTTTTCTTTCTTTAGAGATAAAAGGACAGAACGTTCTCCACAGAAAGGACATTCCTCTACATAAAGATCATCCATCACCCATTCGAAGGGCCAAGAATGCGAAAACTCGTACATGATCATCCTCCATATTTTTTAATGGCTTTTCAAAAGGATACTTAAAACACCGCTCATTCCACGCGGTGTTATAGATAATCGCTTTTGTAATGTTATCTTTTTATATAATTAAAACATTGGATTTTCCTCTAAAAATTGATACACATTCTTTACGAGCTCCTCTGCTGTTTCTCCCGTCACAAACTCCCCATTAACGAGAGCATAAGGTCCCTCATAGCAAAGATCGCAATAATCGAGACAAGTATACTCTATCACATCGAGATTGGCATCTTCTTCTAGAATGGCAAACGCCTTTTGTGAGTCAGCAGCTAGGTTGCTCATACAAAACTCAATAATTGGATTCATAAGACTCACCTCTTATCAAGTCTATAGTACTCACATCCTATGAGCTCGTCAACTTTTGTGACTTTGTGACATTAATAGGTATTCTCTAAAATAGTCACATTTTATCATTATTATTCTGCTTTAGCGACACCCTGCTCCGATAAAAATTGAAAAATGGTTTTTAGCCGTGGATCCCCTTCAGCAATAACTTGCCCGGAAGCAACTACTAAAGGATAAAAATATTCATCTTTTAATATTTTTTCAGTAAAATAATGATCCTCTTCAGTTAGAGGGTGATAGATATCGACATACTGAACCTCAATAGGCGCATTTGGAAACTTACGCTTAATGGCCGCATCTAACCATTCCATGGTCTCTATAGATGAAGGTGAGTGTATACAACTTGGACAAGGTACATCGGCACCATAAACGGTTAATCGCATCTTTATCTCCCCTTTTATTTCCATAATACGTTTTAATACTCATAAAGTACGACCCTTATCTAAAAGGACGCTACGTTTCACACAATCATGAATTTTCTGAGTTGAAGGATACTGCGACGTAACGGATTGGTGGATTTCCGCTCCAGGGCGCTCGCTTTCCATGGGCACGGCCTCAGCTAACTTGGGAATGGATGATTTATGTTCTCAAGTCTTTAAGCCACAAAGCCCCTCTTCCTGCGTCTACGAGTATTGCTCCGTCGTCAGCTTCCTCGGAACAACTCGAAGTGTATTTGTGAAGTAACGCTCGTTGCTGTTCCCGTAGGACTCTAGTTTAGGCATCCGTGAGTCAGCGACGCTGAGGAACACACAATGTTTAAGTGTTTCGAATCTCGCGCCTTACGCTCCAATTCACTTGCGTGCTGCGATGCTTTTTGTTAGTTAACTGCCTCTTTTGTGAATCCAACGCTTCTTATGTGCAGGTGCAGTACTCATTTGTTAAAATGATAAGCGGTTGGCTTATTGTTATACACCAAACTAGCGGACTGGATTTCCAGAGCGCAGATTAAGACACCCAACCACTTTCTCATGTGATGTCGCAGTCTAAATCAATAACAACACATGCTGCGAATCGCGTCTAAATAAAAATGAAAATCTTTATCAATTAGGAGTTGCTCATTTTTCTATTTCATTTTACAATAGAAGGGTGACATAATAAAATCACTATATCACGTTTAGTATGAAGAATCAGCAATATAGATTTTTTTTCTATAACCTTTTATAATGAAAGTTGAAAGGGGTCGTCTTTAATGGAACAACAAGTACAAGAAGTCCTCGAAAAGCTTCGTCCGTTTCTACTCAGAGATGGCGGAGATGTAGAGCTTGTTAATGTAGATGATGAAGGGGTCGTTCGTGTCCGTTTGATGGGTGCTTGCGGAAGCTGCCCAAGTTCAACGATCACTTTAAAAGCAGGGATTGAACGTGCCCTACTTGAAGAAGTCCCAGGATTCACTGAACTTGAACAAGTCTTTTAAAAGACTGTTGTAAAAACCGCTTAGCCTTATGGGTTAAGCGGTTTTTACTTTTACCTAGAGGTTTCAATAGGTGTGATCGGCTTTTCCCCCGCTAAAGTCCGCATCAAATTTTTACAACAAAGGGAAATCATCTGTTTTCTTGTTTCGACACTGGCACTCCCAATGTGAGGGAGAGCAACCACTTGTTCCAATGTTAACAAGGGATGCTCCTTAGGGATCGGTTCCTGTGAAAACACATCAAGTCCCGCACCGGCAATCTCTCCCTCCAAAAGCGCTTGATACAAAGCGTCCTCGTCAACGGTTGCCCCTCTTCCTGCATTAATAAAAAGGGCTGTCTTTTTCATTTTAGTAAAGGCGTTTTGATTAAATAGCCCTTTTGTTGTTTCAGTATATGGAATTAAATTCACTACAAAATCAGCGGTTTCTAACAAAGACTCAAATCCGCAAAAACGAGCCCCTAACTCGGACTCAGCTTCAACATTTCTCCGGCGATTATGGTAGATAACATTCATAGCAAATCCTTGAGCTCGACGGGCAACGGCAGTCCCAATTCTCCCCATTCCAACAATCCCTATTGTCTTATGATGGATATCGGCTCCTGCCATTAAAAACGGTCCCCATTCTTGCCATTTCCCTTGTTTTAAATAATCATTCGCCTCTATAAGTCGGCGACCACTAGCCATTAAGAGTGCAAAAACAAGATCCGCTGTTGTCTCCGTTAACACGTCTGGGGTATTACAGGGGATCACATGATGTAATCGGCATGCTTCTAAATCAATATTATCATAGCCCACTGCTAAATTAGCGACACACTTCAATTGGGGGGCCTGAGCGAGCAGTGTTTCATCCACTCGATCGGAAAGCATGGTCAATAAGCCATGAGATGTTTGCACTTCTTGTAGTAATACCTCTCTGGGTACGGGCTTATATTCTTCTGACCACATTTTTACTTCTGCCACTTGTTGTAACGGTTTTATGCATTTTTCTGGAAGTCTTCGTGTAATAAATACTTTTGGTATGGCCATGGGTTCCTCCATTCGTTGGCTTTAACTCAACCACTGGATTTTAGGCAGTGTCTTCATATACACCTCAGAAAATTGCGATAGGATCTCTTCCTCTAACGCCGCATTAGCTGACAACTTCTGCACTTGATCTAAAGAAACCCGTGCTAAAGTTTTATCCTGGACGAACACTTGATCTACAAAGTCAAAAAAGGTCACAGGAAAGAGGAGGCGACTATATATGAGACCATAGTCAGAGGATTGAAGCGAATGGACCTCGTTATAATCGTTGATGAAAGCTGTCACTTCTTTAAAATCAGCATTCCCTTCATGTATTTGGGAACGCATCCACTCAGCAATATCACGCCCCGGGTGATCGATCACCCATTCCGGACTATAGGCTAGTTTTTCTAACCGAGCATCTAATCTATGGTGACAAATGGTCGGAGGTGACCCTATCCAAAAATCCATCATAAAATCAGTCATATATTGAATCGCGTTCTCTGCCCTTCCTATAAAATAGGGATACACAGAAAGAAAACGCCGTTCAAACTCAGTGTGCGTTTCTTTTTGCAAGGTGTCAAGATAATATTGTTTGACCTGATCCGTACGGGCAATCCAAAATTCAGCCCAACGATAGTAAGGGGTAAGTTCAGCTCTCTTAAAAGAAAAGGCCTGCGCATTTCTATGAAAGTGTGCGAGCACTCTACCTGATTCGCCACTCTTTTTTTCTGCTTTAACAAAAAAGGCGACAATTCCCCGTCCTTGCTCTTCATCCCCTTCCGTCACCCACTCACCATTTTTATTTTTTATAGGGATAGGGACATCAAGAGCTTCACTCTCCATAAGCCATTGACACATTTGGGCTAATTCTTCTATATCTTGATGCATGATATTTTCTAAAGGAATGAGGATAATATACCCTCCATCCACAGCAAACCATTGCTTTCCGTCCTGCTCACCAATAAAATGGGCTGAAATCCGGTAGTCTTGACTCACTCGATTCATTTTTTCAACTCCACTCCGTTTGCCTATTGTATTTTATAGTATGACAAAGAACGAAGGACCATGAATCTCTGCATAAACCACAGAAAACACGCGCAACATAAAATGAGGATGGTGATTTTTAATGGCGGATATTATAGAAACAACCGCACTCCAATGGCTAAAGGAAAGAGGCGTTGAACTCAAGGCTATTTCAGAGCTTGTTTACTTTTTACAAAAAGACTATCATGAGAATCTGACTCATGATGAATGCTTAGAGAATGTTAAAGCGGTCTTAACTAAGCGAGAGGTTCAAAATGCAATTCTTACCGGTATCCAATTAGATCGCTTAACAGAAAAAGGACTCATTGAAGAGCCCCTTTTAGACATGCTAAAACGTGATGAAGGATTGTACGGTGTCGATGAAATTATTGCCTTCTCTGTAGTCAATGTCTATGGATCCATTGGTTTTACCAATTATGGTTATGTCGACAAACTTAAACCAGGGATCCTTAAACGCCTGAACGATAAAAGTACGGGTGAATGTCATACCTTTCTTGATGACATTGTTGGAGCGATAGCCGCCGCTGCTTCTAGTCGATTAGCACATAGTGCAGGGAGTCAAAAATAAACCTCGTCTATAACTCCCAATCTTGAAGAGAGTGGACTGTATAGGTAGGCTGTTCTTCAAATGAGAGCAAATCACGCTCTTGAGTTACTCCAGTGTAGACAAGTAAGGTATCAACATGCGCATGAATGCCAGCAAGAATATCGGTATAATAGTTGTCACCAACCATGATCACATCTTTACGATCGAGTTCAATCCGTTGTAGCGCCTGCTCAACAATTTCTCCACTGGGCTTCCCAATAATAATAGGTTTGACCCCTGTAGAGGTTTCTACCACTGCACTCCAGGCCCCATTGCCTGGCATTAAGCCACGCTCCGTTGGCAAAGAAACATCAGGGTTCGTCGAAATAAAAGTCGCTCCGGATCGAACAGCTAATGTTGCTTTTGCCAATTTCTCATAATTAATCTGTCTGTCCAAGCCAATAACAACGACTTCAGGATGATCTTCATCATAACGCAACTCCGCTTCTTTAATGGCTGAAGCTAAGCCCACTTCACCCGTGAAATAAACAGACTTTCCTGGGAGATGTGTTTGAATATACCCTACCGTTGCCATGCTTGTCGTTAAGACATCCTCAGGACTCGCCTCAATGCCAAAACTACATAATGTTTGGGCAACCTGCTCTTTTGTCTTCGTTGAGTTATTGGTGACAAAAAGGTATTTAAGGCCAGCCTTTTTTAAACGTTTTATAAAGTCAACAGCCTCTTCAATCACTTGCGTCCCTCTGTACATCGTCCCATCTAAATCAATAAGATAACCCTTGTAGTGTTTCATTATTACTATATCCTCCTGCCTACGACTATGATCCTTAAATATTCTCTTCGATTGTTGTGTCAATTAAAAGACTCAATAAAACACATCGATTAAAAGAAAAAACCGCCAGATTCGACGGTAACCTTCTCATAAATTTCATCATTAATACCATTAATCCGTTTCGTTTTCAGGTTTAAAAGCAGAAACCGGCCCAAGTTCTTGTTGCAAAAATTGCCGGACTTGATGAGGGAAATGCGACCAGGCCTCTAAGTGGGTCTCCATTAACGTCAAGAGAGCGGCTATATCCACCTGATCATAGTATTGCACCAAACCTTTTCGCTGTTGCACGAGTAATTTAAAAGCCTCATGATTACCCTTAGGCACAACCTTTTCATCAACGAGGATATCCACAATATCCTCATAACTTCCAGGATCTCTCATAATAAAACCATCAATCACTTGATTCCCAATATCTAAAAATGATTCTATCGTCACATGGATGAGTCGTTCCAATGCTAATTGCTCCAGCTTCGAATCCCATGATTTCTTTGTCTTCAAAAGTTCAAACTGCTCTGTCATGTAGGTTAAAATACTTTCAATTCTTTGCCTGTCCACAAAATACAACGTCATGCATCCCCTTAACTTAATCTCATATTCATGTGTCTTTTGGACAATATAAACCTGTACCCCAATAAAAGAGGTGGGTGAAAAGAGTGAAAAAGGAAAAAGAAGAAAAAAAATATACAGATTTCGCCAATGTTGAAGATCAGAGAAAACTCCTTGCTACGGAAGAATTCCCTGAAGGGTCCTTTGGAACCCCTAGAAATAGTGACACACCCGTAGAGAATAAGGAGACGCCTTGGGAAGAAGGGCAACAATTCACCTCCGGCTTTACCTATGAAAACCGTACACTTCACCAAGGTCTCCCACGCCAATTTCCTGGAGCCCATCCTCCTCATGACAATCCTGACGATGACAAAGAACCCCCTTACGAAGACTATAATGCCTAATGTAGTTAAACTAATCCACGGCCCCCGCGTCTCATGGGGGCTCTTCTCATCTTCACAAAGCCTCAAGCTGTCGCCGCGTCATTTTTTAAATTCCCTTTATGTATAGTCTCTCTTATACAGAAGTCCTTATTTTTTTTAAAACAAAATAGGCACAACCGAAATTACAGTATTCAATAATATAATCTGTAAGCGTACTGATTTTCGTATCAAAGGTTGCCTTTTGATTACGGTCATCATAAAAGCCACGAAGTCTAAGCTGTTCATATCCCCAATCGCCTACGATATAATCGTATTTGCTAAGAATTTCACTGTATCTCTTCATAAAGGCTTCTTCATTCCAACCTTGTTGATAATCCTCTATAAGCTCATATTCAACATCATTTATTTTGATAGGCCTCTTATATTCAAGCATTAGACTTCCCTCCATCGCCATCATACCATAAGAAACAAACAACTCACAACATTAGTATCCATCACTTTCCAAGCAATTTCTTATATAAATGAGACATCCTATACCTAAGAGCATACGAGGAGGACTTTTTATGAAAAAATTGTTAATCACCGCTTTAATGACAGTTTTAACAGTCGCCGGATGTGGACTTGATACTCATAATAACCATAATTCTTCTGGTCTAAAACGCATGCAAGACCCCACAGAGGATGTCACCTATAAAGGCCCTTCACAAAATATTAAAAGTCATGAGGAATCTGATGCCGCTGATGGACAGTTTGGCTTTGTTCATTATTCTCGAAAACAAGGAGATGAACACGCCTTAACCGCTCAGCACATGCCAAAAATGGATTATAAGGCGACCGCAGATATTATTACACGACAAGAGCTATCCCTTCCTGATATTTATGATGCAGCAACCTTGGTGACGGATGAGTACGTCCTAATCGGCTATAAAACCACTAATGAAAATCGAGATGAATCAGCCTCTCAAGTCCGCCAAGCAGCATTAGCGGTCATCCCTAATTATTATAAAGTGGTGATTTCAGATGCTGACTATGCTTCATCTGACATTGCACGTTATAAAGATTTTAACTCTAAAACAACGGGAGTTCAAAGTTGGCTGCAAAACATGATTGATGAAATGCAGAAGTCACCACAAGGTTATGCCAATAAAAAAGATACGAATATGAATGTGAAAGATGAAAAGGAACAAAGTAGAACCGAAGGCAATGATAAATACAAGAATGAGGAGACATCAAACGAAGGCTAAAATTTTTAAAAATGGAGTGGATCGGATGTGCAGTATCCGGTCCCTTCCTCATTAAGGGGGTGAAACATTTGCAGAAGTTCATCTTTGTTATATTAATTCTCGCTGTGCTTTTATTTGGGCACTCCCCTTCAACCACATTGGCAAAAGAAGATGCGGCCCAAAAAAGAAAAGCGCTCTACTTAAAAACAGCAGCCATTACGCATATTCCATGGTATTATTTAGCTGCCATTGATCAATACGAGCGAAATGTGAGGTTTTCACGAAGCACTTTACCTGATCCCAAGGGCTTACAAGGAATATATGTTGAGCCCAGGCGCTGGGTCGGGGCCCTCAATCCCAATTCAAAAACATCCAATCCGACGCTTATTACTCTTTTCAATGGTTTTGGAAAGGATGGAGATGGAGACGGAAAGGCGGATCAAGATAATCCCGAAGACGTCCTCTATGCAATGGCCGCTTATCTGATGCCATACGGTGTGACAGAGGATGACCTTAAAATTGCATTGTGGAATTATTATCACCAAGATAAATCTGTGGCTATCATTTTAGAGTTTGCGCATATGTTTAAACATTTTAATACGACCGATCTCAGCGGACATGCCTTTCCCATTCCAAGAAACTATCGGACAGATTATCAAGCAACATGGGGTGACCGTAGAGGTTGGGGGGGCATTCGGATTCATGAAGGCACAGACCTTTTTGCTCATTATGGGACACCTGTCCGAGCGACTTCCTACGGTGTAGTCGAGTTGATCGGTTGGAACGAATATGGCGGCTGGCGAATTGGTATCCGAGATCCGCAAAACATATATCACTATTACGCCCATCTTAACGGCTATGCAAAAGGAATTAAAAAGGATACCATTGTAAGACCCGGTCAAATCATTGGTTATGTTGGGAGTTCGGGTTATGGTCCAAAAGGGACACAAGGTAAATTCCCACCACACCTTCACTACGGGATGTATAAATACAATGGCATCACTGAATATTCCTTTGATCCTTATCCTCATCTTAGAGCCTGGCAGCGTCAACGTTAATAGTTTAATGGCACCCTTCTACAAGTGTAGAGAGTGCCTTTTTCTGTATTTATTGCTCAGAATTTGATTCTGTACTCGTGGTTGCTTTATCAGCAGACGTTGCTTGAGAATCTGGGTCACTTTCAGCTCCCGTGCTCGAATTTGTTGGATCGGAAGTCCCTTTCTTCTTCTCAAACTCTGATTGATTCAATATTTTGTCAGGAAGAGCGATGGATGCATTATCTTTTCCTGTTGAATAATAATTGGGCACCTTACCATTAATGTATTGGGCTGTTATTGGAATCGTATTATGGACCTTAATTTGTTTTGTTTGGAAGGGTAATACAATTTGCACTTCAACAATGACATCAAGATAGATTTGAATATAAGCACTATTAATATTCACTTCTGTCACTTGATTTTTAATATCGGGCTTCACATTACTGGTGACAGCTAATTTGACTGGAATGGTCGGTCCAAGATTAGAGAACATCACATTTTTCGTCGCCTGCCCAAGAGGAACCTTAGCAATGACACCTTTCTCTCCACCTTCAATTTTTGTGTCATTAAAATCAGTATTGACTGGATTAATGGTCCCTTCCTCCACAGCCCTCAAATACTGTTGAATGCGCTGAGTGACTTCAGAAAAGATCCGTGTCACAGCTGCCATATTATAATTGACATTAGTAATATAATGATCATCGTCCAATGTCAATTGAATCAGTTGCTTACTTCCCTCTTCTGATTGGTACTTTTCCATTTCGTTGGTTGTTTGTTTGCCAACCCCATAATTAACAGCATACGTGGCAATTTGTTTTGTTTTCGCCTTTCCAATCTCTACAAGGACAGGGGAAACATTCTCATTAATAATCCATAAACACAATAAAGTAAAAAGGATAAAAAAGACGACCGCGGTAACGAAAACATGACGTAAGGGAACCATTCTTTGTTGACGAATACGTTTCTTCATAACACCCCTCAGTTCCTGCATATGACCTGAAGTTCATTCCCTTTAAGAAGGAGTTACTACCTACCCATTCTCTTTAGCCAGTAGGAACTGCTTCTAAGGCATGTATATGCTATTTAAGGGATAAGTTATGACAGCATAAGAAAAAGCTCCTCTGGGAGGAGCTGAATGTTTTATTTATATTTAGTCCACCATCTTGAGTAATGCCTCGCGCCCGATCATTCCTTTAGTGATCCCATATTTTTCAGCTTCGAGTGTCACCGATTCAAGTGGAGCGTCTAATAACTGATCAATGGTCCTTACACCAACCGCTTTTCCTGCAATAATGCCACGATCAGCGAGTTTTTCATTAAAGAAAGCAACATCAAGAGCACCACACATGATATACCCTTTGTCATTATAAACTGCCATAAGATTCGTCTTTGGCAATTTCACACTGACAGCAGTAAACGGATGTCCCTCAATAAACATTGGATTTAATTCAACCATTAGAAAACCACTCCTTCGTCAATAGCTTATGGGAATCAGTCACTATTTGTGCTTGGATACGGTTTTCTACTTTATTTTGGAAAAAACCATTGCTGCAGGGGAGAGCTTAGAATATTTCACCCGGTGGACTTTGACTATAATCTTCCTGATCAGTGGATCCTCGTTCAGCTACCGTTCGATAGACAGCAATCTCATCAGATAATGGATAGTATGTATCCTGAATCCATAAGCATAACTCTCCCGGATGATCAGGATCCTCTACGATTGTTGCCTCCTGGACATTTGCGATACTGTCACTAAGTGGATGATGATATTTCACATAGACAGCTTCTCCAGCTTGAAAGTGTGTCTCATTCATATTTACCAGCCAACCTCCTTGTAGTGGTCTTACACACATTATGTCTCATGACACTGTAAAATATGAGTAAGGGGCTGGTAAAGTCCTTCAGCTATAATTCTAGAGGCTCTTGATCAAGATTGAAGATATAATGGCTTCTGCTTTCCTTAGCCTTGATGAAGGACAGAGGGACAGCAATCGGACGAAAGGATATGTATGAAAGTATCTCATTGCTAGAAATATACTGAACTTCAAGGATGTCTCCATCGGGGTCATCGACACGAAGGGCCCCACCAACTACCTCCGCATAAAAATATAATTGTAAATAATGACCCCAATCCTCCTTATGAAACTCAGTGATAAAAGCAAGATCCTTTACGCTTACCTCTAGCCCCGTTTCTTCTTTTGCCTCTCTACGTGCAGTCTCTTTTAACGTTTCGCCTAACTCATGACCACCTTTAGGAAGCCCCCAACGTTTTCTATCTCTTACAATCAGAAGCTTGTCTTGCTTTTGTATAATCACACCCGCTGCTAATTTTACATTACAGTTTTCCATCCATCCTTCCTCCTCCTTAGCATGCATCAGTTTAATTATTTTAGTTACTTGTCCGTTTCATTTTTTCTTGTCAGAGCATCTACTATTGTAAAAGGAGGTGAATTCATATGAGTAATCACAACGACCCTTCTTGTAACAACTGTCAAAATCACTGTCCTGAAAATGAAACAATTTATTGTGACCCTCAAACCATTGTTCATGACACTTATATCCCGCGAGTGGTCACCTACGTTCATCCCATTGTACACGTTAACCGTCAGAATATAGTAGATGTGCCTCGCCATGTCTACCCACAATCTTATGAAACAGTTGTCGCCGATACCGACAACGCAGGCACTGGTAACACAGGTGCTGGCGGTCCTGGAGCGGGCGGTTTTGGTGGCGGTGCCGGAGGATTCGGTGGTGGCGCTGGCTTCGGTAACGCGGGTTGGTTCTGGTAAAAAGCTATATTTCTCTAGTAGTAGAGTGTCATCTCTTCTGATGGCACTCTCTACGCCCCCTGCTTCTCCTTCCCTTATAATTCCCTGTTACTAACACTATCCTATGACAGAATCCTATCATCTGCAATGGTCAAAGGCCTAAAATCACTTGGATAAGAGCACTCATAAAGAAAAGCTCACGAAATTTGGCGTTATCTTATTTATCATGACTAAAAAGTGCTGTTTTCAGGAAACTGGACCAAGTATATAAAAGGGGGACATCCGTTGAATCTCCATAAAGAACATATTGCGATTAACTTTGCGCAAATTTCACCTGATAAAGACATTCAGAGGTTTATGCTTCAAGGATCCGACCATTAAAGAAAAACGTTCTTTAGCTAAGGCCAAGGGAAGATCACCCTTTTAAGTGAATTTCAATCTCATAATTTCCATATCAATGACTCACAGTTTTTTTGGCACAGCCCTAATTCTGCGTAAGCATAGGGCTATTTTCTTTTGATAATTAGAGAAAAACGAGAGCACTGTCTCCTTTTTAGCTAGAAACCTCTTACAATGTATTATTCACGCATTGATTATTAACATGTCTTAAACAAAAAAAGCCCTCAGCCGTTAGGGCTGAGGACCTTTATTCATTTAATTGTAATGTCAATAGTTTTAATTAACCGATAGACCCTTCCATTTCGAACTTGATTAAACGGTTCATTTCGACCGCATATTCCATTGGAAGTTCTTTTGTAAATGGCTCAATGAAGCCCATAACGATCATTTCAGTGGCTTCTTGCTCAGAAACGCCACGGCTCATGAGGTAGAACAATTGCTCTTCGGACACTTTGGATACTTTCGCTTCGTGTTCAAGAGAAATATTTTCATTATTAATTTCATTGTATGGAATCGTATCGGAAGTCGATTCATTATCCATAATCAACGTATCACACTCAACGTTTGAACGTGAGTTAGAGGCTTTACGTCCAAAGTGAACTTTACCAAGATAGGTGACCTTACCGCCACCACGTGAAATCGATTTTGACACGATTGTGGATGAGGTATTTGGCGCAAGGTGTTCCATTTTAGCCCCAGCATGTTGGTGCTGACCTTTCCCTGCAATCGCGATAGACAACGTATTTCCACGAGCGCCTTCGCCTTTAAGCAAGATGGAAGGATATTTCATCGTCAGTTTTGAACCGATATTTCCATCAATCCATTCCATCGTTGCATTTTCTTCAGCAACCGCACGTTTCGTTACAAGATTGTATACGTTATTTGCCCAGTTTTGGATGGTTGTGTAACGGCAATAAGCATCTTTCTTAACAATGATTTCAACAACAGCACTGTGTAGTGAGTTTGTCGTATAAACAGGCGCTGTACAGCCTTCAACATAATGGACAGAAGCCCCTTCATCAACAACGATGAGTGTTCTTTCAAATTGTCCCATATTCTCCGAGTTAATCCGGAAATAAGCTTGAAGTGGTGTTTCACACTTTATACCTTTTGGAACGTAAATGAAGGAACCACCAGACCAAACCGCTGAGTTCAAGGCAGCGAATTTATTATCAGAGTAAGGAATCACTTTACCAAAGTATTCCTTAAAGAGATCTTCATTTTCACGAAGGGCAGAATCAGTATCTTTAAAGACAATCCCCATCTCTTCAAGGTCTTTCTTCATACTATGATAAACAACCTCAGATTCATATTGAGCCGAAACCCCTGCTAAATATTTTTGCTCAGCTTCTGGAATACCGAGTTTATCAAAGGTACGCTTAATTTCTTCAGGGACTTCATCCCAAGTACGCCCTGATTTCTCAGATGGCTTAACATAATAGGTAATGTCATCAAAGTTAAGATCATCTAAATTACCGCCCCATTGTGGCATTGGACGTTTGTAAAAATGTTCAAGTGCCTTTAAACGATAGTCAAGCATCCACTGAGGTTCGTTTTTTCTTCTTGAAATATCTTCAACGACTTCTTTCGTTAATCCACGTTCCGCACGATAAACAGAAACGTCTTTGTCATGAAAACCATATTTGTAATCACCGATTTCCGGCATTTGCTTTGCCACGAGAAATCCCCTCCTTTAGGTATGGGTGATGATTGTAAGATTAAAAATGAGCACATTCTCATTATTTCTTAGTTTAACACATGTTCATCTATACTTCTTAGATTTCTTATTGATTTCCCTTAATTCCCTTTTCCATTGCCTTCCAAGCAAGAGTAGCACATTTGATGCGCGCTGGAAATTTAGAGACACCCTGTAAGGCTTGAATATCACCAAAATCAAGGTCTTCTTCTTCGTAATCATTGCCTTGAATCATTTCTGAAAAGAGCTCTGACATATGCAAAGCTTTATCCACCGACAACCCTTTGACAGCTTCAGTCATCATTGATGCCGAAGACAAACTAATCGAACACCCTTCACCCGTAAACTTAGCATCGACAATTTTATTATCTTCTACTTGTAAATGCAATTGTATACGGTCACCACAAGTGGGGTTATTCATGTCTATGGTTAATTTATCTTCCACATCCAGTTGACCCTTATTGCGAGGGTTTTTATAATGATCCATAATCACTTGCCGATAAAGCTGATCTAAGTTATTAAAGGACATCACTAAAATACTCCTTCGTTTTCTTTAATCCCTCAACAAGTGCGTCTATCTCGTCAGTTGTATTGTATAAATAAAAGCTTGCTCGAGCGGTAGAGGATACTCCCAACCATTTCATTAACGGTTGAGCACAGTGATGTCCCGCCCTAACCGCAATACCTTCAGCATCAAGGACAGTCGCGACATCATGTGGATGAACGTCACCTAAATTAAACGTGACTAACCCCACGCGATCACGGGGTCCATAAATTTGGATGCCTTCAATGGTTTCGAGCCTTTCTAAAGCATAGGTCGCAAGTGCCGTTTCATGTTGATGAATCGCATCGAGACCAATGTCTTGTAAAAAGTCAATAGCTGCCGCAAGTCCAACCGATTCAGCGATAGGCATGGTCCCTGCTTCGAACTTCCATGGAAGTTCTTTCCATGTCGAATCATAGTAATCGACAAAATCAATCATTTCCCCACCAGTTTCAAGAGGCTCCATATTCTCTAACAAGCTCTGTTTTCCATAAAGAACCCCGATTCCCGTAGGTCCTGACATCTTATGACCAGAGAAAGCAAAAAAGTCTGCGTTTAGGTCCTGAACATCCACTTTCATGTGGGGAGTACTTTGCGCGCCATCCACAACAATAATAGCGCCATTATCATGTGCAATATCGGCTATTTCTTTTACGGGATTGATCGTCCCAAGAACATTGGATACATGGGCGATGGCCACAATCTTCGTTCGATCCGTCACTGTTTCTCGAACAGCTTCTAACTGTATGGTTCCGTCTTCTTGTAAAGGAATATACTTTAAGGTAGCACCTGTAGCCTTTGCCGCTTGCTGCCACGGGATTAAGTTCGCATGGTGCTCCATTGGGGTAATGACAATCTCATCGCCTTCAGTAAGTTTTGCACGGGCATAACTATGTGCGACTAGATTGAGTGCAGCTGTCGTTCCCCGCGTATAAATAATCTCTTTACTGCTTTTCGCACCGATAAACGCACGGATTTTTTCCCGAGCACCTTCAAAGGCATCTGTTGCTCTTGTACCAAGGGTATGAACACCACGATGAATGTTTGAATTATATTCTCTATAATAGCGATCCATCGCCTCAATGACCGCAATCGGCTTCTGAGACGTGGCCGCACTATCTAAATAAACAAGCGGATGACCATTAACCTCTTGATCAAGTATCGGAAACTGACTGCGAATCGCTGAGATGCTCATTACTTAACTTTCCCTTCGATAACCTCAACCAATTGTTGCTTGACACCTTCAACTGGAAGCTGTGAGACAACTGGCTCTAAGAAACCATGAATGACAAGGCGTTCTGCTTCATGCTCAGAAATCCCGCGGCTCATGAGATAATAAAGTTGTACAGGATCAATGCGCCCAACCGAAGCGGCGTGTCCTGCAACAACATCATCTTCATCGATGAGTAGAATAGGGTTAGCATCGCCACGAGCGTCTGAACTCAACATGAGCACACGTTGGGTTTGTTCACCATCAGACTTGGAAGCCCCATGTTCAATCTTGGTTACACCATTAAAAATTGCACTCGCACCTTCACGTTGAACACCATGAATGAGCATATCACTCTCAGTATATTTGCCAAAGTGCTTAATGTGGTTGGTAAAGTTTTGCTTTTGCTCACCATTACCGATACTTACAGCCTTAGTATTGGTTACCGCACCTTCACCAACGAGCGCCGTGTACGTTTCAGAAAGCGTATTGCCATCATTCATTTGGCCTAGTGCCCATTCCAATTGGCCATGGCGTCCAACATAACCCCGACGATTGACATAAGCCGTCACATCTTTTGCAAGGTTATCAACAGCACCAAATTGAACTTTCGCATTATCACCAACATAAATTTCAGCAATAATATTTGCCACTGCTCGACCATCTTTTTTATCAGAAAGGAAGTTTTCAACGTAAGTGACCGAGCTCCCCTGATCAGCAACAATAATGGTATGACTGATTAAGCCAGCATTAGGGTTCTCCTGCCAGGATAATGCTTGTAATGGGACGTCAACTTCAACATTTTTAGGTACGTAAAGGAACACGCCACTATTCACAAGGGCTGCATGTAATGCCGTTAAACGATCGGTATCATAGTCCGCCGCTTCTGTGAAATAATACTTTTTCACTAAATCGCCATGTTCTCTCAACGCTGTTTCTAGGTCTGTGAAAATAACACCCTTATTCTTTAAGTCCTCAGAAAGCTGAGTATAAGCATTCTTACCGTTTTGCAAGACGAGTAAGTTTCCAGATTGTTCACCTTGACCCACTAAACGACTTACATGTTGTGGCAAATCTTCTGGTGACGTTATCGGAGTATAATCAACTTCATGTTCAAATTCAGTAAAATTCCAGCCAACAATCCGCGTTTTTTCAGGTTGTGGCATAGGTAACGATTCTGAAAGTTCAAGACCTTTTTTCCTTAAATCAGTAAACCATTCAGGCTCATTACGACGTTTGGAAAATTCTGCGATGTAGTTGGCATCGTAATTTGCCCCTTGTATTTCCGTTGCCATAGTTATCCCTCCTTACGCTTCTTGATTGACCGTTTCGTCTTCAATACCCAATTCTTTTTTAAGTCCATCGTAACCTTCAGCCTCAAGTCTTTCTGCAAGCTCAGGACCGCCTGATTTGACAATACGTCCTTGCATCATAACATGGACTTTATCAGGTTTAATGTAATTTAACATTCTTTGATAGTGGGTAATGATTAAGCAGCCAAAATGAGGTGATCGCATTTCATTAACACCCTTAGCTACGACTTTCAAAGCGTCAATATCAAGACCAGAATCAATCTCATCTAATACAGCGAGTTTTGGTTCTAACATCATCAATTGAAGAATTTCATTCCGCTTTTTCTCACCGCCAGAAAAACCTTCATTAAGATAGCGTTGAGCAAATTCTTCACCCATATCTAAAGTTTCCATTTTTTTATCAAGTGTTTTAATAAACTTCATCAATGGAATTTCGTCGCCTTCTTCACGGCGAGCATTAATCGCTGTACGTAAGAAATCGGCATTCGTTACCCCACTGATTTCACTTGGATATTGCATCGCTAAAAATAGACCTGCACGCGCTCTTTCATCAACTTCCATTTCTAAGAGGTCTTGTCCTTCAAAGAGCACTGTTCCCTCTGTGATTTCGTACTTAGGATGCCCCATAAGAGCAGAAGCGAGTGTGGATTTCCCCGTACCGTTTGGTCCCATGACCGCGTGGATTTCACCGCCATTTATTTCGAGGTTGAAACCTTTTACGATTTCTTTACCTTCAATTGCAACGTGAAGATTCTCAATCTTAAGAGTCGGTGTAGACATGCTATAACCTCCATTTTTCATATGTTCTCTAGTGTATCGTTTATCTTGAAGACAATTCTCAGTCTAGTATCATTCTAATCTAATACTAACTTCAAATCAAGCCAGAACCTTTCTCGATTTCAATCGCTGTTTCCTGTTCACTAATAGAAAAACCAGTCCTCAAATAAGGAACTGGTTTTCAAAAATTAAAAACTCCTATGACGGCTGTTAACGATTGGCTTCATTTGCGATTGCTGTACTTATTTGATAACTCTTTTCACGTGACTCTTCCACTTTGATCCGCAAGTCAAGATTCTGTTGATATTCAGCATAACTCATGCCATGACTTTGTTGCAATGCCTTTTCCATTTCATGGGTATGTTGCATTCGGATCATCCTATGGTTATAGATAAGTACCATCCCTTTCATATTTATCACATTAGAAAGGATACCACGTGGCAGATTGTTTAACAATTCGCATAAAGACTTATAAAAACCAAAATACAGCCATAAATGTTCCTTGAGTTTTCATACTGTTATTAGATAAGAAATACCGCCAACTTGCTCTCATTTAACCACTTATGCTCATTAAAGGATTAAAGTGTCCTCGTTTTGCCTAACTACTAAATCTAGTTTCTCTTTTTTTCACGCTTTTCATTCCTACGAAGAGGGTTGAATTTGCAATCCCCTCAAGATTGATGTGGGATAAAGAGTGTTTAAAAAGAACCTGGACCAAAACGACAGCCAATGATTCTCAATCGGCTCCACTCTTTCGTTATCATTTCTGATAAAAAAAGAACGACCATCCCGTAATTAATACCTTAGGATTGTCGTTCAAATTTTATTACTCACTTCTTGACCCAGCCCTACCCTTTAAACCTAAACGGATAAAAAAGACTTACACAGGGGCCTTCACTTTCGAAATCGAAAGGAATTCCGTGCATTTTACTAAGTCACTGAATACGGCACTGGCCGTAGCGTTTCCTCCAGCCCCAGGTCCCTTTAATGTAAGTGTGCCCAGAAGGTCTGTGTGCAGTGTTACCGCATTATCGACGCCTTCTACCCCATAAAGCGGATGTTCATTATCAATTAATTGTGGTTTGACACTGGCCTCAACTTCGCCGTCATCATTTAGTGTAGCTTCAGCAATTAACTTGTAACGATTGCCTCGAAGGGCTTCGACTTCAATATCAACAGCGCTAATAGAATGAATGCCTGTAACGGGAACCTCTGACCATGCAGGGGTTTGACCGAATATCGTTTGACAGAGAATCATCAACTTATAAAAGGCATCTGTCCCAAGAATATCATTTGAAGGATCTGCCTCCGCGTACCCAAGCGATTGCGCCAAGGCAAGGGCTTCCTCAAATGAATGACTCTCCGTCCGCATATCACTCAAAATGAAATTGGCTGTACCGTTTAAAACCCCTTCAACCTTAGAAATGCGATTCACATGCAGTAGGTCGATGAGTGTCCTCATGATTGGAATACCACCAGCAACAGTAGCTTCATAACCAACCGTTGTCGCGTTCTTCCCTGCTAACTTTTTTAATAAGTCTCCCTTTTGAGCAAATAGAACTTTATTCGCTGTTATGACTGGGAGACCTTTCTCCAATGCTTTAGATAGATAAGAAAAAGCAGGCTCCACTCCAACAATGGCTTCAATGACCACGTCTATTTCTGGATTTGAAAGCACCTGATCAATTTGCGTTGTTATTCGTGTAAAACTATCAATCTCTCGTTTCTTATTTTTATCTTTTATCACAATATCAGTAATACGAATTTCCTGACCAATAAGCTTCTTGAATGCTTCACGGCGGGTATGAATGAGCCGATAAACCGCAGAGCCTACTGTTCCAAATCCGATTAACGCGACATTAAGTGTCATTTCGAACCTCCTACCTTTTCTCTCTATAAAAAATTAACCATTTAAAACTACATTTTGCTCGAAGGCTTGATTCAAATCACGAATAAGGTCCTCTACGGATTCAATACCAACCGATAACCGTACAAGGTCTTCGGTGACCCCTGTTTTTTTCAAATCCTCAGCATTTAGCTGTTGATGAGTGGTAGAGGCAGGATGGATGATGAGTGATTTGGCATCCCCAACGTTAGCAAGATGGGACCATAAGGAAACGGCATCAATAACCTTCCGCCCTGCTTCACGCCCGCCTTTTATCCCAAAAATGACAATTGAACCATATGCATCATCAAAATATTTTTCGGCTAACGCATGAGAAGGATGGCTCTCCAGACTCGGATGGGACACCCAATCAACCTGAGGATGACTGACAAGAAATTCAACAATTTTTTCAGCATTCTTATTATGAGCAGGCATTCTTAAATGCAAAGTTTCCAGTCCTTGTAAAAGCAAGAAAGCATTAAACGGGCTTAAACTCGCGCCAATGTCTCTAAGAAGTTGTACGCGAAGTTTGGTTATAAAGGCTGCAGCTCCAATGTCTTGAGCATAGCGTATCCCATGGTAGCTTTCATCTGGCTCAGTAAAGCCAGGGAATTTTTCGCTGTTCCAATCAAACTGACCACCATCAATAACGAGGCCACCAATAGAGCTTCCGTGTCCTCCAATCCACTTTGTTGCAGAGTGAATCACAATATCTGCTCCCCATTCGATAGGACGGCAAACATATGGCGTAGCAAAGGTGCTATCCACGATTAGAGGAAGGCCGGCCTGATGCGCAATGTCAGCTACCCTCTCGATATCAAGGACATTTAAGCTCGGATTACCAATAATCTCTCCATATAAAGCTTTCGTATTGGGCTGTATAGCTTCTTTAAAGTTTTCAGGATCTGTGGCATCAACAAAAGTCACCTCAATGCCATAATTGGGGAGAGTGGCAGAGAACAAATTATAGGTTCCGCCATAAAGATCTGTAGCCGCGACAATATGATCACCCGCCCCCGCAATATTTAAGATAGATAAGGTAATCGCAGCCATTCCTGAAGACAAGGCGAGTGCCCCAACCCCTTTTTCAAGTAGGGCTATTCTTTTTTCCAAAACGTCGGTTGTTGGATTCATAATTCGAGTATAAATATTTCCTGGTTCTTCTAGAGCGAAAAGAGCCTGAGCATGATCAGTGTCTCTAAAAGTATAAGAAGATGTCTGATAAATGGGGACAGCTCTTGAACCTGTCGTCGGATCAGGTTCTTGCCCTCCGTGAACTGCTAACGTTTCTAAGCCAAGGTTTTCTAATTGCGCCATTCTTATCACTCTCCCTAAAAATTTTTTAAAAAGCAATATTATAAAAACTCAGCGTATACGTCTCCCTCATTCTGAGACTTCGATTTGTTTTGTGAAAAGAGACATAAGAAAATTTGGCTATCGCCAAGCCTTAATGGCGATAGCCTAAGCTACACTTATAAAGCCTCCATAAAATGATACATTTTGACGATATAAAAAAACTCTCTATTTTCTGATAAGAGAGGGCTTAAACCACTCTTATCTTCCAGGCTTTTACCTGTAGGAATTAGCACCTTTCCGAATACGCTCATTCGGGGTTGCTGGGCTTCATCGGGCCAGTCCCTCCACCTCTCAAGATAAGAGAAAACTTTTATGGAATTGGAATTGAATGTTTCCCCATGCTTAATAAGCCTATATGTATGCTGGCGAATAGATGAGGTCAACACTCGGCTTAAAATAAAAAAACCTCTGATAGACAGAGGGAGATACCTGATATGCACCTCTTATCTACCAAGCTACCGCTTGCAGGATTTAGCACCTTTCCGAAATACCTCTCGGGGGTTGCCGGGTTTCACAGGGCCAGTCCCTCCACCTCTCTGGATAAGTCAAACACACTTAAAATTCAATTTATTATATGTGAAACTATAGCAAACCAATTTCTTATTGTCAACAGATGTTAAAGATAATTTCAATCTTTTTTCCTAATGTTTCACTAAACTTGATTGTTGGCCAGTCAATAAAAACAAGGACTCAAGAGCTAATAAATGATGAAGATTGCCATCAATATTTAAGTTCCCTTCAGATTCCAATAACATTAACCGCTCACTGCCATTCATGAGGGACTCTACAAATTGACTTGGTCCATAAACACTGATGTCAACCACCTCTGGTTTAACATCGGAGACCTCACAAGTACCATTTTTAAAACAAAGCCATGTCTGTTCTTCGTTATCTTTGATCTCCACTACAATATTACGATTTTTATACAATGGCTGTAATACTGCCTTTTTTGTCAAAGTATCTGCAAATTGTTTTGAAGCCTCTTTTAACATTTAGTCACCCCATTTGGAATTACTTAGATCTGCTTTTAATGTGAAAGCCACTCACTCTTATTTTTATTGTCTTCCTTTAGTTTATACATAAAAGTTTATTTTACTGTAAATAAGTAATTTTTTTGTTTTTTATTAACGTAAAGACTCGGATTCAATATTGAGATCTCGTGAATCATTAATATCATGGGTAGCAAATGGGGTTGCCGTCTTAGGTTGAGGTTCTTGACTTGATGTTTCTTCATCGTTAGATTCTGAAGCTTCGGGTTCTGGGTCCGTTTCCGCTATACTTTGAGCCATATTTCTCATTTCTCCGATGGTCATTTCCTTCACTTGATCAAGCGTAAATTCTGTCGAGTTCCCGAATAAAGTTTGATAAAGCATATACTTTCCTACTGTTAATCCGTATTTCCGAGCAATGTTTCGACTTTCCTCTGAAGCATGAAGGATGGCAAAATGAGTATTCCTCTCACGTAGTAACTGCTCCTTTTGCGTTCGATTTAGAACATCAGTCAATTGACTTTCAAAATGACTGTGCTCTTGTTTTTTCACCTTATCGGTCACAACTGTACTCATGACGATCTCTCCATCACGATCGACATATCCCTGCTGAATCAGCGAATCAATCACCTTATCTGTAAAAGTCTCTATTGAGGGATGTGCCTCCATATCCTCACTCTTAAGAAGGGCTTTAGCCTCATCATTTAGGGGTTCAACAGAAAGCACCTTCATATGCCTATTAATGCTTGCCTCTAGCCCTGGATCGACATCATAACTTACATAGGCTACAACTTTATTATTGAAATAAAGCTGAAGGACAAGAAGAATGATGGCCAAGAGAAGGACGCTATACATAATAAGGACAGGAAAACGTCTTATAGACAATAAATTGGGGTGAAAATGGGCACTTGAAATATGTTGACCTACCTTCAAATTAACTGCAGCTTTTTTTAGTCGAACGGAATGAAAACAGCCATCTTCTGTTAAAACGACTGCCTTTTGCTTCTTTTTTGAGATAATAATGCCGCGGGTCAATGCGCTCCCCCCCACTTATGTATGTCATTACCTTACCATACTAAGGGGTTTGCCCCAACCATATTGCCCCTTAGAAGGTTTCGGGCTCAACATATGGTTGCAAGGCATAAAAACCACCAAGATATATAAGTGATAAGGCTATTATATACTTTCGATTTCTCTCTATGGTTTTACGACTACAGGAGACATATTGTAATAATTCTTTGATGGGAAGTTGCTTTTTTTCCTTTAAATAGCTGACTAATGCCTGATTTGAAACAAGGATATTGGCAATTTTTTTAGCATTTTCCCTGGCATCAATATGCTTAGGACAATGCTTACTCAAACTCTTAAAGGTGATCCCATAGTCCTTTAACATTTCTTCATAAGCCTCAATCTGTTCAAGGCGTTCTGTAATTTGTTTTTGCTCTTCAAAATATTCAATTGCTGCTTTTTGTTCAATAAAGCTTTCCTCTTGTTGTGTGTCGTCTTCGATCTCTGTATGCACAAGATGAATCGCTTTGTTTCGTCGTGACTCTTTCCGAATATAATCAATGATTCGTCTCCGAATCACCATATCTGCAAAGGTCAAAAATTTGCTTCCTTGCCCGGTTTTATATTGATTAATCGCCTCATTAAAGGCAAATAAGCCAATACTATATTCATCCATTGAATGGTCAATAAATCGATTACAGACCTTAGAAACAACCTTTTTTATAAATGGCTGATAAACCTTGATGATTTTATCTCTTAAATGTTCATCACCAATTTGAATTAATTGTATTCTCTCTTCAAGCGTTACTGCTGGCATTTTTGTCTTTGTTATTGTTTGCACAGTGGTTTCACCTCTCATTATTAAAAGCTTGAAAGGATAATAATAAAGATTCCTTTTTGTGATCCGTATAATGTCTTTTCCCCTGGATCTTTTTTCTCTATGTCTTTCTTTATACCACTGTTTGCGCGTTAACAAGTATACAGTTTAATGACAAAAAGAAGATTGGCTTTAAACTCTTGTAATAATTGTTATAAAGTAATACTAAGCCTCTCTCATTTTTTTCTTTCAAACCGAAGCTTGGCTCACTCTCTACTTTATTTATTATAACTATTCATACTTTTTATAGAGCTCATAAAGTTTTGTTACAGATTCAAAAGCATAAAGCTTTTGCATCACGTGTCCATCCTTTATAAAAACCAAGCAAGGTACACTCTCAACCTGCCATTCCTCAATGTACGCCTGCCATTCCTCTGCTCTACAAATAAAAGTAGGCAACGCTTTTCCGTTCATTGTTTCCAATGTTAACGTTAAAAGTTGTTCGGCGAGCTGGCAAGTCCCACAAAATGGGGTCTTAAAAAAGAGGACATGAGTGCCTTTAGGTTTATTCGTTTTATAGGCCTCGATGGCTAATTCGTCCAAAAAAATCACCTCTGCTTTAGAAATGTGAAGTTATCCTTTTGTAACAATTGTAGCATCCTTGACTTTTTATTTCCCCTAATCCACTTCGGGCTTTTTGAGATTGCTCTAAAATTCGCCTTTTCTCAAAAAACTTTTTCATTCCTTCCTCAGTCTGCTTTCAAGCTTTAAAAAAGCTTCATCCGGATCATTTTTTGCTATTGATATAGATTGCGACATAACGAGAAGGCGCACACATACCAATCAAAGGAGAAACTCACAAGAGAGCGTTGCGCTTGCACATAAGAAGCCGTCGGCTAAGAAAAACTGGGCGAAAAGCATGCCCCTTCCTTATTAAAACACTGAATAAGATTTTAATCCCAAAAGGCACCGGCAGCAGCCCTGTTGATCGGAACGGAAGGCGCGAGATTCGGAACACTTATACAGAGTGTGTTCCTCAGCGCCGCTGACTCACGGATGCCTAAACTTGAGTCCTTCGGGAACGGGGCCATCGTGACTTCACGAGTAAACGTCGAGGTGTTCCGAGAAAGCTGACGACGAAGCGATACGAGCAGACACAGGAACAGGTGACTTTTAATCATAAATACTTTGGAACACACAGATTAACCATTCCAAAATGAACTGTGGCCACTAAGGAACGATCGGCTAAAAACGTCACGTCATTAAGGAACTTCGACTAAAGCCGTCACATCGGTGTGACAACGTCGAAGCTAGCACCTCAAGCACCCCAAAAAGTAAAGAGCACTTTTCGGGGACCCCGATTACCACCCCAAAAAGTAAAGAGCACTTTTCGGGGACCCCGATGGTGCGTCGAACGTCGACCCTACCCACATCTAAAAATCGTAAAAATACGATTTTTCTGCGAGGATGATTCTCTTAGCAGCTATCCTTAGTCGTGTGGGCATGAGGAAAGCGAGCGCTCTGGAGCGGAAGTCCGCACTGTCCTGATGACCAAAAATTTATACCTTCAGACCTTTAAAAAAACCTTCCACAAGGGAAGGCTTTTACCTAGTCTTCTTCATTAATGACTTTTTCGTAATCTTCAGGAGATAATAACTTTTCAACATCACCGAGATCATTAGGTTCAATCTCAATCATCCACGCTTTTTCATAGGGAGATTCATTGACGAATTCAGGTGAATCCTCTAATTCCTCGTTAACTGCAACAACCTTACCACTAATCGGAGCATAAAGTTCGGACACCGTCTTTACAGATTCTACGCTACCAAAAGCAGCATCTGCTTCAATGTCATCTCCGACTTCAGGAAGTTCAACGAAAACAATATCCCCTAGTTCGTCCTGAGCAAAATCTGTGATTCCAATCTTGACGGTCTGGCCTTCTGTTTTTACCCACTCATGTTCTTCTGAATAGCGTAGATCCTTTGGTACATTTAGCACGTTCATTTCCATACTCCCTCCGTGATGAATAACTTCCTCTTCATCATATCGAGTTATTAGCTTTCTAGCAAGACACTAAAGCCATGTCTTTTGAAAAATATCTTCTTTAAAACCGACGGTCACCTTTTTATCATTATCAGTCACAATCGGGCGTTTGATAAGCATCCCATCTGAAGCCAACCAATCTAAGAGTTCATCAAGAGAGGAAGTCTCCATTTTCTCCTTCATTCCTAAATCTCTATAACGTCTTCCACTTGTGTTAAAAAATTTTTTAATAGGCAAGCCGCTTATTTCATGTAACTTTTGTAACTCCACTTTACTCGGTGGAGACTCAACGATGGGGACTTCATGATACTCTATAGAATGTTCATCCAACCACTTCTTCGCTTTCCTACAGGTTCCGCACCCCGAATAGCCATAAAACGTTAAACTCATGTTCTACTCTCCTTTTCTCGCTTATTAGCCCTTTAATTCCTCACGATTTTTATAGATTTTATGTATTTCATCGGTAAGGTTTTGATCTGCTTTTATAAGAACAAGCATTAAAGCCAAATGCTCCGTTAATACTTCTGCACTTCCGATATCAAGATCACGAATCCGTAAAGAGTCATCACTAAGCTTTTCAATTTCTAAAAGTCCTCCAGAACTCCCAGAAGTGAGTCGAGCAGTGTATTGTCCTTGGTCATCCTCCTTCAATGTTATTGTGAAGTCACCTAATTGGATCTCTTTTAGAACCTTTGCCAAATTATCGCCTCCATAACAACTCATTAATAAACATAGTATACCAAAAAAAACGACAATTCTTTAATAAAATATTTCATCCATATTGTCACCTATTGGAATTCCCGAAAAAATCAAGTTCCTTCTCAGTGTTCTCCGCGGGTAGCAAAGTTATAGCCCCAAAGCAAAAAAAAGATCCACAGCATCGTGTGGATCCTAATTAAGGAATGTGATGTTTAAAACGTGTCAGTGAAATGAGATTTTATTAGCCGACATAGGCGTTAGCTTCAATCAAAACCCCTGCAATATCACGCTTTTTAGCGATAACGTTAACTGGGGTAAAACGCGTCAGTTTCTTTAAAGCTGATAACAACATTCTCAATTGATCGCCCTCTTCTACAGCAATCAAAGATTCCTTCGCTAACGTTTCAATCGTTTGGAAAGCCTCTTGCACGAAAACCTGGGTCATCAATAGTTTATGGTGACTCTTATCAACACCTGATTGAGCTATTGCTTTTTCAGTGCGTAAAATGACAGATTCCATAGCATAGATTTGACCCACAATATCAGCAACATTGGCTAGCAATTCTTGTTCATTTTCGAGAGCAGTACCAAATTTTTGAACGCCAAGTCCAGCCGCCATTAAAAAGATTTTCTTAGCATTTTTAAGCAAGTATTTTTCTTGCTCAAGCGGTTCACTTCCCGGTTCCTCTGGCATAAGCATCATTAATTCTTCTTGAAGCGTTTGTGCCTTTTGAAGAAGTGGAAGTTCTCCTTTCATCGCTTTTCTGAGAAGCTGCGAAGGCACTAGGAGGCGATTAATTTCATTCGTTCCTTCAAAGATACGATTTATACGTGAATCACGGTACATGGTCTCAACAGCATATTCAGACATGTACCCATAGCCACCATGAATTTGGACGGCCTCATCAGCAATATAATCCAATGCTTCTGAAGCAAAGACTTTATTAAGTGAGCACTCGATAGCATACTCAGCAATCGTTTGCGCTACTTTAGCGCCATCCTTCTCATCTTCCTCAGTGAAGTGATCCATGCGATCAGCAAACATCCCCACTGTTCGATAGACGGAGCTTTCTGTTGCGTAAGCTTTTATAGCCATATTCGCGAGTTTATTTTGTATTAGGGCAAAGCTTGAAATTGGTCGCTTAAATTGCTGCCGCTCATTGGCGTAACGAACGGAAACCGTCACCGCTTCTTTACACCCACCAACACAACCAACTGCTAGCTTATAACGACCAATGTTTAGAATATTAAAGGCAATTTTATGACCTTTACCAATCTCACCTAATACATTCTCTTTTGGAACAGCGACATCCTCTAGAATGAGGGTCCGTGTCGAAGAGGCCTTAATCCCCATTTTCTTTTCTTCTGGTCCTGTTGTCACCCCATCATAAGTACTCTCCACAATAAATGCAGTAAACTTTTCACCATCCACTTTTGCGTAGACAACAAAGACATGAGCAAATCCAGAATTCGTGATCCATTGTTTTTGACCATTTAAAATATAATGTGTGCCTGCTTCATTGAGCTTCGCTGTTGTTTTTGCACCAAGTGCATCCGAACCCGATCCCGGTTCAGTAAGCGCATATGCGGCGAATTTTTCACCTGTGGCTAAACTTGGTAAGTATTTATGCTTTTGTTCTTCTGTTCCAAAAAGAACAATAGGCAGTGAACCGATCCCAACGTGAGCCCCAAAGCTCAAAGAGAAGGAGCGTGAAGGCGCAAACTTTTCAGTAATGAGTCCAGAGGTGACTTTGTCCAAGCCAATCCCGCCATACGCTTCAGGAACATCTGCGCCTAATAGCCCCAGGTCTCCCGCTTGTTTAAGAAGTTTCGTCGTCAGTTCTAAATCCTGCTTTTCAAGTGTTTCTAAATGTGGCATTACCTCTTTTCTGACAAAGTCATCTGCTGTCTTTGCCATTAATTTTTGTTCATCACTCATATCCTCAGGCACAAAGATCTGATCAGCGGTGATCTCTTCAACTAAGAAGGAACCCCCTTTGATTTCTTGTGTTGTCTTCCCCATGTTTCAACCCTCCATTTATTTTTAATTGCTGAACACTCTTAAAAAAATGCATTAAAGGATTTCAAAAACCCCTGCTGCGCCCATCCCACCACCAATACACATGGTGACAAGACCAAATTGAACGCCACGCCTTTTAGCTTCATAGATACAAGATAATGTTAATTTCGTGCCCGTACAGCCTAAAGGATGACCAAGAGCAATGGCACCACCATTCACGTTGACGATGTCTTCATCGAGCTCAAGTGCTCTGATGACCTGAATGGATTGAGAGGCAAAGGCTTCGTTTAATTCCACGAGTCCGATGTCTTTAATGGAAAGGCCCGCTTGTCGAAGAGCCTTAGGCACTGCTTCAACTGGACCGATTCCCATAATTTCTGGTGGGACTCCCGTCACTGCGAAAGAACGGAACTTTGCCAGCGGTTGTAGTCCTTCACTCTCAGCCTTTTCTCTCTCCATGACTAAAACCGCCGCCCCCCCATCGGAAGTTTGCGAAGAATTCCCAGCCGTCACTGACCCTTTGATATGAAAGGCAGGTCGAAGTTTTGCTAGTGCTTCAAGTGAAGTATCCCGTCTTACCCCTTCATCATGCTCAAAGGTGAACGTTTTTTCTTGCCGTAGGTTATCCTCATCTATCCATGCTTGAGTGACCTCCACAGGGACGATCTCCTCGACAAATTTATTTTCATCAAGCGCTCTTGCCGCCCTTTGATGACTTCTCAAAGCAAAAGCATCTTGTTCTTCACGTGAAATCTTGTATTTGTTCGCTACTGCTTCAGCTGTGTGTCCCATGCCTATATAATATTCTGGGGCTGTCTCTGCCAACGTTTTATTCGGCTTAATCACATGCCCTCCCATGGGAACTAAACTCATGCTTTCTACCCCACCAGCAATGATAGCTTCAGAGGCCCCGAGCATTATGCGTTCAGCAGCGTAGGCAATGGTTTGTAGACCCGATGAACAATAACGGTTGATTGTCACAGCGGGCGTTGTCTCAGGCAATCCGGCTAAAGCCCCAATCTGCCGTGCCACATTCAATCCTTGCTCCGCCTCTGGCATCGCACACCCAATAATGAGGTCATCAATAGACCCCTCATATCCTGAGCGTCTGAGCGTCTCTTTAACAGCAATGGCTCCCAAGTCATCAGGGCGAACAGTTGCTAGACTTCCTTTATTGGCCTTTCCGACCGGCGTCCTTGCCCCAGCCACGATCACAGCTTCCTTCATCTCTCCTTCACCCCTTTTAATTGCGTAATGGTTTTCCTTTCATCAACATATGTTGCATTCTTGCCTGAGTTTTGGGTTCGCCTAACAGACTTAAAAACGCTTCACGTTCGAGATCCAACATATATTGCTCAGTAATCAATGTCCCTTGTGGTACGTTTCCTCCGGATAAAACCGTAGCCAGTTTTTTGGCAATCTTCACATCATGATCAGAAGCATAACCCGAGAGTCTCATCGCTTCAACCCCCATAATCATTGCAGCATAGCCCGCTTCTCCTGAAACTGGAAATTTCCGTGGGATAGGCGGCGTGTAGCCTTCTGAAAACATGTTAAGCACGCGTTGTTTGGCGTCATGAATGAGATGATCACCGTTAACAGATATCCCGTCCTGCGGTCGTAAAAAGCCCAGTTTTTTTGCCTCTTCACCAGACGTTGACACTTTGGCTGTCGCAATTAATTCGAAGACTTGATTTGTGATTTTTGTAAGGTCAACAGATACCCCTTCAGGAATACGATCCAGATATCTGAAGTAAAGCTCTTTGTTACCGCCGCCGCCAGGAATTAAACCGACGCCAAATTCGACAAATCCCATATAGGTTTCCATCGAGGCTTGAATACCACTGGCAGGAATACTGACTTCAACACCACCACCAAGAGCCATACTAAAAGGCGCAACAACCACCGGCCGCTCAGCATATTTCAATTGCATCATTGTCTTATGAAATTGGCGGACAACCATATCGAGTTCAAAGAAGTTATCATCTTGTGCTTCCATTAACATTAAGGCTATATTGGCACCCACGCAAAAGTTTTTCCCTTGGTTCCCAATGACAAGACCTTTGTAATTTTTTTCTACTTCTTCAATCGATTTTTGAATCATTTGCAGGACATCTAATCCTAAAGCATTATTAGGGGAAGTGAATTCTAAACAAGCCACATCATCCCCAATATCTATCAAACTTGCCCCCGCATTTTTCATAATGACACGGTCTTGCCTTTTTAATAATTTGAGATTGATCGTTTTTGGATGTGGCAGAATCTGAAGATATTTCCCCTCCGCATAATAAGCGAGACCACCACTTTCTTCCTTATAAAAAGAAGTATGACCTGCAGCCAGCATCTCTTCAATCCAGTCGGGAATCGCCTCGCCCTCTTTTTTCATACGCTCAACAGACGTCTCAAGTCCAAGCGCATCCCATGTTTCAAAAGGACCTAACTCCCAACCAAACCCCCATTTCATCGCTAAATCAATGTCATAAATTCGATCGGCAATTTCCTTATACTTCTCTGCCGCATAAAGGAACACGCGCTTGAATATCGGCCACAATATCTCTCCAGCTTGGTCACCGGAGTATGCAAGCGCTTTAATTTTTTGGCGCGTTGATTTTAATTGTTTGGCTTGTAGCATAGAGGGCGCCTGCAACTTGTTTCGAGGTTCGTATTCCAGCGTTTGATAATTTAACTGTAAAATGTCTTTTCCCTTTTTCAAATAAAAGCCTTGCTTTGCCTTACTGCCTATCCAGCCTTTTTCCACCATTGTTTGGATAAAATCAGGGATTTCGAATACAGCTTTTTCACTCTCATCTGAGACCTGCTCGCGCACGTTATTAGCAACATGAACGAAGGTGTCTAACCCAACAACATCCAGTGTTCTAAAAGTCGCACTCTTTGGTCGACCAATTAAAGGGCCAGATACTGAGTCTATTTCTCCAATGGTAAAGCCACCTTTTATCATTTCTTCGACAGTGACTTGAAGTCCGTAAGTACCGATACGATTGGCAATAAAATTAGGTGTATCCTTACAAACAACAACACCTTTACCTAGTACATCTTCGCCAAATGTTTTCATGTATTCAACAACATCATTTTTTGTATATTCCGTTGGGATAATTTCGAGAAGCTTTAAGTAACGTGGTGGATTAAAGAAGTGGGTACCTAAAAAATGAGCTTTAAAATCATCAGAGCAATCTGCAGACATATCATGAATAGAAATTCCTGAAGTATTTGAGCTCACAATAGTTCCCGGTTTCCTATGCGCATCCACCTTTTCAAACACTTTCTTCTTAACCTCTAGGTTCTCAACTACAACCTCAATGATCCAATCCACTTCATTTAAAGCCTCAAGATCATCTTCTAAATTGCCTACTGTAATGAGATCTATATTCTCTTTTACCGTAAGAGCAGCAGGCTTCTGCTTTGTTAAACTTTTTAAGGATTGATTAACAATACGATTTCGAACAGCTTTATCTTGGAGTGTTAAACCTTTAGCCTTTTCGGCAGCAGTGACTTCGTTAGGCACAATATCAAGTAACGTTGTGGGAATCCCGACGTTGACAAGATGAGCCGCAATAGACGAACCCATGACCCCAGAGCCAATGACCGCTGCCTTGCGTATACGCTTCATGCTTTAAAACCTCCTCTGGTGAAACTTGAATGAATACTCATTCATTTCTTTTTTAAGTATAATATAAGTTTTTAATGTTCGCAATCCTTTTGCAGAATAATCTTTAGTCCAGATAAGAAAATCCGGATGAAATATGTCCTTTCCAACAAGTGGATTGGAGTGAAAAACGTCAGATTCGGAACACTTATACTCAGTGTCTTCCTTAGCGCCGCCGACTCACGGATGATATTTAGTACCTTCGTGTTCACACACCAAGGTTGTCGCTAAAAGCCTTAGTTGTGCTGTGCATAAAAGGTTTTCCACAAAAGGTTGCCCTTTGTCGTTTTAATTAACTTAAGGCTTCAACCCTCTCCATATCAGTATTATGCTCTTAATGGACTAATATTCCTTGCATACTTTCCTTCTCTCAGCTCACATTAACTATTGAAGCGATTTTTGCTTTTCACCAACAAAGGGGGAACATTGAGATGAACCAGCAGCAGCAAGCACAAGGCCAGCAGGCTTACATGCCACAACCGCCAGCGATCATTTCTACTAAGGATCACTTATATCTTGAAGACATGTTATCTTGGAATTTAAATGCCATTAAAAAGGCTCACTTTTTTGCACAAAATGTCCAAGATCCTGATATTCAACGCGCCATTACCCAAATGGCTCAAATGCACCAACGGCATTATCAAACGTTGCTCAATCATATTCAACAGCATTTGCAAACCACCCAGCAACCGGCGCAAACGAATCAAATGGGAGGCATGCAATAATGGCATCTAAAATTCAAAATCCAAGTACAAGCGTACCGAAAACGCCTCAGATGAATGACCGCGACTTTATCAATGATTGTCTTATGACAGAGAAGTATTTAACCACGTCTTATGCCGTTGCTCTCCACGAGATGAGCCATCAGGCCTTGTATCAGGATTTATCGACCATATTTCAGGAAACTGAAAAATGCCAACGTGACATGTATAACCTTATGTTCCAAAAAGGTTGGTATGGCATTGAGGGTGAAGATGTTCAAAAGCTTCAACAGAGTTATCAAAAATTCTCTCAATATGCTAACAATCAATTCCCAAATCAAGGGGCGATTCAATAACAGTACGAGACATAAAACGTGTGGAAGGTTAGGCTTCCATGCGTTTTTTTAAACGACAAAAGTATAACTTAATGGAGGACTTTATAAGGGCAACTTTGGCTTATCGCATTAAGCTTGGCGTTAGCCAAGTTTTCCCACGACTTCCTTAGCCATTTAGCAGGTATTGTTCCTTCGAGTATCGAAATATAGAAAGGAAAGGGTTTTATCCTATCCCTTGTACATATTCAATTTTTTTTGCAGGAGGAAGATAAAAGTGGGAGATCAAAGACTTATCACACCCAATGATTTAACGCAATTACAATTTGTAAGTACACCTTCGCTTGCCCCTAATGGTGAACATGTTGTTTATACATTAACGCAAACGAATACAGACCTTAATGGTTATGAATCAGCCCTCTGGCATATCCAGCCAAACGAGCGTCCTACACCATTGACTACTTACCATACTGATGGAAAACTGATAAAAGAACACTCCCCTATTTGGAACCATGATGGAAAATGGATCTATTTTCTCTCTAACCGTACTGAAAAACAACAAGTTTGGTGTATACCGATGTCAGGTGGAGAAGCACAACAAATGACCGCATTTGATGAAGGCGTGAATGGTTTTGTCCTTTCGCCAAAGGGGAAGCAATTGGTCTGTGAGATCAGTGTTTCAGAAAAGGACGCTATTGAAGAGACTAACGAGGACGTCGTGGTCATCGATCGTCTCAGATATATGGCGAATGGAAGTGGTTTTATAAAAACCTACACTCACCTCGTGCTTTTTGATTTAGAAACACAGGAAACAACGGCCTTAACTTCGGGACAATACAACGCCAAATCCCCTTGCTTTACGCCACGTGGAGATGCAATCATTTTCCTAAAATCACGAGAAGCCCCTGAATTACAGGGCTATTTTAATGATATTTATCAATTGAACCTAATGACAAATGAAGAAGTCTTACTCTATAAAGGAAAAGGCTCTGTTTATGATCCCAGCGTATCACCCGATGGCAAATGGCTAGCCTTTTGTGGGCATGAGGGCGGCGAAATCAGTCCTGATAATACCGGGCTTTGGGTCTTACCTTTAGACACCCCAACTGCCTCTCCCCTGCAACTGACGCGTCATTGGGATCGGCCTGTAGGAAATTATGTCGGTGCCGATGCTAGCTTTGATGATGGCTATGAATATAAGTGGAATGATGACAGTCAAGCGCTCACCTTTATAACAACAGTTGGCGGAAATTGTTTTTTAAAGCAGGTCAACTTAAAAGGTGAGGTCAGTGATGTCTTATCACCAGAAAATAGTGTGATCACTTCCTTCGATCAGAACAAGGAGAGGATCACTTTTGTCAAAGCGACACCCTTGTCTCCTGGCGACATCTACTTGTTTTCAGAAGAAAAAACAACCCCATTAACTGATCATAATCAGAAACTTCTCGAATCCCTTTTACTTGCTCAGCCTGAACATTTTTCCTATACAGGGGCAGAGGGTTGGGAAATTGAAGGTTGGATTCTGCTCCCTCCTCACAGTCCAAAGACCAAAGCGAGTATTCCTGTTGTGCTTCAAATTCATGGAGGGCCACACACGGCATACGGCAATGCTTTTCATCATGAATTTCAATGTATTGCAGCTGAGGGCTATGCTGTCGTCTATACCAATCCCCGAGGTAGCCAAGGTTATGGAAGAGCTTTTACCGCTGCGTGCATCGGAGACTGGGGTAAAAAGGATCAAGAGGATATTCTCCTAGGTCTTGACTACGCCTTAAAGCATTATCAACAGCTTGATCCAGAACGTCAATATGTCACAGGAGGAAGCTATGGTGGCTTCATGACAAATACCATTATTACGTGTACGAACCGTTTTAAAGCGGCAGTGACTCAGCGCTGTATTAGTAATATGTACAGCTTCTTCGGCACAAGTGATATCGGGTATTTTTTTGCAAAAGGACAATTGGGCGAGGCAGATCTTTGGAAAGATGAGGATGCAGTTTTAGAGGTTTCACCTATTCGCCATGCTCGAAATGTAACAACGCCAACATGTATTATTCATAGTGAAGAGGATTTAAGGTGTCCGATCGAGCAAGCCGAGCAATGGTATGTTGCACTCCGTCGCTTGGGTGTCGATACCCGCTTTGTCCGGTTTAAAGGAGAAAATCATGAACTGTCTCGATCTGGAAAACCTAAAAATCGTTTAACCCGATTAAGTGAAATCATCGATTGGTTTAACCGTTACAATTCAAAAAAGAATAAATAATATAGTAGTCATTAAGAAAAACCGGGCGAAAAGCATGCCCAATCCTCATTCAGTTGGCATTAAAATGTTTTTTACCAAAATGCTTCTTCAGTATTAAGTGGCTTGGAGCGGAAATCCGCACCGTCCTGATGACCAGAAATTTTATACTTTCTTATTTTTTAAAAAGGAAGACAGGCATCACGTAAAGTGACCTCTCTTCCTTTCTTTATGTTAGGCTGAAATGCTCGCGTCATCCGTTCTATCTCGTTTTACTTGTCGTTTATGCCTTAAGGTTAGCGTCACCACTGTTCCTGCTAAGAGAAAGACACCAAAGCAAGCCAGAACGAACGCATGATGCCACAATAACCCTTGCTGTCCACCAGCGACAATATTGCGGAAGCCCGCTATACTATAGTTCATTGGCAGCCAATGATGAAAATCATAAAGGGCTGATGGCAATAATTCAATCGGATAGGTTCCGCCTGTTGTCGTAAGCTGCAATACAAGGATCAAAATGACTAAGAAACGCCCCGGCTCACCTAATAAGGTTGTGAAAAATTGAATAATCGTCATGAATACTAAGCTGGTTAACACACTAAAGGCAATAAATACACCGGGATCTGAGACCCGTAAGCCAATGGCAAAAAAGATAATTGCATCAGCTATCAGCGCTTGAACAATGCCGACAACGCCGATAAACATATATTTTCCAAGTGCCCATGACACACCATTTTTAGGACGTATAGCAGGAGTAACGACATCATAAATCACCGTGAGGAGTAATGCCCCCACAAATAAACCAAGCGATAAAAAGTAAGGAGTAAATCCTACACCATATTTATCAACACCGCCTGATGATTTCTCCGCCTTTAAAGGCTCTGAAAACATGTTTGCATTCTGATCTCCTAGATTCGCGTTGTCTGTTTGTTTAGCAGCATCACCAAGATTATCTGCTAATTCTCCAGAGCCCTTGTGGATCGTCTTCATGCCTTTGGATAAATCTGAGGCTCCGTCCGTTAACTGATTTTGACCACTGTTCAACGTAGTGAGTCCTGCCTGGAGTTTTTCCATGTTTTTATTGAGTGATTGACTGCCCTTTACTAATTGCTCCTGAGCACTGTTTAATTGCCCCATACTTGCAACTAATGTTCCCCACTGTTGATTTAACTGCTGAGAACCCTCAGCAAGCTGCTCTGCGCCATCAGCTAACTGTGTGGTAGCATTAGGAAGTTTATTGATATTTTGTTGTAGAACCGTTAAACCACTAGAAAGCTGTTGGAGATTAGCATTGAGTTCATTAAATCCATCTAACAGCTGTTTTTGTCCATCGGTGAGTTGTTGAATCGCATCTGGAAACTTACTGAGGCTAGCGAGCAATGTCGCTGGATTGGCTTCACTGTTGCTGCCGCTATTTAGTTGCTTGATGCCCTCTAGGATTCCATCTAACTCTTTTTGTTGTTCAGGCGTTAAATCCTGCTTATTTTTAGTGCTAAAATCTTCTATGGTGCTAAAAATTTTCTGAGAACCTGTGATATAGCGATTCATGTTATCTAATTGTGTTTGAATATCTTTTAACGGCAGAGTGGCCTGATTAAGCGCTGCAAGATTTTTGTACTCCGCCTGCATTCCTTTTGAAAGTTCGTCAAGACCGTCGGCAAGCTTCTGCCCCTTTAATTGACCAATCATTGTTTGATTACCCTTGACGAGCTGTTGAATGCCGTTATTCAATGCTTGGGTCTTTCCAGCAAGTGTCTGCGTGCCCTCAGCGAGTGCATTCACCTTCGATGTATTATTTTTAGTTGTCTCATAAAGCTTCTGTGTCCCAGATTCTGATTGGACTAAGCCATTTTCTAAATCACTGGAACCCGAGGCGAGCTGTGCTGCCCCGTCCTCAAGTTGAATGCCAGCATCATTTAATTCAGTCAAATGACTTTTTAAAGTGTTTAAACCCTCTAATTCTTCTTGGGTGCCACTAGAAAGTTTACCCGCACCCTTACTTGCCGTTTTCAACCCTGCAGCTAATTGATCAATTTCGGAAAACATATTGTCTGTATACGTTTTTGTTAATTGATGGTTCAGTTTTTCTTTGATCTCTTTTGCACCGTTATCTGTAATCTGTGAAGCAATGTAGTTATAGCCACTATTTAAGCGATATTCAAATTTAGGCTGAACCGTTTTATGATCAAGAACCGTCGTAGCATCCTTTGAAAAATCCTTTGGGATGGTGATCGTCATATAATACTGATTATCCTTCATCTCTTGATCGGCCTTTTTTTGACTGACAAAATGCCAGTCAAAACTGTCATTCTTTTTGAGTTCTTTAACGAGATCATTCCCGATATTTACTTCTTTTCCAGCGAGTGTTGCTCCTCCATCTTCATTAACGATGGCAACCGGCAAATGTTCCGTTCGATCATAAGGAGACCAAAAGGCCCACAGAAACATCCCACTATAAATAATGGGGATAAGTGCAATGGCTGAAATAAAAATAATATGTTTCTTATTTCTAAAAAAACCTTTCCATTCAGATAAAAAAGTTCTAAACATGTTAGTTAACCACCCTTGTTGATTTTTGACTATATTAGTCATTTGGTCATTTTAAACCAAAAAAAACGCTGTAGGTTAGTGTTTGAGCGTCTCTCTCAAAGACCCAGCACGGCTCTTTTTGATAAGCCCTTATTCACCCACTCGCGGCTTTAGCCCAAAAACCAAATAGCGTTCAAGTAATTCCGCCACTTCTTGGCTGCTCAAAGGTTCCTCGTTTTCTTCCCAATCAAAAACAAGTGCAATATACAAATGTAACATCACAAAGGCTGTTTTACGAGGATCACACGGCACAATTTTCCCCTTTGCAATAGCCGATTGCAAATAACGCTCGATGAACAGTAAAATTTCTGCCTCAAACCAGTCAAGCGCCCCTTTTGCTTTCTCTGTACCAATTTCACGAACCTCTTGGGATAGCTTTAACGTCAAGTGATGTTCCTTACGAAACTCAAGGACTTCAAATAAGGCACGATGCAGATTATCAAAAAAAGAGTCTTGAGAATGAATCGCCTTTTCCGCACGTTCCTTCATCACATTGATAAGATTTTCTATAATTTCATTAAATAGCTCTTCTTTAGTTTTAAAAAAGGTGTAAATGGTTCCTTTGGCTACCCCTGCAAGCTTTGCCACTTGATCCATCGTCGTCCCTTTATATCCAAACAAGCCAAAAGAGCGCTCGGCAGCAGCAACGATTCTTTGCCGTTTATCGATACGATCCCCTCCCTTATTATGACTAAATGAACAAATTAGTCATTATTTACATTACATCAATGTATCATAGAAATGACGAAAAAACAATCAATAACATGATGACCTAAACCTTCAATTAAGTCAGCTATTATTATCGCATATGTATGTGTGCCCGGTCTTATTGTTACCCACGAAGAAGCGCTTGATCCAGAAGCCAAAGTTGCCCTAAGGTCTTCCATAAAGTGATACATTCTTATACTTTAAAAAGGTACCATCAATGATGGCACCTTCGAATGCTTTACTTTTTATATTTATCCGTAAGTAAATAAATTAATTTGGAATAACTAGAACTTGTCCAGGAAAAATCATGGCTGTAGACAAATTATTTGTTTTCATAATACTCTTGACCGAAGTATCATTTAATAAGGCAATATCCCAAAGCGTATCCCCATTTTTCACGGTATAATTGGACTTCGGTTTTTTGACAACCTTGGCTGTTGGTAAGTCGGCTTTGACCGATGAGGAACCTATTGTTGGAATCTTTAGCTTTTGTCCTGGGAAAATAATGTAAGAAGAAAGCTTATTATATATTTTAATATCATCAACAGAAACCTTGTAATTTACGGCTATATCCCATAGCGTATCATTCTTCTTAACGACATAGGTACGGTTAGCCGTCGAAGCTTTACTTGCAGTACTTGATGTTTTGGAAGTTGACGTCTTTACCTCTGTATTCGTTTTTTCAGAAAGTTGGACGGGCTTCACGCTTAATTTTTGGCCTGGTTGAATAACATCGGAAGTTAACTGATTCCATTGCTTAATTTGCGAGACAGAAACATCATATTTAACTGCAATGGCCCATAAGCTATCCCCCGATTTGACTGTATAAGAAGAACCCGAACTCTGATCCTTCGTTGATGATGAAGCCACGGTTTGCGTTACATTTTTTGACGAACTTGAAAGTGTAAGTTTTTGTCCGGGATAAATAATATCTGACTGTAAATGATTAAGTGATTTAATCTTATCAATGGATAGGTTGACCTGCTGGCTAATTGTCCATAAGGAATCTCCTGATTTTACAGTGTAACTTGAACTTGATTTTGTTGACGTTTGGCTTACAGTGGGTTGAACATTCTTATTGGCCGTTTGTGTAGAAGAAGTGATCACCCTTCGCGCTGTCACATAAGTTGGCGCCCAGTACCAGGATGTGATATCAGAGTAGGAAATGCCATGATCAACAAGGGCACTCATCATTTGATTATTTCCAGTGTAAATCCCCACGTGATCAATCACACCATTTTTATCTGTGTCAAAAAAAACAAGATCACCTTTTTGAAGGTTTGCCTTATCCACTGCTTTTCCAACCAAGGCTTGTTGTTGCGAAGTCCGTGGCAAATTGATCCCTATTTTTTTAAAGACTGTTGCTGTAAAAGAAGAACAATCAAATTGAGACGTATCTCCAATAGCCGCTCCATATGTATAAGGGGTTCCTAAATAATTTGCTCCATACTTTATTACATCATCACTATCGCTTGCAAATGCGACACCGTTAGCTGTTAAAAAAATACCACCGACAACAGCAAAAGGGATGACCTTTTTCATTCCCCTAACCTCCTAGTTTAAAACTTAAAAATCGTTCTCTATATTCATTATCGTCAATGAATATATCCTTTTTTAGTAGTTTATCATATAAATAGTGCTTTTGGGGGAATAATTTTCCTCTATACACAAAAAAACGACAAACCGTCACCTTTCTCTCCTATTTTCTACTACATTCAGTGAGATTTTTGGCAAAAAAAGACTACTAATCTGAGATTAGTAGATTGGATAAGGTATGGAGATTAGAGAGAACATGAAAAACATAATGATAGATCCTTAGATATAGATTCCATGTAGCACTGGCCCCGCCTACGCCAAGTACCGTGGCAACCACATATGCTGCCCTTCCTAACTCCATTATATTGAAAGCGCTTTCTTTTGTCAACAGATTTTTGAAAATTGTTTATGCCCTATTTTGACGTGGTTTCCGAAGCAAACACAATAGACCAGCAATCAGAAATAAACACCCCGGTAACAGTGCAATGAACATAGATATAAAGGTCATCACTACAGCTGATCCAATAAAAAGAAGCCCTGCAAGCAAAGGTTTTCTATTCTTATAAATGATGATCACAGCAATAAGTCCAATCACAAAACCTATAATGGAGGCGATAACTAAGAGTCCCCCCGCCTTTCCCATAAGATCTGCGACTTTCATGACATCTTCTGGGGCCACTTTAGGATCTGCCTTTTGATGTTCTAGCAATTGTCTTTTAAAACTGTCTCCCATAGCAAAAAAGCCTACGAGCGTCATTAGTCCTGATACTACAAGTCCAATGATTCCAAGAACCATTTCAACGATACGTTTCAAGTAGCACCACTCCTCCTCTTCAAGTTATGCACGCTTTAGTCTTTCATGCTCCATTTCGTCTATCCCTTCCATGTCATATTAACTTAACGCTTAATGCATTTCATTTCTAAAAATATTATAAGTATAGCATTTTCTGCCGTTCAATAAATTGACACATAAATTGTAACCACTTACAATATAATTATTATTATATTTCTGAAATCGCTATAGGTTGTCAATATTCCTTATCCTTTTTGCAAAAGGCATACACGAGAAGACGAAGTGTTTCCGTCTATGTACCTACTAATGAATGACGCACTCGTTGCGAATCGTGTGGAAAGGTACAAGCATTAATAATCAGGTAGAGGTGATGTGAAGTGGTAAATGAATCCAAGAATCTTGATACTCTATTGAAAGAAAGTCGAACATTTAAGCCTAACCCCGAATTCACTCAACAAGCCAATTTTAATGATCCGAATGTCTACGCAGAAGCAGAAAAAGACCCTGAAGGCTATTGGGCAAAACAGGCTGACTATATCACTTGGTTTGAACCTTATAATAAAGTCCTAGAATGGCATCCACCGCATGCTAAATGGTTCCTTGGTGGAAAACTGAATGCTGCTTATAATTGCGTTGATCGTCATCGCGAGGGTCACAGAAAAAATAAAGCTGCCCTTATATGGGAAGGTGAAAAAGGGAGCAGTAAAATATACACCTACGATATGCTTGGACGGGAGGTCGATAAAGCTGCCCATATGCTTAAAGATTTAGGGATTGAGAAAGGTGACCGTGTGGCAGTTTACCTCCCCATGGTGCCAGAACTTCCTATTACTCTACTTGCTTGTGCAAAGATTGGCGCCATTCATACTGTTGTATTTGCTGGCTTTTCTTCAAAATCGCTTCAAGACCGCATTGAAGATGCAGATGCAAAGCTATTAGTTACAGCAGATGCCAGTTGGCGACGTGGCAAACAAGTTCCTTTAAAACAATTTGCTGATGAAGCTGTTAGAGGAACAGCGGTAAAACATATCCTCGTCGTAAATGCCGTTGGAGATGAAGCAGATTTCTCAATGAAAGAGGGACGTGACCTTTATTGGGATGAGCAGATCGCTAAAGCCTCCAAGGCTCCCTATCCGGCAGAACCGATGGATGCTGAGGATATTCTTTATTTATTATACACCTCTGGCACGACAGGTAAGCCCAAAGGTATCGTCCACACAACCGGGGGTTACATGGTTGGTGTTAATCATTCACTACGGAGTGTTTTCGATATTAAAGATGAAGATATCTTCTTCTGCAGTGCTGATATCGGTTGGGTGACTGGACATACTTATATTGTCTATGGTCCGCTTTCAGCCGGTGCCACGGTAGTTATGTATGAGGGGGCGCCTGACTATCCTGAGCGTGATCGCTTCTGGGATATCATTGAAAAATATGGCGTCACTACCTTCTATACAGCCCCAACATCCATTCGTACGTTTATGAAATGGGGACCTGAATATCTTGAAAAACATGATCTGAGCAGTTTAAGACTGCTTGGGACAGTTGGTGAACCAATTAATCCTGAGGCTTGGATGTGGTTCCATAAGTACGTTGGCAATGAAAAACTCCCTATAGTCGATACGTGGTGGCAAACGGAAACAGGGTGTGCGATGGTTGCTCCTCTCCCTGGTCTAACAACAACAAAGCCAGGGTCTGCGACTCGGCCATTACCTGGTATTATTGCTGATGTCGTTGATGAAGAAGGCAACTCAGTGGATTATAATAGTGGTGGAACCCTCGTTATCAAACACCCTTGGCCTTCTATGCTCCGTACGGTTTGGGGAGATGATGAGCGATTCAAAAACACTTATTTTGGTCAATATCCTGAATGGTACCTTCCTGGCGATGGTGCCCATAAAGATGAGGACGGCTATATTTGGATTTTAGGTCGATTGGATGATGTCATTAATGTTTCTGGTCATCGCATCGGAACGATGGAAGTTGAAAGTGCGATCGTTGGGCACCCTGCCGTTGCTGAAGCCGCTGTTATTGGAAGAGATGATGCCATTAAAGGGCAAGCGATCTCCGCCTTTGTCACACTTAAAGAAGGCTATGATCCAACAGATCAGCTGATCAATGACATCAAAGCTAAGGTTTCTGAGGAAATCGGTAAGATGGCGCGTCCTGAGGAAATCTACTTTACTGGCGATTTGCCTAAGACAAGAAGTGGAAAAATTATTCGTCGTTTGCTCCGTAATATCGCCGAAGGGAAAGACCTTGGAGATACGACTTCCCTTGCAGATCAAAGCGTCGTTGAACAACTTCAACGTCTTTATAAAGGTTAAAATACACTTATTCCGACAGCACCACTATATGGTGCTGTTTTTTTATTTTGCGCTATTATATATGTTGGCATCTAACAACCATTGAAGTTGTTGCTTATCTCAGAAGCATGGCCTTAGTTGTTGAAGGACATTGCGACGTAATGCATTGGTCGATTTCCGCTCCAGGTATTTTGCGGAGCACGAGTTATCATGAACGAAACTAGCCCCTTACTCGTAAAAAGAAGGAGATTTTATTCTCAGCTTTAAAAAGTGTTTCAATCTCAGAATTGCCCGTCAAGAAAGGCACTTGACCGACAATCCTAAGATTGAGGAGGTACCTGTTAAGCTGAGAAAGGAAAATCTTTAGTCGTAAATGACTCTAAAATACATTTAAAAAAGGAAAAGCGTCCAGTGCGTCCGGTCCTTACTCAGAGGCTTCGGCACAGTTTTAATCTAAAGTGCATCGATAGGCAACACATTGATTGAAGCGGAAGGTGCTCTGACTCCTACGGGAACAGCACGCGTCCGAAGATCCACTTTGGAGCACCAAAAAACCGACTCCAAAGTTAGCTGAGGCCGTGCCCGTGGAAAGCGAGCAGCCTGGAGCGGAAATCAACAACCGTTCACTTCCTTCCTATCACCTAAAAAAGTAGCCAGAAATGCTTCTTTGCTTAGAGTGGCCTAAAAACAGAGTCAACACCCAATTAAGTGGGGGGACTTAACAGTTTCGTTCATATCAGGAGGCTCACCAGCCGCCCGCGGAAAGCGGAGTGGCTTTCCGGATCGGCAGATAAGACACCCAACCACTTTCTCAAGTGACGTCGAAATCTATATCAATTATGCTTTTCTATTGGCCGCCATTTTCCCCCACCACAACATTAAGCTTAGAATCGGTTTATTTTCCCTTCTTTTGTTTTATTCACATCACTTCTTTCATCACAAACATGCAAATAATTGTCCAAGGACAATCATAGACATTAATAAATGGACATTGCGATCAGGAATAAGAGGTGAGAATTTAGTGGCAGCAAAGAAAAAGGGATCTTTATTCCTCCTGATATTGATTCTCCTGTTAGGTGCATTCTTGGGGACCTGTTATGGCTATAAACATCTGCCGAGACAAAAAGCAATATCTGCTGTAAAAGAGTTTTATGACGCTGAACAAGAAGGCGACTATGCTACCGCTTGGGAAATGTTTCACCCATTGATGAAAAAAAGATTTAACCAAACGGAATATATTCAAGCAAGAAGTAAGATCTATCTTGAGGATTTAGGTATCAAGACCTTTTCCTATAAAGTTACGGATACAAAGCACCTCGATCATTGGCGCATGACTTCTCAGGATTCTTCCCTAAAAGATGTATATAGAGTCACAGTCGAACAAAGCTTTAAAGGGATTTTTGGTAAAACTCGTATTGAAAAAGACTTTTACGTGACTGAAACAAAAGGTGACTATAAAATTTTATGGCAATATTAAAGTGATACCTATTTTTATTGGACATAGGCACTTAAACTTCCGCAATATATCTTCCTTGAATAGATATAATTAATTCATTTTTCTCGAGGAGGCATGCCCATGTCCTTTAAACAGCCCTTACTATATACTGCTCTTGGAGATTCTTTAACCGTTGGGGTGGGTGCAGATCTTTTTTCACCTGCTTTTGTTGGCAGATACCAATGTCTTTCAGAAAAAAAATTACAGGCACCAGTCTGTGTTCAGACATTTGCGAAAAACGGGGCCACAAGTGGTGACATTCTCGAGGCTGCTAGACTCCCGGCAATCAGTGAAGCTTTAAAAAGTTCAAGCATCATCACCGTTACTGCAGGGGCCAATGACCTGATACACGCGGGAGAACAATTCCTCTTTCATCAAGACACCTCGCTTTTACTTCAAGCTATGGAAACTGCCATCTTAAATATTACTGAGCTGATCGAACTCATACAAGGACTCCATTTCGAGTCATCCTCTTTTATTCTAAGGCTACAGAATCTTTATAATCCGTTTCCTCAGCTCCCAGAAGCCGAAGAATGGATTAGAAAATTCAATGCCCAAATGGCAGGCCTTACGCGCCATAGATTTACTAAGGTTGCTGATATTCATGGGGCTTTTGCTGGAAAACAACAAGAGTTACTCTCACCTCATGGCGTGCATCCGAATGACAATGGCTACGCCGTTATGGCCCAAACCGTGGCCCAACTTGGGTATGATCCTTTACGTTAGCTTTCGCATAAAGACAGATATTATATGGGAACCTATTGAAAAAAGGTTTGGTGTTCTAAGCACATGATAAAAAATCTTTGGAACTCTCTCGGCTTTTGGCTGGCTGTTTCTGTTTTAATTAGTTTATCCTTTATGATCATGATTGCGATAACAATGTAGTCGTCGTTGGTGGCTGCGTGTGATCTTCTGAGACATTAAGAAAGCGCGCAATTTCTTTTAAAGGACTCTCAGTGGCCCAATGCACATAGTGCCCTGCATCCACCTCAAAATATTGGATAAAGCTTTTAGAAGGTTTTTTTCTGACCCATTTTTCCGTTCTCTTGGCCTCTTTATCATCAATGCCTTTAAATGTACCGTAAATCTCTAATGTAGGAACAGAGAGCTGATGAAAAAGCTTGAGGACATTCGTCCGTGAAAAACATAACATCAAGGGTATCGCTGTAATATCACTGTCCAGACTCCCTTGTTCCTTAATTGCCAGAGCAATATAAGGTCCTTCTTCGATCTTCATCTTTTCACAAAATTCCTGAGTCTTCTTTTGTAAAATTTCCTGAGTTAAAGGTTCTTCCGCACCATCCGTCATAAAAAAGGAATGTAGAAACTGATGAAGCCGTCTCCCCATGAATTTTTCCATTACATTTATTAGCGAGAACACTATTGAGAAGAAGCCGACATCTGCTTTTAACGAAATTTTTTTATGACCATGATCTAGCAATATGAGATGTTCTATACACTCAGGATAATGATAGGCAAAGGCTAATGCAATAAACCCGCCCATGGAATGGCCTGCAATGGTCACCTTTTGAAAGTGGTTGAAATCCAAATAGCGCTTCACCCAGTCGGCAATCTCTCTAGTGGTGACCCTTCGATAATCTAATCCTTTACTTCGCCCTAACCCTGGCAGATCGATTAAATGAGATTCAAATTCCTCTTGAAGCATTTCAGCAATGTTTAATCCCTCTAAACCTCCAAAACCAGCCGCTGGGAAAAATAATAAGGGCTTCCCTCTCCCAATTTTTTGGACAAAATAATCATCTAATGCCATCCGTCTCCCCCTTCGTTACTGTTTTCGACATAGGGGAGAGGAAAACCTTTCATTTTTTCCCTTTTTAAGTTATAAGTGAAATATTGAGGTAATGAAAGATTATAATCAATAATAAGATTTCAAAACGAAAATGGCGAGACCCAAAAAATCATAAAAAGTGTAATTGATTAATTGATATAGATTGCGACGTAACTGTAAGGTGATACTTTTCCGAGCTAATAGTGTAGATCTCCGCTCCAGGTCGCTCGCTTTCCATGGGCACGGCCTCAGCTAACTTGGGAATGGATTAATTGGTTTCCCAAGTGGATCTTCGGACACGTGCTGTTCCCATAGGAGTCTCGCGCCTTACGCTCCAATCCACTTCCATGTTGTCGATGCTTTTTGAAGAAAAAATTAGGCATCTTTGCTTTTTTTAAAGGTAATTTTAACTTTAGGTGCATGAAAATCAGATCATCTTAACTAGCGGAGGAAATACACGGAGACTCCTGCGGGAGCAGAGGCCTAGGTGAGACCCCGGAGCGCGGAGCGCGAGGAGGCTCACCAGCCGCCCGCGGAAAGCGGAGTGTATTTCCGTAGCAGTGATTTATGATTTGCGTCGCAATTGACTTCAACTCCTGACATTCATAACTTGGGAAAACAACAACTCTTCTGGAAAAAATTCTTATCTTCTATAAAAAGACACCTCACAAGAAATTGTTGTGAGGTGTCACTTTCCGTTTAAATTTTTGCAATTTTAATGGTGGGTTCGGACTTTTTTTGCTTTTCAAGTCGTCTAAACATCACCGCATATAAACCAGCACTGGCAAACGCTAAAAAGCCGAGAATAGAGAACGTCCAAGTATAACCAACCCAAACGGTAAGTGGGATAGCAATGGGCGCTATTGTTCTACCAATGGAAAAGCGCAGACTAGACGCTGCAAAGTATTGCCCCCTCATATTCTCAGGTGCCAGCTTAGAAATAAAGGAATCTTGAATCCCGACGACCATTAATTCAGCTGCCGTAAAAATAACAACAGCAAAGAGTAGCCCCCAAACATTGGTCATATTTCCAAAGAGAAGAATCCCTAGGCCATAAAAAATAGCGGAACCCATAAAAACGGTTTTCTCCTTGTAGCGTGTCATCCACTTATTCATAAGTACTGTAAAGAGGGCAACGAGTAAACCATTCTCAGCTACCACCCAACTGAAGGCTTGTTTGCCCGTTAGATCAAAATGCCAAGAGCCTAGAGAGAGCAAGGATTGCGTAGGAACTTCTTCCGTTGTATAGACAGCCATGAGAAGGTCTAATTGCATAAATGTTTGCGCGACCAACACGCCTGCTAAAATAAAGATAAGGAAGGTTTTATCCGTTATAATTACTCGATAATCATGTAATTGTTCTCCAAGATACTGATACCATTTTCCGGCTTTGGTTCGCTTTTCTACTTTTGGAGCTGTCTCGTGAATCCATTTTTGCAAAACAAACGTCAGCAATACACTCACCGCAAAACAAACGACTAACAGTGGAAAACGAAAATCAAAGAAAAAGATACCCCCGAGTAAAGGCCCTAGTACAACAGTGATATTAATTGATGTGTAAAAAACAGCAAACACCGAGCTGCGATGCTTCTCCGGAACGACATCAGCAACCATCGCATGACTTGCAGGCCAGTATAGCTGGCCGAATAAACCCAGAAATGAAAAACTAATAAATGTCAGCAAAGGTGATGAGAGCCATGGGGAGTTTCCTAGGGCAAAAAAGATAAAACTAACCGCCTGACCTAAACTCGCAATCACCATCATTTTTTTCCGTCCCAAATGATCTGCACAATATCCACCAACAAGACCAATGGCGACGCTAATGACCTGAGAGGCCACTAACAAAGCCCCTGCCGTTTCTTTTCCAAAAGCATCAGAAAAGTAAATGGACATGAATGGAAAGAACATCCAAAAAAGCAAATTTGTCATGCCCTCTCCAAATAACCTTACTTTTAAGTTGATATCCCAATCTCTAAGTTTCATTGTTTTCCCTCCCCACTTGCGCTTTCTTGACGAAAACGAGACAACAAAAAAGAGTCTATGTTGGACACCACCATGGCCAACATAGACTCGCGAAAGGTCTTTGTAGACACACGGCACCATCGTCCTGTGATGAAAAACACTAGAGCTAACCCTATTTCCCTAAAAATGCCAGAGAATGCTAAGAACTGCAGCAGCTTTTATCGAAAAAGCTTGTCAACACAGCTAATAGGGTCTTCCTTAGTGTTGTTCCACCACAATTTGAACGATGATTGCCATGTCAAACCTCTCCTAATCCGTTATCAGTATAGCTTAAGTTATCATAATTACTGAATAAAAACAACATGATTTTAATTCCGTATATGAATTGTCGGTTTAGCCAATTAAATATGAGAAGAAGAGTGCTCAACCGCTTGTACTTTAGGCTGCTGGGCAGTGATTGTCCGTTTCGTCTTGGCATTAAAGATGACATTCAAGACGATAGCGGTGATGCTTCCAGCAACAATGCCGTTACTCGTCAATAATTGCACACTTGAAGGAAGCTGAGCAAAAAGGTCCGGCACAACCGTTACACCTAAGCCAACACCGATGGCGCAAGCAATTGTCAAAAGGTTTTCATAATGATTAAAATCAACTCTTCCTAGCATCTTAATCCCTGATGCCGCCACCATGCCAAACATGGCAATCATTGCCCCACCAAGTACAGGCGTGGGAATTAAGGTGGTTAACGCCCCAATCTTCGGCAAAAAGCCAATAACAACGAGAGTCACACCAGCAACTAAAATGACTTTTCGAGACCTCACGCGAGACATTTGTACTAGTCCGACATTCTGTGAAAACGTCGTGTAAGGAAAAGCATTGAATAATGAGCCAATCACAATCGCTAATCCTTCCGAGCGGTAGCCTCTTTCTAAATCTTTATCGGATAATTTATGCTCACAAAGTTCTGATAATGCAATGTAAACCCCTGTTGATTCGATCAGACTGACAATAGCGACAATCGTCATTGTGATGATCGCACTTAAATGAAAGGATGGTGCAGCAAAATGAAGCGGGGTAATGACATGAACCCATGATGCTTCTTTCACAGAGGAGAGATCCACCATACCAAGACAGCCACTCACAAGGGTGCCAACAATCAAGCCAATTAATACAGAAATAGAGCGAATAAAACCAGTAAAGAAACGATTTAAGAGAATAATAAAGATAAGTACGCCAAAAGCAATCGCTAAATATTTTGGATCTCCAAAATGAGGATTGCCTTGTCCACCCGCCATATCATTGATCGCAACGGGAATCAAAGTTGTTCCAATAATAGTTACAATGGAACCAGTGACAACGGGTGGAAACAAACGGGCAATTTTACTAAAAAATTTGGAGATGAGTAAGACGATAAGACCGGCTACTAAAATGGATCCATAGATACCTGACATGCCATATTTTTGACCAATGGTAATCATAGGTGTTACAGCGGTGAATGTACAGCCCAGAACCACGGGTAAACCCACACCGAAGAAGCGATTTTTCCAAATTTGTAATAAAGTCGCTAAACCACTTGCAGCCAAATCTAGCGAGACGAGATACGTCAATTCTTTAGACGACAACCCTAGTGCTGCCCCCACCGTTAATGGAACAATAACAGCCCCAGCGTACATCGCCAACACATGTTGAATCCCTAATGAGATTAATTTTCCTGATCCTATATTCTTCATAATTTCACCTCATCAAGATTCTTGGCAAAAGTCACCTTATTTCCTTCTAATGACACAATCCGAGCAAGCGAGTACACATCATAGCCCTCGCGATCCAATTTTTCTCGGCCTTCTTGAAAGGTTTTCTCGATAACAATACCAATGCCACTCACTTCAGCTCCAGCTGCAGCAACGATCTCGGTTAATCCTAGAGCCGCTTCGCCTTTCGCTAAAAAATCATCGATGATAAGGACGCGATCAGCAGCAGATATAAACTTTTCTGAAACAAAGATTTCAGACCGCACTTGCTTTGTATAAGAGTAAACAGAAGCCGTGAATAACTTTTCCTTTAAGGTTAACGACTGTTTTTTTCTAGCAAAAACAACCGGTACCCCAAGGGTCAAACCTGTCATCACGGCTGGAGCAATACCCGAGGATTCTAAAGTTAAGATCTTGGTTATTTTCTTATCTTTAAAATAAGAAGCAAAAGTTTCCCCTATATTCTTCATAAGGTGGGGGTCAATTTGATGATTCAAAAAGGCATCTACTTTTAAAATATGACCATCAATGACCCTACCTTCGTTTTTTATTTTGTCTAAAAGCTCTTGCATGACGATGTCCTCCCCTATTTTAGTAATAATTCAGAGAGATGAAGCCTGAGGCAAAATAAAAACGCCCAAAGTCATCCTCTCTCTGTATGAGTGAGAGAAAATACCTTGGGCAAAACGAAAATGGTAGAACAATAGGGATCCACCAAATCACATGACCGTATATATCTCACTCGTAGGCGAACTATTTACGGTAGTTCGGTAGAGACTTGCGAGCCATATTCCCGCGATTATACGAGTTAAAATTAGTTTTTAGAATCGAGTCTCATTATAACGAAAAACAAACAACTTGAAAAGGGGAAATTCAGGAAGTCTAAAAGCTGTCCCTTCCTCCAAGCTCTATTAGTAAAAATAAAATCCTTCTCTAACCTTCGATCCCTGCGGCAGTTATTCTTCTTTTTATAGTAGATTAAAGCTCTGTCGCCGTAACCTTCTTGAAATCGTTGGGAAATGGACGTCGAAGAGGAAGCATTATGCCACTCCCCCCATCTTCTCAATTCATCAATTGTTCACAGATCAGCAAACCACCAGTCGCTGAATGTTTAAACAACAAAAAAACGGGCACCACACTGCTGGCTTGATGACCGTTTCCGGAACAAGGAGAACAAATGGGTATCTATGCATCTTAAATGTGGTGACACTACAGCTTGTGCATAACTTCTCTCCTCAATTTACTTCAATAGTTGTCTTCAAGTCGCGAATTTTATAATTTCCTAAACAACAAAAAAGCATACCTTTATTGGCATGCTTTCGTCACGTTATGACATCCATTGTGGTGGCGTATTTTTATCCCAATACACTTTTCCAAGTTCATGATGCACCTGATATTGATCTTCTGCCGTATGATAGTGAAAATTAAACCAATAGCCGTCTTGTGGAGGATGATCTCTTCGGACATGGAACTTTAAAATTTCCTTTCCTGTGCGTTCATCGTAAAGGTTTAGGATTCTTTCCCCAGTACCTCCAGCAGGATTGTTACTCACAGCTAGATTTTTCAAAGTATCTACGTCCATAGTATTACCCAGTGAAGCCACCGCCTCACCAAACTTTGGTAGAATGCTTTGGGTATATGTATCCCCTAGTCTTTTTCCAATGGTATCACCAAATTTAACAAAACCCTGTGTTTTGGCTTCTTCTACAGCATAAGTTTGAAAGTGCGGAATCATCTCGTCTACATTATCATATTGACTTGCAATAGTAGACCAGCTACGCTCAGTCTCTTCAGTAATCTCAGGCGCAGCTTCTTCAACCGCATCTACCGTGAGTTCTGTCCTTGGCGATTGAGCGCTTGGTCCATTAATGCTTTCCTTGGATGACGGCTTTTGTTCTGTATGATAGTTGACAGAGGGGACAACTGTACCCAATGTAAGGATGGTTACAAGCGTAACAAAAGATTTAATTAACCATTTTGGCAATGAAATACAGCTCCCTTCTATTCTTTATAATTAGAATACGTTTCACTCTTCAATAGGTTTCACATTTATTATCGCATGGAAGACATTGACTTACAATCTTTCTTCCCATTTTTATATGTCCATTAAACCATATTATCTGTCAAAATTAAGGAATATGAAAAAACTTTGAAATTCTAGGGACATGGGGTCAGGTCCTTTGTCCCACTTTAAGAAAATATCATTTTGAACCAGCATGAACAGACATTCATGACTCCTATTATTTTTTTCGTTTAATAGAGTTAATTTAGGGTGGTTGATAGCCCTTTCATTACACTTTTTTAAAATCTATTATGCATTGTGTTCTCTATTCATTTTTGCTTCTTTCTCCACCTGTAGTTTTTTATTGAGTAAACTCCCTGAATGATAAAAAAACAATGCTGAGAGAAGCCAATAACTCCAATCAAACCGGTCATAAATACCGACGAGGTGATCACGCCTAATGTGATCATCATCCCCGCAAAGATCTGGACACATTTCCTGATAAACCACTCATTGCCATATAGGAACTCCGCGCTTAGTCCGGCGCAAGGTCTCCAAGATAAGCTTGTTTAACAGGGACATAGATCAGTTCACCAATCGTGGCGACAAAGGACATTAACATGAGTAAGAGCAGCGATGTGCCAAACATAAGATAGGCGAAGCCACAAATAAAGATCAGCACCCCTGTGACAATAGCTGCATGATTATTGACTTTTCTAACAGGTCTTGCAATAATCAAAGCCTCAGCGACAACAAGAACGGTATTTTCAGTTTGTAAAAGACTCAGCATCAGATACCCCTCAATGTGGAAGAAACCATTGATGTCAAGTGGTTTTCAGACTCTTTTGTTTCCTTAGTCAACTTCCACATTTTTAGATAATTTCCTTTAATCATGCATATTTCCCCTTGTTTCGTGCATGTTTCATGATATAGGAGTTAGGCATACAGATTCAGTCACAATCCGTCCATCTCTCCCTTGCATCCTATTTCCACAATATTTTTTAAAAAAATTAGTATCAGATACTAATATTAAGTGATATAATGAATTATCAATTTTTCTAGGAGTGATTGAATTTGCAATCAAAGGCAAGAATAACAGCAATAGGTACTTACACCCCTAAAAAAATCCTTACAAATGCTGATATGGAAAAAATCGTTGAAACAAGTGATGAATGGATTGTACAAAGAACAGGTATAAAAGAACGACGCATTGCCGCAGATGATGAATTTTCAAGTGACCTTGCCATTCAGGCAGTAAATCAATTGGTCGCCAATTACAATACATCGATCCAAGATGTTGACTTAATTCTAGTCTCAACGACAACACCAGATTATCCTTTTCCCAGTGTTGCCAGCCAAGTTCAAGCGCGTTTAGGGATCAAAAATACGGGAGCTATCGACCTAAATGCCACCTGTGCAGGTTTTGCATACGCCCTGCATTTAGCTAACGGCCTTGTGACTTCAGGAGCTAACAAAAAAGTGTTAGTGATTGGAGCAGAGACATTATCTAAAGTCACAGACTACACCGATCGTACTAGTTGTATCTTATTTGGTGATGCTGCCGGGGCTGTGTTAGTGGAATATGATGAAGAAAACCCGAGTTTTATTGAGTCAGTCATGGGATCGGATGGTGACGCCGGTATCCATCTTTATAGAACGGGATTATCTCAAAAGATGCAGGACGTCGATCTCATTGCCTCGGAAAAAATGGTACAAAATGGTCGAGAGGTTTATAAATGGGTAATGAAAAATGTCCCTAATTGCATTCAAGAGCTTTTAAATAAAGCCCATATGTCAATGACTGATGTCGATTGGTTTGTTCCGCATAGTGCCAATATGCGTATTGTAGAAGCCCTTTGCGAAAGACTCGACTTTCCTGTGGAAAAAGCGTTGACCAGTTTGACTTACATCGGTAATACGTCTTCGGCCTCTATTCCCCTCGCTATTGATTTCGCAGTAAAGGAAGGCAGAATTAAAACAGGAGAGACCTTGTTACTCCATGGATTTGGTGGCGGACTTGTCCAAAGTGGTGTTCTATTAAAATGGCAAATGTAAAGGATAAGCAAAACCAGGCGAAAAAACATATGCTTCCCTTAATCAGGCATTAAAAATGTTTTTTACCAAAAGCCCACATCAGCAACCAAGTTGATTGAGACGGAAGTTGCGAGATTCGGAACACTTATATACTGTGTGTTCCTCAGCACCGCTGACTCATGGATCCCTAAACAAAAGTCCTTTGGGAACGGGTCCAGCGTGACTTCTATTTTTAAAAAGGTGAGCCAAAGATTACGTTGGCCCACCTTTTTCTTATTATTTACACTGGACCCCAATGGATTAACACACCAATGGTAATAAAGATCAGTCCAATCACAAACCAAATGAGTGCTAGGGGTGCCATAAATCGAACCCACTTAAAGTAAGGAATACCACTCGCTACGAGCACACCCATTAGAACTCCTGATGTAGGGTTAATACAGTTGGCCACGCCTTCCCCTAGCATCACGGCCTCAACGGCGACCTGCCTCGTAATGTGCATAAGATCAGCAAGAGGGGCTAAAATAGGGATAAAAACGACCGACTCACCAGAACCTGAAGAAATGACGAAATGAAGCAAAATACTGGTAATAAACATACCGATAGCCCCAAAGACTGGACTTAAGCCATGCAAAAGATGGGAGAGTGCATACACTATAGTATCAAGAAGCTTCCCACTCGTTAAGATGACCGAGATACAGCGCGCCATCCCAACGATAAGGGCTCCATACACCAAGCGTTGACACCCCATAAGAAATGTTTTGGATATACTATTTGCCCCCATTCTTGCAATAAGTCCGGAAATGATCGAGATAAAAACAAAAGTCCCTGCCATCTGAATATCCGACCACTTGAGCCAAAGGGCTCCAGCGAGATAACCGAGGATGGACACACCCGTCACAATTAAAATGAGTTTATGCTGCAGTGTAAAGGCCACTTCACCAACGTCATCTTCATTGAGCAGCGCTTTACTAGGAAACCATTCCTTCCCCAATAAACTTCCCTTTTCAGAGTGAAGTCTTTTTATATAAAAATAAATATATGCAATTGTTGCAATAAGAAAACAAATATAGATAGCGAGACGCAGACCGATACCTGAAAACATAGGAATCTCTGCTATTTTCTGTGATAAGCCCAGCGGTGAAGGCGATAAGAGCGTCGCATTAAAGCCGGCATAAGTCCCCAAATAAATCACTGCCGCTCCAACAACCGCATCCCATTTTAGCGATCTTGCCACAATAATCCCTAAGGGAATAAACCCTATGACCGAGTTAACGACAATACCTGTCGTTCCAAGAATCGAAAAAATAGCTCCTACAATAATCACAAAAAGTAATTGTCTTTTTCGAAACTTGTTGACCACATTATGAATTAGACCGTGGATGGCTCCTGTTTCCTCAAGAATAGCAATAAGTCCACCTGTAAAGAGAATTAAAAAGATAATTGAAGAGGAGTCGATCATTCCCTGTTCAATCGCTGTAAAAAATTCCATAAACCCAACAGGAGAGTTGGTAACATGGTGATAACTGCCTGGTACTGCTTGTGTGGTTGTTCCATGAGTTGTGTATTTAAATTCCCCTGCTGGAACAAAGTATGATGCTATAGCGCATAGAAGGGAATCAGAAATAGCAACACATAAGCATCAGGCATTCTTATTTTTCTTTTCTTTTTCTCTGGCTTTGTCTCATATTGTGTACTCAATCGGCCCACCTCCATTTTCATACATTTCAAACTAAAAATCTATTGAAAAAATTCTGTCTTATGTTAGATTATAATAAAGGATTTCCTTCAATTCAATACTAAATGTTGCGAATCCTTCAAAAAGTTGAGGTGTTGCCATCTGAGCAAAGTTTTTGAAAAAATCAATATATACTATCCTCATTTGACAAAGGGGCAAAAGAAGGTGGCTGACTTTTTACTCGCCGATCCTACAACTTTTGCCACTCATTCAGCTAAGAAGGTAGGTGAACTTATTGGCGTTAGTGAGACGATGATTATTCGTCTGTGCCATTCCTTGGGCTATCATAGTTTCAAAACACTCCAAACCGAGATAAGGGAATCGATTTTCGACTTTAGTAATCAACATCCCCTTTTCGCAGGAGAAGACCAAGTTAAGCAGTCGACTTTTTATCATGCGATGACTGCTAATAGTGATTTTATTAGAGAAGCAGCCACGCACATCGATGATGAGGCTATCAATCTTACCCTTGAAAAGTTGCATCAAGCACGTTGGGTTCTTGTTTCAGGTTCCCACGCCGCTTTTTCTATGGCCCATTGGTTTGCCTTCTCACTTAATTTAATCAAAGGAAATACGCTTTTATTTCGTTCCGAGTTTGATTCCAATCTCGAACAACTTTCGGATCACAGTGCACTATTTGTCTTTTCGTTTTATCGGTATGCCAAAGAATCCTTATGGGTAGCTGAGGCGGCAAAAAATCAAGGCGCTTATGTTATTGCCGTGACAGACTCACCGAATGCTCCGATTAATCCATTTGCTGATAGCATTCTTGATCTCAAGCTGCCGAATAAAATTATTTACAAGACAGCCCCGATTGTCTTTTCATTTCTCAATGCTCTCTTAATGAGTTATAGTCAGAAGTTTGCTGATCCCAATGTCTTAAGGGAAAAATTATATAAGGAAAAAGCCAACCAGTTTTATGCTTTTTAGAAATGGTTTAAACTGTCAGGAGGATTTTTTATCATGGAACTAACTGAAGAAATGAAACAAGAAATACTCAGTATTTTTGAATACCTGCATACACATCCGGAGATTAGTTGGAAGGAAATCAATACCACGCAATATATTGCCAATAAGCTTAAAGCATTGGGCTGTCGGGTGCAAACCTTTGATGACTGTACTGGAGTTATTGCCGAGATTGGATCAGGCAGTCCAATTATTGGTTTGCGCGCTGATATGGATGCCTTATGGCAGGAAGTAGATGGTACTTTTAAAGCGAATCATTCCTGTGGACACGATGCTCACATGACCATGGTTCTCGGCACTTTAATGATGCTGAAGCAACAAGATACCTTGCCCCAAGGGACGATTCGCTTTATCTTCCAACCCGCAGAGGAAAAAGGGATGGGTGCACTCAAAATCATTGAAAAGGGCGTCATTGACGACCTCGAATTCCTTTATGGCGTGCATGTTCGCCCAATACAGGAAACGGCTAATGGTCATGCTACTCCTGCGATCTTACACGGATCAACGCAATCCATTACCGGAACGATAATCGGAGAAGACGCCCATGCTGCCCGCCCTCACCTCGGTACAAATTCAATAGAAATCGCGGCCACTCTCGTTCATGAACTTGCTCATATCCATGTTGATCCGATGGTCCCTCATTCCGTAAAAATGACGAAATTGCATGCTGGTGGTGAAAGTTCAAACATTATTCCTGGAAAGGCTGAATTTAGTTTAGATTTACGGGCCCAAACGAATGAGGTCATGGAATCCTTAATTGCCCATGTTCAAGGAGCCGCACAGTCAGTAGCCCAATTTTATAATGTCAACATCGACATGAACATTCCTGAAAATCTTGCTGCTGCAACTGAAAATCTAGAGGCTGAAACTCTTCTTGCCGCTGCAATAGAGGATACTATTGGAAAGGAAAATTTAGATCCCCCGCTCGTGACAACAGGTGGAGAGGATTTTCATTTTTACTCCTTAAAAAGACCTAAATTAAAAGCGACCATGCTCGGTTTAGGCTGTGGGCTAGAACCCGGGCTACATCATCCCCATATGACCTTTGATCGCAAGGCCTTATTCTCTGGTATCCGCATCCTGACATCTGTCCTCTTAAAAACATTAGAAAGAGAACCTTGTGGGGTCTCCCGTTAGAAAGCCGTTTCATCGCGCATGTCCGATCAACTACCATGCGTCTTTATCCCTAAAAGGACCATTAAAAAATCGCCCTATAAAGAGGGCGATTTTTTTGGTGATATTTTTTTAAGGTAATACAGTGGCTCCCATAAGGTAACGGTCACATTCACGTGCAGCTTCTCTTCCTTCATTTATGGCCCAAACGATCAAACTTTGTCCACGACGGACGTCACCCGCTGCAAAGACACCGTCCTTATTTGTCGTGTACTCTCCATATTTCGCTTTTACCGTACCACGATAGGTTTGCGTTAAGCCCAAATGGTTGAGCAATGACTTTTCAGGACCTTCAAAGCCAACAGCAATTAAAACGAGATCAACGGGCCAGAGTTTTTCCGTGCCAGGAATCTCTTGGGTGACCACCTCTCCCTTTTCATTCGTGTCTTTCTCAACTTCCATTGTTTCCAAAGCAACAATATGACCCTTTTCGTCCGTTATAAAACGTTGGGTAAGAATAGAATATTGACGTGGGTCTTGGCCAGATTGAGCTTTTGCTTCTTTATACGCATAACTTAATTCAAAAACATCAGGTTGTTCTGGCCATGGATTCGTCTCTAAACGATACTTAGGTAGCTTAGGATGCTTCCCAAACTGAACAATACTCTTACTCCCTTGGCGCAGAGCCGTTGCGACACAGTCTGCCCCTGTATCACCGCCCCCGATCACGATCACGTTTTTATCCTTTGCAGAAAATGCCTCTGGTAATTCAAGTGTTGGATCAAGCAGTACCTTTGTGCTCATCGTTAAATAATCCATTGCATATTGAATACCTTTAGCCTCTCGACCTGGAATATCCACATCGCGTTGCTTGGTCGCCCCAGCACACACAATCACCGCATCAAATTTGTCTTCAAGTTGCTGCATTGAGATATCTTTTCCAACTTCCGTATTTACTTGGAAGATGACACCTTCTTGCCGCAAGAGATCAACCCGGCGTGTCACTGACTCTTTCTCCAGCTTCATATTAGGAATACCGTACATGAGCAGTCCACCCACACGATCTTCACGTTCAAACACAGTGACCCAATGGCCTGCTTTATTTAACTGATCAGCTGCTGCTAATCCAGCAGGACCTGAGCCGATGATAGCAACATGCTTTCCTGTTCGATGCTCAGGGGGCTCAGGAACGATCCATCCTTCGGCGAAACCCTTATCAATAATACTTTTCTCAATATTTTTGATAGTCACTGCATCATCATTTAAGGAGACAGTACAAGAGCCTTCACATGGCGCTGGGCACACTCTCCCAGTCCATTCTGGAAAATTATTCGTTTTAAGAAGCCGATGAAGTGCTTCTTTCCATTGTCCACGATAGACGAGATCATTCCACTCTGGAATTAGATTATGCAAAGGGCAGCCAAAGGAGGTTTGATTAAACTCAACCCCTATATGGCAATAGGGCGTTGAACAATCCATGCAACGTGCCCCTTGTTGTTTGAGCGTCTCATCCGACCAAGCCTTTTGGTATTCCTGCCAATCACGGAGGCGTTCACGAGGGCTGCGTTCTTTTGTTTCTTTTCTCTTATAGTCTAAAAATCCCGTCAGTTTTCCCATCGATTCCATTTCCTCCTTGGTTTCATACTGGTTCTAATGCATCATCTTTAAAAATCACTTTTTGGTCAGTCTTTTTCTCAAATGCTGATAAGATAGCGGCCTGACCATGAAGCCCCTTTGCTTTTGCCTCATCTATGTTGGCAAGCATGCGCTTATAATCTGAAGGAATCACCTTAATGATCCTTTGTACAGACGCTTCCCAGTGGCTAAGGACTTCACGCCCTTTTGCACTGTTTGTATACGTGACATGCTTTTCAATCATGTGTTTCACTTCAGCAATTTCTTCAGGATCTACTAATGCCTCTAGTAAAACCATACCGAGATTACATTTTTCTTTGAAGGTTTCTTTGCTCTCATCTGAAAGAATATAAGCAATGCCGCCTGACATCCCCGCTGCAAAGTTGCTGCCCACCGATCCTAAGTTGACCACGCGGCCACCTGTCATATATTCACAGCCATGGTTTCCGATGCCCTCGACAACGACCTTTACTCCGCTGTTTCGAACACCAAAGCGCTCCCCAGCACGTCCGTTAATATAGGCCTCACCTGAACTGGCACCATAAAAAGCAACATTCCCTATTAAACTACTTTCATCATGAATCGCTTCAGGTACTGTACTTCTGACAATAATTTTTCCTCCGGATAGCCCTTTCCCAACATAATCATTGGCATCTCCATCTAACTCAAGTGTGATGCCATGGGGAGCAAAAGCCCCAAAGCTCTGACCTGCCGTGCCCCTAAAATGCAAGTGGATGGTATCCTCTGGCAGCCCTTTGGCTCCATATTTATTGGATATAGCATTACCGATAATCGCCGTCACAGTGCGATCTGTATTCTTTATCGTGTAATGACCGACCACTTTATGCCCCAACTCTAAAGCCGGGCGACAGTCATCTAATAACTCTCGTATATCAAAGGATTCTTCAAGCTTATGATCCTGATCCCTCTGTTTAAAAGTCCCTACGCCTTCAGGTGCTTCTATTACCGTCAATACCTTCGAAAGATCAAGGTGTTTCGCCTTCCAATGAGTCTTAGCTGTTTCTGTTACCTCAAGTAAATCGGTACGACCAATCAGTTCATTTAAGCTTCTAAACCCTAGTTCTGCTAAAAGTTCTCTTACTTCTTGGGCGACAAAATGCATGAAAGTCACCACATGATCAGGCGTTCCCGCAAAACGTTTTCTAAGCTCGGGATCCTGAGTTGCGATCCCTACTGGACAGGTATTGGACTGACACACCCTCATCATGACACAGCCAAGAACAACGAGAGGTGCTGTTGAAAACCCATACTCTTCCGCACCGAGAATGGCAGCCATCACAACGTCCCGACCCGTCATCAATTTGCCATCGGTTTCAAGGGTGACCCTATCACGTAAACCATTAAGGACTAACGTTTGATGCGCTTCAGCGAGTCCAAGCTCCCATGGGAGTCCAGCGTGTTGAATACTAGAGCGGGGAGAAGCTCCTGTACCACCGTCAGAACCACTGATCAATATGACGTCGGCTAACCCTTTTGCGACACCAGCAGCAATCGTTCCTACTCCAGCCTTAGCAACCAGTTTGACATTTATTCTCGCATTCGGATTGGCATGCTTTAAATCATAGATCAGCTGAGCAAGATCCTCAATCGAATAAATATCGTGATGTGGTGGTGGAGAAATAAGTCCAACACCTGGCGTCGATCCCCGTACTTCGGCTATCCAAGGATACACTTTTTTACCCGGGAGGTGACCGCCTTCACCTGGCTTCGCTCCTTGAGCGAGTTTAATCTGAATTTCTTCGGCATTCGCGAGATAATAGCTCGTAACACCAAAGCGACCCGAAGCGACTTGCTTAATGGCACTTTTACGATTATCACCATTGGCATCAAGGATATAGCGCTTAGGATCCTCGCCACCTTCACCACTATTACTTTTTCCACCAATTCTATTCATGGCAATCGCCAACGCCTCATGAGCCTCTTTACTTATCGAACCATACGACATCGCACCTGTCTTAAAACGGCGACAAATGGCATCAATAGATTCCACTTCATCAATGGAAATGGGTGTTCTATTGGCCTTGAAATCTACTAAATTTCGAATCGATGAAAGGGCTTCGGTATTAGCCAATGCTGAATAAGTTTTAAATAATTGATAGTCCTTTCGCCTTGTCGATTGCTGCAACGAATAGATCGTTTTCGAATGAAGCTTATGATACTCTCCGCCGTGTCTCCACTGGAACTGGCTTCCAGAGTCTAGCGTTTTATCAACAGATTTAAAGGCTTTGGTATGACGCATCAATGACTCTTCGGCAATCACATCGAGTCCAATACCACCAATTTGTGAAGCCGTACCTGTGAAGTACCTCGCGACAACCTTATCCGAAAGCCCTAATGCTTCAAACATTTGCGCACCGCGATAACTCTGAACAGTCGATATTCCTAGCTTAGACATCACCTTAATCACACCACTAGAAAGGGTGTTAAGGTAGGCATCGACTGCCGCTTCAGGTGTCATATCCTTAATGTGACCTTCATCGATCAAGCCTTTAATCGTTTCAATACCTAAAATCGGATGAATAACATCAGCACCATAACCGACTAACATCGCCATATGATGGACATCACGTGCTTCTCCTGTATTAACAATGATGCTGACATCCATTCTAGTTCCTTGGCGAATCAGATGATGGTGGAGACCTGCCACAGCAAGAAGTGCTGGAATCGGAGCGAATGTTTCATTGACCCCCATGTCAGAGAGAACAATGAAAACCACCCCTTCTTCAATGGCGGCATCAACTTTATCAAACAACTTATCCATTGCCCGTTCGAGAGTCTCCTCTTTGGTATCGAACAGGATATCCATGATGCGTGCCTTAAAACGCTCTTGCCCTAATAAGTTTTGATACAAGGTCGTCTCAATGATTGGAGAATTCAACTGTACACGATCTGCACCGGCACCATAGGTCTCTAATAAATTACTCTGCGCACCCAACCAGGTTAAACCCGAGGTCACCGAAGCCTCCCGGATAGCATCTATGGCTGGATTCGTCACCTGTGCAAAAAGTTGTTTAAAATAATTATATAAAAGCTGTGGCTGATCGGATAATACCGCAATAGGAGTATCTGTCCCCATTGAACCTACAGGATCTTTGCCTTCTGTTGCCATTGGCATGAGGCCTTTAATCAATTCTTCATAGGTATAGCCGAAAGCCTTTTGCAATTGCCTACGCTCTTCCTGTTTCATCACAGGAATCTCATCATCTTTAGTAATGACATTTTCAAAGCTCAAAGTGCTTTCTTTTAACCAATCACCATAAGGGCGTTCATCTGCTAATTCCTTCTTCAATTCTTCATTGGAGCAAATGCGACCTTCCTCAAGATCAATCCACAAGGCTTCACCCGGGCTTAGGTTTTTCTTGATCTTAATTTGATCATCTGGGACATCCAAAACACCAAACTCTGATGAAAAGACAATCTTATCTTCATGGGTTACGATATATCGTCCAGGTCTTAAGCCATTGCGATCTAAAAGCGTGCCGATTTGTTTACCGTTTGTAAAGGAAATAGCCATTGGACCGTCCCAAGGCTCCATCAATTGACTATGAAATTTATAATAATCACGGACTTTTTTATCCATTGATTGCAATTCCCATGGTTCTGGAACAAGCATTGTTGCCACATTCGCTAAAGAGCGACCACTTAACGACAAAAATTCTAATACATTATCGAAGCTCGCAGAATCACTTCCACTTTCATCAATAATCGGAAGTAAAGTCTCTAATGGGACACCAAAAACATCAGAGGCCATTTTTCCTTCACGCGCTTTCATCGCATTAATGTTGCCTCTTAATGTGTTGATTTCACCATTATGGACAAGATATCTATAAGGATGCGCTCGCTTCCACATCGGTTCTGTATTGGTACTATATCTTGCATGCACTAATCCAAAGGCAGACCGAAACTCTGAATCGGCTAATTCTTGATAAAATTCAGGAATTTCCATCGGCTTCAATAATCCCTTATAAACAATCGTTTGTGACGAAAAACTTACGATATAAAAGTCACTAAACTGCTGAGTCTGTTTTTCAATCCGTTTTCTTAACACGAATAATTGGCGATCAAATGTTAAGGAATTCACATAAGAATCTTTGCCAACAAACAACTGTTTAATGATGGGACGACTTTGCTCCGCCTGACGTCCGATGCCTTCTGGATTCACAGGAACCTCGCGCCAACCTATCCATTTCAAAGGCGAGTCAGCCACTTGCTCTTCAATTAATTTCTCAATATAAAGCCTTTCTCGTTCCTCTTGAGGTAAGAAGAACATGCCTACGCCATAATCACCCTTTGCAGGTAAATCAAAAGAAGTGTTCAGCCGAAAATAAGCATCAGGAATTTGAACAAGAATACCCGCGCCATCACTAGTATCATCAGTATAACCTGCCCTGTGATCTAACCTGTGTAACATTTCTATTGATTCATTTATAATATTATGGGTAGGGTTTCCCTTAATGTTGGCGATGAATCCAATGCCACATGCATCATGTTCAAAAGATGGATGATACAAACCTGTCTGCTGCATTACCCTTTCCCCCCAATGATTTTTAATCGTTATCAGAAATGTAGTGTTATTATAAATTTTAACTTTAATAATCGTTCTAAACAATATATAATTAATATAAAAATAATCTCATATTGATATAGGTATTTTTTGGGGGTTTTTTAAATGGAAATGAGGCAGATTTTATACTTTATTGAGGTCGCAAAAACCGAGCATGTGACAAAGGCTTCTACCCATTTGCACGTGGCCCAGTCTGCTGTCAGTCGACAAATTGGACTTTTAGAAGCCGAATTGGGGGTTTCTTTATTTATTCGCGAAGGACGTAACGTCAAGCTTACAAGCATTGGGAGATTATTTTTACAACATGCTGAGAAAGCCATTTCAGAGCTCAATCAAGCAAAAGAGAAAATAACAGAACACCTCAATCCAGAACAAGGAGTGATTCGATTAGGCTTTGCTGCCAGTTTATCTGTCCAAACCTTATCGCTCGTCCTTGCTCAATTTCGGGAGGCCCATCCTAATATTCGATTTCAATTGCACCAGGGCTCTCTTGACTATTTAATTGAATTAATCGAAAAAGGGTCTTCAGATATTGCTTTTACTGCCCCCGTTCCAAGAGAACACCCTAATATTAAAGGCGATATTTTCTATCGTGAGCACATAATGGCCGTTTTACCCATTCAGCATCCTTTAGCTACTCAAACTATGTTGAGGTTAAGTCAATTGCGCGATGAGAAATTTGTAACCTTCCGTCCTGGATTGCCCTTATATGATATTGTCCAGGAGGCCTGCCAACAAGCCGGTATACAACCCGCATTTGCCTTTGAAGGTGAGGATATCGATACTATCAAGTCTCTCGTCATTGCTGGCTTTGGTGTGGCTTTGCTGCCTGAACAAGCCTTAACGGATCTGCCTCCTGAGTTAGTGAAAATGAAAATTTCAGAACCAGAAGTATTCCGAACCGTAGGAGTGATCACCCCTCGCCACCGTGTACTTGCCCCTTCGGAAATGCTTCTCCATGAATTTCTCCGCGACTTCTATAACCGCCTCTCCCGATTTGGTCAATAGCTTTATTCGAAAAAAGGAATCCGATGTTCACACACCGAATTCCTTCCTATATAATAACGTTCCTGCTCTTCTTATTTATTTCCAAACATTGCGGTGCTGTGCATCGGTTGAGTACGCGCTTTAGGATCCATGTAGGATTTAGCATTATTAACAGCTGTTGGTCCTTCACCAAAACCTGTGGCAATTAAATTGACTTTCCCAGGATAAGTCGTGACATCTCCAGCTGCATAGACACCCTCAATAGCAGTCTCCATTTTTGTATTTACAACAATAGAGTTCTTTTCAATGTCTAAACCCCATTCCTTGATAGGACCAAGAGCAGAGATAAATCCATGATTGACGATCACATCATCAACCTCAACAATGACTTTCTCTTCTCCTCGCGGTTGTTGGAGGACCACCGCCTTTATGCCGTCATCATCACCGATAAAATCACTTACAATATAGGGGGTCTTAATATCGACACTGGAATTTTCAAGTTGCTCAACGCTCCGTTCATGGGCACGAAACTTATCACGACGATGAACAAGTGTGACCTTTTCCGCAATCGGCTCTAGCATATTCGACCAATCGACAGCCGAATCTCCACCACCTGAAATCAAAACCTTCCGACCCGCAAATTGCTTAAGGTCTGTAACAAAATAGTGCAGATTCTTTTCTTCATAATAATCCGCTTTATCAATTTCCACTCTTCGTGGTTGAAAAGCACCAACACCCGCTGTAATAATCACAGTTTTTGTATAATGTGATTCTCCGTTATCAGATGTTAAAGTAATGATCCCCTCTTCATCTCGTTCAAGAGAATGAACCGACTGGCCGAGAACAATCGTTGGAGAAAAGCGACGGGTTTGCTCTACAAGTTGATTCACCAAATCCTGTGCTTTTATTTCTGGAAAACCGGCTACATCATAAATGATTTTTTCAGGATATAGTGCGGCTAACTGGCCACCTAATTGCGGCATACTCTCAATAATTTTGGTTTTCATTTGTCGTAAGCCACTATAAAAGGCAGTGAACAATCCTGTGGGTCCACCACCAATAATTGTCACATCGAAGATCTCTCTCTCTTGAGACATAAGGACACCCCTTTATCAACTTAACCCTGAGTCCGATCCATTAATTCTTTCTCAAGGAAAATATCATTATTATAATCAAATTCTATTATAACAGGTGTGGAGCAAGAAAAAAGTATTTTAATGAGAAAAGTTCTCATTCGGACAAATTTAATACAATCAAATAAGAGGACAAACAAAATAATGAATACAAACGAACAATGCACGTTCGAAGATTGAGAGGAAACGGAGAGTGTCGTCAAAATGTGGAGACTCCAGCGGGAAAAACACGCGTCCGAAGAGCTACTTTGGAGTAATAAAAGACCTACGCCACAGTGAGCTGAGACCTTGATCATGGAAGCAAAGTGCTTTGACGACGCCATTCACATCAAGCGCAGAATAAAGAAAATCCGTCCATTCAAATAGAATGTTCAGATTTTCCTATTTATGGAACATTTCTGTTCAACCCCCGCGGCATCTCTTTAAATATACAAAATGTCGCAGTTTAATGGATTAAGCATCAATCGTCACCATCCATAAAGTTCCATAAGCCTCCCAGTACACTTCCTTCGCCACGACTTCTTCCACCAGGAATTTGTGGTGCAGCACTAAAGACACGGCTAGCCAATCGACTAAAGGGCAACGATTGTACCCATACATCACCTGGGCCCTCAAGCGTCGCAAAAAATAAGCCTTCACCACCAAAAAGCGCTGTTTTAACACCTCGGACCATCTCTATATTATAAGAGACACCTCGTGTCATGCCAACTAAGCAACCTGTATCTACTCTTAAACGTTCTCCAGGACTTAAGGTCAAGTGTTTCATGGTCCCACCAGCATGAATAAAAGCCAATCCATCTCCCTCTAGTTTCTCCATAATAAAACCTTCGCCACCGAAGAAGCCGGTCCCCAGTTTTCTTTGAAACTCTATGCCGACAGATACCCCTTTAGCAGCACAAAGGAAGGCATCTTTTTGACAAATAATCTCGCCCTCTAAACGACTTAAATCCATTGGAATGATTTTTCCCGGATAAGGTGCCGCAAAAGAAACATGCTTCTTCCCTACGCCAGTGTTTGTAAAGGCCGTCATAAACAAGCTTTCCCCTGTAAGTAGACGCTTCCCGGCACCAAAAAGCTTACCCATTAAGCCCTTTTGTCCACTGCCATCACCAAAAATGGTTTCCATGCCAATGCCATCTTCCATCATCATTAAACTCCCAGCTTCAGCAATGGTCGTTTCACCTGGATCCAATTCTATTTCAACAAACTGCATATCATCGCCATAAATCTCATAATCAATTTCATGGTTATTCATTACCATCCCTCATCTCTGAAAATTTTTATAGCCGAGAAAAAAGCTTTTCCTATGTATCTTATTTTAAGGCACAATACCACATGGTTCATTTGCCTTTTTATAATTTAAAAATATACCTTTTTGTTTTGACAAATCAAGTTCTATATTACATACAATAAAAGATTGGGACATACATTAGTTATAAATCCAACCTTTAAAATGGATACAACGTTAACTCGGCGAAATACTTTGTGCGGGTCGATAAACGCATGACTTGAAGCATAAGGGCACGGGCGTCAATAACAACCAGGGTCACCTCTCGAAAAAACGTTCATCAGTATGACACCACCGAAGCTCATCGTCAGCCCAAAGTAAAACGTACTTTTCAAGGACCCTAGTTATGCGGCAACGCTGCTCCTCACCATATCAATGAATCGAAAAGGTACGGCGTTTCTGCTTGAATTATTCTTGAAGAAGCCCCCTTCATTCTGGGGATGCGAAAAGCAAACGTTGTGGAGCGAAGATCAACACCCTCTGGTTGACCTGAACTGAAGTTTATCCTTTTCTTATCATGAACGAAGCCTCTCTATACGAAAATATCAAAAAAACGGTTCGCTTTTTAAAAGAAAAAATGAAAGGAGGATTGAACATGAAAAAAATTTTTTTGATACTCATTGGTAGTCTCCTTTTGGCGATCGGCATTGACGCCTTCATCATCCCTTATCATTTATTGGACGGTGGTATGATTGGTATTGGACTCATTGTACAATATCTTTGGGGATTTAAAACCGGTCTAACCATTATTATTCTCAGCTTGCCAATATATATTTTCGCCTTTTTTTACTTTCGGGCAATCTTTTATAATAGCCTTCATGGCCTTCTCACTTCATCTCTTTTTATTGATATCCTTGCCCCCTTAAATCACTCTATCCACCTACCGATCATATTAAGTGCCCCTATCGGAGGACTATTTATTGGAATGGGCATTGGCATTTTGCTTAAATTAAATGTTAGTACAGGGGGGATAGATTTACTTGCCCAATTCATCGCCCAAAAACTCCCCATCAATGTCGGACTCATCATTTTAACACTGGACTCTTTCATTTTATTTATCGGACACAGGATTTTAGGTATCAATGTATTATTTTCAGCCATTACAGTTGCTTGTGTCGGACTCATCACTACCATCATCAACCTTCAATATAAAGCCACCCGACCACCCGTTTAGTCCAGCGTCTGAATGTATAGTAATAAAACTTATGGGGGGATATGAGTCTTTGCCTGCAATTATACTTCACCCCATAGACCACTACGGTTTCCTAACCTCTAAAAGTACTGATCGTCCTCCTCATTGAATAATGAGTAAGACATGTGGTACAACCTTCCTCAACTTCTTTTTTTATTCAAATTTAACATCCTTCTGCCTTTCTCTAGGGACAGAATTGTGGCCTTAGCCATACGTTATTAATGGAGAGGGGTGCGTTGGTCATATTCCAATAAATCATCAAGATAAAACTCTGACATTTTAACGCATTACTGTAAAAAGGAGTGGAATGATTGAAAATCACGGATGACGGACTGAGAATCGAGTGTGATACCTTAGCCGTTAATAGTTTAGAAGCGAACTCAGGTATTTTTATCGGGAATAATCATTCATTTTATTGGAGTTCCCACAATAAGGTGAATAATGGGTTAGGAACCATCAACTCCTGTGACATTTCTAAAGTGCTAAATATCGTTTATGATAATGACTTTATCGATACCTTCATTAATGATCATGAGAATGAAACAGAGCCGACCTATTATACGGAAAAAACCCCTGAAGGGAATAATGAGTTTTCAGTAAATACCATTAATGTGAATGCTATTAATAATAACTCAACCCTTTCTATGGGTGAAAACAAACAAAATAGTTGGCGTTCTCATCATAAGTCTAACTTTGGCATTGGACACTTAATGGGTGTTAACAACGTATCTGACACTCTTAACAATATAGAAGATAATGATTTTCTAGATACCCAAATTAAACCATGAAATAGCGTATCCAAAATGTTGTCTCTAGTCTGCTCTATCAAAAAGGCGTTCTCCACCACCATTGGTTCTATAAGAAAACCTCGACTTACATCAAGTCCTTGCCATTAAGACAAGTTTTCCTACCAATCTCTTTGTTGCTTCAATGTCTATCCTTTCTATAAAAAAAGACAGAAAACACACTGGGTGTTATCTGTCTTGGATTTTTTCTTATAAGGTGTTCAACAAGATCTTATCTTCTGAGCAATCAATCTTTACTTTGTGCACAGCCTCTTTTTCGAGCATAAGATCAGCAATCGCATCCTCTATTTGTTCTTCAATAACTCGTCGCAATGGTCTAGCGCCAAATGTAGGATCATACCCTAGTTCAGCAAGTTTAACCTTCGCTTCATGTGTCACTTCAATATCAATATTTTGAGCTTGTGCTGCTTCTTTTACTTCTTCAAGCATTAAGTCAACAATCTTAACAAGATGTTCTTTCGTTAATGCATTAAAGGCGACAATCGCATCAAAACGATTGAGGAACTCTGGACGGAAATAATCGCTGAGTCCCTGAACAACACTAGGTTGTTCTGACGCTTTCTCATCTGCACCAAATCCAACCGTAATCTTTTTCACTGTTGAACCCGCATTGGACGTCATTATAATCACAGTATCTTTGAAACTAACTGTTCGTCCTTGACTGTCAGTGAGACGACCATCCTCAAGAATTTGCAAGAACATATGTTGGACATCGGGATGCGCCTTTTCAATTTCATCAAGTAAGATAATGCTGTAAGGTTTACGACGGACACGTTCCGTTAATTGACCAGCTTCTTCATGACCAACGTAACCAGGGGGTGAACCGATAAGTTTAGATACAGAGTGTTTCTCCATGTATTCACTCATATCCAGTCTGATCATCGCTTCACGATTTCCAAACATTTCCTCAGCTAATGTTTTTGAAAGCTCTGTTTTCCCTACACCCGTTGGCCCAACAAATAAAAATGAACCAATGGGACGATTTTTCCTTCTAAACCCCGCACGATTACGACGTATAGCTTTTGCGACTTTTTCCACAGCCTCCTGCTGACCAATAACTTTTTCGTTTAACCGTTCAGGGAGATTTTTCATTTTTTCTTGTTCATCTTGTTGGAGTTTGCGAACAGGAATCCCGGTCTTGGCTTCAACAAGGGCTTCAATAGTGTCAATATCAACAACGGCCTGATTGTTTTCACTTGTTTCCAGCTCTTTTAATTCTTCCTCTAAAAGCAGTTCTTCTTGACGTAATTTGGCTGCACGTTCATAATCTTCACGTTCGGATGCTTGTTCCTTCTCCGACACGATTTGTTCAAGGCGTGCTCGGATGTCTTCACCATTCGTTTGAGAATGGAGTAAGTTAATCTTTGAGCCAGCTTCATCCATCAAGTCAATGGCTTTATCAGGCAAGAAGCGATCCTGAATATAACGATTGGAAAGTGTTACACAGGCCTCTAAAGCTTCATCAGTATAACGGACGCGATGATATTTTTCATAGTTTGTCCGCAAGCCTTTTAATATAGCCACGGCCTCATTTAATGATGGTTCATTCACAGTAATCGGTTGGAAACGACGCTCTAAAGCCGCATCTTTTTCAATCTTACGGTATTCATTCAGCGTAGTCGCTCCAATAATTTGAATCTCACCTCGGGCCAGCGCAGGTTTTAGGATATTCCCAGCATCGGCTGATCCTTCAGCACTACCTGCTCCAACGATTTGATGAACTTCATCAATAAAGACAATCACATTTTGTCTTTCTTGCATTTCCGTCACGAGGCGCTTCATACGCTCTTCAAATTGACCACGTATGCCAGTGCCTGCCACAAGTGAGGATACGTCTAATAAATAGATTTCTTTATTTTTTAATTTATGCGGAACCTGTCCTTCAATAATTTTAAGCGCAAGGCCTTCGGCAATGGCTGTTTTACCGACACCAGGTTCACCAATAAGGACTGGGTTATTTTTATTACGGCGATTCAAGGTTTCGATGACTCTTTCAACCTCTTTATCCCTACCAATAACAGGATCAATTAAGCCTGCTCTTGCGGATGCTGTGATATTTTTCCCTAGTTCGTCTAGCAAGCCGCCACGTCCACCCTGGCCTGTCTGAGTTTTAACTTTGGCCCCTCCATTTTGACTTGCCATTCCCATAGAAGGTTGCATAAAACCTTTGAAAAAGTCCTCCATAGAAAATTGGCTCGTAGGCTGAGTTTGTTTTGTTTGATTCATTAATTCCTTATAACAACTTTCACACAAATGAAGATGTTTTTGATAACCATTAACTTGTATATTCCATTCAACACTTACAGGGTTTTGTTTACAATGATCACAACGCATACTCTAATTCCTCCTTTAATATCAAAAAATCATAGACCATGCGACGTCAAAAATGATCGCTTTCGTCAAGGGTAATTTGACTTTGACTATCTTTGACCTTTGTGAGATAAATAATACCCTATCCACTTTCTCGCATCAATAAATATGCTTGGATGGGTTTGGTTTAAGTAAGGAGCACATCCTTTACACTCTCTATTATAGTTTGACCTTCTTTGACTTTCAAGGGGTTTACCTAAAAAATTTATAAATTTTTCTCTTGTTCATGAATCGACACCTTCTTCTATTTCCCGGGAAACTTCCTCGCCATGCCCTGACAAAAAACCTACTCTACCAAATACCAATTGCGTTTATTCCTTTATATTTCCCCTTTGAAACGCTCTAATAGAAAGCGTGAGTTCTCACACTCTCTATTAGAATAAAATCTTGAGAATAGGGTACTCCTCTTTTAGATGGAAGTCATTCTCGACGGATTGGAGAGAGCATATAAGTCCCTCTATCCGTCTTGATAAAAATTTCCTCAGAAGAGCATTGTACTTCACTTAAATGGTCAACAGGAATATCGAATTGAGCATAAGGGAGAGGTGAATCCGTTTCTCCTAAAGTTTGCCCCGGTCCTGCTAACTGTAACGCAGCTTGGGGAAGATAATCATCGAAAGCATTGTCATAATTCTCAAAATCCAAGCGATGTAAGTCTATAACTGTTTGATCAATATCTCCCTCTTCTTCCTTCGTAATAAGAATCTGACTACCTTCCCATGCCTTAAGATATGACAAAATGACCTGTAGCTGATCCTGATGCTCTACCATAAATCATTCACCTTCCTCATATTGAATCCAATTTATTACAATTCTTATTCAAAGAATAAAATAATGATTGAAAGTAAGGCTAACACAATACAAAGACTTACAATGGTAATGGTTGAATAAAAGCCAGTTTTACCCTTGACTGCCACAAACATGCCCTCCTTTAATACACGTCCAAATGAGTAATTAAAAACCACACCTAAAAATAGATGTGGTTAGTTTAACCTAATGCAAAAAAACATATTTACTTTTTGTCAGTATTATAATTTTTTGGCACCTTATTACTTACAGATTCCGTATCAATCGGAATATCGGCCTGAACCCATGTCGGCTCAGTAATAAAAGGAAGGACAATTTCAACTTCAACTTTGACGTGAACAACAAGCTGAAAAGTAGTTGAATTAATTCCTGTCTCCGCAATTCTTCTTTCCAGAGTCGTTTGAACATGACTCAAAAAGTCAAAATGCACCGGAATAGTTGAACCTAAATTTTTTAAAATTTCGATTCCAGTGACACTCCCCATTGGGATCTCCGTTGAAATGCCCTTAGGTTTATCATTAATATTAATTATGGAATCCTCGTCATGACTGATTGAGATTCTACCGTCTTCGACTCTTCGCAAGAAATCCTGAACCCTACTCGTGCGTTCAACCATAAACTGTTGAATCGCTAATCCATCAAAGGTTAAACTTTGGACTTCACCGTCATCATCATAAGTTCTTTTAATAAATTGCGAATGATTTTTGAGGATATTTTCTTTTTTAAAATCAACATCATGGCGCATTTGTTCAAGGGTCACATCACTAAGACCATAATTGATAGCGTATATAGCCGCTTGTTCTGCCTCTGTTTGAGCGAGCTCCATCAGAGGCGGTTTTACTACATAACTAATAAGGATAATGCCTATTAAAGTTATCAACAGGAAGACGATAATCGACAGCACGAAAATATTTAAATTGCTTAATGGCGGAAATCCCTTTCTTTGTTTTTTTAATTTCATCCTTCTTGGTCGCCAATATAGTTTCACGATGATCCCCCTCTGATAGCATGTATATGCTTAAACATAAGAGATTCATCCATGAGACTTAAGGCTAAGATAAAAACCGCATAAAAAACTCCCTAAATCGATTAAGACTAGGGAGTTTTACCTTTATTCTTCTGAAGTCTCTTTTTCATTAAGCAAGGCTTCATGATCTGGTTTTTTAAGCTTCTTAATACTAACATAAATGCCCAAAACTAGACCAATCAACATAAAGCAGAGGGATGTCCATTGCCCTCCGGTTAAATTTAAGGCAAAGCGATCAGAATCTCCGCGGAAAAATTCAACTGAAAAGCGTACGACACCATATAAAAAGAGATAGATGAAAAAGAGCAGACCTTTAGGGAGTTTTTTACCGAATAAATACATAAGTATAGCAAAGACAACAAAATCCGCTTGTATTTCCCACGAAATTGCCGGCCAAAGTGGCTCGTCGCCATATGTATCATGAGCAATCGTTCCCTCAGGATAAATGATGCCATAGCCTGATCCTGTGGGTTTACCAAAGGCATCACCAGCAAAGAAGCAAGCGATGCGACCAATCCCCATGCCAAGCATCATTGGCGGTGCTAAATAATCTGCGATATCTAAGAAATCGAGGCGGTGTTTTAGGGAATAAATAATAAGAGCAACAGCGCCACCAACAATGGCTCCTAAAATTGAGATACCGCCTTGCCATATCGCAATAATTTCCCCCAAGTGGTGCATATAATAAGGCCATTGAAAAACAAAAACATGCCAAAGTCTTGCACCAATAATTGCTCCAATCAGAGCCCAATAGATGAAATTATAAAGATGCTCGTGATAGATGGTCTTCTTTGTCAACGTTAACGCAACACCAAGGCCCAAAAGAATAGCCACAACTGATATTACCGCATGAGTTTGAACAGTATAGCCAAAGATCGTAAATAGGTCTTTGTACATCTAACGCCACTCCATACTATAGAATTTTTTACTACATGACAAATTAAAATGAGATAAGGCTTCTTATTTGATCGTATTTTTGGAAATAGGAAACACTATATTCCCTAGACCTTTTTGAACAAACTCACCTCTCGTCCATTTTAACATATTTTCAAATAACACAAGGAGAACTTTCTCCGAAATCCTGAAGCATCCAATAATTGTTTATTTTGATGCTCTCCATAACTTCTATGGCGTGGTATAATTTAAAAGGGTCATCGCCTCCTAAGGCGTAAGACCACGAAGGTCTTTCTGCTAAATTGACGTTAACAGGCCCATATAAAAATCCATTCGGATTTAATGATCGAAACATACATAAAGCTGTATGATTGAAAGGAGCACCACGTTTACTATGCACAAAATTCGTTCTTATTTCCTCTCTTTATGGAATCTTATTGATCCTTTATATTATGTCTTTACACGACTTTCATATATTGATCAGCACAATCGAAAAAATCAAATTTTTCGTGTCCGTCTCACTCGCTATAAGGGGAGAAGCGTAATCCTTAGCGATGGGACTTCTATTCATAAAAATGATTTTTTACTTAAAATTCATTTGCATAATGTCAAAATTCTAAAGGACTTATATCAACTTGACAATGATTTTAGAAAAGGTCTTTATCTCTATAATAGTATAAAAAATTCCTTGCCAGGATTAGCCCGTTTTATTCACAACCATAAAGATGAAAAGCGGATTAAGGCCATCATTGGAGTAACGATGCTCCACCAAGGAAGTGAGCGTTTAGGCTTTGAAATTCATTCTATTCAAAATAAAGCTTATCTGCGATTTAAACAGATCGCCCAATTTCCTATTTATTTTTTATCAACGGTCAATCAACATCGTAAAAACAAGCCCATACCAAAGTATTTATTTATGCCAAAACAAGACCTTATCGAGAAATATTATCCGATGCCATTCCCTGAAACCGACCATTTTAAAAGGAGCGAGGCCCCGCCTATGCGGTGAAGCCTCACTCCTTTTTTAATAAAAATGGTCATAATTAACTTAGAAAATTTTCTTCCATGATGTGAACTTTGCAACTTATTGGCTCAGGTTCTCATCATTCGATGCATTTGATATAGATTGCGACGTAACTACAAGAAGATTAATGACGTGTTAATAGTGTGGATTTCCGCTCCAGGTCGCTCGCTTTCCTCATGCCCACAGGACTAAGGAAAGCGTAGTGTATTTCCGTAGCGGTGCCTAAGTGTGGTGAGTTACATCGCCATTTCCTTCAACTTTTAAGGAAATCAACCTTCTTCCTTATCACGCCCGCTCCTTTTACTTTGTTAAAATTTTGTCTATCAATCCATACTCCTTAGCTTCAGCTGCCGTCATAAAGAAGTCCCTATCGACGTCATGTTCAATCTTTTCACGCGGCTGATTCGAACTTGCAGCTAAAATGTTATTGATCTGCTTTTTCACTTTGATGATTCGCTTAGCACTGATTTCTAAATCACTGGCTTGCCCCTTAGCCCCTCCAAGCGGCTGGTGAATCATGACCTCACTATTAGGAAGGGCCACTCTTTTTCCTTTAGTGCCTGCAGCTAATAAAACAGCGGCAAACGAAGCGGCCATGCCCATACAAATAGTTTGGATATCTGGCTTAATAAAGGCCATGGTATCATAGATTGCAAAACCTGCTGATGTCGAACCCCCTGGACTATTAATATAAAGAGAAATATCCTTTTCACCATCTTCTGCCGCTAAAAACAAAAGTTGTGCCACAATACTATTAGCGACTTCATCATTAATTTCTGAACCTAAAATCACCACGCGATCTTTCAATAGTCTGGAATAGATATCATAGGAGCGTTCGCCCCGATTACTTTGCTCAATCACATAAGGAATGACACTGGCCATCCTTAACCCCTCCTTTATTAAGCTACTAATACAGGTGAATTACTCTCACCAAGGAGCGTCATCCACTCCCCACGGTTAAAAGGAACCATCCAAAATTGTCCGTCTAGGCTAACCCATGATAGGACCATTAGGTGATTGATTTGTATATGAAAAATGTCCCGATGGGTGCGCCTATTTCCAATCTTCATTAAAGAAAACATACTCATTTGCGGTTCTATCTCTTGCTTATACAGGGTGACAATCGTCTCGGGTTGCCCATTAATAATCGCTTGTGTGTAGGGCAACACTTCCTCTCCTTCTTCTTCCTCTGAAAAAGAGGTTTGATGTCGATGCAACGTTTTTCGCGCCCGATGTAAAGCGGCCTTAATCGCCCCTTCAGAAGAATGTAACATCTCAGCCACTGTTTTAGAATCAAAACCAAAGCCCTCAACTAAAAGAAAGACTGTACGTTGCTTGGCTGTTAATACTCTTAAAACTCTTGTCAGCCCCTGTGAAAGTAAAGCATCGTCCCTAAAAGACTCTGACTGTTCCTTTTCAAGGGCCTCCGGATTACCCGAAACCTCTATCCGACATTTCCGATAGTGATCAATCCATGTATTCGAAGCCACGCGAAACAAGAAAGCCTTATTCATTTCTTTAGGGGTAAGATTCCAGCTTCGATAGGCCTTGATTAAGGTTTCTTGTAGTAGATCCTCTCCATCCCACTCTGACCCCGTTAACGCTGTACAGTAATGTCGCAAAGGAGTCATATCACCCTTTATCATTTCGATAAAGTCTTTTTGGTCAGTCTTAATCTGTGGTAGCGACATTCTTCATCTCCCTCTTTTTTGTGCCTTCACTTATATAAACGAATTTTTCCTGGCTAAAGATACGGCCACCAAAATTTTTTCTGATATTCACCTTATCCATGAATTTCATAAATCAAGTATAACCCCTTGTTTGATGAGGTAAAAATAATAGAGATAAACCTAGAAGAGGAGCCTGCAATATGACGAGAAATAAAGTGATTTTTTATATGGGGCTCATCTTCATCGTTCTCTATTTATCTCCTTATTATATTCTAGGTGAAGACAGTCGCGTACGGATACATGATAACCTTGATTCTAATATTGTGTGGAACAAATTAATGGCTGAAAGTCATACGTTATTTGGTGGCCCTCATAGTTCTGTTCCTAACATTATGAATGGTCTCCCGAGAAATTCATTAGGATCTGAATTTGATTTCTTTGTCTTCATGTTTTCCTTTCTTTCACCTTTTGCCGCCTATGTTCTTAATCAGACAATATTACGCTTTGTCGCTTTTTTTGGAATGTATGTGTTGCTAAAAAGGCATGTGCTTTTTAACAAAGAAAATTATGGCCTTATTGTTGGCGTTGCTGTGACTTATGCTTTACTTCCTTATTGGCCATCAATGGGACTGTCAATTGCTGGATTGCCTTTAGCTTTATATTGTTTTATGAATATTAAGCAATATAAAGCCTCAAAATGGGATTGGATCATACTTGCCCTACTCCCCTTTTACTCTAGCTTTGTTCTCAGCTTTTCCTTTTTTATTGGCTGCCTTGGCATATGGTGGCTCATTGATGCGCTTCAACATAAAAAATTAAATTGGGGATGGCTGATCGCCCTTGGTATGATGACTTTTCTTTTTCTTGCTGTTAATTACAGGATCATTGATGAGATGTTCATCCAAACCGGCTTTACATCTCACCGTGCAGCATTTAGTCGTGGTCATCTTCCTGATGAGGAACTCTTTAGAAGAGCGCTTCATTACTTTACTAAAGGGCAAACACACGTGGATCGGCAGACCGCCTTTATCGTGCTTCCAGTGATTTTATTTGCACTTGGTGCTTCTCTTTTTAAAAGGAAATTGCTCCCTACTCTTTGGCTTATTCTGGGCTTGAACTTCCTTTTTTCTTATTGCATTGCTTATTACTATTCGGAGAAAGTCTGGCATCTCAGTGAGACGTTTAAATTAATCACGACCTTTAATTTTGGCCGCATCCATTTTCTAGAGCCCCTACTTTGGTATGTCGGTTTTGCCATCGCGCTCGCTTTTTTATGTCAGCATTTCAGAAAAGGGAAAGCTTATGCCTTCACCTTCTTATTTTTGCAGATTTTGTTACTCTTTTCATTTAACGAACAAAGCAAATACACCTATTATGAATACCCAACGTATCGGGAATTTTACTCTGCATCACTTTTTAATGAAATCAAGAGGTATATCGGCAGTGAGCCTTCAAGCTACCGTGTGGTTTCCATTGGGATGCATCCGAGTATCGCGCAATACAACGGCTTCTATACCCTTGATGGCTATGTTGTCAGCTACCCATTAAGTTACAAAAAGCAGTTCAGAAAGATTATAGCTCCAGAATTAGAGAAAAGCGGAAGTCTCAGACGCTATTATGACAATTGGGGGAGTCGCTGTTACCTTTTTGTTAGCGAGCTTGGAAAGCATTACTTATATACAAAAGACCATCATAAGGTCATTCACCATTTAGACATCAATGCTCAAGCGTTAAAGGCCTTAGGAGGTGACTACATCCTCTCAGCTGTTAAAATCGAAAACGCCTCAGCTAACGCATTAACCTTTGAGAAGTCGTTTGAAAATCAAAACTCACCTTGGAAGATTTTCCTATATAAAGTAAATGCTTAACATCAATTGTAAGAAAAAAGGACATGAAGAATGAAAACTGCGTTATAACTAAGGTATAATGATGGAAAGAGTGCGTGAGATCAACTATGATGAGACTAACCTATGTTGAATAGTCTCTAAAGAAACGGAGAGATACATATGAGACCTTTGCAAAAGGAAATCATGGAAGCCCTTAATGTCAAACCGAGCATTAATCCTAAAGAGGAAATTCGTAAACGTATTGACTTCTTAAAACAATATGTAACAAAGGCCCACGCGAAGGGCTTCGTATTGGGATTGAGCCTCGGACAAGATTCTACCCTTGCTGGGAAGTTGGCTCAGCTTGCCATTGATGAGCTTAATGAAGAAAAGGGTGGGGGCTACCGATTTATTGGTGTCCGTCTCCCTCATGGGGAACAAAAGGATCAAGAAGATGAATCATTAGTCCTTGACTTTATTCAGCCAAAGGAGCTATTCACCTTCAATATCGAGGCAACAACGACTGCCTTCCAAAACACTTTTAATGACAATTCGCTTGGTGTTACTTTAAGTGATTTTCATAAGGGAAATACCAAAGCACGCTTACGGATGGTTGCACAATACGCCCTCGCTGGTGAACTTAATCTGCTCGTTATTGGGACTGATCACGCCGCTGAAGCCATTACAGGTTTTTTCACAAAGTTTGGTGATGGTGCTGCTGACCTTCTGCCATTGACAGGCTTAAGTAAGCGGCAAGGCAAGGCCTTATTACAGGAGCTCAATTGTCCTCGCCGCCTTTATGAAAAAGCGCCTACTGCAGACCTGCTTGAGGACAAACCCTTACAAGCTGATGAAACAGAACTGGGACTTACCTACTCAGATATCGACGATTACTTGGAGGGAAAAGAAGTAAGCGACACCGTTGCTCAAAAGTTAGAACACCGTTATCTCACAACAAAACATAAGCGAGAACTTCCAGCCTCTATGTTTGATTCCTGGTGGGCATAAAAAGATAATAGTAAAAACAAACTTATTTTTGGCCAACAAAAAAACGAACAATCCTCCGAGATTGTTCGTTTTTTGTTCAATTGCCATAATTATACTCAAAGCTGCCAATTAAGAGAAATAATATATAAAAATATCCAGCTTTCAGAATGCGTCATTCGAGTTATGTCCTTGACCTGTTTTGACACGGACAACTCAGGTCTTTAAGATGAACTCCTCAGGCTCCACATTCTTGCTTTGCAAAGTTAGTAGTGCTGATGTTATAAAAAAGATTGCCATTATCCGAAACTTTTCATATACTTTATTCGTCCATATATATTAGAGGTCGTTTCTAGCCTTTTGCATTTTATCCCAAAAATAGGTGTTGGGACAAGCCGATCTGAGACTGACCTTTTTTAATCATGCCTTATTTATGTCGTTTTTTTTTGAATTCTTTACATTTTTACATAAGAACAACATTCTTACAAATTGACTACATCTCCTTAAAACGAATAACGACCAAGCACCAAAGACATAAAATAGCGAGAAGCACCAATTCCTTTTGTTACACATCAACACATTATAAGGAGGTCGCAAAAATAACTATGAAACTACCAAAACTTCGGGAGCATTTCAATATCAAAAATTTATCTTTTTTTCTCGTTGCTCTCTTTTTATTTTGGATTAAAACTTATATCGCCTATCGCATCGAATTTAACCTTGGTATTCAAAACCTTTACCAACATTTTCTTTTGTTTATTAATCCCATCAGTTCAGGAGCTATTTTTCTTGCGCTTTCCTTATTTTTAAAAGGAAGGGCTCAGCACATTGTAATGACGATCATAGCGTTTATTTTAACGCTCGTTTTATATGCGAATATTGTATTCTATCGTTTCTTTAATGATTTTATTACTCTACCTGTCTTATTTCAGACAAAAAATTTTGGTGATGTGAGTGGCAGTGCAGAAGCACTCATGAAGCCCTATGATTTTTTGTATTTTCTAGATATCCTTATTCTTATCGCTTTGATTGTGTTTAAGGTCATGAAACCCGCCGTTAAACTCCCTAAAAAATCCGTTGTTTATGTTCTTGGCGCCGGCGTTCTTGCGTTCTTCATTAATCTCGGACTAGCTGAAATTGACCGGCCACAATTACTTTCGCGAACCTTTGACCGCAACTATCTCGTCAAATATCTAGGGGCCTATAACTATACCCTTTATGATGCTGTTCAAAATATTCATTCCTCAGCGCAAAGGGCCATGGCCGATAGCGGTGACGTTAATGATGTTTTGAACTATACAAAAGCACATGATGCGAAACCGAATGATAAGTATTTTGGTAAAGGAAAAGGCATGAATGTTATTTATGTCTCTTTGGAGTCCTTTCAGTCCTTTTTAATCGATCGAAAGGTTAACGGGCAAGAAGTCACACCTTTTTTAAATGCATTAACCCATGATAAAAATACCTTTTATTTTGATCACTTTTATCACCAAACAGGGCAAGGCAAGACTTCGGATGCAGAATTTCTTATGGAAAATTCACTCTTTCCATTGCCACAAGGCTCCGTCTTTTATTTAAAATCACAAAATACGTATCAGGCAACACCGGCTATTCTGAAATCAAAAGGCTATACATCCGCTGTCTTCCATGGTAATTATAAGAGTTTCTGGAACCGTGACGTCATGTACCAATCGCTCGGCATTGATAAATTTTTCGATGCGCGATATTACGATATGCAACCTGACCATGTTTTGAACTATGGTATGGAGGATAAACCCTATTTCAAAGAATCAATGCCTTTACTTGAAAATCTAAAACAGCCTTTCTATTCCAGGTTCATCTCACTTTCTAACCATTTTGATTTTGAGCTTGATGATGAGGATGTCACTTTTCCTCCTGGAGATTATGGTGATAGTGTCGTCAATCGCTATTTTCAAACTGCTCATTATACAGATGAGGCAATCGCACAATTTTTCAATGATTTAAAAACAAGCGGGTTATATGACAATTCCATTATCATCTTATATGGTGATCATTATGGTATTTCTGAAAATCATAACCGTGCCCTTTCAAAGGTTTTAGGGAAAGAAATTACACCTTATGAGAATACTAAATTACAACGGGTACCCCTCTTTATTCATGTGCCTAATGTTAAAAGTCCGGGTAAACCCCTTCATACCTACGGTGGAGAAATCGATGTCAGACCCACACTCCTTCACTTATTGGGTATTGATACTAAAAATTACATTCAATTCGGCAGCGACTTACTTTCAAAAGAGCACAGTAATATTGTGCCATTCCGAAATGGTGATTTTGTAACGCCGGATTATACCTATACTAAAGGTGTCTGCTATAGTAACAAATCTGAAGAAAAAGTAAGTGAAAAAAAATGTGAACCCTATGACAAAGTAACTAAAGAGAAGTTGAGTCTTTCGGATAAAGTCGTTTATGAAGATCTTCTGCGCTTCTACACACCAAAGGATTTTACACCTTTTGACAAAAATAAGATCGATTATAGACGAGAGGTTCAAGATGCGGATCTCCCAAAAAGCGTCTTACCCCATTACGATAATCATGACAGCGAGAGTTCTACCTCTAATCATTAATATTGAGAGGCCCCCTTGATGGGGGTTTTTTCTTGCCCCTTTTACATTTCAAAAAAATTCTACAAGATCAAGCATGTCAAAAGTGGGTCATCATTTAACACTAGGCATGTAAAAATCATAAAATAAGTGGCGTGATAATATTCGTAATCCGTATAAAAAACTAATCTTGACTTGTTAATGTTCGTCAAAAGTCTTGAATCGTCTCTTTAAAATCGCTACAATAGAAATTGTGTTTTTTAAAGAGGGTGTTCAAAAAGAAAGGGACCTATCATCATGAAAAAACAAAAGACTCTTGCCCGTTATTTTGAATTTAATAAATTCCAGACTTCATTTACAACTGAGACAATTGCGGGGGTAACGACTTTTTTATCCATGGCTTATATCCTTTTTGTTAATCCCAGCGTACTGGGTGATGCAGGAATGGACAAAAATGCAGTCTTTACGGCTACGGCACTTGTTTCTGCATTCGGAACGTTAATTATGGGACTTCTTGCGCGCTATCCGATCGGTGTTGCTCCTGGTATGGGAATTAATGCTTTCTTTACATATTCCGTCGTTATCGGTTCAGGTGTACCTTGGCAAACGGCACTCGCGGCTGTCATTCTAGCCGGTATTCTCTTTGTCCTACTCACACTTTTTAAAATTAGAAATGTGCTTTTGAATGCCATCCCACAGAATTTAAAAATGGCGACAGCAAGTGGCATTGGACTACTTATAACTTTTATTGGTTTAAAAAACGCTGGCATTGTGGTCAAAAACGAGGACACTTTTGTCGCCCTCGGCGATATAACCGCTCCACATACCCTTCTTGCAATTTTGGGTACGCTGATCACAATGGTCCTCCTTGTTCGTAATGTCCGGGGTGGCATTTTCATTGGTTTAGCTGCTACTGCGCTTATCGGCATATTGACAGGCTTGATTCCAACACCCGATCACGTTTTTTCATCAGCACCTAGCCTAGCACCAACGTTCGGTGTAGGTCTATCACATCTGTCAGATATTCACTCAGGTCATCTCATTATCGTCGTACTCACTTTTCTTATCGTTGGTTTTTTCGATACAGCCGGGACAATTATGGCTGTCAGTCATCAGGCAGGATTAATTCAAAACAATCAATTACCGCGATCCGGACGCGCCCTTTTCGCTTCATCCAGTTCCTTTATTGTTGGGGGGATATTAGGAACTTCTCCTGCTAATGCTTATGTTGAGTCTTCAGCTGGCGTCGCTGCCGGCGGGAGAACAGGCTTTTCTGCAGTCGTTACGGCTATTTTCTTCTTATTAGCAACCTTTTTGTCGCCCTTATTATCAGTAGTGACGAATGAAGTGACGGCACCGGCATTAATTGTTGTCGGCTCTTTAATGGCCTCTGCAATGGGGTCTATCGAATGGAAACGCTCAGAGATCGCCATCCCTGCCTTCATTACCATTATAGCGATGCCACTCACTTACAGCATCACGAACGGCATTGTCCTAGGCTTTATCACCTATCCCATCTTAATGACGGTTAAAGGTCGGTTTAAAGAACTTCATCCGATGATGATCATCTTATTTATTATCTTTATTTTTTTCATTCCTTTTCTATCCTCGTGAGGGTATTCTACAGTTGTTTAGAAAAGGATTCATAAGGGAAACGTTTGATTTTACCCGACTTCTTTTCATTTATTGATTCACAAAAAAGTGGAGAGCATAATAAAGCTCCCCACTTTTTTAGTGTCCTTTTCCTAAAAATTGATATAGATTGCGACGTAACGATAGGTGGACTTATTCTCCAGGTCGCTCGCACATAAGAGGTCACTGGCCAACAAAAAGAGAGTGCTCCGGCCACACACAGGAAAGTCATGGTGGCTTATCTCTGGACAAAACCTAACCTGTGTAAATAGATTAGGAAGATTAACAGAGTTTTTTCACTCGCCATTAAGTCTAACCCTTGCCGAATACTACTTGAACTTAACATCTCCTTCATGTGAGTCGGGTGTGATTTGTCATATCTGTAACAAAAAAATACCGTATTAATAGATCCAGAGACTTAGAAAATGGTATTTACCATGGATGGTTTTTATTTTAAAAATCTATGCGTTTTTCTCACTAGGAGAAGGCTTTTCAAAACGTCTCATCTTTTCTTTCCCCATAAAAAAGACGGTGACCAATGCTAAACCCCCGGGGATTAACGTCCATAAGAAGGTGGTCGCTAAAGAAGTGGAAAGGATATCTGTCATTTGGTGAAGCACCGGACTCGGAATATGGGCTCTCAGTTCTTTTGAGAGCAGGACCCGGGGTTCTGAAAAATCGACACCAGAAAAGGCCTTTGAACGGATAAGCGCCACTTTTTCCGTTAATCCGTTGACCATGAGATGACTCTGTATCGTCCCATAGATCACAAGACTAATGGTCATGCCAAATTCCCTAATAAATGAAACTGTCGAGTTTACAGAACCAAATTGCTGTGGTTCAAAATGATGGATAGCAGCAATACTTACCACTGAAAAGGAAAATCCAACCCCCAACCCTGTCAAAATCATATACAGAGTTAATAAAGAGCGGGGAGTATCCATGTTAAGGGTTCCAAGGAGATAGAGACCTGGAAGCAAAAATAAACAGGAAATAAACATTAAAGATCTATAACTAAACTTTTGCGCTAAAGCCCCACCTACCATACTGGAAGCGACATTTCCCAATAGCATCGGTAACAAGATAAGGCCAGAATTTGTAGCTCCTCCACCGTAAACCCCTTGAACAAATATAGGGATGAACACGATGGGGATCACAAAGGCCGCTCCATAAAACACAGATAATAATGTACTCACCGCAAATAATCGCTTCTTAAACATTTTAAAGGAAATAATAGGCGCTTCCACTTTTGTCTCTACGACAATAAAGACAATAAAGAAGACGGCAAAGGCAACAAAGAGACTCAAGATTGTAGCAGAATCCCAAGCGTATGCCTTCCCACCTAGTTCCAAACCAAACATCAGGCAGACAACTGAAATGACCAGACTCAGTGCTCCCCACCAATCAATTTTTTGCCGTTGATGAAGTTGTGATTCTTTATAATAACGGGCAATAAGCAAGATCGCGACAAGCCCAATGGGAACATTGATATAGAAGATCCAATGCCAGCTCCACGTTTCAGTAATAAATGACCCGAGTAATGGCCCTACGATACTTGACACCCCAAAAACAGCACCAAAAATCCCCCCCATCTTCCCGCGCTTTTCAGGAGGGAAGACGTCAAACACAATAGCAAAAGCAATAGGCATTAGCGCACCGCCACCTATGCCCTGTATCGCTCGATAAATACTTAATTGAACAATGCCCGTTGCAGTCCCACACAAAATGGAACCTACTAAAAAGAAAATAATCCCGGCAATAAAAAAGCGCTTCCTCCCGTACATATCGGAGAGTTTCCCAAAGATAGGCATCCCTGCCATTTCGGTCACTAAATAAGCTGAGGTCACCCAAACAAATTTATCGAGACCCCCTAATTCAGAAACAATGGTTCCCATCGCTGTTGCGACAATGGTTTGATCCATCGCTGACATAAAGATTCCTAATAACAAGCCGGTCACTATCAGACCAAACTTCCTATTATTACTATGCTTCATACTTTTTCACGTCCTACCTTACCTTAATTTGCCGTGCGACTTTGGCACATGGTGAGACAGAAAGATGATTCTGATACTCCACCACCTCAATGTCACAGTCTGGGCCAATTTGTACCTTCTGTCCTCTCACATTTTTTGCTGTTGTTGCTTCCAAGGAAATATCATCCCCCTCAATACTGTCAACGATTAAACGGGCATCCCTTTTTCCATTGAATAAACCTATATCCTTCTTGATCACAATCGTTTCACCCCCGATCTCCCGTGCTTGACTCGTTCCAAATTTGAGTCCGATATCAATCCAATCCGCATTCAATAGCCCCGTAATGCTAAACATGCCTCTTGAATGAAAAACATCCACTTCACAATTCTTCTTTATGGACAGATTCCCTTTACAGTTCACGGTCTGGCCTTTATGGGTACCAAATATCTCTAAATTCCCTCGAATGATTAATTCCCTGGTCACAGTATTCTCAAGATCTGCATCTCCATATATTCTGATTTGTCTCGCTGTTAGAAGCTCTCGAACAACAGCATTTCCAAAGACAGCAAAAGTTTCCGCCTTAACAGCTTTTTCAAAGGTACACGTCCCAAAAATTTTAGCTTGATCACATTCAAGTTCTCCAGTGACATTCCCTTCCCCCATGACTCTAACTTTAGAATAATGTCCACCTGTTGAACGTCCTGACCCTGTCATTTTCAAACGCTTAATGACGTCCATACCCATCCACTCCCCCTTTTTTTGGTATGTTTATAAGATCTTTTTCTCAGTTCTCACCGTACCATCTCCCGAGCGTGTCAATTTCTCCTTATATTCAACGAGATCAATGTGACAGCCTGCACCTATATGAACCGTATTGCCTCGAACTACCTTAGCTGTTGTATTCTCCAAGAAAATCGTATCTCCCTCTATAAGATCTGCTGTGAGTTCCGTTCTCACAAGAGGACTAAAAAGCTTACTGAGCCCAAAGGCCGTTTTTCCGATACGGACCTTAATGGTCTCCCCTCCAATTTCTTTCACACTACTCCGGTGATATAAATGAACATCGACAGTATCAGCATTCAACAATCCACCAATTTTAAATTTACCGTTCATATTAAAAACTTCAGTGGAACAACTTTCATCAATCGTTACCCCGCCCTTGATTTCGATGAACTCAGCCGCTAAGTGCCGTTCAATATGAGCGGAGCCACTAATAGACACTGTTTTCGCTCCAACATGTCCATCAATGTGAACATTTCCACTCACATGGATATCTTCTGAATCTACATTTCCATATATATGTGAAGAACCGCTCACTTTAAACGCATTTGTCGAAATATCCCCATTAACCTTAGAGGAGCCTGATGTCCGAAACTTATGACAGTCGATATTGCCATTGATCTTCCCAGAGCCACTGATATCAACATCCTCAAAGACACCACCAGCAGCACTCCCGCTTCCAGAAATTTTTAAATCACCATTTTTTACCTTATTCATGTTCATCGCTCCTCTAATAGCTTTGTTTTTAATTGTTCAATCATTGTTGCGACGGATAAGCGTAATATCACTTTCGTCTCTTTATCGATATAAAGTTCACTTGGCAATGACCGGAGTAAACAACAGCCCATCCCATATTTGCGAATGAAAATGATTTCAACGTTTTTTCCTTGCATCTCATCATAATAAGTAAAAAGAGTGTCCAAAATCATTTTGGCTTCATCGCTACTGACACGGCCAGTTTCCAACACCTGATCAATGAGATACGTGAATAACAAAGGTTGAAATTCAAAGCTCTCCAACGGCCCCTTCTGTTGTAAATATAAAGATAAAGCGACTTTAGAAACAATGTTGCTGTCGAGTATCTCTTGCTGACTTAGCTGTATTTCTGTTGGGAAAATGGATACTTGACCAGCAATTTCATCTAAAGACATATCGCCCTTCATATTTTTTATTTTTTCAACTCTCTCAAGCATTCTCTCCTTTGGAAAAAAGGTTTCTTGTCCTGTGAACGTTGATTTTCTAATAAACCATTCATCAGGGACTAATTTCTTTCTTTTCCATCTATAGAGTTGCCCATAAGATATCCCTGTCAACTCCAGTAATTGTTTTTTGGAAATCAATTCTTCTTCTGTCAACACGCTCACCTCACTTCACAATATAACATAACACTGTTACGTTATAAAACAGTTAAATCCTCATTGACGTTTCCTTATCCCATAGTTTAAGTGAATGTTTAGCTTCACAAAACACACCTAAGAGGTATTCCCTCTCAGTCTTAGGACTGAATGATGTCATTCAATTCGAATTTATTGTGTATAAGCTTGATTCAGACTACATGAAACTTATGACTTTGGTATACGTTATTAAGAGAGATTTGAATAAGTAAGGGGAAATTTAGCATGAATTATGAAGAGTATGCCAGATATGAATGCCTGAAGTGGCAGCGAAAAGTCCTAAAGCCCTCCTCCTTTTTAGGGAAGAAGGCGAAGGCCATCCAAGATAAAATTAACCAAAAAATCCCTCAATCCATCCATACCATCGTGACAGAGAGTATCAAAAAAATGGTCCAAGGCGTCTTGTATGGCTCTAAATGGACTTCCAAAAAACAACCGTTAACCAATGTTCCTTTTCATGAAAGAGAAGATAGGGTCCGAAAAAAAATAAAAAACTATAAGCGCCTCGCTGCAGCTGAAGGCGCTGGAACAGGAGCCGGGGGTTTTTGGCTAGGTGTCGCTGATTTCCCCGCGCTTCTCTCCATAAAAATTAAATTTCTATTTGAAGTGGCTTCCCTTTACGGGTTCGATGTTAAAGACTATCGTGAACGTCTGTTTATCCTGTATATTTTCCAGGTCGCCTTTTCCAGCGACGCTAGACGCATAGAGGTGTTCAGACAAATGAAGGATTGGGAGAAGACTCTCGAAGCTTTTCCTTCCGAAGCAACCCATCTCAATCAATTGGATTGGCAGGCCCTTCAACAGGAATATCGCGATTACATCGATCTACCTAAATTGTTACAAATGGTGCCGGGCTTTGGCGCTCTCGTTGGCTTTGTTGCCAACTATCGTTTTCTCGATGTGCTTGGAGAAGCGGCTATGAATGCTTATCGCATGCGGATTTTGAAGGTCTAAAGAGTCGGTTTATTAATATAGTCCACAACAGGGAACAGAGCGGGATACTATCCGTTGTCCTTATAACTTCGGATAACGAGCATTAATGAGAACTCATCGTGACCCTTTTCTATTGGAATCCGGATTTCGGGCACTCATGAATTGTAACAATGCCCGATTTCCAAGTGAATCTGGAAATCGGGCACCATTACATTTTCCAAAGCGCATGCAAGCGCGGAGACTTATTTATGTTTATACTTTTTAAGAAAGATATTAAAGGTTGTGCCTTGCCCTGGCTCGCTTTCAACTTCAATTCGACCTTCGTGCGCCTCCGTTAAGTGTTTGACAATCGCGAGGCCTAAGCCTGTTCCACCTGAATTTCGACTGCGCGCTTTATCCACACGATAAAAGCGCTCAAAAACTCTTGGAATTTCACTTTTTTCTATCCCAATACCATTATCACTGACACGAAATAAAACTTCACTCGCTTGTTCCATCACTAAGACTTTGATATGACTTCCTTCCGGAGAGTAAGCTATGGCATTATTAATAATGTTTACAAACATTTGCTTCAGCCTTGTGGGATCTCCTAAGACGACCCCCAGCCCCTGTTTATTATAATCAATGTCTATTTTCTTACGCCGCGCTTTTTCCGCAAGTAAATCAATGGTTTCTTCGGTTATGACTCCGAGATCCGTCTTTTCGACATCTAAACGGAAGTGTTCGTTTTCAATCTTTGAAAGTTCAAGAAGATCTTGAATTAATAATTGCAAGCGATCACTCTCTTTTAAGATAATCGTTAAAAATTTATTTCTTTCGGATTCATCAATGGTCGGATCTTCTAACAAAGTTTCCGCAAATCCCTTTAGAGAGGTCACAGGCGTCCGTAATTCGTGTGAGACGTTCGCCACAAAATCTTTTCTAATTTTCTCAAGTTTTTTTAAACGAGTTATATCATGGAAGATAACAACGAGGCCCTTAGAATGTCCATGGCCTCGCCGAATCGGAATACAGTACACATCATAATGATAGCGTTGTATCCCTATCGGCACGACGAGAGAATGATGAACCTCTGTCTTTAAAGTGAGGGCATCCTTTATCAAGCGAATAAGAATGGGATCCGTCAGATGCTCGTCATATTTTCTTTCCTGTTTTGGATCCACCTTTAATTCAAAGGTCTGCTGAAACAACTCATTAGCGAGACGGATTGTCCCATGACGATCAATAAAGAGAAAAGGACTTCCGAGGTTTTCGATCAAGGCCCCTAATTGATCTTGTTGAAATTCGAAAGAACGCTTCGTATGCTGTAAATACTCAGAAAGCCTATAAAGTTCATCATTTAAAGGATTAGAGCTATTGTTCCAACGTTCTGCTGTATTTAATGTAAAGCGCCCCTCTGTAAACCTTTTAATAGTGGCTAAGGCTTCATCTGTGCTTCTAAACAGCACCGACAAGAAATAATAGCCGATTAGCACCATGAGAAGATAGAGACAGATGGTAGCAACAAGTAAAATACCCCAATGGCCTATTAAAATCCCTAAGACAATCCAAAAAAGTAAACAGCAAACAAATACAGTTACTAAAAGCGGAAGGCCTAACCATTGTTTAAAGGAAGAGTGTTTCACTTTGGTGTCTCCATTTTGTAGCCAAACCCTCGGATGGTTTTGATATAAATGGGCTTTTTCGTATTATCCTCTATCTTTTCCCGTAAATGACTAATATGAACATCAACAATCCGCGTATCACCCGCAAAATCATAATCCCATACAGCACTTAAAAGCTGGTCTCGGGACATCACCCGTTTTTTATTTCGTGACAAGAATAGGAGTAATTCGAATTCCTTAGGTGTGAGCTCCATTTCCTCGCCTCTAAAAAAGGCTTTATACTCTTCTGGAAGGACTTCAAGCTCTCCGATTTTAATGATTTCTTCCTCATCCTCTTGCCCTACTTGTTCATTGGCACCTGTTCGTCTTAAGACAGCTTTCACTCTAGCGACTAGTTCTCTGGGACTAAATGGTTTTGTTAAATAATCGTCTGCCCCTAATTCTAATCCGAGCACTTTATCGAACTCATCATCTTTAGCGGTTAGCATCACAATAGGGATATTCAACTGCTTCTGCCTTAAATGACGGCAAACATCCAGACCATCCATTCCAGGTAACATGAGATCTAAAATGATCAAATCCGGACGCTCCTCTTGTGCTAAATGAAGGGCAATCGTACCATCTGAAGCTGCTAAAACATCAAATCCCTCTTTTTTTAAATGAAACTGAACCAGTGTTACAATTGATTCTTCGTCATCGACGACTAAGATTTTCTTCGCCACAACAAATCCCTCCGCCATTCAATCACTATCTCTTTTGATTTCTATTTTAACAGAATTTCACCCTTCGTCTATTTAATGCATAAAAAAATCTACAGTATATTGAAACTATTAAAGCCATAAGAGGAAGGATTAACCAAATTTCCCCATAATATAATCTTCTGTTCTTTTATCCACTGGCGAGGTAAATACTTGTTCTGTTAAACGATACTCAACAAGCTCACCTTCGAGGAAAAAGGCTGTTCTATCAGAGATTCGTTGGGCTTGCTCCATATTATGAGTCACCATAATAATGCTATACGATTGTTTTAATTCTTCTATCAGCTCTTCTATTTTTAAAGTGGAAATAGGATCAAGAGCGGATGTTGGCTCATCCATGAGAATGACATCAGGCTGAATGGCTAAGCAGCGGGCAATACATAATCGTTGCTGTTGTCCGCCTGAAAGACTCAGGGCCTCTTTATGAAGAATATCCTTCACTTCCTCCCAGAGCGCTGCTTGTTTAAGGCTTTTCTCAACGATTTCATTTAAGACTCTTCTGTTCTTAATGCCACGAAGTCTTGGGCCATAAGCGATGTTATTATAAATTGTTTTTGGAAAGGGATTTGCCTTCTGAAAGACCATCCCCACACTGTCTCTTAATTTTTCGACAGGATAGGTCCTATCGTATATGCCTGTGCCACGATAACGGACACTGCCTTCAATCCTTACTTTCGGCTCCAACTCTACCATTCGATTTAAAGTTTTTAGGAAAGTCGATTTCCCACAGCCAGAGGGACCAATAATGGCTGTGACTTGCTTTTCAAGGAGTGTTAATTGGATGCTTTTAAGTGCCTGCTTTTTGTCATACCAAAGATTTAAATCCTCTATACTATAAACTTCCTTTACTGCTATCGCTTGCTCCAAGGTCATCACTCCTTCAGTAAAATCAGCTGAATTGCCCAGAAATATAGGACGCTGTCCGCTTTTCAGTGGGATGGTTAAACATTTGTTCTGTTTTCCCTTGTTCTACAAGTTCTCCTTGATAGAAAAAGGCAATATGATCAGCGATACGCGCAGCTTGCTGCATATTATGCGTGACCACCACAATGGTATACTCCTTCTTTAATTTCATTAAAAGACTCTCAATCTTGCCCGTTGAAATGGGATCAAGGGCAGAGGTCGGCTCATCTAACAAAATCACTTTTGGCCTTAAGGCTAATGTTCGGGCTAAACACAACCGCTGTTGTTGTCCCCCTGAAAGCGATAAGGCTGAGGCATCTAAGCGATCCGAAACTTCATCCCATAATGCTGCTTGTTGTAAACTTTCTTTCACTCTTTCCTTTAGCCGCTTCTTATTTTTAGTGATCCCATGAAATTTGAGAGCATGCGTAATATTGTCCTTGATCGATTTTGGAAAAGGATTTGGCTTCTGAAACACCATGCCTATTTCTTTCCGTAATGCTGAAATGTCAATCTCCTTATCTAGCAAGGAAACCCCATCATATAGTATACTTCCTTCACATCTTGCTCCCGGAATGCGATCATTCATACGATTGATCGCTCTTAAAAACGTTGACTTTCCACATCCTGATGGCCCAATCAGTGCAGTAATTGCATTTTTTTCAATATCTAGTGAGATATCTTTGACCGCGTGATCGTTTCCATAGTATATATCCAATTGCTTTATATTAAGAATATGTTCCTTAGGTTCTAGTTCCCGAAGTTCCTTCCCCTCTTGTTGTTCTAAAACAAAGACCATAAGATTCCCCTCCTTATCATTTTCCTGTCATCCGCTTCTGAATCAGTGCACCTAAACCACGAGCAGCAAGATTAAATAATAGGATAATGATGACTAGCAATGCTGCTGATCCACTTGCTACCGCAACTTTATCCTTAATGATGCCCACAGAATTCACTGCCCAGATGTGGACTGATAATGTCTCCGCTGAACGGAAAATATTCAGCGGTGAGTTCTCGGAAAAGGGAGACCAATGCGTAAAATCGAGATCAGGTGATGTTAAACCAGCAGTAAATAAGAGTGCTGCTGATTCCCCGAAAACACGTCCCGCCGATAAGATTATGCCTGTTAATATCCCTGGAAATGCTGCAGGTAAAAGCACCTTTTTCATCGTGTACCATTGTCCAACCCCTAAACCCATACTTGCTTCTTTAATTTCCTGAGGCACCGCTCTTAAGGCATCCTCTGTTACACGGACAATGACTGGAAGATTAAAAATTGTTAAAGCAATGGCTCCTGAGAGAATCGAGTAGCCCCAGTGGAACGTATTGACAAACACAAGCATTCCAAAGAGACCTACAACGATAGAGGGCAGAGAAGCTAATATTTCGACACACGAACGAATAAAGGCCGTGATCCGATTATCCGGGGCATATTCTGCTAAATAAACACCGCCAGCTACCCCTAAAGGGATAGTGAACACCATGGTGATCACAAGGAGATAAAATGAGTTCCAAAGCTGATCCTTAATACCACCGCCTACATTAAATGTTGACGCTACAGTCGTAATAAAATGCCAGTCGACAAAGCGAATCCCTTTAAAGAGCACATATCCTAATATAGTCAGCATGATCGTAACCATGATGCCCGCACATAATATGATGATAGAAGTCGCAATGCGATTAACCGTCTGTATTCTCATGATAATGTTCTCCTTCTTGAGAGATAGCGAATGATAAGGATGAAGATATAAGACATAGTGAGTAAAACAAGGCCTAATGCCCATAGCGCGTGATTAAAAGGACTTCCGGTTGTGGTATTCCCCATATGCAAGGTAATAATAGTTGTGAGTGTTGATGCTGGCTCCAGTAAAGAATGGGGAATGGTTGTGACATTCCCAATCACCATTTGTACTGCTAAGGCTTCACCAAAAGCACGCGCCATCCCTAGAACAACAGCAGTTAATAAAGAAGGAAGAGCTGCTGGGAGAATGACTTTGGCTATCGTTTGCCACCGCGTTGCACCTAAAGCGTAAGAAGCATTCTTTAATTCATTGGGGATAGAATGTAATGCATCTGCCGCAATACTCGTAATAGTGGGTAAGATCATCATCCCTACGACAATCATGCCCGGAAGTAACCCATAGCCTATACTGTCGCTATGGTTAGCAATAAAGGGAACAATTAAGGTCAAGCCGATCAATCCATAAACAACAGAGGGAATCCCCACAAGGATCTCGATAACCGGTCTTAACGCCTTGTCTCCCCATTTCTTCGCAATTTCCGTCATAAAGAGCGCTGTTCCTATACTTATCGGTGTCGCAACAATCGCGGCCAAAGCCGTTACTGCAAAGGAACCAAAAATGATAGGAAACGCCCCATAAGTCGGATGCTTGGCATCTCCGGGATTCCAATCGCTACGGAATAAAAAGTGAATCGGATTCACCCCATCAAATAGGAACACTCTTAAGCCTTGCCAGACTAAGAAAAGGGTTAAACTCACTGTGGCTATAATAATAATGAGTGCACCGCAATAAATCAGCCACTTCCCCCGGAGTTCACTCTCTCTCTTAAAAAAACCTTTCACTGAAGGGCTCTTTTTTATCAGTCTTTCACGTGTTGAGGACTGTTCGATGGGCAACGGAGTCATTCCTTCTTTATTGAGTGTCATATCGATAACCTCCACTTGCTCTATTCTCTAAACCATTTTTAAAATAATGACAGTAAACCATCACAGTTTATGATGGTTCACCCTTTGTATAGTGTTAATTGACTTGTTTTTATTTTTGGGTTTCTTTCCCAGAAGCATCCCGCTCGACTTGCATCTCTTTGACCGGAATGTACCCTTGGCTTTCGAGGATCGACCCTTGAACATCATCACTAAGCATGTAATCGATAAAGGCTTTAGCCACACCGTCCGCTTCCCCTTTGGTGTACATGTGCTCATAAGCCCAAACTGGGAATTTTCCTGATTCAACATTTTCTACTGTTGCCTCTACACCATCAATACTTAAAGGAACAACACTTTTATCGGAATCATCAAAGTAGGAAAGCGCGAGATAGCCTATAGCCCCTTTTGTTTTCGAGACAATGTCTTTAACCGTACCACTTGCATCTTGTTCAATGCCCTTTGCCGGAGTGGCACCATCGAGTGCAAACTGGTCAAATGTTGCGCGAGTCCCTGAACCATCTGGACGATTGACTAATGTAATTTTCACATCGTTACCGCCAACGTCTTTCCAATTGGTCACTTTTCCTGTGAACACTTTAATGAGATCTTCTTTTGAAAGATTCGTAACGCCTGCATCTTTATTCACAGCTGCTGTCATTGCAACAACAGCGACTTTATAATCGACAAGTTGATCAGCAGGAATATCAGCACTAGATTCTGCAAATATATCAGACATCCCGATGTTAAAGCTCCCGCTCGCGACTGAACTTAATCCTGTACCACTGCCACCGCCCTGAATCTGAACTTGGGCATCTGGATACTTTTGTTTAAAACCTTCGTTAGCTGCCTCAGCAAGAGGTTGTAATGCGGTAGATCCTCCGACAATAATTTGTCCTGATACATCTTCCGAAGAAGAAGCGCTTTTTGCTGCTTTTGTATTCTCTGAACCACTATTACTGCTTGAACTTGTTTTTTCATTTGAATTTCCACAAGCAGCACTAAAAATAAGTAGAATCGCCATTGCTGTAAATGCTAACCATTTCTTCATTCTTTTCATTGCCCCCTTGTAGGCCTGTTTTTTATTTTCTACATTTACAAGCATAAGGGCACGACATTAATGCGATATAAAGAGAATGTAAAGGGTCCATGAAGAAAATATTAACGATTGTAAAGGAAAAAGAGGATCGAAATAGCACACCAAGGATAGATTGAGAGAAATGGAGGGATAAGAAAAACTGGGCGAAGCATGCCCGTTCCTCAGTCAGTTGGTATTAAAATGTTTTTCACCAGACTGCACCGGCAGCAATAAATGGAGTGGAGATCCGTACCGTCCTAATAAAAAAGATGGGCTTTTAGAAAGACAGCTAAACGCTGACGTAACTAAAAAAAACCTCATCCAATGAGGCTAGAAGGAGAAAGGCCGATCTGATTCACTTCCTCTGCGACTCGAATCCCGGATTCCACTGCACCTTCAATCCAACACGGAAAATGGGAGGTCTGTTCTCCAGCAAAATAGAGTCTTCCTTCAGGGCTGGCTATGGCTGAAGCTAGCTCTGCCTTTTGCCCCGGTTTAAATGCGGCAAAAGCGCCACCGGCGTATGGATCCTGCATCCAGCTATGACTAGACCCAGTCACAAAGGCTTTATAAATGTGTTTGCCATGGAGAATCGCTAGGTTTTCTAAAGCTTCAATCACGCGTTGTTCATTGGAAAACCCTTCCCAAACAAAGGCATCTCTTTCTAATGTATAACTAGCTAAAATGACCGCATGCTGTTGATCGCGCTCAGGATGCGGATAGTAAGTAAAACGGATCGGTAAATCAGTGACTGCCTTACAGCCTGCTAAACCCTCCGCCTCCCAGAATTTATGTTTAAATTCAATTCCTACTTTAACTGCCGCTCCCGAATGAATGGTGCGGATCGATTTCCATTTTTCATAGGACAAGGCGTCATAGGGTGTAATTTTCATAAAACGAAAAAGCGGATAAGGCAATGTTGTAATCACGATATCAGAAGTTAGGTGAATCGACCTTCCTGATTCAGAAGATAAAGCTTCAATCACAACCTTATTGCCTTGGAGATCTATTTTCTTGCATACTTTCTCTAATAATATATCGCCCTGGAGTTCAGAAAGGAAAGCAGTCGGCAACTGATCATTTCCCCCGGCAATTTCATAAAAGTGTTCCCCTTCCAAACAAAGCTCAAGCATATACTGTTTGAGAATTTCAGCAAAGGAAAGCGTCGAAAAGGCCTTAATCCCTAGGAGGACTTCAATCATATCAATAGCCCCTTGGGACAGTTCAAGATTAAAAGGGTTATATTTTAGAAAGTCATTGACTGAATAATGATCATAAAAGGAAAGCTTGTCTTGAAAAGCTTTAGGGTCTTGATTTTGGAGTTGAATCAGTGGCTTTAAGAGTGTATTCAGCAACTCAGTCGCTGTCTTATCTTCTTCCTCAGTATTAAGCGGGAAACGTAAGAGACTCGGGGTGCGTTTATATTTCTTATAATTAGTGAGGATCCCGTTGGTATAAATAAGGTCATCGGTCGTCGCATTATAAAAAGGTCTCACTTTTAATTTGAATTTTTTGATGAGCTGAAGTGTAAGCTTGTGATTCTGAGAAATCCGCATCGCTCCCATGTCTAAGTAAAGACCCTCAGAAAACGGTGAACGCATCGTAAAAACCCTACCTCCAACTCGATTATTAGCCTCAAGTATAGTAACCTCATGACCAGCAGCTTTCAGTAGTGACCCTGCCACTAATCCGGCCATTCCTGCCCCCAAAATAATGACACTTAGCGGCCTTGTTGTGCTTTCGAGTCCCTTATCAAGGATTTCTAGCTGTCTTTTTTGTAACATTGCATCTTGAACAGCTTGCATCTTAAAAAAATCCTCCCTCGTCATTAAATTAAGAGAACTTGAAGGATCTGATGGCTTCAGACAAACACGCTCACAAAGCGCCTCTTTTCTTTAGCCATTTTGGATCAGAAGCTCACAAGTTATCTTTCTAAATATGGAAATTTACCACCTTCCCCATCTTATGCTTTATATTTGTATGGGTAACTAATTAAGGAAATTTTGTTTATGGTAATTGTTCGGCTAACCATTGTTCATTTACAGGTCCCAAGTGTCTCGATTTAATCTGCCCATCGGGATTAAGTACAACCGTTGTAGGTATCGTTGCGATGGCAAATTGCTTTTGAAACGCTTTGGTCTTATCCAGTAAAATGGGGTACGGAATATCATAGGACGCTTGAAAAGCTTGAACGTCACGTTTACCTGAAAACTCATAATAAAAAGCGTCAATGAATAACACCTCCGTATTTTTAGGCGGATGGGCCTTTAAATAACTTAGAATAACAGGGATTTCCTCTTTACATGGTGCACACCAAGATCCAAAGTAATTAAGGAAAACCGTCTTCCCACTAACATCAGACAAATTCACTTTTTTACCTTCTAAAGTTTCCATAACTAAAGGGCTTGTCTTTCCGCTTGTCGCTGAAGTTGCCGAAGCCGCTTGGGTCTCCGCGTTTGATTGATGACTTATGGATTTTTTGTTTAATATCGTATTCTGATCTGAGGCTTGGCTATGTAAGGATTTAAAATCAATAGGGCTACTCGATATCATCTCTTGAAATATAGCCACTTTTAATAATCCAAGCAAGCACAATGCCAAAAGAGAAGCTCCACCTGTTTTTTTTAGCATACTCATCGACCTCCATTCCATTTTCGATATAGTGTACGGCCCCAGCAAATATTCAACTCATTCTAAGGAAAGATTAAGCTAGCTTTCATTGGGATACCGGGACTTCATCTAAATATTCCTCGAGGGTGATGCCTTTGGCTGCGATCTCTTGGGATGCCTTGGTTCCAACATAGCGAAGATGCCAGGGTTCGTATTGGTAACCTGTAATCGCTTCTTTCCCTTTCGGATAGCGAATAATAAACCCATAGTCATCTGCATGCTCTGCTAACCAATTAGCTTCTGGAGTCCCAGCAAAACAATCTTGAGCGGCACATTTTCCAGTACTACTCGATACATCAATCGCCAGACCGGTCTCATGTTCACTTGTGCCTGGAAACGCACTATACATCTTCGCCTTTTCTAAACCATCTTTTCTGACATAGGCTTCAAACAAGGCCTTTTGTGTTTGATAAGAGCGGTAGGCAGACACTCCCGCTATATATATTCCATCCTGTTTTGCCCCCTCTACTAAATGTTTTAATGCCTGAGCAGCCTCTTTTCTCATCATCCTTTTTTCAATTTTTTCATTAAAAATAAACGGCACGTCAGGATAGACGAGATCCTTGGGATCATACTCTTCAGGTAAAGCAAAATATTTATTAACAAGCACATCTGTACTTGTCGGATTAGAAACCACTGTGACGGAGTCCTTTTTCTTTTGTTGTGATGATTGCGAGTGACTTTTTGTTTCTGTTTGGTGCTGCTTATCCATTTCATGAGAATGAGAAGAAGCTTCGTTCATATTCTTATTGACTTCTTGCTGCTCTTGCATGGAATCATGAGAACATCCTGAGATGATGAATCCCAATAAAAGACTGGTAAACATGATGCTTCGGTAATGTTTCAAATGAGTGTCCTCCTTTATCTACTTCTTCAGCACAATGACATTTTATAACAAATCTTTCTGTATAAATAATGAGTGATAAAACATAATAATTGTAGTTTCCCCATAAATGAAGGATGTCAACATGAAAAAAGAGAATGAAAAAAATTTGTCCCATGATGATGGAACTTCTGTCACAGGAAAAGGGGGTCCAAAGGATAACCGTTTAACTGAGAATGAAGCATCTAATACTTTAACCACTCGTCAAGGACATCCCATAAAAAATAATCAAAGCACACGTACTGTAGGAAATCGGGGACCAGCAACCCTCGAAAATTATCAATTCATTGAAAAAGTCTCTCACTTTGATCGTGAGCGTATTCCCGAACGTGTCGTTCATGCTCGTGGTGCTGGTGCTCATGGCTATTTTGAGACTTACGGCAAAGTGGGGGATGAGCCTGTATCCAAATACACCCGCGCAAAGGTTTTTCAAGATGCGGGTAAGAAGACCCCCGTCTTTGTACGTTTTTCAACAGTAATGCATGGTAACCATTCACCAGAGACACTTAGGGATCCTCGTGGCTTCGCAGTAAAGTTCTATACTGAAGAAGGAAACTGGGATTTGGTTGGGAATAACCTTAAAGTCTTTTTTATTCGTGACGCCATCAAGTTCCCGGATTTTGTTCATGCATTTAAACCTGATCCTGTAACAAACATACAAGATAGTGAGCGTCAGTTTGACTTTCTTAGCAACACACCCGAAGCCCTTCACATGATAACACTGACCTGGTCACCTTGGGGCATCCCTGCCAATTATAGACAGATGCAAGGTTCGGGCGTAAATACTTATAAATGGGTCAATAAAGAGGGTAAAGCGGTACTTATCAAATATCATTGGGAACCTAAACAAGGCATTAAAAACCTGACCCAGAAAGAAGCCGATGAAATCCAGAAAGTAAATTTCAATCATGCAACCCAAGATTTATATGAGGCCATTGAACGCGGAGATTATCCTGAATGGGAACTATACGTGCAAATGATGAGTGATGACGAACATCCTGAACTCAACTTTGATCCACTAGATGACACAAAGATCTGGCCAAAAGAACAATTCCCTTGGTTGCCTGTAGGAAAAATGGTGCTTAATAAAAATCCTGAGAATTATTTTGCTGAGGTTGAACAAGCTGCCTTTGGAACGGGTGTGTTAGTTGACGGTCTGGATTTTTCAGATGATAAAATGCTTCAAGGACGTACGTTTTCCTACTCCGATACCCAGCGTTATCGTGTGGGGGCTAACTACTTGCAACTTCCCATTAATGCACCCAAAAAGCATGTAGCCACTAATCAACAAGGTGGGATGATGGAGTATGAGGTGGATACCTCGGGCCAAGAAAACCCTCACATCAATTACGAACCTTCGAACATTGGCGGTCTAAAGGAGTATGCTGATGACGATAAAGCATACACCCCTCATATTGAAGGGAACCTTGTTCGTGAAACCATTGATAGAGAAAATAATTACGAACAAGCGGGCAATGCTTATCGCGAGTTTGATGATGTCGAACGTGATGATTTAATTTCAAACCTCGTGAATGCTTTATCTCACTGTCGCAGTGACATTCAAGAAAAAATGATTGAGCATTTTACAAAATGTGATGAGGACTACGGACGCCGTGTTAAAGAAGGGCTTGAGAAACACAAAAACATGACATCAAAAGGTGACCAAGCAGTTAAGGAAGCTGAACAAAAGGGTCACAAAACTGATTCTTATTAAGACTAAAACTAAAAGAATGAGACAGAAGTCTTTCACTCAAAAAAAATCCGGACATTCATTCACTGAATGACGGATTTTTCTTAATCCTCAGCATAAGACGCATTGTCAAAGCACGGCCTCAGCTGTTTGGAGTAGTCCTTCAGTACTCTAAAGAAAAAGTTTTGAATACCAAAAGACACCGTCCTGATGAACCAGAAATTTTTTGTGAAAAAAAGTGCCGCAAAAGACCTAGTGGCCTTTTGCGACACTTCACTTTCTCTTACTTTATCAATCTATTACGCTTTTACAGCCATACCAAGCGCTTTAGCGACACGCTCGCCATAGTCATGGTCAGCTTTATAGAAATGCCCTATTTGGCGTTGTTGGATTTCTTCTGGCACTTGTTTTAAACCTCCAACAATGTTTTGAACGAGACGTTCTTTTTCATCCTCAGACATCAAGCGGTAAAGAGCCCCTGCTTGTGAATAGTGATCATCTGAATCATAAGGAACACTTGCAGCCACACCTGAAACTTCAAAGGGTGACGGGCTATTTGCTGGAGATTCTTTTGGACCACCAAAGCTATTAGGTTCATAGTTTACTGAGCCACCACCATTGCTGTCAAACCGCATGACGCCATCACGTTGGTAGTTATGAACTTCATTTTTTGCACGATTAATAGGAAGGAGTTGATAATTTCCAGTCAAACGATAACGATGGGCATCATTGTATGCAAACAAACGTCCTTGAAGCATTTTGTCAGGTGATGCTTCTATACCAGGTACAAAGTTACCCGGTGAGAACGCAGCTTGCTCTACTTCTGCAAAATAGTTTTCAGGATTCTTATTAAGTACCATCTTTCCTACTTCAATAAGTGGGTAATCAGCATGTGGCCAAACCTTTGTGACATCAAATGGATCAATATGATAAGAATAGGCTTCTGCTTCAGGCATGATTTGAACATAAAGTGTCCAAGATGGGAAGTCACCATCCTCAATAGCCGCATAAAGATCACGAGTATGGTAATCAGGATCAATACCTGCAATTTTAGCAGCTTCTTCTGAAGTCATGTTTTTAATCCCTTGATCAGTCTTAAAATGATACTTCACAAAAAAGACTTCGCCTTTAGCATTAACCCATTTAAAGGTATGGCTCCCATATCCGTTCATATTTCTCCAAGTCGCTGGAATACCACGGTCACCCATTAAGTAAGTCACTTGGTGTAAGGATTCAGGAGATAAAGACCAGAAATCCCAAACAGCTACTGGATCTTTAAGGTTCGTAGCTGGATTGCGCTTTTGTGTATGAATGAAGTCTGGGAATTTAATTGCATCTCTAATGAAGAAAATAGGTGTATTATTCCCTACGATGTCATAATTCCCTTCTTCAGTATAAAATTTAACAGCAAACCCACGTGGGTCGCGCTCAGTATCAGCGGACCCCTTTTCACCCGCTACCGTTGAGAAACGAATGAATAGCGGAGTGCGAAGACCACGATCTGATAAAAACTTCGCTTTAGTATATTGAGTCATGTCGTTAGTCACTTCAAAGTAACCGTGTGCACCAGAGCCTTTAGCGTGAACCACACGCTCAGGAATACGTTCACGGTTAAAGTGAGCAAGTTTTTCAACCAAATGGATATCTTGTAATAATGTAGGTCCTCTAGAACCAGCAGTCATTGAGTTTTGGTTGTCATGCACTGGAGTACCAGTAGCCGTTGTCAACTTCTTGTTTTCTACCATTATTACATCTCCTCCTTGAAATATTTTCCTTTTTAATAAAGGCTAATATATCATCAACATCCCTCATCCACCCAAACTATGTCACTTTATGGATAAGAGATTATTGATTTTGACAAGTCGGACATACCCCTTTTAAAATCACTTGATGTGACTTTACGGTATAACCTGTTTCTTTATCAATCTCTTCCAGCCATTCTCCGTTAATCTCAGTGAAAACCTCATCTACTCGGCCACAGATTTCACATTGGATATGCTGGTGTTCATCTATATTTCCATCGTAACGACTGGAGCCTTCGCCCAACTTCAGCTCATGAATGAGCCCAGCTTCCGTTAAATAATGAAGTGAATTATACACCGTACCATAGGCAAATCTAAAGCCATTTTCCTTAAGATTTTCGATAATCTCTGCAGCGGTAGGATGATTGTTTGACTCACAAATAACATCATAGATGGCCTTCCGTTGGGGTGTTAAGTTGACTTTACTGTCCAAGAATATTCCCCCTTGCCTATTATTTTAGACTTAGTCTAAATATAGGTCAATTAAGACGCTTTTTACTCCAAATGCATTCTAAAAGATACCCAAAGGGGCATCTATCGCAAACAAAAGAAGGGCCGCCTGAGTATGACCTCATGCATGCCCTTCGTTTCTTAATTAATCTCGTATCTTAGAAAGTACTGTATCAGCAGCAAACGCTTGTTCAAAATCCTTAATCAGGTCCTTGGGATCTTCTAAACCAACAGATAAACGCAAGAGACTATCGGATATGCCCCTTCTCTCACGCTCTTCCTTAGGCATGGCAGCATGCGACATCTTCGCAGGATAAGATAATATCGATTCGACAGCGCCTAGACTAACAGAAAAGACCGGAAGTTGAAGGTTCGCAGTTAAGTGACGAACAGCAGCTTCATCTTTTAATGCAAAGGATAACACCGCACCACCATTTTCTGCCTGGGAAAAATGGTGCTCATAGCCCGGATGAGTTTTGAGTCCTGGATAATAAACAGCCTCAACAGCAGGATGGGACTCAAGGTACTCTGCAATGATTTGGGCTGATTGGGCCGATTGCTTCATACGCACTTGTAAAGTTTTTATCCCTCTTAATACAAGCCAAGCATCCTGTACCCCAAGGATTGCGCCTAGTGCATTCTGTAAAAAGGCAAGTCGGTTGCCTAAAGCCTCACTGTTAACTACAGCTAAACCCGCAACAACATCACTATGACCGCCAATAAATTTTGTCGCACTATGCAGCACGATATCTGCCCCTAATTCAAGTGGCCGTTGCAGGGCTGGGGATAGGAAAGTATTATCCACAAATGTAAGAATCCCATGGGATTTTGCAATCTTGACAATCGCTTTAATGTCAGTAATCTTAAGTAGCGGATTTGACGGTGTTTCAATATAAATCACTTGAGTATTCGGTTGAACGGCTTTCTCAACTTCTTCCAGATTGGCTGTATCCACAAAAGTATGTTCAATACCCAATCGTGTTAAAACCTCGGTCACTACTCTATAAGTCCCACCATAAACATCCTCCGAAATGACAACATGGTCGCCTTGGGAAAGCAACATAAAAGCAGTAGAAATAGCTGCCATACCAGAAGCAAAGGCGAAGCCTCTACTCCCACCTTCAAGATCGGCGATAACTTCCTCTAATGCCTCACGCGTGGGATTGCCTGAACGGCTATAGTCATATTTTCCAAAGTGATCAAAATCTGCTTGATGAAATGTTGAGGCATGATGAATGGGAACACTTACCGCCCCCGTATGCCGATCATACTTGTGATTATTGTGTAGCAATCTCGTTTGAAATCCAAATGTTTCTTCACCCATCTTTAATGACCTCCTAAACCCAAGAGCGAGCGAGAATCCTAGTACGTGAATGTCCAAGCGCGAACTTTTCTAAAAAAGCCAATGAAAAAAATTTGCCGTATGCCCTGCCTTATGAGTCATGGGCCATTGAACAAGAAGTTCAACAAATGCAAAAAATACAGACCTTATGATCAAGTGGCCTGCATTCGTGATTGACTTTCTTATCTATCAAAGCACTCCGCTTTGCAGGATTTGGCACCTTACATTACCATGCAGGTTGCCGGGCGTCACTGGGCCAGTCCCTCAGCCTCTCTTGATAAGTTATACTTTTTAAATTTTTAATGATAGGTTAAAGTTAGCATTTTTCTGAATAAATGTCAACGGAGGGCAACACCCGCTATTCCCTTTTCTGTAAATCTCTATTTTCCTTTAGAGCAGAATTTATAATTAAAATCATGGTGGTAAGGAGTGTCTCAATCCTCCAATTCAGTGTCAACCCTGCTATAAAATGATCAACATCATGAACGATCAATAACATTAAAAGACCGTAAAAAAGGATGCCCGTCCCTCGGCCAATGGGGTTTGTGGCTTTTGTCTTTAAGAACAGTGGCTTTATATATCGCTTAATGAAAAGATTACTGATAAAAATGAAGCTAAAGCATAAAACGATAAACAAAAGAAGTGCTGAGGAGGAGGCATAAGGCACACTTGCAATTGTAAAGAAACCCATTAATCCGAAGAAAAGTCCACTAAAAAGTAAAAGGAGTAAAGAACTGATAATCAGTCCAATGCCAAAAATGATGACTAATTTATCACGAAATCTTAGATTAGCAAACTTTCCGTAATCTTGTCCCATGTCTATTATCTTTTTCCTTTCTCAAAATATAAGAATGTTATAAACTGACGCAGAAATTAAAGGGTGCCATCATCAGACCTTGAATGAGGCTATCTCAAACTATTCAATCATTTCGTGCGTTTTCCACCTTTTTAGTCTGTATCTTGGCGATTCTTTTAAGCTTTTAAGCAAGTAAAATTCTTATCTTTTTTTAGTTGTACCTGAGTTAGAACTCCTAAGCTCATCAATAAATAAAGAGGGTAGCCTTTACCTGATCCCTCATCCACTCTCCTTCTTTAGAAAGAGCTTATGGGGTCAAGCAAGCGTCTACCCTCATGCTTACTGCTTGGTGTTCTCTCCAATATCGTTTAACACGGTTTTTTCAATATGTTGGTCTAATCCCTCATAATCATAGTGCTTGATTGTTTGATAAAGTTCTTCCCTTGTTTGCATATCTTGGAGACACCCTTCTTGTGTATCCCTTTGAAAAATCTCAGTAAACACACGTTCATAAGCTTTGGCTGCGACCCGTAAGGACGTTACCGGATAGATGACCATCTGATAACCAAACGCTTCAAATTCTCGAGCCTTATAATAAGGAGTCTTACCAAACTCTGTCATATTAGCAAGCAATGGAGCCTTAACCTCGCGACGCACTTTTTTAAACTCCTCTTCGGTGATAAAAGCCTCCGGAAAGATGGCATCTGCCCCCGCCTCTACGTACTGATTGACACGTTCGATGGCGCGATCGACACCTTCAATAGCCTTGGCATCTGTCCGGGCAACCACTATTAAAGAAGGAGCGATTTCCTTTATTGTTCTAATTTTTTCCATCATCTCTTGGGCTGGAATAAGCTTTTTTCCGTTAAGATGACCACATTTTTTAGGAAGAGATTGATCTTCAATTTGTACGGCTGCCACCTTCGCCTCGACCATCTCTTTGGCAGCACGAGAGACATTTAATATCCCACCATACCCTGTATCAATATCCACTAGAAGGGGGAGATTGGCTGCTCGAACTAATTCACGCGCTTTCTCAGCCACTTCATTTGAATAAATCATCCCAAGATCAGGTAATCCTTGACTTGCTGTATAAGCAGCACCTGATAAATATAGCGCTTTAAAGCCTACTTTTTTAGCAATCAGTGCCGACATCCCATCATGGGCACCAGGTATTTTTAATATGTCCCTCTCCAACATCAATTGTTTAAATTGCTCAGCAAGTTGTTCTTGGGTTGACTCTTTTTCAACGATCCATGACATAACGTCGCGCCTCCTTTCAAGGGGTAGTGACAAGAGTCATGAAGGTATTCACATCAGTGGAAAGAAGCTCTTGTTTTGATTGGCATAAATTCAAAATTTGCTTAACTTGTTTATTTGGAAAACGCGTTTTTAAATTGGACTCAAATTTCTTAAGTAAAAGTGGAATGCCCTCTTCGCGTCGTCTGCGATGCCCAATGGGATACTCTACCGCCACTTGTTCGGTTTGTGTCCCATCTTTAAAAAAGACTTGAACAGCATTCGCGATGGAGCGTTTATTTTCATCTAGGTAGTCGACGGTGTACTGCGTGTTTTCTACCACTTCCATCTTATCCCGGAGTGCATCGATGAGTGGATTTTCAGCGGCTTCATCTTCATAATCATCGGCCGTTAAGCCTCCTTTAATTAAACCGACTGCCGTAATGTATTGAATACAGTGATCACGATCTGCCGGATTTTCTAGCGGTCCCGTCTTATCAATGATCCGAATAGCCGATTCATGGGTTGTAATTGTTATCTTATCTATATCCTCCCACCTTGAGGCAACTTGGGGATGAAGTTTAATGGCAGCCTCAAGAGCCGTCTGGGCATGAAATTCAGCCGGAAAAGAGATTTTAAAGAGGACATTCTCGATGACATAAGCATCCAGTTCCCGACCCAATGTGAGCGCATTGCCGCCAAATAAAACGTCCTGAAACCCCCATTTAGGTGCACTTAAAGCCGTCTTATAGCCCATTTCACCTTTTAACGTCATCAGGGCCAGTCGCACTGCCCGACTGGCCGCATCCCCTGCAGCCCAGGATTTTCTTGACCCTGTATTCGGTGCATGACGATAGGTGCGCAGACTTGAGTTATCAATCCAAGCCTGAGACACGGCATTAATGACTTCTTCTTTTGTGCCCCCTAACATGGCCGTAACGACAGCTGTTGAAGCGACTTTAACATACAACACATGGTCCAAACCTTGACGATTCAAACTATTTTCAAGCGCTAAAATCCCTTGAATCTCATGAGCCTTCACAATACTTTCCAATACCTTCTCCATTTTTAATGGAGCACGCCCTTCTGAGATGTTCTTTCTACTGATGTAATCTGCCACTGCCAGTATACTTGCTAAATTATCCGATGGATGTCCCCATTCTGCTGCAAGCCAGGTGTCATTATAATCAAGCCACCGAATCATACAGCCAATATTAAAGGCTGCTTGCACGGGATCAAGTTCAAACGCTGTTCCAGGGACACGCACACCATTAGGAACCACTGTCCCAGGAACAATGGGTCCAAGATGCTTAGCACACTCTGGATAACGCAACGCCAGAAAACCACACCCCAAGGTATCCATCAATACATACCTTGCCGTTTCTAGGGCTTCCTCACTTTTAATTTCATAATTGACAACATAGTCTGCAATTTTATCTAATAATTCATCTACCTTTGGTTGATCTGTGACTTCTACCATTTAAAATCAAGCCCTTTCTTTACAATAAGTACATAATTAAAGTGAATCACTTAACCGCACCGCGCGATCAAAAGCGAGAGTTTTAAACTCCCCCTTTCTTCTTGTTTAAAAAGATCGGTTTTCAGCGCCAAGAAGGTTGCATGAAGCTAGAAAATGAAGCGCGGAACGTAGAACCAACCTACGTGAGCACTAGAATTTTCGCTGAATTCAAGATTCGCTGCCGTCATCCTTCTCGAATAGCCGCGCGATCAAAAGCGAGAGTTTTAAACTCCCCCTTTCTCTTAAGGGTGGAGATGACGAGGACCCGTATAATTCACCCTCGGTCTAAACAAACGATTATGACTATGCTGCTCCATCACATGAGCCGCAAGCCCAACCGTTCTTGCCGCAAAAAAGACAGGGGTGAAAAGATCAATTGGAATCCCTAACATATAGTAAACAGGCGCTGCATAATAATCGAGATTGGGATAGAGGCCTTTCTCCTCTTTCATCACTTGTTCTCCAGCTTCACACATATCGTACAAAGTAAAATTGTCTTTCTCTTTTGCAAGTGATCGGAGTGCTTTTTTCATCAAAGTGGCTCTAGGATCCATTTTCTTCATATAAACTCTATGACCAAATCCCATGATTCTTTCTTTGTTTTGTAATTTATCGTAGATCAGTTTCTTAAACCCCTCAATTGTATCCGCTTCCAATAACATGCGCATCACCGCTTCATTCGCCCCGCCATGTAAATGACCTTTAAGAGAAGATACCGCACCTGTAAGTGCACCATAGATGTCAGCATGTGTGGAGGCAATGACTCGAGCAGCGAAAGTGGAATTGGGCATTTCGTGTTCACTATAAGCCACAAGAGATTGATCAAAGACGTCTACCTCTAACGCACTCGCCTCTCGCCCTGTCATCATATATAAAAAGTTGGCACTAAAAGACAATTCCGTTCTTGGATCAATAACATCTTCTTCATTTAAAAGATGATAACTGCTCGCCACAAGCGTTGGAATCTTGCCCAACAAACGCATCGCCTTTTCACGATTACCACTTTCTGTGCGGTCATCAATCGTGTGATCATACCCACTGAGTATAGAAATTCCCGTCCGAAGCGCATCCATAGGATGGGTCTCCTTCGGAAGCAAGCGTAAAATTTCCAGAATTTCATCTTGGAGCTGATATTCCTTCTGTAATATCCACTCTATTTCCTTTTTACGCTGGTTACTAGGGAGTTCACCTTCTAAAAGCAATCCCACTAAATCAAGGTATTGTCTTTTTTCCGCAAGTTCAATAAGATCATAACCTTTAATGACGATTTCTTCAGCCTCAACATCTAAATATGACACCTCTGTTTCAGCCGCTACAACGCCTTCAAGCCCCGGCTTATAAGATCCTTGTGCTTCCATATGTCTTCCTCCCTTTTAGATAGCGCTTACATAATAATTAAAACATGAATACAACTTTTTAAAAGACTATGTTAATTTTAGCACTTTTTATGGAAACTGAACAAGTGCTCAGTTCTTTTTTATCGTTTTCCGCTTAAGTACAGCCTGATGTTCAGGCATACCTTTCACACATTAAGGGTGTCGTCAAGCTTAATGGCGAAAGACTAATTTTCCATTATAGGGTCGGTCCTCCACTACAATAATTTCTGGCATTTTAGGAAAACGAACATCAGAAAGGTGTCTTGGTGACCGTTTTTCATAAAAATATTGAAAACGGGCATCAGAAGGGCCTCTTGGTGACCGTTTTTCATAAAAATATTGAAAACGGGCATCAGCGTGGCCTCTTGGTGACCGTTTTCTATAAGAATCTTGAAAACGGGCATCAGCGTGGCCTCTTGGTGACCGTTTTTCGTAAAAATATTGAAAACGGGCATCAGCGTGGCCTCTTGGTGACCGTTTTCTATAAGAATCTTGAAAACGGGCATCAGCGTGGCCTCTTGGTGACCGTTTTCTATAAGAATCTTGAAAACGGGCATCAGAAGGGCCTCTTGGTGACCGTTTTTCATAAAAATATTGAAAACGGGCATCAGCGTGGCCTCTTGGTGACCGTTTTCTATAAGAATCTTGAAAACGGGCATCAGAAGGGCCTCTTGGTGACCGTTTTTCGTAAGAATCTTGAAAACGGGCATCAGAAGGGTGTCTTGGTGACCGTTTTCTATAAGAATCTTGAAAACGGGCATCAGCAGCTAAGGCAAGTAGCATTAGCAACGAGCGTGACTTCTCGAGTAGACGTAGAAACAGGGGGCTTTTATTCATAAATACTTTGGAACACACATCATCCTTCCCAAGTTAGCTGAGGCCACTAAGGATGATCGGCTAAAAGCGTCACGTCCTGGTGACACCGCCGAAGCTAGCACCTCAACCACCCCAAAAAGTAAAGAACACTTTTCGGGGACCCCGATTACCACCCCAAAAAGTAAAGAATACTTTTTGGGGACCCCGATTACCACCCCAAAAAGTAAAGAACACTTTTCGGGGACCCCGACTACCACCCCAAAAAGCAAAAAGCGCTTTTTGGGGACCCCGATTGTGCGTCGAACACCGATTTTACCCACGTCAAAAATCGTAAAAAACACGATTTTTCTGCAAGGATTATTCTCTTAGTTGCTTTCCTTAGCCTGTGGGTTATAAGGAAAGCAAGCAACCTGGAGTGGAAATAAACAACAGCTACTCATAGGACTTCAACTTAAAAATTCGCTGATATTATAAAAAAAGGGGCCTTTCATAGTTAATATGAAAAGCCCTTTAGCTGAAACGAGATCATTTACTTCACTCGATCGTTAAATAGATATTGCTGGGCCAAAGAATTCAAAATGAATATTGTCTTCTTTAACGCCCCATGTTTGCAAAGCCTTATTTACAGTCTCCATAAAGGGAACTGGTCCACAAAAGTAAAAATCGGATTCTTTATCTTCTATTACGGAGTGTAACCAATCAAGATCAATATGACCTTCTTTATCATAAAGCTGCCTTTTTCGATCTTCCTCCGTTGGAGAATCATAAATGAAGAATGAACGCACATTGTTCTTTTCTTGTGTTAATTTCACGACATGCTCTCTCATAGCATGAATTTGGCTATTTTTAGCCGCCTGAATAAAGGTGACAGGGCGATGTGGATACTGCTCTGAAAGATGATTGAGCATGCTGATCATTGGTGTTAACCCAACACCACCAGCAATGAGTACAACAGGGATATCTTTATTGGTATCAAGAGTAAAATCACCTGCTGGTGCACTTAAAGGTAATAAGTCACCTTCATTTAAAAAGTCATGGAGGTAATTAGAAATAATCCCATCTGGCTTCACTTCTGTTCCGACTTCTTTCTTCACACTCATTCTATAATAGTCTTTATTTGGGCTATCGGACAAACTATATTGACGAATTTGCGTATATTCGGCACCAGGAATCGCGACTTTTACACTAATGTATTGACCGGGTTCGTAAGCAGCAATAGGTTTTCGGTCTTCTGCCTGTAAGTAGAAAGAGGTGATCACATCGCTTTCCTTCACTTTTTTCGCTACAACAAAATTGCGGAACCCTTTCCAACCCCCGGGTTGCTCTTCAGCCGCTTGATACATTTCTTTTTCTACATTAATAAATACATCTGCAATCACACCATAAGCTTCAGCCCATGCTTGAATAATAGGATCATCCGCTTGCAATCCAACAACTTGCTGAATCGCGAGCAATAAATTTTCACCGACTATAGGGTATTGTTCTGGTTTAATACCTAAACTTCTGTGCTTATGAGCAATTTGTTTCACGGCGGGCAAAATGTTCTCTAAATGATCGATATGCTTTGCCGCTTGATAAACAGCATTTGCTAACGCCGTTTGTTGACGGCCTTGCTTTTGGTTGGCATGATTAAATATATTTAAAAGCTCCGGATGGTTTTCAAAAAGAAGTTTGTAAAAACGTTTAGTAATCTCAACACCCTTGTCTTCTAAGACAGGAACAGTGGATTTAATCGTTTCAATGGTTTTAGAATCTAACACGTGTATCAACTCCCCAGTTATTTGCTTCACTTTATATTTTAAAAGGACCCCATTTCTATGAATGTGATATAAATCACATTTTCAGTGACTGTTATGTGACATTTTTCACAAACACTTCACTTTCAAGGCTAAAACAATGCTCGATTATTTTTTATTTCATTAAAGTTTCTGATTGATTTTGCATGTATTTTTTTAAGAAAAGTGGTATTCTATATTATGAAATAGAAGCGGATATTTTAATGAAAGCTTTAATAGCCCTTTGTGCACTTTTTCACTAATCTTTATCATCTTTTTAACAGAACTTATTTGTATTTATGTTATCAAACTCTCCCTTTAGTCCCTTGAAGCAACCCAAGCATAAAATAGGATTGGAGGAGGGTAAAGTAACAAAGAAACATATGGGTGCTATGACGGAGAATAGGAAAAGAAACGGATCATCCAGGGTTGAGCAAAGCGTGTTATAACTTAAGTTTCATTAAAAGTATCCTTTAGATTTTGACCTACATATTAGAGGTCGAGGAATAAGAATGACCCGCCAAACGGGAATCGTTTAAGAAAAGGAGAATCGGCATGTCAGAAATCGAAAACCAAAACGGAACTCCGGCTGCTAAAGCTGAACAGCTCGATGTACTTGAACAACTACTTAAGCCTGAAGTTCAAGAATCATTAACTTCTCTTGTCGAAAGTTTACCTAAATTAACAGAAATGGTGAATGTCATGACAAAGTCTTATGACTTCTTCCAATCTGTTGCAACCGATGAGGTTCTTATTAATGATTTCAGAGGTGGATTCAAAGAGTTCCTAAAGCCTATCGAAGGCAAAGCCAAAGAAGTTGCAGCAACGGCTATGGAAGCCAAAGAACTTGCAGAAAGAAACGAAGAAACCATCGGCCTTTTCGGCTTATTGCGTTTGCTTAAAGATCCCCAAGCACAAAAGCTCTTTCGTTTCGTACAAGCTTATCTAAAACTCACGTCTGAAAACGAAAAAAAGTAAAATAATTTTCAGGTTTCAATTCAAAAAATGGAAAAACAACGCTAACACTCTCTTAACAGCAATGTTTTCCTTATATTTTTGAAGAACTTCTTTAAGAACTATGGATGGAGGATGATTATGTCAAAACATATTGTTATTTTGGGCGCAGGTTATGGCGGCTTATTAAGTGCATTGACTGTCCGCAAATATTTAACAGTTGATGATGCTTATGTCACTGTTATCAATCGTGACTCTACTCACCAAATTATTACCGAACTGCACCGTCTTGCTGCAGGAAATGTTGCAGAAAAGGCTGTTGCTTTACCATTAGAAAAACTTCTTCGTGGTAAAGACATCGAATTAAAAATTGCAACTGTAAATGAAATTTCACCTGATAATAAAGAAGTTTCACTTTCAGATGGCTCTAAGATTACTTACGATGCTCTCGTTGTTGCACTTGGTAGTGAAACAGCTTTCTTCGGCATCCCAGGTCTTCAAGAGAACGGCTTCACATTAAAATCTGTTGATGAAGCGAAACACATTCGTGATTATGTTGAAGCACGTGTGCGTGACTATGCAACAAGTAAAGATAAAGCTGATGCAACCTTCGTTGTTGGTGGCGGTGGTTTGACAGGTATTGAATTAGTTGGTGAATTTGCTGATAGAATGCCTGAACTCACTAAAAAATACGGTGTCGATCCTAAAGACATTTCTCTTTATGTGGCAGAAGCTGCGCCAACGATTCTTCCAGGTTTCCCTGAAGAGCTTATCGAGCGTGCAACAACAAGTCTTGAAAAACGCGGCGTCACTTTTGTAACAGGTGTTCCTGTTTCCAAATACGAAGATAATGTTGTTGAATTAAAGGATGGTCGCAAAATCGAAACCAAAACAATGGTTTGGACAGGTGGCGTACAAGGAAATTCTGTTGTAGCCAATTCAGGTATTGAAGTCAACCGTGGCCGTGCAACGGTTAATGAATATCTACAGTCTACTTCTCATGAAAATATTTTCATTGCGGGTGATAGTGCTGTTGTGTTTGCTCCTGGAGCAGAACGTCCTTATCCACCAACGGCTCAGATCTCATGGCAAATGGGCGAGCAAATTGGTTATAACCTTTTTGCTTATCTTAAAAATGGTGCACTTGAGGCCTTCAACCCTGTATTCTCTGGTACACTTGGAAGCCTTGGACGTAAAGACGCGATTGCGACAATCGGTGGCAATAAAACACAGTTAAAAGGATTACCAGCCTCCTTGATGAAGGAAGCAAGTAACCTTCGTTACCTCGCACATATTAACGGTCTTTTTACTTTAGCTTATTAATTCAACACCAAGCACTGGACATTGCTCGTGCTAAAAAGTGTGGAGAACCTTTAAAGGGTGACCCACACTTTTTTTATTTAAGCGTAGTCATCTATAAGAATTGAGCACAAAACAGGGGACCTGAGAAATTCCCAGGTCCCCTGTTTTTCCTATTTACTTTACAAAATCTTAGCAAGAAAACTTTTGGTCCGTTCTTCTTGTGCATTGGAAAAGATGTCTTGTGGGCTACCTTCTTCAACGATCATCCCATCGTCCATGAAGATAACACGATCTCCGACTTCGCGGGCAAAGCCCATTTCATGGGTGACAACGACCATCGTCATCCCTTCACGTGCTAAGTCCTTCATGACCTGTAAAACCTCACCGACCATTTCTGGGTCTAAAGCTGATGTCGGTTCATCAAAGAGCATGACTTCAGGCTGCATAGCTAAAGCACGGGCAATCGCGACCCTTTGCTGCTGTCCACCTGATAGTTCATCCGGATAGCTATCTTCTTTTCCAGAGAGACCTACCTTTTTTAGTAATTCACGGGCCAGTGCATTACTCTCTTCCTTTGTTCGCTTCAGAACCTTACGTGGACCAATCGTAATATTTTCTAAAATCGTAAGGTGTTTAAAGAGATTAAATTGTTGAAACACCATGCCCACCTTTTGTTGTAGCATATGTAGCTTTGTTTTAGAATGAGTAAGTTCCATTCCGGCTATTTCGATATGACCACTTGTCGCAGTCTCTAGACCATTCAAGCAGCGTAAAAAAGTACTCTTACCACTTCCAGATGGCCCAATGACAACAACGACCTCTTTTTCATCAATATGGTTCGAAATCCCCTTTAAAACCTCAAGCTTACCAAATGACTTATAAAGATCTTTAACGTTTATCAACCTGGAACCTCCTCTCTAAATAAGAAGCGGTTTTTGAAACAGCAAAAATGATAATAAAATAAAGAATGGCACATACCCCGTAAAACTTAAATGAAGCAAACGTTGATGAAACCACAATTTCAGTTTTATAAAGTAATTCAACAACACCTACTGGCGCCAACAGTGATGTATCTTTAATCGTTTGTGCTGCCTGGTTGACCATGGGTGGTATCATGCGCTTAAAGGCTTGGGGTAATACGATATAACGCATCGTTTGAAATTTAGTCATTCCAATACTTGCGGCGGCTTCCTTTTGCCCACGATCAATACCAAGGATTCCTGCGCGAATGATTTCAGTTACATAAGCGCCTTCATTTAAGGCTAAAGTCAAAGCCGTTGCAATCACTGGATAGTTTCTCTGACCAAACCAATCGTTTACCGGTAAAATAGCCGGTAAACCAAGTACAATGAAGAACAATTGAACCAACAGCGGTGTTGAACGGAACAGTTCAACATAAACCGTTGCAATCCAACGAAAAAGAAAAAAATTAGATAATCGCATCAAAGCCGCAATTAACCCAATAATGACCATAAGTATAATAGCAATAATGGAAAATTCCACTGTATATTTAAGACCACTTAACAAAACGTCCATGTTATCCCAAATGATTTGCAGAACCTATCGCTCCCTTCTTAAGTTGCCTTTTAGTCACTTTTCCGCGAATGTAGAAAAAGGGATCAAAGAGGAAAACGATGTAGCATAGCTAAAGATGCTACATCGCCAAATTACAGAGAAGCGTCTTAATCCTCAACCGCGACATCCTCAGGTGACTTCTCATCACTGACAACCCCACTTGTATCGTCACCAAAATACTTTTTGAACAACTTATCATAAGTGCCATCTTCTTTAATCTTAGCTAAACCATCATTAATTTTATCGAGAAGCTCTGGTTTCTTTTTGCTGACAGCAATCCCATAATATTCACCTGTTAGCAACCCACCGACCACTTTCACGTCTTTATGTTCAGATGTAAAGCTTGCATTGACGGGATTATCAAATAAAACCGCATCTACCCCACCTGTCTCTAAGGTTTGGTAAGCTTCATCAATATTTTTGAATTGTTTAATGTCACTGTCCTTTATTCCGTGATCTTTCAAATAATCAACAGAAGACGTTGCTTTTTTCGTGGCGACAAGATGCCCTTTTAAATCATCGACACTTTTGATTTTAGAATCATTCTTAACAAGAATCGATAATCCTGATTTATAGTAGGCATTAGAGAAATCGACACTTTCCATCCGACTCGTTTTAATGGTGATACCTGCAACAGCAGCATCAATCGAATTGGTTGTCAAACTAGGAATAAGACCGTCAAAAGGCATGGTTTTCGTCTCAACCTCTAACCCTTCTTCTTTGGCAATGGCTTTAATCATATCAATATCAAAACCAGTCACCTCACCATTGGTTTCGGTTTCAAATGGTGGAAAAGTCGTGTCTGCTCCAACAAGGATTTTGGTGCTACTATCCCCACTACTGCTAGCTTTGTCAGAGCTGTCTTTCGCCGCAGTGTCCTTATCATTACTCGATCCACATCCGACGAGTAGTAAACTCAAGGCCACTAACATGATCATCGAAAGTAACATTTTTCGCTTCAAAAATGAATCCCCCTTTTTATATTCTTTTTGACCTCATATAAAAAAATAGATCTATAATAATCTATTTTTTACAAATAAACATATGAAGGTAATTATTAAGTCTATTTAAAATATACAAAAATATTGGAAGTTAGTCAACAACTTTGGTATAAAAAGCTAACTTCAAAAGAAAAGGTCTTTAAAGTTTATGAGTGAACTTCCAATAAAGAACCTTTTCTATTCACTAAATCTAATAAACTTCACACATCCTTTTATTTTTTATAGAGAGGTCATAAACGTTGACCTTATAGATCTTCCTTAATGCTATATTCTTATAAGAAAAACCTGGCGTAAAAGCATGCGCGGTCCTCATTCAGTTGGGTATTAAAAAGTTTTTTACCAAAATGCTTCTTCAGTATCAAGTGGATTAGAGCGGAAGGCGCGAGATTCGGAACATTTATACCGAGTGTGTTCCTCAGCGCGCTGACTCACGGATGCCTAAACTAGAGTCCTGCGGGAACGGGGCCAGCGTGACTTTACGAGTAAACGTCGAGTTGATCCGAGAAAGCTGGCGACGAAGCAATACGCGTCGACGCAGGGACAGGGGACTTTTAATCATAAATACTTTGGAACACACAGATTAACCATCCCAAAATGAGCTGAGGCCACTAAGGACGATCCGTTAAAATCGTCGCGTCATCAAGGAACTTCGGCTAAACCCGTCACGCCCGTGTGACACCACCGAAGCTAGCACCTCAACCACCCCAAAAAGTAAAGGGCACTTTTCGGGGACCCCGATTACCACCCCAAAAAGTAAAGGGCACTTTTCGGGGACCCCGATGGCGTCGCACACCGATCCTACCCACATCAAAAAATCGTAAGAACACGATTTTTCTGCGAGGACTAATCTCTTAGACGCTTTCCTCGTTGGCATGAGGAAAGCGAGCGTTCTGAAGCGGAAATCCACACCGTCCACCGTCCTAATGACTAAACTTTTTGCTTGCTTATTCCTCAAAAAAAAAAAAAACGGCAGCAAGTCCGCAAAAGGACTTTGACTGCCGTCCCCTCTCAGAAGCCTATGTATGGAAGCAGGCTCCTACAATTTTAAAACTCTATTTTATTATTCTGGTTTTGCTTCAATTTCAAGAGAAAGTTTCACGTCATCCCCAACGAGAACGCCGCCAGTTTCCAAAGTGGTATTCCAGGTTAATCCAAAGTCACTGCGACTTATTTTTCCTGTCGCGCTAAAGCCTGCCACTTGGTTCCCCCAAGGATCTTGCCCTTGACCTTCAAAAGTAACCGCAAAAGTGACGGGTTTCGTGACGCCATGAAGGGAAACGTCACCTGTAACATCATATTCATCATCAGAAGTCTTTACAATTTTGGTTGACTTGAAGGTAATTTTAGGATACTTTTCAACATCAAAGAAATCAGCAGATTTTAAATGATTATCTCGATCTTGATTACGTGTATCAATACTTTCTAAATCGATGTTAAATGTGATATCAGCGGTCGTAAGATCGGTTGGATCCGCTTCGATAGTTGCATCGAAATTATGGAAAGTTCCTTTGACCTTAGAGACCATCATATGTTTTACTGAAAAATCAACGCTTGAATGTGTTTCATCAATAACCCATTTTGTTTTCGCCATGTTTATTAGCCTCCACAACACTTTATTATTTTATGTCATCTTGTTACTTTTCGTAACTTAATATATAATGATAACAGAAGGATGTCAAGACATTTATTAAAAAGATTTTTATTTGCTCTTATAATGCCTTAAATTCTAAAAAAAGTGTTATAATGAATAGAGATGAGGTGATCATATGAAGCATTCTGAACTTTGTCCGCGTTTTGAAAAAGGCATGGGTCTACTAAGTAAACGTTGGACGGGTTTAATCATTAATCAGCTACTTTTAGGACCTCAGCGATTTTGTGAAATAGAATCGTCTCTCCCTATAAGCGGAAGACTGCTTTCAGAACGGCTGAAGGATTTAGAACGCGAGGGCATCGCAAATAGGGTTGTCTTTCCTGAAACGCCAGTCCGTGTAGAATATTCCTTAACTCAAAAAGGCCAGGCTTTACAGCCGGTAATTGAAAGTATCCAAGAATGGTCACATGATTGGATCGAATTAGAGGATGAAACTCAATCTCATACTGAATCTCTATAACATTCAGAGTATAGAAAAGGCTTACTGTTTACAGATGACAGTAAGCCTTTTTAAGCACCAAAATCGGAAAAAGGCGACTCATAAATTCAATTAATGAATGTCGAGTCGCCTTGTAGAAATCAATGGCTAAGTTTACAGAGACTCCCCATTAAAAGGGGCTTTATCAGTGTTCTCTTTATGATCACACTCTCTACTTCACAATAAGAACAGGACAAGTGGCATGTTGTGCGACATAATGGCTCACGCTACCTAAGAAAACTTCTTGTAGTTTGTTAAGTCCTCTATTTCCTAAAATAATTAAATCAAATTCTTTCTCTTTCGCATACCGAACAATTTCCTCACCAGGATCTCCTTCAAGAAGTAACGTTGTCACTTTATTGGGGAGGCTAATCGTTTTTTTCACTTCATCTAATTGATTCAGCACTTCATTTTTTATGGTCTCATTAAGTTCGGTATAATCGATATACACACTTTCTGGGAAAAAGCGGGGGTGAATCTCCTTCTTATTAACCGACAAGATCTCTAATTCAATGGCTTCATTCAAACGTGCAATAGTTTCCGCCTTTTTGAGCGCATGCTCACTCATTTCGGAACCATCATAAGCGACTAAGATTTTTGTTGCAAGTGGACTCATTGTCATGACTTCCTTTCAATGGACATTCACATTTTTTAAGATCTCACTTCGACCATTCTCCTCTTTCAGGGCGATATCACTCCATACGTGACATCCAAGGGTAGAGAGGGCCTTCTTGTTCTTCCATTTTTATTATAGAACTGGCATTTAAATTTCTTTGTGACTTATATCACATAGAGGATTAAATAAAGTGAAGATCTGACCAATATTTGAGATTTACTGCCCATCATGTAAAATAAGGAAAGACAGGTCTAGTGAATGAAAATCAGGGAGTTTGAACATATGACAGAGGAAAAGCAAAAGCTATCACAAAATGAACAAATTGCCCAGCTTGTTCTGGATAACGTTTTAGATGGGATTATTACGATCAATCATCACGGGATTATCCAATCCTTCAACCCTGCAGCGGAACACATTTTTGGATATAAGGCCTCTGAGGCGATTGGCCAAAACGTGAGTATCCTTATGCCCGAGCCGTATCACAGCCACCATAATCATTATATTGAGAATTATTTACGGACGGGTGAGGCTAAAATCATAGGCATTGGTCGCGAAGTTATGGGCCAGCGCCAGGATGGAAGTCTTTTCCCTATGGATCTCGCTGTGACACAATTTATTGTAAATGGAACCCCTCAATTTGTCGGTATAATCCAAGATATTACCCAGCGAAAAGAAACAGAGGCCGCCCTTAAGAATGCACTACAAAACAGCTTCCGAACCACTGTGAAAAATTTACAGAATATCGTTTTTAAATATGAAAAAAATGATAACAATCAATTCATCTTTACCTTATCAGAGGGAAAATTAGGCCAGGCACTGGGCCTTGTGACTGAGGAAGTCAAAGGGCTGCCTTTGGAGCGTGTTTTCCCAGAAAAACTAGCGGATAAACTGAAGGTCCATTTTCAAAAAGCTCTCGACGGTGAAAATGTTCAATATGAAATGGTCTATAAAAATAAAACAATCCACGTGTCACTGTCACCCATTATTGAGAATGGAAAAGTGAGTGAAGTGGCGGGTTCTGGTACAGATATCACATATTTAAAAAGAATAGAAAGAGAGCTTTCAACTGCCCGGGATCAAGCTCTCGAGGCTTCCGAACTTAAAAGTGAATTTCTTGCCAATATGAGTCATGAAATCCGAACACCAATGAACGGCATTATCGGAGTGACCGACCTCTTATTAGAAACACCACTGAGCGAGGAACAACAGGAGTTTGTTAACATCATTCACCACTCCTCGCAAGCTTTGCTCACCATTATTAATGATATCTTGGATTTTTCAAAAATGGAGGCTGGAAAGCTCAAGATTGAGTCGATTAGCTTTGACCTCCCGGCTATTGTAGAAGGTATTGCCGAAATATTGCTTTCTAAGGCTCACGCAAAAGGACTGACTTTGCTGACATATATTGACCCCAGCATCCCTAAACTCGTCTGTGGTGACGCCATACGTTTACGTCAAATTTTATTAAATTTAGTAGATAATGCCATCAAGTTCACCCCTGAAGGCCAAGTGGTGATCAAAGCACAGTTAAGGGCCACCCAAAAACACCGCATTCATGTTCACTTTACAGTCAGCGATACTGGGATAGGGATCACTGAAGAAGAAAAGGGACGGCTCTTTCATCCTTTTGTCCAAGCTGACGGATCAACGACTCGTAAATATGGGGGGACTGGACTCGGCCTGGCGATCTCTAAACGACTCGTGGAGTTAATGGGTGGAGAAATTGGACTTGATAGCATAAAAGGAAAAGGAACAACCTTTTGGTTCACCCTACCTTTAAAGCTGGATACTCAAACAAGTCCAGTGGATCTCCTAAACTTAGAAAAACAATATCAATCTTTACGGATACTTATTATCGATGACTCTCCAACAGAAGCAACCATCATAAAACAATATTTGGATTCATGGGGCATGACGAGTGAACATGTCGATAATGGCATCGACGCTCTCACATTATTAAAACAAGGGATCACTCATCATCAGCCTTATGACATTGCTATCGTTAATATTAAGGCATCAGGATTGGATAGTTTCTCATTTGCTCATATCGTACAAACAGATCCCTATTTATCTCGAACACGCTTAATTTATTTAAATAAGATTGACGAGAAGAATATTAAACAAGAAGCCTTAAATAATGGTTTTGCAGCGCTCATAAACCAACCCATTAAGCAATCGCAATTATTGGATTGTCTTGTCACATTAGTAAATGAAAAGTCTGTAAACCAGCCAGCCGAGTCGGTGCCGAACCCCGCCAAGGAGCATGAAGCGATAGTAGTGAATAAAGCTGAGATCCTACTTGTTGAGGATCATCCTGTTAACCAAAAGGTGGCTCAATTCCAACTCAAAAAACTTGGGTTTCATGTGGAAACAGCCTCAAATGGAAGAGAAGCTATTCAAAAGCTTGAAGAAAATCATTACGCGATGATCCTTATGGATATCCAAATGCCTGAAATGGATGGTATAGAAGCGACCCAGAAGATACGATCGATGGATCCAAGCATAGCAAAAACCCCTATTATCGCTATGACTGCAAACGCCTTACCTACTGATAAAGAGAAATACCTATTAGCAGGTATGGATGATTATATTAGCAAACCCGTGAAACTCGCGGAGCTTCATGGGGTATTAGAAAAATGGTTAAATCATTCTAAGGCGCGAATCCCTAAAAAGAATAGTGAGGCGACATCTGAAAGCACCGAGGATCAGGTTCCCCCTATTGATCTTGAGCAACTCAAAAACACATATGGTGAGGATCCTGAGATCTTAAAAGAATTTCTAAGTGTCTTTCTGGAATCCACCCCTGACTATTTGGACCAACTCGCTGACGCGATCAGAAACCAGGATGATTCAGCCATTAGAGACATTGCCCATGGCTTAAAAGGATCGGGAAGCGTGATAGAGGCTAAAAAGTTTACAATGCTTTGTGAACGCATTGAAAAAAAGACTATCGCCTTACAATTGGACTCTCTATCACATGATTATCAAGCGCTGTTACAAGCCTTTGATAACATTAAAAAATTTGTAGAGGAAATAAGCCTAAACAAATAAGCAGGCTAAAAAGCCTGCTTCAATCAAGAGCATCAGGGATTTCCCTGATACTCTTCTTATTCATAAGAATCCAATAATCCCCTTTTTAGTGCGAAGTTAACAATTTCATGGCGCTTCGTCAAACCTAACTTTTCCATAATATGCCGTTTATGCGTCTCCACTGTTTTCACACTAATAAACAATTGATCCGCTATTTCTTTGTTCGAAAAGCCTTTGGCAATAAGCACTAAAATTTCTCGTTCTCTTGCTGAAAGCTGCTCTAAAGATTCAAATCCATCCGTTTCATCAGAGGTTTGGATAAGACCTGTGACCAATTGCTTTGCCGCCGTTGGATATAAATACACCTGATCCTTGGCGACGGCCCGAACAGCAGAGATCAATTCTGTATCAAGTGCATTTTTTAAAATGTAACCTGAAGCCCCTATCTTTAAAACACGAAATAAGTACTCCGGCTCATCGTGCATCGTCAAGATAAGCACCTTGACTTCAGGACGCATTTTTTTAATCTCAAGAGTAGCCTCTAAACCGTCTTTTCCCCCGGGCATCGTTAGATCCATAATTACCACATCGGGTTGTAGTGCCATCGTTTTCGTAATGGCTTCGTCCCCGTCACCGGCTTCACCAATGACTTCAATTGCCGCTTCTTTTTTTAATAAAAGTTTAACGCCACTTCTCACAATCGCGTGGTCATCCACGACAATGATGCGTATGGTTTCATTCATATAGGAATTCGCTCCAATAATAACGATAAAAGTCCATCATTATTATAACACTACTACAACAAGGTGTTCAAAAGCATTCCTATATCAATCCCTTATTAAAGCCGGCAAATTCCTAAAGGACAGTCCTCACAATGGCAGATTTTCTTAAGTTCATTTAACTTTAAAATCGTAATGTGACCATTAGAATAATTAATCCAGCCCGCTTTATCAAATTGGATTAACATACGATTTACTGTTTCTCTAGTGGCTCCGATCATATTGGCAATCTCATAATTCGTAAACCGCTTAGAAATAAAGATGGTATCACCTTTGTGAACGCCATAAGTATTGGCGGCCCTGATGATTGTTGAAGCTAATGCCCCATTCTTTCCATAAAATAAAATATCCCGAAGCTTTAATTGCGTGTAGTGCTGCATTTGGCTCATCCAACTTGAGAATTCAACAGCAAAATTTCCGTCGAGCATCAAAAGTGTATTGATTTCACTTTGTTCAATATACGCAATTTTACAATCTGTTACCGCCATAGCACAGAAGTCAGCATGCTTTTTTTCATCCGCCCGATCAAATTCTCCAAATAAGTCTCCTGGATAGAAATATTGCATAATAAAGTCTTTACCGTCTTCACTGAGGCTCGAAAGCTTGACTGTACCTTCAAGAACATAATAGAGATAGTCACAACGATCCCCTTCGCAATAAATGATCTCCTTTTTTGCAAATGTTTTTGTCATACTATTTCTTTCCATTATATTTAAGCTTTTAAAGGCTAGAGTGTTAGACTCCACTGAAAGCTTCCCTTCAAGTTCCATCGTTTGTACCATTGCAACATCCATCCTTCCGTTCGATTGCTTAACTTCATGATAAAGGATGCATGCATCTTTGAATATCGGGGGAATCCCTTATTTTCTCAGAATCCTCTTCAAAATGTTTATTCTATTTGTATTTTTAACTTCCTATTATATTGACAATAGAATAGGAAGAAAGAAGTGATCGATATCACGCCCTCATTTTTTTCCCAATGGGACTTTGGACATTCTCTTTGATAAAGAGGAAGCTTTCATTTATGAGCAAAAGTAAAACAATCCAAGGGAGAACCTTTAAAATAAAAAATTGGACATGAGTGAATACGATCAAGTCAGGTAACTTCAATTTACTCGTAAATGCATAGAACATACCAAAGGTAAAGATTCGAGACCATTGGGAGACATGGTATTTCCCTATTGCTTTTGAAACACCCAATCTCTTAAAACGTAAAACCACTCTCGAAATCTCTAACCCTTCTACAAGACTAAACCAGAACAAGACCCATCCCCACATAAATAAGATAAGGTTAGACGGAATCGCTCCAGTTGTCACAGCTGCCAGTCCAGTAATAGATATGGCTCCATGAATGATACAGTTTGTTGCTGACCAATCTTTCAATAATTCCCATTGGTGAAGATAAAGATAATGACTGAACAATAAAAACAGACTCATCACATAGAATAATATCCCTAAACCAATGAGCGTTGTTTTTACCCATAAAGGCAAAAAATGTCCACCTGATGCATCATAAAAGAGAATGACTATGGATTGTGTACTAACCGTCGGAAGAAGAATGGTACCATTTACACTTTTCTTTAATTGAGTACTAAACCAATACCCATAAGATCTCGTTACATGGAAAATATAGTAGATCCAAAGCAATGCATTGAATCCAACCAAGCCCCACTTCAATACATACCAATCAGAGAAATCACGAGCAATAAGATTTCCGAGTATTGAGGTCCCTGCTATCCAGGTACCTATCGCAAAGATATTTAATGAGTGCTGTTCGACATGTCTCTTTTTAAAGGTATGATCCATGAGGGTCTTGGCAATCGACAGCGCGATGAAAAGCCAAACCACTAATAATTCTAACGTTAACACTCCCCGATGCTTAAAGAGCCAATGGAAAGCATGAAGAGCGGCAAACAAAAAAATTCCAAAAGCCATCACAATTGCCCCCGATGCTGTTGGAACCGCCTCTTTTTTTATAAATACCAGCCAAACTCCCATGCTAATAATCAGTAAAACGAGTAACCATAAAACATTTACCATCGCAGCACCTTCTTCATAACGCGTAAGCTCATCCTTCAAAAGAGAAAGGATAAAAAAATAAGCCTTGGAACCAAGGTTTTAGTTGTACGAATCTCGTACTCAAAACAATTGTATCATATAAAGACATCTAATTAAGAGGGAGATCTAAAGACCCTCGTTTAGATTCCCTCCTAAATTTCGCACATTTTAAGAAACCAACGTGTTTCATGGAGCACTAAAGCACTTGATCCTCTAGCGGTACCCCTCAACAGATATTCTATTTCAGGAAATTAACCTTTATTATAAATTTCTTCATGAGCACTAAAGTGAGATGAGATCCTTTTTAAAACATCCTCTGGTACAGATTCTTGAATGAGCGGAAAAATGACACGCTCCTCTGTCCGAATATGCTTTTTTAACAGTGTGCCCACCGCATGCATCAACGGGATATCCTCTTGTCCTTCATGATTGATCAACTGGGAAAACATCGCGCGTAATTGTACATGTTCAAGAAGGATCTGACTCATTTCCGGTAGCTCCTCTATCCGGGAGTAACGAGAAAAGGTCGGATAGAGGACCTCTTCTTCTTCACGAAAATGCGCGGCTCCACCATTTTCCCAAAACCGCTGAGTATCTTGCTTAATTTCTTCTAGTGTCCAGCGTCCTTTTTCTTTGCTCGCATTTTGCAGCTTTAATGCGATTACCAGTCCATGATAATGGTGATGTGATAAGGGTATAAGTGCCTCATGCCTTCTTTTCATTCTAAATCCCCTTTCTCTGACCGATAGGATCAAATGATCAGACAAATGCCATCCACAATATTAGCTTACCCTATAGTCCTTTAGTGAATGGCTTTAATCATTTTCTTATCTTTTATGTCCATAAAAACACAATGCATCACTCTGCACCTTTCGAATTTCCCACTATATAGGAAGCAAGTTGGAGAACCTCTCTCCTCTTATTGTTCTTTATCCTTGCAGCGTTGGGCATCTTCCGACCGCTTTTCAACACAACAACAGGCTTCTAATCGATAAAGCCTTTCTTCTATTTTATTGAGTTTATCTAGAAGAGGAGTCATCGCTTGTTCAAGCACCATTTGTAATCTTTCTTGACGTTCATCTTGCATGTCAATCTCCCCCTGATATCTTATTTAATTCATTTTCAGTGTAATCCCATTTATTCTTTGGCACTGTGAACTTCATCACTTTTCTCTAAAAAAAATTGAATGAAATGTGAACAGCTTCGGCACGAAAATATGAACGCTCTGTGAACTTACGCCTAACTGTGATTTTCGTCACACGTTTCTTTTGTTGAACTTCTTACAATGGTGTTGGAAATGAAACGGTCGCTCATGTTCAAGGGCTATCGATAAAAAAGTAAATAGAAAGAAAGGGGCGTCAGTGATGAAATCATTGTGGCGTAAAGGATTTTTCATCCTTATTATCGGCCTGCTTTTCTTAACAGGCTGTAGCGATAAGTATCCCGTTTTAAATCCAGTTGGACCAGCAGGGGAAAGAGAAAAAAATCTCATCGTTTTATCCGCTGTCCTCATGGGTATTGTCGTAGCTGTGGTTATAGCACTCTTAGCATTTATTGTCTATCGTTATCGCGACAAGCCAAATAACAAAGCGGCTTATAAACCCAATTGGGATGATAGTAAAATTTTAGAGGTTGTTTGGTGGGCCATTCCCATCATCATTATCGGTGTCTTAAGCTTCTATACCGTTAGAGATACTTTTGCTCTAACTAAACCACCGAAAAACAGTGGTGAGCCGATTACCATTGAAGTCACTTCATTAGATTGGAAATGGATGTTCTTCTATCCAGATCAAGATGTGGCTACAGTCAATTACATTGATGTCCCCGCCGGGCGTCCCATTCAATTTGTTTTAACCTCTGATGCACCGATTAACTCATTTTGGATACCAGCTTTAGGCGGGCAAGAGTATACGATGCCAGGTATGGCGATGCGCTTATGGCTACAAGCCAATGAAGTCGGCACCTACACAGGTAAAGGCGCAAACTTCTCAGGAAAACACTTTGAGGACATGACATTTGATGTCAACGTTGTAAAAGAAACGGACTTTAATAAGTGGGTAGACAAGGTGAAAGATACTTCACATGCACTCACGAAACAGGAATATCAAAAACTAGCAAAACCAGGCGTTATTGGTGAAAAGTCCTTTTCTTCATATCCAAAGAGCATTTTCATGGATACTGTGAATAAAAACGGTGGTCTTTATATGAATAATGACTGGATGATGAAAGACATGAATAAATCAGATGAAATGGAAGGAAAGTAGGTGTTTCTATGTTTGATCGTATAAAATCGTTTGCTTCAGATTTCTTTGTGACTGGCGAACCTATGATTTATGCCTCTGATGTCGCGATTGTCCTTGTGCTTGCTGCCATTATATTCACGCTTACCTTTTTAAAGAAATGGAAATGGCTCTGGCGCGAGTGGATCACTACAGTTGATCATAAAAAAATTGGGATCATGTATCTCGTTTCTGCCTTACTCATGATGTTTAGGGGCGGTGTTGATGCACTATTAATGAGAACTCAACTCGCTTTACCGGATCAAAACCTATTAGATCCCGAACACTATAATCAAATTTTCACGACGCACGGGACCATCATGATTCTTTTCATGGCGATGCCATTCTTATTTGCCATGTTTAACATCGCTGTTCCCCTTCAACTTGGCGCACGTGATGTGGCTTTTCCGTTTTTAAACGCTGTGAGCTTTTGGCTATTCTTCTTCGGCGCGCTATTATTCAACCTTTCCTTTGTCATCGGAGGATCACCTGATGCGGGTTGGACCAGTTACGCACCGCTTACAGAACTCGGTTTCGATAAGGGTCCTGGAGAAAACTTCTATCTCTTAGGTGTGCAAATATCAGGGATTGGCAGTATGGCAACAGGCATCAACTTCTTGGTCACCATTTTAAAAATGCGTGCACCCGGTATGAAAATGATGCGTTTACCACTCTTTTGTTGGTCTGTTGTCGCTTCCTGTGTCGTTATTATTTTTGCTTTTCCCGCTTTAACAGTGGCCTTGGCTCTTCTGATGATTGATAGAATTGCTGGCGCACACTTCTTTACCATGCTGCACGGGGGTAATCCGATGATGTTTCTCAACCTCTTCTGGGTATGGGGACATCCTGAAGTTTATATTGTAGTGCTACCCGCCTACGGGATTTATTCTGAGATCGTCAGTACCTTCTCTAAAAAGAAAATTTTCGGTTATAAAACCATGGTTATCTCACTCATGATTATTAGTGTGGTCAGTTACTTTGTTTGGGCTCACCACTACTTCACAATGGGTGCAAGTGCAGGGGTTAATAGCTTCTTCGCTGTGGCTTCCATGCTTATTGGTATCCCAACCGGCGTTAAAATTTTCAACTGGCTGTTTACGATGTTTCGAGGCCGGATCAGCATGAAGCTACCGATGCTTTGGACCTTAGCCTTCATTCCATGTTTTGCAATGGGTGGAGCAACGGGGATTATGCTAGCCATGGCGCCTGCTGATTATCAATATCACAATAGTTATTTCTTGATTGCTCACTTCCACCAAGTGCTCATCGGTGGCGTAGCCTTTGGATTACTTGCTGGTATGTATTATTGGTGGCCAAAAATGTTTGGTTTCAGACTTAACGAGGCCCTTGGTAAATGGGGATTCTGGTTCTTTAACATTGGCTTCTATGTCTGCTTTATGCCTCAGTATCTACTCGGTTTCATGGGGATGACGCGACGCGTATCCACTTACTCTGCAGATACAGGCTGGACAGATTTCAATTTTATTTCAAGTATCGGGGCCTATCTCATGGGTATCGGATTCTTATTCATCGTCGTTCAGGTTCTCTACAGCATTAAATACGGTGAACGCGATCTTACAGGTGATCCATGGAATGGCCGTACACTTGAATGGGCAATTCCATCTCCAGCTCCACACTACAACTTTGCACACATTCCTGAAGTGAAGGAAGTGGATGCGTGGTGGGGAATGAAGGAACGCGGAGAATCTCTTGTTCAATTAAATCGCAAGAAGAAATTCACGCCGATTCATATGCCTAAGAACTCTGGCATTCCGTTTATTATGGCTGTATTCTTCTTTATCAGTGGTTTCGGTTTTGTCTTTGGTTGGTATTGGATCGCTGCTCTTGGATTACTTGGCGTTGCCATTTGCATGATTGCGCGTTCTAACAACCGTAACACTGATTATCATATTCCAGCAGAAGAAGTTGAAGAGACTGAAGCTGCCTATGGGAGGGTGTAATCATGGCGCTTTCTAATAATGAAGCAAAGCAAAGATCGTCAAAGCATGATACAAGTAGGTTGCTAGAATATCAGCGCCACGATGGACCGTTAAATATCCTCGGCTTCTGGATTTTCCTAGCGACTGACCTTATCCTGTTCGCTTGTTTATTTGCAACATACCTCGTCATCCGCACTCATGTGGATGGCGGGCCTACAGATAAAGATTTGTTTGAAATACCTGGCTTTACCATTGAAACACTCTTACTCTTAACCAGTAGCTTTACAGGTAGCCTTGCCGTCTATGAAATGCGTAACTTTAATAAAAAACGACTCATTGGTTGGTTAATTGTGACTGTTTTATTAGGGATTGGCTTTGTTGGCTTTGAAATTAGTGAGTTTGTTCAATACGTTGGAGATGGCGCGACCATGCAGCGCAGTGCATTTTTATCCGCCTTCTTCACCTTAGTCGGTACCCACGGAGCTCACGTGAGTCTCGGTATTATCTGGATGATTTCCATCATCCGCCAAGTTGTAAAATTTGGAATCGAGCCTATTAATGCACGTAAAGTGTTTATCGTTGGCCTTTATTGGCACTTCTTAGACATTGTTTGGATCTTTATCTTCTCAGTAGTCTATATGACAGGGGTGGTATCATGAGTCAAAGTCATGTAAAAGCAAATGAAAAACATCCATTGTTTCCGATAAAAAATGTGATTGGCTTCGTTCTCTCTCTTATCCTAACTTTTGTAGCACTAGGCTTGGGAGCAGCACACATCTTACCCTTTGGACCGATCATGCTCATCATCATGGGGCTTGCCGTCTTACAAATTGCCGTTCAGCTCTTCTTCTTCATGCACTTTATGGAGTCAGACGGACCGGCCTACCATGTCATCGGTTTAACCATTGGGATTATCAATGCCGTAGCCGTCATCGGCGGAACTATTTGGGTCATGACCTTTAATTCACAGGTGCATTAGAAAATCGCTTATTAAAATCAACATCTATGAGGTGAATGCAGATCGCTTGTATTCACCTCTATTTTTAAAAAGGAGATGTTTTTATGGCCATTACAAACACGAAAACGACAGTATTGTCTAAAACCTCCATTAAGGAGTTTATTAAAAACTATACGATTTTAACAAAGCCGCGCATTAATGCATTACTCTTATTCACAGCTTATGTTGCTGCCATTGTGGCAACAGATGGTTTTCCTGATCCAAAAACGACTTTAGTTCTCATTTTCGGACTTGGACTATCAGCTGCCGGCGCTGCTGTCATTAATATGTGGTATGACCAAGATATTGACGCCATCATGGGTCGCACTCAAGAGCGCCCTCTGCCACAAGGGAACGTCGCGTCTACACATGCGCTTGTTTTTGGTTTACTACTCCAAGCACTCTCTCTCATCATCTTTCTCACTTTAGCCAATCCTATAAGCGCCCTGTTATCCTTTGGTGGCTTTATATATTACGCGGTGATTTATACGATGTGGCTTAAAAGAAGAACCCCACAGAATATCGTCATTGGTGGTGGTGCTGGCGCTATTCCTCCACTTGTGGGCTGGGCCGTTGTTACAGGCAGTGTGAGTTTATCCGCTGTTTTAATGTTTCTGATTATCTTTTTCTGGACCCCCTCTCATTTCTGGGCACTCGCTCTCTATAAAAATGAGGATTATAGACGCGCTAAGGTTCCGATGATGCCTGTTGTAAAAGGCGCAAGAATCACGAAGGTGCAATGCCTGATTTATGCGATAATCTTAGCCGGTGTCTCTATGAGCCTTGCTTTTCTTAATACCTTAGGAAGCTTATACTTTAGCGTCACACTGCTCTTAAACCTGTGGTATATAGGCATCCACATTAAGCTCTTCTTTGAAGCTGATAACCAAATGAAGTGGGCAAAAAAGACCTTTATGGCCTCACTGATTTATCTTCCTGTTTTATTTACTCTCATGGTCGTCTGCGTGCTTATTTAATCGCTCAGCTTTAGTTTAAATAAGGAGATGTTAGAAGTGATTCAAAAACGTCGATCTATCGTGTGGCTAGGCCTTTGTGCCTCTATCGGACTGTTCATTGTCAATACTATGGGATTTATTGATACGTATACGGGCTCTATTCTGGGCTGTGGCCAGCACTGGCCATTATGTAACGGAGAAGTTGTTCCGGGAAAATGGAATGCAGCCACCATTATCGAGTATGTGCATCGTCTCATTTCATTTACAGCAATCATGCTGCTCTTTGTCTTCACAGCACTCGCTGGCTGGCGGCATTATGCCTCTCGAAAGGTGAGAGCCTTGATTAGTTTCTCGATTATTGCCGTCATTATGGAAGCAGGATTAGGCGCTATTAGTGTTTTATTTTCAAGCCCTCCTTGGGTCTTAGCATTTCATATGGGCATTGCCTTTACCTCTTTTAGCGCTTGTATTATGCTCACACTTGCTGTCAAACGGATCGAAAATAAGAAAAGACGGCAAATGTTAAATTTACCAGTGGCTGCTTACAGTGTTAAGAGCTTTTTCGTAAAATCCTGTCTGACCTTTCTCACCGTCTTCTTGGCTATTTATTATGGGGCCTTTGTCACACATTCGGGATATGGAGCAAGCTTCTTTGGCTGGCCTTTTCCTCAAGAGACAGGAACCGGATGGGGTTTTTGGATTGATGCCGTTCACCGACTCGTCGCTCTGCTCCTTCTTATTCTGGATATTTATCTCGTTAAGCATGCTTATCAACTTCGTAAAATTAAACGTGATCTCTTTATCGGTAGTTTGTTCACCTTAGGTTTTACCGTGTTACAAATGTTTAGTGGCGCCTATATGATTCTCTCGCATATGAGTCTCCTTTCCTTTATGATTCATGTGTCCTTTGCCTCATTCCTATTTGCCTCTGCCGCCTTTGTGATGCTACAAGCCTATTCTGTCTTTTATGTCACAAAAAAAGATAAACCCATAAAACCATTTCAAATGAAAGTGACAAGACTCTAAGATCATAAAAAGCATCCATTGATACATGATGGATATGGATTTAGATTGCGACGTAACTGCAAAAAGAGTAATGACGGTTAACAGTATGGATTTCCGCTCCAGGTCGCTCGCTTTCCTCATGCCCACACGATGTGGGTAGGATCGGCGTTCGACGCACAGGATGTGCTAGCTTCGACGCTGTCACACGGATGTGACGGTTTTAGTCGAAGTTCCTTAATGACGTGACGATTTTAGCCGATCGTCCTTAGTGGCCTCAGCTAACTTGGGAATGGACTATTTGTTCCCAAGTATTTATGAATAAAAATCTCCTGTTCCTGCGTCTACTCGTACCGCTTCGCAGTCAGCTTTCTCGGAACAACTCGAAGTTTATTCGAGAAGTAACGCTAGTTGCTGTTCCCGAAGGACTCTAGTTTATGCACCCGTGAGTCAGCGGCGCTGAGGCACACACTTTTCCTGAGGTGTTCCGAATCTCCCGCCTTTCGCTCCAATCCACTTCCATGTTGTCGATGCTTTTTGCAGAAAAAATTAGGCATCTTTGCTTTTTTTAAAGGTAATTTTAACTTTAGGTGCATGAAAATCAGATCAGCTTAACTAGCGGAGGAAATCCACGTAGACTCAAAAAATCGTAAACACCACGATTTTTCTGCGATGATTATTCTCCTAGCAGCCTTCCTTAGTCCTGCGGGAGCAGAGGCCTAGGTGAGACCCCCTAGCTCACCCCAAAAAACATCGGGGACCCCGGTATTTTCCGTAGCATGAGGAGGCTCACCAGCCGCCCGCGGAAAGCGTAGTGTATTTCCGTAGCGGTGATTATCTGTTACGTCGGAATATCCTTCAACTCTATAGTTGCTGACCTTAAGTAAAGGAGCACTCTCTTCTAAAAAGACGTGGCATTTAATAATAGTGCCACTAATATAAGCGTTTGCTTTTTGAAAGCTAAAAAAGCAAAAAAAGACCCTAAGGACAATTTCGTCATCTTAGGGTCTTCTCTTGTCTTATTTCTTATTTAGTTTTTTCCTGTTCCTTCTTCTCATAAATAACTCATAAACAAGTGGAACAATGATTAAGGTTAACAGTGTCGAACTTGTTAAGCCGCCGATAACAGATATTCCTAAATCCTTCGAAATTAATCCTCCACTTCCTTCTAGCCCAATCGCAAGAGGGAGAAGAGCACAGATTGTCGCAATAGCTGTCATCAGAATGGGACGTAGTCGAATGGCACCGGCTTCTAAAATCGCGTCTCTTGTTGATAATCCTTCTTTTTCCTTGCGGATGACGCGGTCAATCAGCACAATCGCATTCGTGATTACAATTCCAATCAGCATGAGCGCACCAATCATAACAGAAATACTAATGGTTTCACCGGTGACAAAGAGTCCAAGGAATGCCCCGATAATCACAAACGGTAGCGAGAATAAGATGGCCAGTGGTGCTAGCGCACTACCAAAGGTGATGACTAAGATCAAGTAGACGATCGCAATAGCGGCTAACATTGCTAGGCCTAGCTGAGTGAAGGAGCTATTAATATCCTCAGTAACACCGCCCATAGAGGCCTTTACGCCACTCGGTAGATCTATTTTATCCAACTGTTTTTGAACAGCTGCACTCACTTTAGACACATCATCAGACGTGATCTCACCACTTACACTTGCGTAAATATCGCCATCCTTACGCGAAATGGAATCAGAGGTTTGCCCCTTTTTCACGTGAGTCACATCAGAGATCTTTACGGCTTGACCTGTTGGTGATTGAATCGTGTTTTTCGTTAAATCATTAATACTATTATAACTTTCATTATCACTTTGAAGATAGACGTTGACATCTTCATTCCCTTTTTTGATCGTCGTTATGACTTTTTGCTGGTTCTTTTGACCAAGCGAAGCTCCAATTTGTGCGGTTGTTAAACCTAACTGCGCTAGCTTTTCTTGATCGACGTCAAGCGTGTATTCAACATAGTTTTTAGATAAAGTGGAATCAACATTTTTCAGATCACTATTGTCCTTCATAATCCCTTGAATTTTATTAATAACAGGCTTAATCTGATCAATGTTATCGCCAAAGACGTTCACAGTCAAGTTGTTGGAGCTTCCCGAAGTTGAAAGGTTAATCGTTCCCCATTCGCCTTTATTCGTCATTTTCTTTAGGTGCGCCATGACTTTATCTTGTTCAGTCGAGAAGTTCGGCGTATCTTCATCATATTGCACATAGAACAGGGCACTGTTGTCCTGGCCTTGGCCCATTGACATCGGGTTTCCCCCACCAACGGAATATTGAATGGTATCCACGTTTTTTCGATGGCTAAAGTAATCTTCTACTTTTGACCCTACCTTTTTGACATCATCAAGGGTCTGGCCTGGATCAGGAGAATAAGTCGCAACGACCATTTTCTGTTCGTCCGAACCAATGAAGCTGACCCCTATGAATGGCACCAAACCTAAGGATCCCACAAGTAAAACGATAGCAATAATAGACGTCATCCATTTATGGTTTAATGTCCAATTCAGAACGGTTTTATAGAAGTTAGCCAATTTTCCTGGCTTATTGTCATTATGCTTTGCTTTTTCTTTTAAGCCCTTCTTAAAAAAGCTATGGGCAAGCATAGGCACAATTGTAATCGCGACGAGTAACGAAGCGAGTAGAGAAAAGACAATGGTTAAAGCAAAAGGTAAGAAAAGCTCACCAATCATCCCTGTGACGAAGCCCATTGGTAAGAAAACAGCAATTGTGACAATGGTTGAACTCATAATCGGCATAAACATTTCTCGAGTCGCCGAAGTGATCAACTCTCGACCGGTTAATTTTTCAGTAGAAAGCGACATCCGCCGGTATATATTCTCGATAACTACAATCGAATCATCGACGACCCGCCCAATCGCAATCGTCATTGCTCCAAGTGTCATAATGTTTAACGTGATATCCATTTCTTTCAAAATGATAATCCCAATTAACAATGACAAAGGAATAGAAACAACAGAAATTAATGTTGATTTGAAGTTCCTTAAGAATAAAAGAATAATGATCATCGCGAAAATGGCACCAAGAACAGCCTTTTCAACCATTGATTTAACCGAATCTTTAATAGGCTGCGCTTGATCTAAGGTTGTGACAGCATGTAAACCCGGTATATCCTTTTTCACCTTATCGATTTCGTCATTAACTGCATCGCCGACTTCCACAGTATTAGCATCTGAGGATTTGACCACTTGAACAGCTATTGAAGGTTCTCCATTGGTACGACTGATGGAATCAGACTTTCCGACCATTTTAATCGTCGCCAAATCCCCAAGTTTCACTATCGAGCCTGTCGCTTGTGAAGGAATAGAGAGTTTCTTTAAATCATCGAGAGAAGTGAATTTCTTTCCTACAACTACAGACTTTTGTGAGTCATTAAAATTATAAAGTCCCAGTGGGTAAGAAACATTATCGCCTTGGATAATATTTTCTACGGTCTGTTCATCAAGCCCATACTTCTTTAATTGATCCTGTTTAAAAGAGAGATCAACTTCATTGACTGTTTGTCCAGAAACATCAACTGAGGAGACGCCGTCAATCCCTTGAAGATTAGGAACCACTTTGTTATTGATTGTGTCTGTAAGCTCAGAAAGGGATTGATCTGGATTTGACAGACTCAGAGTAATGATTGGGAATGCATCTATAGATATCCTGGTGACACTTGGATCCTCTACGTTTTCAGGAAAGCTCACTTTACTAATGGCTTCCTTTATTTTCGTTTCAGCTTTGTCTAAATCTGTTTCATAATTAAATTCAACTTGCACTGAGGAGAAATTCGAATTTGAATTTGACGACACCGTCTTAACACCTTGGATATTTTGAACAGCTTGTTCAATAGGCTGAGTGACCTGCTCGTCCACTTCTTCAGGGGTTGCTCCTGGATCTGTGGTGGAGACTGTCATGACCGGGGTTGTTATATTCGGTAATGTTTCCATTTTCATATTCACGGCTGAATATATACCGGCAACAACAACAATAAGTGTCAAAAGCCATAAGGCAAATTTGTTGTTCAAAGAAAATTGGATAATCCGTCGCATTGTTTTCCACCTTTCAAATAATCTTGTTTCAAAATGATATTGCGATCTCACTGACCCATTGGTCAAAATTTAATTATGGTGATAATGATCAATTAACCTTTTTATCATAACTCTCTTTGTTCAAAAAAGAAAATGAATGAAGTGAATAATTGATGACAATAGAACTGAGTAGTCATCACTCGTAGGGTTCCGTAACAAAGCGAAAAGAAGCAGACCAGTACTTTTCTCATTGTTTCGTTTAATAAAAAGGCTAAAAGTATTCCTTAATAACAATAAATAGGGTCATCCAGGATGGCTCAATTAGCCTATGGATCATCACTTCTGATGATCCTATCGTTTTAACCAAGTCATTCGCTTCTATCACCATTTGTTTAAAGCGCTCTTTCTTTTCTGGCCTCTACTATGGTAAAAATCCCCTCATCACAGTATATCTGACCAGTCAGTCAAACGTCAAATAACTACTTCTGACTTGCCTATTAAACAATAACATAGAAACCATTGTATCTTTAGAAATTTATAAGCTATAATAATACTGACTGGTCATTTTCAATATGCGGGTTGTGAAAGGATTTTGTTTATGAAGGAAAAAAAGAAAAAAATCATTGAATCAGCCATTAAGCTATTCGCCGAACACGGCTTTCATAGTACAAGTGTACAAGAAATTGCCAAACAAGCTGACATGTCTAAGGGATCCGTCTATTTGTATTTTGAATCCAAAGAAGACATTTTATTAAATATTTTCTACTATTATTCTGATAAAATTCGCGACAAAATTTTATCAGCTCAACATTTAAACTTAGAACCTAAGGAAAAACTGATTCGACAACTAAAAATCCAAATGGAAGAACTCTATAAACATCACGATTTCTTTATCATGCTTGTCCGAGAACAAGCGTTGTCCTTTAACACTACCCTTGAAGAATTGGTCAAAAAAATCCGTCTAGAATCCTTTGAATGGTTAAAAGAAAGTATTCTTTCCACTTATGGGGATAGAATCGCGCCTTATATCATCGATCTATGTATCCTATTAGACGGTCTCACTGAGACCTATTTTAAACTGCTCATTATCGATCATATTTATGTCAATATCGATGTTCTATCCCGATACATTATTCTCCGCTTTGATGATATTGTAGAGGGACTCGTCCACTCTGGGGAAACACCTATTTTAACAGAGGAAATGTTTCTAGAAAAAGTCCATCACGTGAATCCCTCTGGTGAAATTACCTTTGATGATGTTACCCAATCCCTTAAAAGGCTAAAAAAAATTGTTCAATTAACAGATGACGAAGAACTGATAGAATCCCTCGAAATTATTGAGAGAGAAGTTAAGAAAGATCAGCCTAAAAGCTTTCTCATTCAAGGCATGCTTGCCAACATCCAAGGGATCCCTTCTGCTCAAAAAGAAAAGAAAGTGATCGCTAATTATTTCAATATTAAGTGCATATAATGCTTTTAGAGGCTTGGTCAAAACAAGATAATGAAAACCAATGCCAAACAATGCAAGTTCAAAGAGTGAGTAGGAAACGGAAGCATAGTCAAAATGCTAAGGCTCCCGCAGGAACAGTAAACAGCGTGACTTAACGAGTCAACTTCGAGTTGTTCCGAGAAAGCGACGTCGAAGCAATCTCCTAGACGCAGGAACAGGGACTCTCTTTCATAAATACGACAGAACACCATATAGCTTACTCCAACGCGAGCTGAAGCCGTGCCCGTGGAAGCGAAGTATTTTGACGGAGTGATTCGCTTGATGCGAAGTATATAGAAAAATCCGTTCATTCCAATAGAATGTTCGGGTTTTTCTGTGAATGAAAGACTTCTGTCCCAACCTTTTTCAATGTCATGCTAAAAAGGAGGAACATCTATGAACATGCTCAAGACATCAGGGCTTTTTTGTGTAGCGCTTGTGTTATTTAGCTTTGCCTTTTTCCTCATTGGGCTCCACTATTATGATCCGCTATTTTTGCACTTTAACGCTGCGATTCAGTCAAGGGTTTATAATGCCCTTGGGAAGGTCGGTTTATATATTTTTACTGTTATTACCTACATAGGTTCAATTGACGTTTCCTTACCACTGACACTCTTATTGAGCTTTTATTATGCACTGCGAAAGCACTATGGAATGATCCTATTACTCTTTTATAATCTTGAAAGTGTTCGTATTGTGAATGGCCTTTTAAAAAACTACTACAAAGTCCCTCGTCCAACGCTGACGCACCTTGTTCATGCTGGATCTTATAGTTTTCCAAGCGGACATTCCATGAATTCGTTGGCCTTCTTTGGCTTTTTAACCTTTCTACTTAGTGTTAATCTTAAAAGAAAAGGGAGAAGAACAGGGGTCATATGGACAAGTAGCTGCCTTCTCATCTTTTTGATCGGTCTTAGTCGCGTTTATTTAGGCGTCCACTTTCCAATGGATATTATTGGCGGCTATCTCGCAGGTCTCGCCTGTCTAATGATGACGCTTCTCCTTTATACTGTTTTCTCTAGTGCAAAGGCTTCGGCGAGCAATTCATAGGAGTGCTGCTTCGCTTTAAAATCATAAAGATTGCTGATCACCATAAATTCATCGGTTCTATAACGTTTTTGCAGGTCGATTAATTGTTCCTTCACTTTTTCCGGGGTACCGATTACCATTCTTTTTCTATTTTCACTGATTTTTTTTAATTCATTCACTGTATAGGTCCTGGCTTTCACCTCTTCCGGCGAAGGGATGCGGGTATCCCCGTTCTTTTTGCCGACATTAAGGAGCCAACCATCCTGACTGAGGGCAAGTCTTTCGGCTTCCCCTTGGGTATCGGCGCACACGACAAAGATACAGGTAATCGCTTGAGGTTCCCTGAGCCATTTTGATGGCCGGAAAGCCTCTCTATAATGTTTTAGCGCTTGTTCGCCATTATGTGGATTAATAAAATGGCCATATATAAAGCCCGTGCCCATCTCCGCGGCGAGTTTTGACCCTTCACTTCTAATCCCTAAAATCCAAGGATCAGGCAAACGCTGAGAAAACGGGGTCGCCTTCACCTCATAAAAGGGTTGGTCCGCTGGTAAATCACCTTGAAGAAAGCCCAATAAATCAAAGACTTGCCTTGGAAAGTCATTTAAGCTTTTCCTCAGATTATCGGTTAAAGCAAGCCGAGTGGCTAAAGAACCACCAGGGGAATTTCCCACACCAAGATCAATGCGCCCAGGATAAAGGGCTGAGAGCACCTTGAAGTTTTCCGCCACTTTATAGGGACTATATTGAGGGAGCAGGACACCTCCTGACCCTACTTTAAGAAATCGCGTTTTTGCGGCAATAGAGGCGATCAACACTTCAGGCGAGGCCCCAGCTAAACCATTAGTATTATGATGCTCAGCAACCCAATATCGGGTATAACCTAAACGATCGGCTAGATCTGCTATTGTGAGTGTATTATTTAAGGCTTCTTCTGGAGTCGCCCCTTTGGCAATCGGTGATTGGTCTAAAATACTGAGTTTCATGCTTACCACTTCTTTCTATATGGAAAAAGGAAGCCCTAATGATCAAAGGGGCTCCCTACCCTGTGCTCTACAACTTGACAAGGGTTCTGCCTTTCACTTGTCCTTGTAAAATTCGATTTGAGACGTTTGATATATTATCCAATGGTATTTCATTGACAATCTCTTCGTTTAAATGTTCTGGTTTGAGATCACCGGCGAGCCGCTGCCATACTTTTTGGCGAATGTCCATGGGACAATGTACAGAGTCTATACCTAACCAATTGATGGCACGAGAGATGAAAGGAAAGACGGTTGTAGCCACTTCGCCGCCTCCAGCCATCCCACTTGTTGCCACAGATCCCCCATACTTGAGGGTCGATAAAATATACTGAAGCGTTTGACCGCCAACGGGATCTATTGCCCCAGCCCAGCGTTCTTCTCGAAAGATTTGTCCCTCTTTATCTAAGAGGTCTTCTCGGTGAATGATGTTCTTAGCACCCAGGTTTTTTAGATAGTGTTCTTGATCACTTTTCCCTGTGCTGGCCACGACTTCGTAGCCCTTTTTCGCTAAACTATCAACGGCAATACTGCCGACACCACCTGTTGCTCCTGCCACTAAAACAGGACCTTTTTCAGGATTGAGCCCGTTCTCTTCTAAACGTTGAATAGATAAGGCCGCTGTAAATCCAGCAGTGCCTAAAATCATGGATTCTCTTAATGTTAATCCTTTAGGTAATGGCACCACCCATTTTGCGGGCACCCGAGCCACTTCACTATATCCCCCATGATGCCCTGTTCCTAACTCATAGCTTGTGACAATAACAGGATCGCCTTCTTTAAAGCGCCCATCCCGCGATTCTATGACTGTCCCTGCCAAATCAATGCCTGGAATTAAGGGAAACTGAGTGGCCATTGCGCCTTTCATGATGACAAAGCCATCCTTATAGTTCACACTGGAATAAGCCACCTTTACAGTCACTTCTCCTTCTGGTAAATCATCAAAGGTCAGCTCTTTGACCTCTCTTATCAGCTGATCATTTCTCTTATCTAAAACAAAGGCTTTGAAGTGTTGCATAAGGTCACCGTCCTTTTCATTATTTATTTCTCCTCAATCAGTCTTAACTTAAAGTTTGAAAATGAATTTTCGTCCGAATAATCCGCTAGAGACGTTGAATATTCATAGATCTTTCCTGAAAACGCCAAATCCATTTCGGGTACACGAACTTCAAAAGCATTTTTATACAAAAAGGATGTGACATCATGATAATGCTGTCCACCTTGAACTTTTAAAGTGAATGAAATACTTTTTCTCCCCCGCTCAAGCTCCTGTTTAAAGTCCGTGACGGAGAAGGCTTTGTTATCCAAAAGGACTTCCTTTACCATACTTCTCACTCCTCATATATCATTTTCCGAGTCATCCCACCATCGACGACAAGATTAATGCCTGTAACAAAGTCATTGTCCGTTAAATAGAGACAGGCACGAGCAATATCTTCCGGTTTACCGACCCGTTTGGAAAAATGCTGTTCATGGTCACTTGGGAGCAGTTTTGAATAATCTCCCGTTTCAATCCAGCCTGGCGAAATCGCATTGACCGTGATGCGATCCTCACTTAAAGAGGCTGCAAGAGCATGTGTTAGTCCGACGATACCTGCTTTTGTCGCTGCATAGCCTTCAGAATGAGGCTCTGACATAATGGCCCGGGTAGAGGCGATATTCACAATCGCTCCACCTTGATCATTTTCACGCATATATTTTGCGGCTTCTCTTGAGCCGAGAAAAACACTTCTTAAGTTGGTATGAATCACATCCTCCCATTCTTCTAGTGTCACTTCATTTAAGGGTTTAAATAACCCTTTTCCAGCATTATTAATCAGAATATCAATCGTTCCATATTGCGCTTTAGCGGTTGCCATTAGCGTACGAATATCAGTTTCACTTCTCACATCTGTTTGAATAAAACAAGCTTTTCCGTTTTGTTCCTGTATGGCTTTAACAGCGGTGTTCCCTGCTTTTTCATCAATATCCGCAAGGACAACCTTCGCTCCTTTTTGGGCATAAAGTGTGGCAACCCCTCGTCCGATGCCATTGGCAGCCCCTGTGACAATAACAGTCTTGTTAAAAACGCTCATATAGCTTAGGCTCCTTTTCAACTCGATTAACGGTCCTCTTGTCGGCGTGGTAAGCTAAACCATAGCTTGTCTAACCACTTTAAATCTTCTTCTGTTAATGGTGGAACATCCGCAGCTTTTAAGCTTGCGTCCAGTTGCTCAGGTCGGCTCGCACCGATAATTGCAGCGTTAATGCCCGGTTGCTGTGTCACCCACCGGACAGCCGTTGTCACCATATCATAGTCATGTTCTTGGCACCATTGACGGTAGCGCTCAACGGCATCAAATGTAGCTTTTTGCCAATAACGGGTCTGATAAAGGTCGCCGGCTTTTGTCACCCCACCTAAGCCAAACCGCGTACCCGCCTTCACTTCATTTCCCCACTTATAGCGGCCGGTCAACATCCCCCCAGCCAGTGGATTATAGGAGAAAATGCCAACGCCCTCACTTTGAGCCATAGGAACAAGCTCCTCTTCAATCATTCTATATAGTAGATTGTAGCGGGGTTGAACACTCTCGATTCTCACAAAGTTTTTTCTTTCTGAAATGCCTAACGCTTTTGCAACTTGCCAGCTTCGCCAATTGGAAACCCCGATGTATCTGACTTTACCCTGTGTGACTAAATCATCGAAGGCACGCAATGTTTCATCAATTGGTGTTGTTGGATCAAATTGATGGGCCTGATAAAGATCGAGATAATCTGTGTTCAATCTTTTTAGGCTCGCTTCGACAGCATCCATAATATGTTTACGACTTAAACCACGATCATTGGCACCGGGTCCCATCGCCCCAAAGCACTTCGAAGCTAAAACGATGTTCCCTCTTCTTCCCTGAAGCCATTCACCAATATAAGCCTCTGTAGCCCCTAATTGTTCATATGATCCCCCAAGTGGATACATATCTGCCGTATCGAAAAAATTCACGCCTGCGTCAAAGGCTTTATCCATAATCTTAAAAGAGGTTGCTTTATCTGCTTGATTACCAAAAGTCATGGTTCCTAAACAAAGTGCTGTTACCTTTAACCCTGAACGTCCTAATGCTCTCGTTTCCATAACGGCCTCCCTAGTTATAGCGCTCTTATTTTCAGCTATTGACTGTTTTCTTAAACTATAAAACATCTTTGCTCATATTTCTCGCAAATTGCTTGTCCTCTGATATGAATGAAACTGTCAAATTCCCCCACTCAATTTGGATGTTGACTCTGTTTTTTGGCAACTCTAAGCAAAGAAGCATTCATGGCTTCTTTTTTATGCGAAAGGAAAGCATACAATTTCAAGTTGGATGGAAGTGAACGGTTGTTGATTTCCGCTTCAGGCTGCTCGCTTTCCACGGGCACGGCCTCAGCTAACTTTGGAGTCGTTTTTTTGGTGCTCCAAAGTGGATCTTCGGACGCGTGCTGTTCCCGTAGGAGCCAGAGCACCTTCCGCTTTATTCAATGTGTTGCCTACCGATGCACTATAGATTAAAACGGTTCCGAAGCCTCTGAGTAAGAATCGGACGTCTTTCTTTTTTAAACGTAATGTAGCTCTGATTTGTTTTTTTGGTTGCCATCAATCATTCTTACTAAATAAACCTACGCATTTACGAGTAAGGAGCTAGTTTCATTCATGATAACTCAATGGCCATCATTGTAGTCAATGCCAATTCCAGTTTTCCATTCTTCCTAACTGAAATTGATAGAAGTTTTTATTGTTTTGAAGCTTTTCGAGTTCCCGCACAGGACCGGTAACGACAGCACCATAGACTTTGACACCGTGTTGCTTTAGATAATCCAAGCGCTTGGCGTCAGCTTTTTGCTCATCATAATCACCATTTTTCTGCAACCATTGGACATCGGTAATCAGCTGCTTAGCGGCTCGCTTCATCGTTTGAGAATCCTCCTCATAATACTCTGAAGACAAACGATTTTTGGAATCGTAGCTGACGATCCATGGTCTTAAGGTCAAATGAGAGACATAATACATCTGATCTGTCCCATCACCACCCGAGCTGAAGGGAACATCTTTAATTGTTTTTAACTCCCCACTATAGACTGGCATCTGTAAGAGCTTCAAGTCATAAGGGGCTAAGGCTTTCCCTAAGGCTTCGGGTGACATCCCTTGTTTCGTAGAAAAGGCTACTTGCGCAACATGACCGTCATCAATTTTATTGAGCGTACTCCAGACACCCTCTGAAACTTTGTCTTTCTGACTGACCTGACCTTTCCCTGATAAATCTGGCGGCAGTGCAAAGTCATAGGTCGATTGTTGATTTAAGTAGTCTTCCTTTAAGTCAAGGTTAAATATCGTGTGCACCATCAAAGAATCGGTGGCCTTTACCTTTCCAATAACGACATCCCGATCTCCAACCGTTTGATAGAGTTTCAGTGACGTTTTCTGAGTGAGAAATGGGCTAAGTATCGCCTCTTGAACTCCAGTTTTTTCGACTTGAAGCCCTGTCTCGTGGGTTTCAATGTAAGTCGTGACATAGCGATCAAATTCCTCACCTTTATGTGCAGAATCATAATAACTAGAAATTACAATTTTATATATGGCATAACCAAAAAATAAAATGAATAAAACCCTTAGAACAGTAAAGATAATAGAAAGTCTTGTTCGCCATACCATTCGCCTTGCTTTTTTCTCATCCCACGCCCTGTTATTTTGATCCTTCCAAGCCTCAAATTTGTTGTCATCTTCTGCCACCCGTTACTCCCCCTGCTCTTTCACGTATTGGTTAAATTTTTCCCGTGCCCGATGAAGCGTGACTTTGACTTGATTCATAGTCAGCTCTAAAGTCGCACACAACTCTTGATAACTAAACCCTTCCACTTCTCTTAAATACAGAAGGGTGCGCATTCGTTCTGGTAATTTTTGCATGAGTTGATGTAATTCCAGTTGCCGTTCTTTTATGTCATAGTCCTTTTCAGGGTTTCCTAAATGGCTCACTATAGGCATGTCCTCTTGCATGTGATGCAACATATGTTGCTCTCTGGCATGCTTGCGAACCCAATCGACGTATAAGTTGCGTGCCACTTTAAAGAGCCAGGCACGTGTCTGATGTAAATTTTTGATTTTCAAAGACAGCATCGCTTTATAAAAGGTTTCTTGAAGTAATTCCTCCGCATCCTCATGAGAGCCTGTCATCCGGTAGAGATAGTGATAGAGGGGAGAATAGAACTGACCAAATAACACTGAAAAAGTTTTCTTGTTCATCCCATTCCCCTCCCCATTTATTAAAACGAATAAAGTCTCCTTTTGTTACAAAAAAGATGAGAAAAACCGGGCGTAAAGCATACCCGGTCCTCATTCAGTTGGGCATTAAAAAGTTTTTTACCAAAATGCTTCGTCAGTATCAAGTGGATTGGAGCGGAAGACGCGAGACTCCTTCGGGAACAGCACGTGTCCGAAGATCCACTTGGGAAACAAAGTATTCAATTCCCAAGTTAGCTGAGGCCGTGCCCGAGGAAAGCGAGCGTTCTGGAGCGGAAATCCACACCATCCAGATGACCAAATTTTATACATTCTTATAATTTGAAAAAAACTCAAAACGTCCCGAGAATAACCCTCCTTTGGATGGAAAGACTAACCAAGAGGAGGTGCTGAAAATGACTGAAGAAAAAGCAACAAATGCTCAGAACAAAAAAATGACAGCCTCAGACATTGAAGCCATGGCAAAAGGTCAAATGAATGAAGGCGGTATCTGGTCAAGCAGCAACAGTAGTGAAACTATTGCTGAACGCCCAACTGATACAACTGAAGAAGACTAAACTTTACTTAAGCAGGCTGCTAGACCTTAGTGTCTGTAGTCTGTTCCTCTAAATGGCGGCATACTGATAAGATCAATTTACTTAGTTACCATTATAAGGTTATTCATCCTTTTTTAACAAAGGAAGGTTTCTCAAATCTCGCATGTTTTTAAAATGATAAAGGCTGATGAGTGTTGAGTGAATTTAGGAAAAGATCCTCTTCATTTCTTTGACGGTTAACTGATTTTAAATTAGAAAAACCGGGCGAAATGCATGCCCGGTCCTCATTCAGTTAGGCATTAAAAAGCTTTTTTACCAAAATGCTTCGTCAGTATCAAGTGGATTGGAGCGGAAGACGCGAGACTCCTTCGGGAACAGCACGTGTCCGAAGATCCACTTGGGAAACTCGATTTTCATCCCAAGTTAGCTGAGGCCGTGCCCGAGGAAAGCGAGCGTTCTGAAGCGTAAATCCACACCTTCCTGATGACCAGAATTTTATACATTCTTATATTTTGAGAAAAACTTGGCTTCCGCCAAGTCCTTATCTGAGAAGACAAATTTTTCTACCGATCTCTTTATTGCTTCGACGGCTTATACTTTCTTTTCTTTTAAAAAAGAACCTACCCATATGGATAAGTTCTTTCGCATGTCATTATTCAATGCCTGCTTTTACCTCTTTGATCATATCTTCCATAGAGAGTAAGCCACCGCCGGATAAGTACCAGATCTCTGGGTCTAAGTAGACGATATGCTTAGATTTTGCAGCTTTTGTTCCGTTCACAAGATCATTATCTAAAACCTTGCTGGCTTTAGTGTCCCCGCCAATAGCCTGGTCGCGATCGACGACAAACAGATAATCAGGGTTTTTCTTCGCGATATATTCGTAAGTGATTTTTTGCCCATGGGTTGAAGCTTTGATTTGGTCATCCACCGGCTTAACCCCGAAAACATCGTAGACAAGACCGTAACGAGAGCCTGGGCCAAACGCACTGAGCTTACCGCCTGTAGAAATTAAAACTAAACCTTTTTTATTATCTTTGGAGGTAATGGCTTTTAAGTCATCAATAGATTGATTGATGCTATCAAGCGCTTTACCTACTTCATCCTCTTTACCAAAAATCTTGCCTAAAGTCTCGGCATTCTTTGTAAATGAATCCATGTAATGTGCATCGTCGATTCCTACATAAATGGTAGGTGCAATTTTACTCAATTCCTTATAAGCACTTGATTGTCTTCCTGAGATAATGATGAGTCCCGGCTTTAAGGCATTAATCTTTTCAAAATCAGGATCCTTTAGCCCGCCGACATTAGCATATTTAGAATCCTTGTACTTGGATAAGTAGCTTGGAAGCGCACTGCCCTTGGCCACACCTTTTACCGGAACGCCCAACTTGTCTAGAGTCTCCAGTGCCCCAAAGTCAAAAACAACCACATTCTTTGGATTCTTAGGGACCTTTGTTGTGCCTAACTCATGCTTTACCGTTATCGTTTCTGATTTTTTCGCTGAACCACTCGCTTTTTCTCCAGAAGCTGTCGAACCACAGGCGGTTAATGCTACTGCCAAAAGACAGACAAGAAAAACGGATAAGACTTTCTTAATCAATACTATCACCTCAAGAAAATATTATAGTAAAACCTTTGACTGGAAGGTTTGTGTATCAGGTTTGTGTATCAGCTTTCTTTATCCCCATTATGTAGATGCCAAGCTATCCTTCCCTCCTTTTGGATGATTCTCTATTATTGAGATTGATTCTCAATCATGACTAAAAAAATAAATAGGGACGTCATCATTCTTATTTATTAATTGATAACGATTATCATTATCAATTATTTTATTTATATCAACTTTAAATAGGGCTGTCAAGTACCTTTATATATAAAAATTTTATTTATTGGTGATCCATCTCGCCCTTTGATTAAGTGTAATAAATACAGATTTTACGATAATTGATGGTTTCGATTTGAATGTCCATATCATAGACTTCTTTCAAAACAGTTGACGTGATAATATCCTCGGTCTGGCCTTCTTTGACGATTTTACCTTCCTTCAAAGCGACAATATAATCGGAATAACAAGAAGCGAAATTAATATCGTGGAGCACGATCACCACTGTTTTCTTTAAATCATCCACCATTCTTCGTAGAGCCTTCATAATTTCTACAGAGTGATTCATATCCAGATTATTTAGTGGCTCATCTAATAAGACATACTCAGTATCTTGAGCAAGGACCATCGCAATATACGCTCTTTGTAGCTGTCCACCACTTAATTGGTCAATGTACTTTTCTTGAATATTTTCTAATCTCATATAATGTAAGGCTTCTTTTACCTTTGCTTCATCCGTTTCTGTTAATCGACCTTGAGAATAGGGAAAACGCCCAAAGCTGACTAAATCTTTGATGGTGATGCGAATATTAATGGCATTCGATTGTTTGAGGATGGCCATTTTTTTTGCCAATTCATTACTTTTACTCTCACTGATTTCTTTTCCATCGATAATAATGTCACCACTATCTTTCCTTACCAATCGGCTGACCATGGCTAAGAGCGTACTCTTTCCAGCACCGTTCGGTCCGATAAAAGAAGTGATTTTACCCTTTTGAATGGTAAGTGAGATATCTTCAACGACCTTTTTTTGTCCATATTGTTTCGTCACATGTTTAACTTCTACCATGATTTATTCTCCTTTAAGAGCAAATAAATGAAATAAATGCCACCCAATAAATTAATAATGACACTCACAGTGGTTGAAAAACTGAGGACATGCTCAACAATGAGTTGACCACCGACTAAAGCAATCACACTGATCAACATGGACCCTAGTATTAAGGGTTTATGTTGATAAGTGCCTAAAAATTGATAAGTAATATTGACCACGAGTAAACCTAAAAATGTAATGGGACCGACAAGCGCGGTAGATACAGAAATCAAAATGGCCACAATAATTAACAGTCTTTTCACAACAGCATTATAAGGGACTCCTAAGTTAATTGCCTGGTCTTTTCCTAATGAAAGGACATCTAAGTATTTGATAAACCGCAGCGCATAAAGGCCGACACCCACAATAGCAATACATGAGATCAATAAGAGGTTGGTGTTCACATTGTTAAAACTGGCAAACATTGAATCTTGCACGACCAAAAATTCATTGGGATCAATAAGCATTTCCATAAATGAGGATACACTTTGAAATAAGGTGCCTAGAATAATCCCGACAAGTAAGAGAAAATAGATATTCTGACCTTCTCTTTTAAATAAGAATTTATAAAGCAATCCTGCAAAAACAATCATTAAGCCAACTGAAATTAAAAAGTGAAGATTGCTATTCATCATTGTCAGCGTGTTCGCACCAAAGACAAAAACAACAAATGTCTGGATCAACATGTACAAGGAATCTAAACCGATGATACTTGGGGTTAGAATTTTATTATTTGTGATCGTTTGAAAGATGAGGGTTGATACTCCTATGGCGCTTCCCGTTAACACCATCGCAAAGAGCTTCTTCCCTCGGCTTTGAAGAACGTAGCCCCAATAGCCACCAATATCAATAAATAAAAAGAATAGAATAAGCGCGATCGTAATGCCTGCGAGAATCATAAGTTTAGTTTTCATAGGCGCCCTCTCCTCATTAATAAATACAGGAAAATAACACTTCCGATAATCCCTATAGTAAGGCTGATGGACACCTCATAGGGGTAGATAATGACCCGACTTAAAATATCACAAAAGAGAACAAAAACAGCGCCTAACAAAGCGGTTGGCAACAGGCTTTTTCTCAAATTGTCACCATAAAAAATGGTGACAATGTTAGGCACAATTAAGCCTAAGAAAGGAAGCGTTCCTACTGTGAGCACGACAACAGAAGACACTAACGCCACAATCACTAATCCTATACCTACAATCGCTTTATAATTCAAACCGAGATTGGTTGAAAAGTCTTCCCCCATCCCTGCCAAAGTAAAGCGATTCGCAAAAATATAGGCAATGATAATCATAGGAATGCTTATGTATAAAAGCTCATACCGCCCTTGAATGACCATTGAAAAATCACCTTGAAGCCATGAGGAAATGCTTTGGACAAGATTATATTTCAAGGCAAAAAAGGTCGTAATCGAACTGACAATATTCCCAAACATCATCCCCACGAGCGGAATAAAGATCGTGTTTTTAAACTTCATGCGCGAGAGAATGTTCATAAAGATAAACGTTCCTAACAAGGCACAAGCAAAAGCGACGCCCATTTTTTCTAACATACCAGCAGAAGGAAACAGTAGCAGCGCCATTAACACGCCAAACCGAGCTGAATCCATCGTTCCTGCTGTTGTAGGGGAGACGAATTTGTTCCTCGTCAATTGCTGCATAATTAAACCACATATGCTAATACTCATCCCCGAGATCAGAATACTCATTAAGCGAGGAAACCGACTAATGAAGAGCACATGCCATTGGACGGGCGTTAAATGAGCAACATCTAAAGGAGAAATTTCCTCTACTCCTACAAATAACGAAACAATTGAAAAGATTACAAGCACACTTATAAGGATCACTTTTTTCATATTTTTCCCTTCCTCTGATCCAGACTATTGCAATTAATGAGAATGAGACTTATTCTCATTAATAGGTAAAAAAATAAACATGCTTGTTCAGCATGAATATTTTATATTGATAATGATTCTCATTATCATAATATATTTTATAACATTCTTTCTTTTTACTTGTCAACCCCGATTGTGCGTCAAACGCCGATTCTACCCACACCAAAAAATCGTAAAAACACGATGTTTCTTGCGAGGATTATCCTCTTAGGAGCTTTCCTGAATCGTGTGGGCATGTGGAAAGCAAGCGCTCTAGAAACCACATCGTCCTGATGACCTGAATGTTATACTTTGATCTTTGAACAAATGAACGGCTTGTTCATCTCCCATTCGGTGGTCCTTTGAGCTTATAGGAGACGCTCACTTTTTACTCCGCACTACTGCTCCTTTGTTATTTTTCATAAACATGTACAATAAGGCTCCAAAAATCACCAAATACCCTATAACGCTAAGCCAATCTGGCCATTGCATAAACAAGAAGATACTCAGTAAAGTCGAGTACAGAACCGTTGAGTAAAAGAATATTGAAATTTCCCGTGCTGGTGCAAATTTGTATGCCAATGTCACCCCAAATTGTCCGATCGTGGCAAATAGTCCTGCAAGTAGAAGATATAGCCACTGCTTGCCAGACATCGGCTCATAAAAGTAGAGCGTGAAGGGAAGCAGAACGACGGTCGCAAAAAAAGAGAAGTAAAATACAACCGTATAATATTTCTCTTTATTACCAAGAACGCGTAAAAAAGTATAAGCGCCTGCCGCAAAAACCGCTGAGAGAAAGCCGGCGAGATAAGGAACCGTAGTCACCGAAAATTCCGGTTTAATAATAAGCAAGGCGCCTAAAAAAGCGACAATCACACTGACTAATTGATAAAGCTTTACCCGTTCTCGTAAGAAAAGGGCCGAGAACACGATCAACAAAAATGGACTGAGTTTATTTAACGTCTCCGCATCAGAGAGAATCATATGATCAATCGCATAAAAATTAAATAAGATACCTATTGTACCAAACGCCGACCTTAAAAGTAATGTCGGTTGATTGGCTTTTTTTCCAAAAAAACGCTCTCGATGATACAGCACAAAACCAAAAGCAATAAACATCGACACTAAGTTTCTAAACATCGTTTTTTGCACAGTGGGTAAATCGCCGGATAGCTTTATAAAAACGCCCATCATAGAAAACCCAAAGGCCGATGCTAACAGCAGTAAAATGCCTTTATTTTTATCACTCATATTCATCCCTCAAGTCTCTTTTCCTAGAGCTCCTTCGCCCTATTTCTCCCATTGACTCATGTTATGTTTCATTCTGTACACGAGGTGTTCTTGGATTCAATACCATCAGCACAATTAAGGACACAATCATAAAACTAATGACATATAGGACAATCAATGCAATATCTTGCCAATATCTATCCCAATCTCCAGTAGTAATCACCATGCGAAAACCGTCCACTGCATAGGTCATCGGTAAAAACCGACCGACAATTTGGAAAAAAGATGGTGTTAAAACCAAAGGAAAAGTTCCTCCTGAAGATGCCAGCTGGAGTACCAAAAACACAATGGCAATAAAACGTCCAAGCGGCCCAAAAATCGAAACCAACATAAAGATCAAGGTCGTGAAAATCAATGAAGCCAATAGACTTAACAATAGAAATCTTGCTACACTCACGACTTCAAGATGGGCAACGAACAACATAATAACATCTATGATCACCGCCTGTAAAATGGATAAAGAAAAATAAAACCCAAGTTTTTCTACAAAATAACTCCACCCTGGAATCCCATGATCAGAAACACGATTAAAAGGGACAACGTTAGCAGCCAGAAGCCCACCTACAAACAAACCAAGCGTGAGAAAATAAGGGGCCATTGCAGTGCCGTAATTCTTAACTGAATTGATCGTAGAGGCCACCAATGTGACAGGACGTGAAAACATATTCACCATCTTGTCCCCATTATGGAGATTAGACATTTGATCAGCACCATCTGAAAGGTTCGTCGCAAGTTCTCCACTCCCTTGCGCCAATTGATCTAGGCTGTTCGAAAAAGTCCCTGCCCCTTCCTTTAATTGTTGCGCGCCATGATTAACAGACTGCACGCCATCTTCAAAAGCTGTAAAACCGCTCTCCCATTTTTTTATTCCCGAAGAAAGTTGGTCTGCTCCCTGGGAAAGTTGTTGGCCACTAGAAATCGCCGTTGATAAATGATTTCCAAATTGTTGAATGCCTGAGTTTAATTGTTCCTGTCCTGTTTGTAAAGCCGTTATCCCTTCGGCATTTTGCTGTTGAATGGCGGACACTTTTCCGACCGTCTGATCTATGGCTTGAACCTGAGTTAAAATCTTTTTTATTGAATCGACCTGCTCAAGATCTGCGTTATCCTTGATCCATTGATTCAGACTTTCTTCTATCTGTGCGGTGCGACTGCTTAACGCCTTGAGCGTTGTTCCCTCTGCGTCAACGCCCGTTTTAAGACCATCGACTCCATCAGTGACTTTATTGGAACCTTGCTCTAACTGTCCCTGCGAGGATTGAAATTGCTTCAGGCCCTCCGCTAAAGACCCTGTTCCTTCACTGAGCTGACTCATCTTATCCACAAGTTCATGAGCACCCGATGCAAGCGGTGAAAAACCACTCGAAAGCTTGGCCGTTCCTTGTGAAAGATCATCGATCCCTGATTGCAAGCCATTGAACCCCGACTGAGTTTGATCTACGCCCTCATTGAGCTTTGATGCCCCATCACTTGCCTTCCCAAGCCCTTTTTCTAAGTCGGCAAGGCTTGAAAACACTGCTTCAGCATAGGACTTTGTAATTTTATCTCCTACTTCATCTTGTAATTGAGCAATCGCCTGTTTCCCGATCTGCCCCGCTATATAGCTGTTCCCTTGATTCGTTACATATTGTAATTGTGCGGGTTGCGGATTTTGGGACGTGAGTGTGGTGATCTTTTGAGAGAAATTTTGGGGAATTTTTATCGTTATGTAATACCGTCCCTCCTTTAACCCTTTATCAGCTCTAGCCTCACTTACAAAATGAAAATCTAAATCCTTACTTTTCTTTAGATTCTCAACCAAATCCTCCCCCACATGAATCGGTTTACCGTCCATTTTTACCGGTTGATCGTTATTGACAACCGCAACAGGTAACTGATCTAATTTGCCATAGGGATTCCAATAACTGGCGATAAACATACCTGCATAGAGAAGTGGCATTAGGAGTAAGATGCATATGGCTATCGTTGCCTTTCTATTTTTTAAGACAAATTTCCAGTCAGTGAATAATAACTTCAATCCTTTCACGGTCGGTTTCGCTCCATTCTACTCTCCGATGCTTTTAGCTAATGTTAGTATGCCTGAAACTAATGGCACTATACTCTTTAAAGGAGAGGACTTTGAAAGAAACTTTCGCGAATGCCCTTTTAAAACCTTCTTTATATAAACTCACATGTCCTATCAATAAAAACTCTAACAAAGATCCCTCATGCTTCATTCACCCTCTCTTTCGGATAGGGTGCTTCCAATTCAAACAAGAGATCACCAAGTTCTATGCTTTAAGAATAAATAACCAATAACAGGAAAATTAGCAAAATATTTTTTTAAAAGTATAAGATTCTTTGGTCATTCTGTGGTAAGATACAGAAAAATAACAAAAAAAGGATTCGGTTAAAGTTGAATAATATTAAACATTTCCTAAAACTAGCCTTTGGACATTCTCCAGAGACTACAAAGTTTATTCACCACCAAAAGGAGATGATCATCGAACGAATAAAACTGGCCTCCATTCTCTTAATCTTTTCGTATCCAGGATTCGCCTATGTCGACTTTTTCTTACTTAAATCAGCAAACAGTGCAGTCTATAAATACAATATCATGGCGATTCACCTTACAGGCTTCATCATGTCTGTTATTTTTTTGGTCATCAAACACTATGCTAAAAAGAGTTTAAAAAACTTTGTCGTCAATAGTTTTATCATTATTTACTTGTTACTCGGCGCTTTCGCATCTATTAATAGCCAAAATCTTACGGGAAATATCTATGCTTATATTATTATTTTATTTGCAGTCGTAATTCTTTTCCCCATTCACCCCAGAACATTGTTTTATATGGTACTGAGTATTCATGTGTTATTTATCCTTGGACTCCAACTCGTCAATCACAACTATTTCTCACACGTTGTCCAACAAATTAATTCAACAGGTGCTGCCGCAATTGCTTATATGATCGCAATCACTTTTTTCACCTTGCAAAAAAGGAATTATATTAATCAATATAAATTAAAGAATAATGAGAAAAGCTTTCGACAACTCTTTAATCTTAATCCTAATCCACTTATTCTTACAAAAGTCACTGATAACACCGTCGTTCTTATCAATGAACAGGCACTACAATATTATCAACTCACTCATGATCAAGAGGCTTCGCCATTAAAGGCTGATTTTCTTTTTAGAGATGTTAATGAGAGAGCAACCATCATCAACCGCTTAATAGAAAAGCAGAGTTTAAGAGATTATATTATGGAGCAATATATTCCCTCACAGCTCTCCCGTTGGGCATTGTTGAATTTTGAGTTAGTAGAGTATTTAGATGAGCCTTGTGTGTTAACCGGAGTCACCGATGTTACCCATTTAAAGCAAACAGAAGCGGAGCTCTATAAACACGCCTCTCTCGATCCGCTGACAGGCGTATTAAATCGGAGAAGTGGCATTGAGCTTCTAAATACCCAACTTAATATTCGGTCTTCCCGCTCAGAATTTATTCTTTGCTTCATCGATGTCAATGACCTTAAAAAGGTAAATGATCAATTTGGTCATACAATGGGTGATGATTTTATCCAAACCATTTGCGAAATCATAAAGAACCACATTATGCCCAATGATGTCTTATTCAGGCTTGCTGGTGATGAATTTATTATTATTTTCTTTCAAAAAACGATAGACAAAGCGCAGCATATTTGGGATACCATCACGCAAGCTTTTGAAGACATGAATCACTTATCAATAAAACCGTACGCCTTATCTGCTAGCCATGGATTTTATCATTATCGTCCTAGCACTCCCATTTCCGTTGAAGAAATTTTAGAGGCTGCTGACAAAGAAATGTATAAAGAAAAATCTATGTATAAACAATTAAATAGCCTTAAGATATAGTAGTCCTCAACCTCCCTAGGATATCTCCGATGGGAGGTTGCGTTTGTCAGGAGCGATTGTCTATACTCATCGTTACACATGGTGAACAGAAAAATAAAGTCATCATAACATATTGTTTCTATCTGAATACTTTATAAAGGAGGAGGATTAAGGTAGGGATCTCTTTATGAACAACACGCTCAGAGCTCTTTTTGGTGCATGGGTACAAGCATTAGGCACTACCTTATCAGCGATTGGCAGTACCCCCTCATTGAAGATAAAGCAAAAAATTCTTGCGGACTTAAATTTATGGGGAAATGTCATGCAGGCAACAGGGAATGCTTTACTGGCAGAAAGTGAGCAGAAGTTAGATTTAGATAAAATCGGTAACGAAGTCCAAGCCTTTGGTAACTCGACAGTCATCGCCAGTATTTTACTCGATATCCAACGTGAATATAAATTGGAACTAGACATAAAAGGCAACTTGCTACAAGCTCTCGGCAGTGGCATGTCCTTTACTGATGTTTTAGAACATGAACCCTCGATCCCCGATCTTTACAGCCTATACGGTAATCTGCTTCAAGCCATTGGAAACTCGCTACAGGCCCTGGCTGGGATAAATAAACTCCAAGTAGGTGAAGGCGAACACATTAATACAATAGGAAGCTGGATTCAAGCAATCGGTGCTATCCTTACCGCTAAAGCTCAAAGCATGGGTTCAGACGTCTTATAAAAATTTACAATAAAATGAGGGGGCTTCTTTGGGGTGAGCGGTACAGTTCCATTCGAAATTCATTCGAGGAAAGATAGACTTTCCGGTCATGAGAAAAACCAGACGTCAAGCACGCCCGGTCCTTATAAAGTTAAAACACGATTTTTCTGCGAGGATTATTCTCTTAGTAGCTTCCCTTAGTCCTGTGGGCATGAGGAAAGCGGCGTTCTTGATCGAAAATCCACATCGTCTTGATGATCAAACTTCCTGATCCATAAGAAAAAGACTTGGCTACTCGCCAAGCTTTTAGTGTTAAAAGTCAGATAAAATTAATGCTCCTGAAGCTTTTGCCCGACCTCTATAACGGCCCCTCCTTCTTCATGAGAACGAATAGCGGCTTCAATGACCTCTTGTGCTGCTAAAGCATCCTGTCCTGACCCTTCAATATTTTCAGGCATAACCTTCTCTTTGATCTGTTGAACAAAAAAATTAATCCTATTTTTCAAAGTATCGTTAAACTCGCCCATTCCCGTTAAAATGGCATTGCGGATGACTTTCAGCTCTGGGGTGTGATGGGGATATAAGGTGACCTGTTCATACACATTATCAATCACAAACCGGCCTTTATTCCCAGCCACTTCACAATATTCAATAGGATGATGATTGGACATATCATAGCTCCCCATTAAGTGACCAACAGCACCAGAAGCGAATTCTAGATTAATTGAAGCGGTCGACCATACCGTTCTCCCTGGTGCCTTTGTCATAAAGGCTTGAACACGTTTGACATCGCCACAAAAATAGCGCATAACATCTATGGAATGAGGGTGTAAAGCTCTTAAATGAAGCCAGGGACTGGATTCATTCGGATTGCCGATGGTCAATTTCATATTTATAAAGAGTAAGGCCCCTAATGCTCCCTCTTGAATCCATTCTTTCGCCTTATAAGCCGTTGGTACAAAACGGTGATTCAAATCACAGCCTAATCGTACGTTCTGTTGTTTTGCAAGGTCAACCAGCTTTCGTGCCTCATCTAAGCGATTGGAAATAGGTTTTTCCACTAACACATCTTTTCCTGCCTTGAGGGCTAACATCGCCGGTTCAAAATGGTGAGAGCCGTTCTCTACACCTCCTGTTGCTATACTGACAACATCGATCTCTTCCTTTTCTATCATCAACTCGACATCTGTATAGGCATGCACACCGAATTCCTTGGCAACTGAATCCGCCAAAGCCTGATCAAGATCACAAATGGCAACAAATTCAACATCCTTATTCTCTCTATAAGTTTGGCAATGCACTCTGCCAATATGATTGACACCCACAACAGCAGCCTTAATCATTTTATTACCTCCTTCAAGAAAAAGTTAGAGATGTAGATTTTAATAAATAAGTTGAACTTCCCGTTTTGCTTTCGGGCCCGAAGGTGCTTTGACTTCGGACTCTAGTCGACTGCTCGCTTTGATTTTTTTGGAAAACTTGGCCTCCAGAGCAAGGAAGACCAGCTTTTCTACTCATACTTTTTATTCCTTCAATGGCCTTTACTTTTTACCCTTTGAAAAAAGAGGGAAGGTCTTGACCTCGCCCTCCCTTAGATGATGCTTTATTTTTTTAATTTGGCCTGAAGCTTTTGGGCATTGTTGATCGACCCAATATACAAGGATTCATAGGCCTGCTCTGAGCTCTTGAATGGACCTACTCCCAGGCCATGCCAATTGAGATTCGTGTATATCGGATTTTTTCGTCCTGTCTCACTTTCGCGTTTAGCGATATGTCTCTCCATTTTCTCCGTTAAGAGTTGAACCACTTCAGGTTCCTCCTCTGCGACATTATGCAGCTCTTGGGGGTCCTTAAACAAATTATAGAGCTCCACTTCCGGTTTGAAATGAAAATCCGGTTCTAACGCTCGAATCAGCTTCCACTCCGGTGTTCTCCAGCCATGTTTCCTCATCCAAGTACATTCTGTGATATAAAATTCAGGTTGTGCGTTGAATAAGTGCTGTTGATCCCTGATCAAAGGCACTAAACTCTGCCCATCATAATGACCATCTTCATTGTCCAATTCTAAAAGATCCATAATGGTAGGCATGACATCTTTTATTTGTGTCATTTCTTTAATCCGCTTACCCTCAGGAAGTTTTCCTGGATAGCGTAAAATAAGCGGTACGACTAAGGTACACTCATATAGCCCATGATGATCATACCAACAGTCATGTTCATTTAAGGTTTCGCCATGGTCCGCGGTCACAATAATCAATGTTTCCTCTTCAATACCAAGATCTTCTACAGCGGTGAAAATATTTTGGATACACGCATCCATATACGCTATTGAACCATCATATTGCGCATCAACATACTGTGAATCGGTAACCCCCTCTGGAATCCAAGAGCTAAGGAAATCAGCGAAGGGTTTAAAATTATACATGCCTTCTAAAGACGTATTGCTTGGATCCTTCTCGTTCTTTCCATAAAACATCCGATCATAAGGCTCAGGGGGGAGATAGGGAGAATGGGGATCCATATGCCTCAGGAATAAGAAAAACGGCTCTTCTTCGTTTGCTAGTCTTTTCAGTTCAGGAATCGCCACTCGATTAATATTTCTGGCTTTTGGCGCTCTCCCTGTCTCATCAGGTGACCACGCCTCGTAATCTAAGTAATTTTGAAAACCTCTTGAAGAAGGATTTCCTGTAAAGCCTATACAGGTCGTATTGTATCCATTTTCTCCTAATTGTTCAGCGAGTGTTTTGACATGTCCCCCTAGTGGTCCCTCGTGCCGCAAAGCCACCACATCCGTTCCAAAACAATCCATCCCAGTCAGCATTGAGGCATACCCAGAGGTGGTAGGAATGCTAGGGCTAAAATGATTTTCAAAAAGGACCCCACCTTCAGCAAACTTACCGATATGTGGTGTTGTTAACCGCTGATACCCATAGGCACTCATATGATCTCTTCTTAAACTGTCAATTCCTAGTAAAAGAACATTTGGTCGTTTTTTCATTATCTTTTAAATCCCTTCGGTTGTGGTTTCTCTAGCATTTAAAGCTTTAAGACAAGCATTTAAATACCCATAGCTTTCTGCGGCAATAATAGAAACTTCTGCTAAAGAATGTTGATTGGCTCCAATGACTTCAAGACAAACCGGTCCTGAATACTGGCCATCGACCATAGCTTTACAATAAGCATATAGATCGATATCGCCTCGGCCACAAGCTTGATCCTGAATGGGTCCAGGACCTTTATTTCGGCCCTTGCAATCTCGAATATGAATATGTTTAACACGACTTAATACTTTTTTGAGGGATTCTTGAGGTTCTTCCATACTGCGATAAATATGGCTTGGATCCATATCAATACCAAAAGCGGGTGAAGAGATGGCCTCCATAGCTCTCAATGTCGTCGGTGTATCATGAATGGCATTACCGAAATGGGCTTTGACACAAAGGGTCACACCATAGGCCTCAGCTTTTTTGGATAAGGCGGCTAAAGTCTCAATGGAAGCCTGTAAGTCCTCCTCAACGCCTTCTTTTCCACCTGGACCCACATTAACCACAGGGATACCAAGCGCTGACGCCGCCTCAAAAGCTTTTGTAAGGCGGGCATCATCGAGAGAAGCCACTTCCATTGACAACAGTTCAAGTCCATTATCGGCTGCCGCCTTTTTGATTTCTTCCGCTTGTTCTTCCCATCTATCCAATTCTAAGTGTTCACACATGCCTTTTATCGCTGCAATTTCCACGCCATCATAACCACTCAAGGCGATCATTTTTGCAGCCGTAGCAAAATCAAAGTCTCTAAACAGTACCGAATTCACACCAAGTTTTATCATTTTTTATTAAACCTCCTGTGATTCAAGCAAGCGTTGTTGTTCAATGGTCACAATTGTTCCTGTTTCCCATGACTTAATCGCGGCTTCAATAATCGTTTGTGCTTTATAAGCATCTGCCCCAGACCCGTTCACTTTGTCATAGGTGACACCCTGTCGGATCTGTTCCACAAAGTCACTAATTCTACTTTTAAAGGTTTCATTAAACGAGCGCATACCGCCTAGATAGCTATAACTCTCGGTTTCAATACTTTTTCTTGGATAATACGTGAGTTGCTCACACGCATCCTCTATAACAAAGCGGCCCTTTGAACCGACAACCTCACATCTTTCTAAACCATAACTTGCCCCCGCATCATAACTGCCGACAAGATTCCCAATGACACCGTTTTCAAATTCAAGCAACACTTGAGTATTGGACCATATCTCCCGTCCCTCACCCTTCATCATAAAAGCCGCAACCCGCTTCACATCTCCACAGAAGTAGCGCATGACATCCAAAGAATGCGGGTGTAGCGCGCGCAGATGGAACCAAGGAGAAGACTCCACCGGATTATTAATCCACATTCTCATATTGATCATATGCAATTGGCCTAACCGGCCCTCATTAACCCAATCTTTGGCTTTTTTAGCTGCCGGTGTAAAACGATGATTCAAATTGATCGCATAAGGGATTTTTTTATTTGCAGCCAGCTCTACCATGCGCTTCCCTTCATCAATGTTGTTAGAAATAGGTTTTTCCCCTAAGACTGGGATCCCCGCTTCAAGCAATTCGATAGTGGGAGCATAGTGTTCACTTCCATTTTCTTCGCCCTTAGTACACACACTGACAAGATCGAGCTGAATGCCACTCCTAAGCAATTCCTCAACACTATAAAATGCCTTGCCGCCAAATTTTTCAGCAGCTGCATCTGCCTTCGCCTTAATAATATCGCAGACAGCCACAAGCTCCACATCCGGATGGTTCTTATATACCGACGCATGGATACTCCCTATATTCCCGACACCAACGACGCCAACATTAACCATATTCTATTTCCCTCCCATAATCTTTCAATAATTCTATTGTACGGACTTCTTGCATGATTTTCATTGTCTATCTCGCCTTAAGTAGTGGGGATTACGCCAAATACAAAGATCGCTATACAGATTCTTTTAACTGGCCTCTATATTGTCCCGGTGAAATCCCCACATAGCGCCGAAAGAGTCTCGAGAAAAAGGCCGGGTCCTCATATCCCACCTTAAAAGCAATCGTAATGACTTTTTCATCTGTATTTTCCAAAAAGTATTTTGCACGCTCGACACGGATTTTGTGGACCATCTCAATGACAGTCAGACCGGTTTCCTGTTTAAATAATCTGTTTAAGTGCCGCTGACTAATATTGAAAAGTTCACTAAGTAAAGGGATGGTAATTTTATCATCATAGTGTCTCTCCAAGTACCCACAAATCCTTAAAATGAGCAATTTTTTCTCATTGCAAAATGGATTGGTCCCGTCTGTTAAACAATGGACCTCATTGTATATGCGAGAAAGTAAAATTAAGAGCTCGACCATTTTTAATCGAATTAAGGTAGGGGAACCCAATTTTAAACTTTCAAATTCACTGAGCATCCCTTCTAAAATAGACTGGACTTGAAGAGAATCATGATTCGATAAATTAAGATGATGATGAAAGCGATCATTACTATCTAAGAAGGGCTGGATATAAAAGAAATCAATGGATTGAGAAATCCCTAACTCCTTCAACAAAGACGGTTCGATTAAGCCTGGTAAAAATAAACAGTTGATAATCTCTATTTGTTTTCCAGGTGGAATGCTAAAGGTATGATCCTCCCCAGGATTAATAATAAAAACATCCTTGGCGTTAAGTTTATAGTGCTTGCCTCTAAAAACATGATTGGCTTCACCATCAACGATATAAATCAACTCAACAAAATCATGGGCATGCACAGGTGGTGAATTCTTAGAGTCATGAATAAAGCGATTAATACAAAAAGGAAAGGTTTCTTCCTTCATAAATTGATCTCTGCTATAAACGATCATTGTTCCCCATCGCTCCTCTCGCTTTTTCATAAAGTGTCTCAAAAATGGACATCTCATAATGACTTCTCCTGATGTCAGCCCTTCCCATTAACCCCCACTTCTTTTTGCCAGACCCTTTTCTGGATGATATGCGAGGGCTAAATATTTTAGCCTCACTGTTTTCAACGCTTTCCATTATCAAGGACTTTCATGAATATATGGTTGACTTGAAAATTTTGATGTCGTCTTTTAGGTTCCTTGTTTTGCTCCTCTTAACCCCATTCTCCAATAATGTTTAAAATCCTTTGAGATTCTTAGATTCATTCCCATTCGTTTTTTACTCGTATGGATCATTTTAAATATGTTTAAAACTTATATCATAGTCATTCCAGACAAAAACAGGGTCGATCCCGCCTTAGAAATCTAATGAAAAGCATACCCATTCCTTATTAGAGCAACTAAGAAAAACCGGGTGAAAAACATCCTCAGTCCTCATTCAGTTGAGCATAAAAGGTTTTTTACCAAAAGGCACCGTCAACACCAAGTGGATGTGAGCGGAAGGCGCGAGATTCGGAACACTTATATAGAATGGTTCCTCAGCGCCGCTGACTTTTCAGAGACCCCGATTGTGCGTTGAACACCGCCTCCGCCCACATCAAAAAATCGTAAATATACGACTTTTCTGCCGAGGCTTTTTCTTCCTATATTGTTAATGTATTATCTCTAAAACACTCTCCTGCCTATTTTTTATAATAGAATTGTTCACCACTACAGTTCAGAGCTGTAGAATACCCTTTTTCCGTAAGATTACCGAGATTTTCATTAACGATTACAGGCTGCTTAACATTCATGAGTGGGCTAAAAAACCAAATATGTTTTTTCACTTCGTCTCTTATCTGTTGATATACTTCAGTCCGTGCCTGCTCAGGGGGCACGAGATACAACTGGTTGATTAAATGATAGAGAGATTTAACGTCTTCAGGTGGCTCTTCTCCCTCTTTTCCATTGGACGTTTCCCATTTGTCCCAAAGGGGATCCCAATTGCCATTATCCCATTCTCCAGTGTACCAGCGATTTAAAGGTGTCCACATCATTGAGGCCTGTAATTGATTGGCTGCTTTCCGCTGTCCCCATAGTGCACCGTCAATCGTTTTCATCGTCACATCTATACCCAGATCTCTCCATTCTTGCACGATGATCTCTGACATGGGAACAAAATCTGGTGATGCTGGCTGGATTTCATACGTAAAGGAAAAATGCGAGCCATCCGGTGCACGTCTCCAGCCATCAGGTCCCTTTTTCATGCCTATCTCGTCTAATAATTTATTTGCTTTTTTTATATTATATTGGTTATCCATCAATGGCGATGGCTCGGCTAGTCCATAGTAAACACTATCAATAATCTCATCCGTGGGAATGGCAAGGCTCAATGCTTCTCTGAACTTTTGATTCCTAACCACTTCCCTCCAAGTGGGATCCTTATAGGTTAGATTAAGAAACAACGTCGTTGGGACCGTCGCCATCTTGGAGATTAAGACTTTAGTCTCTGTATTCTCGGCTCCTTTCTTATACATCGCTGTCTTCGCTAAAGATGCCGATTCACGCGCAAAGTCTACCTTTCCAGAAATGATGTTCAAATTAACCATTTCCATATCCTGCACATAGGTGCTATGGATTTTATCGATATATGGCAATTGATTGCCCGCCGCGTCAACTTTAAAATAATAAGGATTGCGAACATACTCTGTAAAAGTATCTGTGCTTTTCGAAATTTCCCAAGGATATAAGACAGGAAATCCTTTGGCCTCCCTATGATTTAATTCATTATTTAATATGTCTTTTACTCCAAATAATTTAACCCAGCTATCCATATTCGCAGCTTTTAATTCTGCCTTCAATTGCTTTGGACTGGCGTATTTTTGATGATACTCCTTGAGATAATGATAGGGCTTTAATAAATCAGTATACCCGCGCCAACCAACAGCGGACATTTGAATGGGAAAGCCCGGATAAGGTTTGTCAAATGAAATTTGAAAAGTATAAGGGTCAATGACTTTAAACATCATCGGTTTCCCACTTGAGTCATTTCCTGTCTTTAACCAGGCTGGAAAATCAGGTGTGAGCTCTTTATTAAAAAGGACATCGTTAACCGCAAAACTAACATCTTTCATTGTGACTGGATAACCATCCGACCATTTTAGCCCCTTTCGCATATAAAACGTAAACGTTTTGTTATTATGACTCACATCATAGCCCTTTAAAATATTCCCAGTGATTTCTTTGCCCAGATACCCTGGAGTATTCAACAAGGGTTCATTATCCATGACGAACACATCGGCATCCCAATCCACTACTGAAGTAACTGTTTTTAGTGTCCCCCCATATTTTCCTATCGTATAGTGAAGTTCACTTGTGGGCATTTCATTAGTAAGCTTAGGTTCATCCGGTAATCGTTGTCTAACCGGTGGGAGGTCTTGGCTGTCTAACATTGGGCTTTGATAAAACTGTGTGATTTCAGAGACATCACCATGATCCACCTTTGTTTGTTTTTCATGTACCGTTTGGTTCGGATACACTGTCGCTAAGTTAGTGATATCCGGTTCATTACTACAAGCCACCATAGACATTAACACTAATAGGAGCAGCAACATGCCAATGGAGTGAAAACTCTTTTTCCTTTTCATAAAGCCCCTCTCCTTAACTTAAGCTAGACCGTCCTCAGTCTGCTATGACTAGGGCATTATATAAGGCCCCGGAGTGGCCATCCGAGGCTCCTTTTTACAAACACTTTTCTTTTAACCCACTCTCTTAGACTTGAATCTTCTTATCAGCCTCCAGGACTCTATGGCATACGTTTACAAAATTGTCACGATTGACGTATTCCAAAATGAACGGCACATCCTCTGTATATTGATGATACAGCTTTAAAAATTGCGGCCAATCAATGTCTCCATCGCCGACAATCCTTCCTTTAGCATCGTTGACCTTACGATCCTTGCCATGAAAATAACCAATATGGGGTGCTAAATAATGGAACATATCTGCCTCTGAGCTATTTGCTATTAAGTTAGCTGGATCAAGTAAGACGCGAATGCGATCCGATCCGACCTGATCTATAAAGTCAGCCATCCGTTTGGCGCTCGGGACAATATCCAAGACACAAGGCTCCAAAGCAACATAGACATTATGTTTCTCAGCTCTGTTTGCTAACCACTTAAAAGTGTCAACAAATTTTTCAAAGGCAGATTCATAGGTTTCGAGTTGGATCCCACGCTTTCCTGGAATAAAGCCGCATTCAGTTGCCACAAAGGGGACATTGTTATAAGCGGCAATTTCCATTAATCGTTCAAAATAGGCGAGATTCTTTTCAAGTTCCTCTTCATTAGGCTCTAATACATTGGTAAATACGCCGATCGATGTGACAGTGATCCCCTTGTTCCGATAAATATCGACGATCTCCCTGCTTCTCTCATTGGTTAAATCGGAAATATCCGAACGACCATTGTACACCCAATAATTCGAATCGGTTTGTGAAAAGCATAATTCTGTCCACTTCAGACCGCTTTCTGCCATCACTTTTGCGGTTTCTTCATTTGTCAATTCTGGAAAACTTCTTGTCACAACACCAAGGTCCATTACATATCCCTCTTTCAATTTAAAATGTCATTTAATTCTGTGCTCTAAGCGTGTCGAGATCGGTGTTTAGCTATCCCGATCAAGCCGCCCCCAATGATGCATTCAACACAAAAGACAAGGATTGAATCTATATGCCATGCCCTCATTCCAAATAATGCAGGGACAATTTGGCAAGCAGCCAAGAGAAAGATCTGCCCGCTCGTCATGAGGCAAAAATGGTGCATAAGCTTTTTGTGACGCGTCCCTTTCAAATAATAGTACTGGCTAAAAATAACAACAAATAACCAGAGGATGCCGAAGACGACAAAAGTAAAACTATCAACGGCTCGCCACGCTTCTTGTTTAATTGAGCTCGTCGCCATGTAAGTAAGAACGAGGTTCCTTAACATAAACCAGTTCAAAAATCCGATCATACCCGTTATCGCCGCCAATAAATAAGAAACAAGAGTAGACATCGCGGTCTTTTTATTTGAATTGAGATTAGGATTCATTCATTTTCCCTTCTATTTTCTCTTCAAAATTTTGTTGACGAAGTGTTTTCAAACGTGTTAATAAAAGGTTTCGCGTTTTTTCATCCTCTACGAGTCTCGTGGTCTTCGTGTATTTCATAAGATGATCCAACTGACGCGCATATTTCTTTTCCGCTTGCACACGAACTCTTGAAATGTCGTTGTCTCTACCGCCCTTATTTTCCAATGCTTTTATTTTTTTATCAAAAGCTTCCGTCCATTGCTTGGGAATTTGACCTGAATTTAAGATGGCTTCTAAGTCACGATGTTTATTCCCAATATAGTGCCTCGCGATAACATTAACAAACCATGCCGATCCCACCATTATCAAGAACAAGACAACAAGAAACAATACTAGAAGCAAAGCGAGGGTCATTGTCCTGCAGCCCCTGTTAACTGAAGGTCTTTGGCAAAATGACAGGCGGCAAAATGACCCGGTGCGACCTCTTCGAAAGCCGGTGCTTTCTTTCTGCAAATGTCTTTGGCGTATTTACAACGCGGATGGAAGTAACAGCCTGAGGGAGGATTTGCTGGATTAGCCACTTCTCCCTGTAGGACAATGCGTTCTTTTTTTACCCTCGGATCGGGGACGGGTTTGGCTGATAGAAGACTTTCAGTATAGGGATGTTTCGGGTTCTTGAAGACGTCATCCGTCGCTGCCGATTCCACCATTTTCCCGACATACATGACACCGATTTTATCAGAAATATGTTGAATCACTCCGAGATCATGGGAGATAAACAAGTAGCTAAGATTGAACTGTTCCTGAAGGTCCTCTAGTAAATTTAAGATTTGTGCCTGTATTGAGACATCAAGCGCCGATACGGACTCGTCACAAATGAGCAGGCGCGGATTGGTCGCCAAAGCTCTGGCAATTCCGATCCTCTGCCGTTGCCCCCCACTAAAGGCATGAGGGTAACGTTCGAGATGTTTGCTATTCAGACCAACGACCTCCATGAGAGATTTAACCCGCTCACGAAGCTGGTTCCCACTTGCTATTTTGTTACAAATTAAGGGTTCTCCAATAATATTGAGTACAGTCATCCTTGGATTTAGTGAAGAATAGGGATCCTGAAAGATAAGTTGCATATCCCTACGATAGTTTCGCAAGTCTTTAGGGCTCAACTCCGTAATATCGACCACATTTCCTTTTTGATTGCGAAACTTTATCGACCCCTCTGTGGGTTCTATAGCTCGCAAAATACAACGTCCAAGGGTTGATTTTCCACAGCCAGATTCGCCCACCAATCCGAAGGTTTCTCCTTCATTGATGGTTAAATGTACATCATCTACAGCCTTGACATAGCCAACAGTTCGCTTTAAAAACCCTTTTTTAATTGGAAAGTATTTTTTCATTGCATTGACCTCTAAAAGAGTCGCTTCAGTTCCCATTTATCTTCCCCCCCTATTCTTTTCGTCCACGAGCACACACCTGACATAGTGGCCGTCTTCAATCTTAACAAGCGGAATATCCTGGACATTACAAACCCCGTCTTGGGCAAGCTTGCAACGTGAAAAGAATCGACAACCTTTGGGCAAGTTGATCGGTGTGGGCACATTCCCTTCGATGGCCTCCAATCGTTTATTTTCTGCTGCGCCCACAGATGGCATTGATTTCAATAGGGCTAATGTATAAGGATGCTTGGCACCATGAAATAAAGTGTCCACATCGGTATACTCCATCACTTGCCCCAAATACATGACCGCCACATTATCAGACATTTCCGCGATGACACCCAAATCATGCGTAATAAAGATAATCGAGGTCCCGGTTTTTTCTTTCAAATTGTTCATAAGCTCCAAAACCTGTGCTTGTAATGTCACATCAAGCGCCGTTGTTGGCTCATCGGCAATTAAGATGGCTGGATTACTTGCCAAAGCCATCGCAATCATGGCCCGCTGCCTCATACCACCAGAAAGTTGGTGGGGATATTCATCAAATCTCTGTTCTGGATTAGACATGCCCACTTCTCTAAGCGATTGCAAAACGATTTCCTTGGCTTCATTTTTATCTTTGGTCCGATGGAGCAGCACTGTCTCCATCATTTGGTTCCCGATCGTATGCACTGGGGAAAAAGCTTTCATTGGCTCCTGAAATATCATTGAAATTTCCCCGCCTCTAATCTTTCTAATCTCTTTCCCATTCATAGGGAGTGTTGCTAGATTAATATTCTTTCCCGTTTCTTCACTGCGAAGGATAATCTCCCCTTCTAAATGTGCTGTTTGTGGAATGATGCGCAGGATCGACTGAGTGGTCACGCTTTTTCCACTCCCGCTTTCACCGACAATACCGAGTGTCTCTTTTTTTCTTAAAGAGAGATCAACACCGTCTACGGCCTTCAAAAGTCCTTCATGAAGTTTGAAATGGATCTTCAAGTCTTTGACCTCTAAAATGGTTTGCTCATCGGATATCACCTTAGATTCCCCCTTGTCTTTTATGATTTATAAGGATCAGCGGCATCCCGTAATCCATCTCCTAAAAAGTTGAAGATTAAAACGGTGACAATAACAAAGGCTACTGGCCAAAGTAACCATGGATGGAAAGCAATGCTCTCCAAATGCTGAGCATCCTCAAGCAAAACACCCCAACTAATTGCGGGAGCCTGCAAACCCAGACCAAGGAAACTGAGTGAGGTTTCCCCTAGAATCATCGTCGGAATCGTAATTGTCAGATTGACAATCATATAGCTCGTCATTGAGGGTAAAAGGTGTTTAAAGATTATCCGAGAATTACTTGCCCCTGCTAATCTTGCAGCCATTGTAAAATCTTCTTCCCTAAGCGCTAACATTTGCCCACGAACAACTCTGGCTAATCCGGTCCAGCCGATGACCGATAGAATCAATACCATTCCAAAATATGTTTGGGATGTCGACCAACTGCTGGGTAAAGCTGCCGCCAAGGCCATCCAGAGGGGAATCGTCGGCAAACTGAGCAATAAATCAATTAATCTCTGAATAATTGTATCGGCGACACCGCCAAAGTATCCCGAGATGCCTCCAAGAATAATCCCAAAAATAAATGTGAAAAAGATCCCGACAAACGCAAATGAGAGTGAAATACGCGAGCCATATAAAATCCTTGTGAATAAGTCTCGGCCCAAATCATCTGTTCCCATGATGAAAAAGGGTTTTGTTGAATCTTCTAAGCCGATAAAGTGGGTCTTAGTAGGGATAATCCCCAACAGTTTATAAGATCCCCCTTTAACAAAGAAATGCAGATAGTATTTTTTAGATTTATCCTCAACATACGTCCTTCTAAAGGTTTCCTTGTTGACCTTCAGCTGCAAATCATAAACAAAGGGACGACTTATACCGTTCTCATCAGAAAAGTGGACATTGGCAGGCGGTGCATCCTTATAGGTCTTAAATCTTTCATTTGGAAGATGTGGACTCCAAAAGCTACAAAAAATAGCCATTATGATGAGAACAATAAAGAGTACCGCAGCTACAAGTGCCATTTTATTTTTTTTGAAATTCCACCACGTCAGTTTCCACTGCGATGCAACCTCATAGCCCTCTTTTTGCTTTTTTACACTTTTGGGTGTAACAGGGGGCTGATTGTTTGTCTCTATTCCAGTACTCATTCTTCCATCCCTCCAAATCTAATGCGAGGATCAATCCAGGCAAGAAGAATATCCGAGATCAGTGTTCCGATAACAGTGAGTACACTTAAAATGAGTAGAAAACTCCCCGCTAAATACATATCCTGGTTCATGAGCGCGTTCAGCAGGACCGGACCCGTTGTTGGCAAATTAAGGACAATCTCAACAATCGCCGATCCCGAAATCAATGCGGGCAATGTCCAGCCAATGGTACTAACCAAGGGATTTATCGCTAAACGAATAGGGTATTTAAATAAGAGTTTCTTTTCAGCGACACCCTTTGCCCGGGCGGTAATCACATATTGCTTACCGAGCTCATCTAAAAGCATTGCTCGCGTCGTCCGAATCAACCCCGCCGTCCCTGCTGTTCCAACAATCACAACAGGAACCCATATCCGTTCCAGCATACTTACTATTTTCCCCCAGCTCCATGGCTGTCCGACATATTCAGGAGCAAATAAACCCGAAATCGCCAGACCCGTATGATCGAAAACATAGAAGACAATGACCAAAGCAATGAGGAAATTTGGCACCGCCAAACCGATATATCCGATAAAGGTGAAAATATAGTCAAAGATGGAATACTGCCGAACAGCCGAATAGATACCAATGGGAATCGCAATCACCCATGTAAAGATTAGCGAAAAGATGGCGATGAGCATCGTTAGACCAATGCGATCTCCTATCACCTTAGTCACTGGCTCTTGCCATTGGAAGGAGTTCCCAAAGTCCCAATGAAACAAAATATTTTTCATCCAAATAAAATACTGCACATAGACTGGCTGATCCAACCCATATTGGTGTTGTAAATTCAAAACTTCACTCTGATTGACTGCCGTACCCGACAATTCCAATTGTTGAATGTAAGTTGTTAAGTAGTTCCCAGGTGGTAATTGGATGATCACAAAAATAATGATGGAGATAGCAATAAGCAGCGGTATCAATTGAAGTAACCGATGACCAATATAATTCAACATGCCCTTTCCCTCCTTCAAAATGCGTTCTTTATATTCAACCCCCGAAGACATAGATTGCTTTTAACCTATCAGGCTAGTATCATCCTTAGGTCTAAGCCTCATGTCCCTCTCTATTTTTTGTAGTAGAGTTGTTCACCACTAAAGTTCAGGGCAATGGCATACCCCTTACCAGTAACGTTGCCGAGCTTTTTGTTAACAATCACTGGCTGCTGGACATTCTCAATGGGACTAAAAAACCAATTGTGTTTGTTTACCTCATCCTTAATTTGCTGGTATACCTCCGTGCGTGCCTCTTCAGGTGGCACTTGATAAAGCTTATTTACTAAATCGTAAAGATGCTGGACATCCTTAGGCGGTTTCTCACCTTCCTTACCATCTGTCGTATCCCATTTATTCCATAGGACGCCAAATTTATCTTGCCCCCAGCTGCCTTCATACCAACGGTTGACATCGATCCACATCATCGAACATTGAAGACTGTTGGCCGCATTACGCTGACTCCATAACGCCCCATCAATCTGTTTCATCGTGACATCGATACCTAAATTCCGCCATTCTTGAACAATAATTTCTGTCATAGGGACAAAGTCAGGTGAAGCTGGCTGAATTTGAAAGGTAAAAGAAAATTTCGAGCCGTCTGGTGCTCTTCGCATGCCATCCTTACCTTTTTTCATGCCCATTTCATCTAAAAGCTTGTTGGCTTCTTTAGGATCATAATCTGATTTAATTAAAGTTGATGGATCAGCAAGTCCATAATATACCGTGTCAATAATTTCTTGCCGAGGAATGGCGAGGCTTAATGCCTTCCTAAATTTTTCATTTCCTGCAACCTTTCTCCATACCGGATCCTTGTAGGTCAAATTAAGATAAAAGGTCGTGGGGACAAGGTGCATTTTTGCTAAAATTACCTTGAAATTTGAGTTTTTGGACCCTTTCTTGTACATCGCCATTTTCGATAAGGCAGCAGATTCACGTGCAAAATCAGCTTTTCCTGAAACCATGTCCAAGTTGACCATTTCCATATCTTGAACATAGGTGCTATGGATTTTATCAATATAAGGCAACTGATTCCCAGCAGCGTCGACTTTAAAGTAATAAGGATTGCGCGTATATTCCGTGTACGTATCGGTGCTTTTTGAGACCATCCACGGATTTAAGACTGGAAATCCTTGTGCGTCACGATGTGTCAGCTCGGTGTTGATAATATCTTTTTTATTAAAGAGCTGTACCCAGTCCGTGACACCGGCCTTTTTCATCTCAGCTTTCAATTGCTCTTGATCTGCATACTTTTTATGATATTTCTTTAAGTAATGATACGGCTTCAGAAGGTCGTTATACCCACGCCACCCTTTAACAGATAATTGAATCAGAAAACCAGGGTAGGGCTTGTCGAAGGCTATTTTAAAAGTTAAAGGGTCCACCACTTTAAATGTCATCGGCTTGCCTTGAGGATCATTTCCAGACCGTAACCATGCCGGAAATGACGCAGTCAGTTCATTGTTAAAAATGACATCATTAATGGCAAATTCAAAATCCTTCATGGTGACAGGGTAACCATCAGACCATTTCAATCCGTCTCTGAGATGAAACGTGAATGTCTTATGATCCGGACTTTCTTCATAGCCCTCCAGTACATTGCCGGTGAATTTTTCACCGATAATCCCCGGTGTATTAATTAAAGGCTCATTATTCATAACAAACACATCAGCGTCCCAATCAACCACCGATGTCACGGTATTCATTGTGCCCCCATACCTACCAATATGGTAGTCAAGTTCATCCTCAGGCATTTCATTGGTTAACTTAGGCACCTTGGGCAATCTTTTTTCAACTGAAGGTAAATCCTTGTTCTCTAGCATTGGACTCTGGTAATATTTCTTAATTTCCGAAACCTCACCATTGGTGATACTTGTTTGTGCCTTGTGTACCTTTTGATTGGGATAGGAATTTCCAGCACTAGCATTTGATTTAGTACTATAACCACACCCAGCCAATGAAAGAGAAACTATAATGATCAAGGTCAAAATCAGCAACATGTTCTTCCTCATCCGCATAAAACGGTCCTCCTTCTCACAAATTTAATATTAAAAATTTACTTAATTATTAAAAATGTATGCGCATTCACAATAAAATACTGTGAAATGTCTAGGATTATGCCTATTAAGTTTTTTATTTTAATAGTCTAGCGCTAAAAAACATTGCCACTATACCCTATACCAGTTGAATGAATAAATTTATTTAAAACCTCGTTCTCTTAGATGGTTTTTACAATTCAGCACTTCTTCGCTTGAATTCAGTTGGAGTCAGTCCTGTAATTTCTTTGAAGTTACGACAAAAATAATGGGGGCTGGAATACCCCAGGTTAATCGCTACCTCATTCACACCACTCTCTTCAAGGAGAAGAAATTTAGCCTTACGGATCCGTTCCTGCATAAGATAATGCTTCGGCGACTGACCTGTGGCCTCTTTAAAGAGTTGAGCAAAATAAGTAGGGTGATAGCCACATATCGCTGCTAAATCTTCCATCTTCCAATTGAAATTTTCCTCATTACGTATCGCTTCTAAAGCTGGAGCAATTTTCTTTAAGGCAATGGGAGAATGCTGCCCCTTAATCTGTTGGCGTAAAATCGCTGTAAGTAACTGGATGAGTAATCCTCTAAGTACTAATGGATATCCCGGTCCTTCAGAACGATATTCGCGAACAATTTGTAAAAACAAGTCCTCTACTGCTGACGATGTAATGTAGTGGGGAAAAATAAGCTCGCCATATCCATTAACCTCAATACTATAGTTTTCAGGTGGTTGATCTAATGTCCAAGCGCCATGATAGCGAATGCCATAATCAGGATGAATAGGGTCTATAGAGGATTGGTCCCAACTATAATGGACACTGGCAAAAGTCATTGGATCTAATCTTGAAGAGATAAGGTGATGAGGACTATTCGGGCCGTAAAATATTGTGTCACCCGATGATAGATGGAATTGCTGTGACCCTAGATACAGTTCAGCTTTACCAGAAATAACATAAAGCAATTGGCAATCGGGAATCGTTCTTGGTCCCCATTCTTGTCCGGGGAATGTCACCATTTGATTAGCAAAATTGACTGTCGGATGAAGGTTGAACAAAGGACCGATACGGACAGTGGTTTGAGTCATTTTTTGCCACCACCAAAATGGGATGATTGAACAATACTTCTGTAAAAAGTGCAACTATTGTTTGGAAAGTTCTAACGACTTTACCCCTCCTCTCCTTTATCCTTAACTTATAAAAATAAGGAGGCTGACACGATGCTAACTGAAAAACAAATTGAACAGTTTGACGAAAATGGTTTTATCAAAGGCGGTCGTGTAATGAGTGACGAACAAGTGGATCGTCTTCGTGAAGAATTGGATCTAGTGATGTCGGGCAAATCAGTGAAAAAACCCGTCTTAAATCGCAATATGCTTGATGGCAGCGATCAAAGCATGGGTATGGGTATGGAAATGAAACAAAATGAAACGGTGGTACAGATCGTCAATATCTGGATGGCTAGCGATGCCTTTTTACAACATGCTCGTAATGCAAAAATCTGTGAAGAAGTCGCTCAATTATGTCGAACCGACACGTTGCGGATTTGGCATGACCAAATTCAATATAAACCCCCTGTTACCGGTGGCCCTGGTTCTTGGCACCAAGATCATCCGGCGTGGCCGATTATTGAACCTGCAGATCTAGTGAGTGCGTGGGTTGCTCTCGACGACGCCACTATTGATAATGGCGCTATGTGGATGGTTCCCGGCAGCCATAAATGGGGGAATCATGATAAATATATTTCAAGTTCTAGTGATTATAAACCGGTTCACGAAAAGCCTGAGCTCTTACCAGAAGGCGCGAACATTGAGCCTGTTCCTTTCGAAATCAAGAAGGGACACGTCGGCTACCACCATTGCTTGACATGGCATGGAAGCCGTAATAACCCAACAGATAGAAAACGCCGTGCGATCGCTGTTCACTTTATGCCTGGGCACACGCGCTACGTTCCAACTGGTAATCATCCTATGGAACCCTTCATTGATGTGAAGCCCGGTGAAATTCTTACAGGGGCCAATTTCCCGGTTGTCTATTCTAAAAATCAAGCCCATCAAATTTCTTTATAGCTATTGTTTAAAAGATTAAGGGGAGATTGTAAGCAATCTTCCTTTAATCTTTCAATTTCCAAAGGACTATAAGACCATCACTATAAGCTTTTTTATAGGGTGATCTCTGGAGAACAATAGAGTCTCTCACTCTCTATTGGTAAGCGCTTACAATAAAGGGACTCTCTATCCTTCAAAACTTAAATTTCCTACGTTACATTAGCACAGATCCCCCTTAAGCTTTCTTTTTTAACACGATACAAAACCAAAGGATAGGCTAAAGGACCCTTTGCGAAAAACTTGGCTTCCGCCAAGTCCTTATCAAAAGAAGACAAATTTTTCTACCGATCTCTTTAGTGCTTCGACGACTTTCTTATTCTTTAAGAAAAAACGTGCAAAGTCCGGTCCTTATTAAAGCACTGAAAAAGTTTTTAATACCAAAAGGCACCGTTAGCACCAAGTGAATTGGAGCGGAAGACGCGAGACTCCGGCGGGAACAGCGCACGTCCGGAGATCCACTTGGAAAACAAATAGTCAATCCCGATGACCAGAATTTTATATTTTCTCATCCTTTAAAAAACTAACTTACCCATCCCTAGGTATTACTCACTTTACTAGCGTGGCTTTACTTTAGTCGCCACTCCTTTTTCATCTAATCTTGCAGGGTCAGGATTTTCACTCCAGTCTTGCCATGTCAGATTGTATTGTTTCAATATCTGCTCAATACGCCTTTTAAATGGAAGACCTTCTTCCTTAAGCACTTTTAACATCGGATCTTCACGGCCCTTTATTTTCTTCTCGACCCAGTGCTCCAATTGTTTTTCAAAATCCTGAGTCACTTCTGGCAATACCTCAGCTAAATTGTGTTCCTCACTAGGATCCTCTCTAAGGTCATATAACTCGTGGTACGGACGGACAAATGGCCCAGAATCCAGAGTTCTAATATACTTATAGTTTGGTGTTCGAAGCCCTCGACTCGCTTGCCATGCGCATTCACTAAGATAGATTTCTGAGTGAAGCTGCTGGGTTTTCCCTTCAACGACTGGCCATAAGCTTTTGCCGTCAAGCCCCTCTATATTAGCCTCCCCTACCGCCTCCAGAATCGTCGGCATAAGATCAGCATGTTGAACCAGAGCCTTCACCCTTTTGCCGGGCGCTATTTCCTCAGGCCAGCGCATCAACAAAGGCACATGAACAGTAGTATCATAGAGCCCACAATGATCCCAATAAATATCATGCTCTGTTAAACTTTCACCATGATCACCAAACAAAATAAGTAGTGTTTCTTCTTTAATGCCTAAAGTATCTAAGTGGTCATCTAAGTCTTTAAGGAGATCATCTAAATATCTGATCTCTGCATCATAAAGGGCATTCATGTAATCCTTATCTGTAATGCCTCCGAGTAAATCATAATGATGCTGTTTAAAAAAGGGATAGGCGCGGTGGTGAAGCGCTTCGTCCATACTTTTATTGTTTGCATCATAAGGATCTATTTTTTTCAAATAGAATTCAGGAATATAGTTCTTCGGTGGTAGATAAGGCGTATGAGGATCCCAGTAGTGCAAGAACAAGAAAAAGTCATCCTCTTTATGAGCCGTTAACCAAGGTTTTGCATAAGCGTTAATCGTTTGCCCATCAATCCAGCGTTTCTCTCCTTTCGTATTGATATAGTAACGATAACCTCTCGCAAACCATTCTTTTAAATGATATAAATTATCGACCGCGGCTGTGACCAGACCCTTGCGTCTTAGAAGATCAGGCAACCATTCAACACTTTTAGGCAAATAGGAGTGCGTCGATCCATGAGAAACCACCCCTGTCGAGAGCCCTACTTTTCCTGTGAATAAACTTGTATGGGCGACTTCCGTCGGAATATCAGAAGCAAACGCATTTTCAAACAAAACACCCTGTTTTGCAATGTCATCAAGATAGGGACTTGTTTGTAATGGGTATCCATAACTCCCTAGGTGATTCGCTCTTAAGGTGTCCAGTGAGATTAAGATAATTTTCAAAAGGCCTCATCCTCTAATCCTTTTCTGTCTATAACAACTAGTTTAAATATTTTCAAATTTTAAATCATAGTCATTTCAGACAAAAACATGGTGTATTCCGCCGTTCACATTGTTTTTCATAAAAAAACTGCCACACTAACAAAAGAGAGCCCCACGACGAAACAGGAGCAGAACTAACAAAAGAGCGGTGCGTGTGCACATTAGGGACCGCTGACTCTCGAAAGAAGCATCTCACTAACAAATGACAGCTTCAACTTCCAGATCGCACACGAAACAAGAGCAAAAAAACCCAAAGCAGAGGTTAAAACGGCTGCCTTGGGTTAATCAGAACAGGGGGCACTCCCTTAATAGAAAAGTAAAATTACGGCTACATCACAGTGCACAAATTAGCCATTTCAATGGCTGTCACCGCAGCATCCCAACCTTTATTTCCCGCTTTAGTGCCGGCTCTTTCAATCGCTTGCTCAATAGAATCAGTAGTCAAAATCCCAAAGATCACTGGGACACCTGTACTTAAAGACACTGACGAAACACCTTTAGCAGCTTCATTACAGACAACATCATAATGAGAGGTTGAGCCTCTGATCACAGTCCCTAATGTGATCACAGCATCATAGTTATGACTTTCTGCCAACTTTTGAGCAATCAAGGGGATTTCAAAAGCCCCAGGAACCCAAGCCACATCAATATTTTCTTCAGAAACACCGTGTCTTCTTAAAGCATCCTGAGCCCCACTTAATAGTTTACTTGTAATAAATTCGTTGAAACGTCCCACCACAATTCCTATTTTTAAATCATTTCCTATTAAATGTCCTTCATAAAGTTGTCCCATGACAGCTCCTCCTACCGTTATTAATAATGAAAAAGATGACCTAATTTTTGTTCCTTTGTCTTGAGATACTTCTCGTTTTCCTCTCTTGCCTCCATTTGTAAGGGGGCACGCTCTGTCACTTCCACACCATACTGTTGAAGTCCCTCAATCTTTCGCGGATTATTGGTTAAAAGCTTGACTCTACTTACGCCGAGATCTTTAAGAATCTCGGCCCCGATTTTATAATCACGAAGATCGTCAGCAAAGCCTAAATGTTGATTGGCTTGAACCGTATCCAAACCCGCTTCTTGCAGTTTATAGGCCTTCAATTTATTTAATAAACCGATGCCCCGTCCCTCTTGGCGCAGGTACACTAAAACCCCTTTGCCCTCTCTATCAATCTCTCTTAGGGCCGCGTGTAATTGCGGACCACAATCACAGCGATAGGAACCAAAAACATCTCCAGTAAGACACTCTGAATGAAGTCTCACAAGGACAGGCTCACCAGTATCAACAGTCCCTTTGACTAAAGCCATGGGCTCTTTACCCTTTTCAAAGTGTGAATAGCCAATCGCTTTAAAATTACCAAACTCTGTTGGAAGTTGGATGTCCACCTCTCTGGATATGAGCCGCTCTTTTTGTTGCCGGTATTGAATTAAGTCCTTTATCGTGATCATTTTCAAGCCAAACTGATTCGCGATCCTCCGAAGTTCAGGTACCCGCGCCATGGTCCCATCCTCATTCATAATTTCACAGATGACGCCTGCAGGCTTGGCTTCGCATAACTTCGCTAAATCCACAGCAGCTTCTGTATGTCCCTCTCTTTCTAGAACCCCTCCATTTTTAGCGATCAGAGGGAAAATATGTCCTGGACGTTTGAAGCCTCGCGCGCTCTCTTCAGGTTTTAACATATTGAGAATCGTCGCCGAGCGCTCATAAGCTGAGATACCCGTCTCGGTGGATTCGTGATCTATGCTTACTGTAAAAGCAGTGTGATTACGATCACTATTCCAAGCAACCATAGGATGTAATTCAAGACGGGCGGCTAGATCCTCTTCTATCGGGACACAGACAAGTCCTCTTCCATACTGAGTCATAAAGTTGATTGTCTCAGGGGTCGCCTTTTCCGCAAGCACGACGAAATCCCCTTCATTTTCTCTTGTTTCATCATCACATACGATAACGATATGCCCTTGTTTAAGGTCTTCTAATGCTTCCTCTATTGGGTCAAACATGACGCATCCCTCCTTATGCGAAGCCGTTTTGTTTTAAAAACGACTTGGTCATCTGTGAAGACTTTTTGGATGACTCTTGATCTACTAGAAAATGATAAATATATTTGCCCATCATATCGGATTCGATATTCACGACATCATTCACACCTTTTTCTCCTAAAACAGACATCGCCATGGTATGCGGGATTAAAGAAAGGGTAAACGTCTCCTCGTCAATATCAAAAAGCGTGAGACTGGTGCCATCAACAGCGACCGATCCTTTAACGATCATCGTCTTTAATAGTTCCGGGTTTGTCTGGATCTTATAATCACAGGCATTTCCACGTTGTTTTTTACTTTTGATTTTGCCGATGCCATCGACATGACCCGTGACAAAATGACCACCAAATCTCCCCTTCGCTCCCATCGCCTTTTCAAGATTGACCCTTGAACCCCTTTGAAGAGATTGCAAGCTTGTCGCACGAAGCGTTTCATGCATAACATCTGCGGTAAAAGTATATGTAGAAAAGGAGGTGACAGTTAAACACACCCCATTCACCGCTATACTTTCGCCTCGTTTAATATCCTCTAGCATGTTATGTGCCTCAATGGTTAACACAAACGCCTCGGCCTTTTGCGAAATGTCAGAAACACGGCCGATTTCCTCAATAATCCCTGTAAACATTAGATTTCACCTCCCCATTTAGGAATAGATACAATGCGTATATCTGGACCTATTTGGCATACCTCTTCTATTTCCAATGAAAGGGCCTCATCTATATTGGCGATTCCGTCTCCAGCAAATGACGTCGGCGCCCCACTCCCGCCAATCAGTTTCGGGGCAATATAAGTGATCACCCTCTGAAAGTGACGTTCCTTAAGAAAGCTGCCGAGTACTTCAGCGCCACCCTCAACAAAAAGTGAGGTTATGCCTAGCTCGCCAAGGTGACTGAGCATGTCTTGTATAGGAATGTGTTTACTGTTCATTTGGATAATCTTTATTCCGAGATCAGTAAAATGGCGGATCCATTCACTTGTCACCTCTGAACCGACCACAATCCATGTCGGCGCTTCATGATCTTGAATGATTTTAGCCCCAAGCGGTGTTCGGAGTGAGGTATCTAAAATTACTCTAACAGCCGGTTTGACCTCGTCACTTACTCTCACTGTCAAGCGAGGATCATCTTTGATCACCGTATTGACGCCTACTAAAATAGCATCATGGGTGTGACGAAAATGATGAACATCCTGTCTAGAAGCCCGACTCGTGATCCATTGGCTTTCCCCCGTATAGGTAGCGGTTTTCCCATCTAGACTTACAGCCGCTTTTAGCGTGACATAAGGAAGACCTGTTTGGATAAAGTGGAAAAACACTTGATTGAGTTTGCGCGCTTCCTCTTCTAGAAGACCGACCTCGACGTCGATCCCTGCCTGCTTCATCTTTTCAATCCCTTTCCCCGATACAAGGGCATTGGGATCTTGGGTAGCAACATAAACCTTTTGGATGCCAGACTGAATGATTAAATCGCAACAAGGCGGTGTTCTTCCAAAGTGATGACAAGGCTCTAGAGTGACATAAAGCGTCGCGCCTTTGGCCTTTTCACCCGCCATACGAATAGCGTGCACCTCTGCGTGCGGTTCACCCGCTTTTAAATGAGCGCCTAGGCCAATCACTTGATTATTCTTGACTAAAACAGCTCCAACCACGGGATTAGGCGACGTTTGCCCGACCGTTTCTTTTGCAAGAGTCAAGGCGAGCTCCATAAATTGTAGGTCAGACACGTTTTCCCCTCCTCCAAACAAAAATAAGACCCAGAAGTCATCACTCCTGGGTCTTTACTCGCTAAATTCAAATGCAACAAAATAAAAGGTGAAATAAAGGGACACATCCCCCTACTTTTACCTCATTGCTACTCTCCTTCTCCCATCCAGACTTTAACTGTCGGCTCTGGAGTTACACCAGATCCACCGTTTAACACAAAAGTATTAACCGGGTCACGGACTTAGAAGCACTGCTTCATCACCGCCGGTTGGGAATTTCACCCGACCCCGAAGGAATTCTTATTCAATTATTTAATGATCATTATACTTTAAAAAATGCAAAAGGCAAATAAAAAATCTTTAACTCACTATTTACTTAAACTCCTGGATGGCGACATCAAGTCTATCAACAAGTGCCTGTAAATCGGGGCTATAACTCGTCTTTATCCTCTCATAAATGAGTCTAGCATCGGCTTCATCATAAATATGAGATGTTTTATTCCTATCCGTCAACATATCAATCCATCGCTCACCATCATCGATCAAACCATAGGCAAAAGCTTCACGAATAGCATCTCTGGGACTTCTTATTTCACTAATGCCCTTAAATTCCAAAAAGAGTTTTATTGTTTTCCAACACAGTTCAAAAGTGAATTCAAATCTTTGAATGACACCATCATACACAATATCATGAACAAGGTGAATTTTTGTTGCTTCGTTAAGCCTTTCACTTGCACGTTTTAACTCAATGAACCTCTCATAAATCCTTTCCTTGTTCATACATCACCACTCCATCTTTATGTATGTTATCGATTAATTTTTGCTTTGTTAATCGTTCTAAAAAAACAACATCAATTTTTAGTGGTGTCGACATCTCATGAATGGCATCTTCAATAAGATTAGCCTCTGTATGTGTGAGCGCTGCTGTTTCCAAGGCAAGATCAATATCAGAGGACCTTTGATAGTCTCCCCGAGCTCTGGAGCCAAACAGTATGACTTTTTTAATTCGACCATCCCGAGCGCAATACGCCTTTAGTTCATTAACAAACCGTACGGTAATGCCTGTCGCTTGCCATTCATCACACATAACATCACCACCTCGCTCCATCTTCTATATGAGTATAATCTTATCAGCAAATCACTTAAAAATCTAATAGGAGAAACACTACCAAAAACAGCGTCAGCAATCCAGTTGATTGGAACGGATGATTGCGAGATTCAGAACACTTATATAAAGTGTGTTCCTCAGCGCCGCTGACTCACGGATGCCTAAACTAGAGTCCTGCGGGAACAGCACGTGTCCGAAGATCCACTTGGGACCCCCACTATATTATTCCCAAGTTAGCTGAGGCCACTAAGGACGATCGGCTAAAAACGTCACGTCATTAAGGAACTTCGGCTAAGACCGTCACGTCCGTGTGACACCGCCGAAGCTAGCACCTCAACCACCCCAAAAAGTAAAGAACACTTTTCGGGGACCCCGATGGTGCGTCGAACCCTACCCACATCGTGTGGGCATGAGGAAAGCGAGCAATCTGGAGTGGAGCTCAACACCCTGAATCCATCAAGATCCAAATGAATTTATTCAACAAAAAAGGACGCCCATAAGTGTTCAACTTATAAATTATGATCATATAAAAAACATAGGAGAGATGAAATGCTTCCAGTTTTATTAGATCCTTGAACAAAAAATATCGGCCGTAGCCGATAGAATGAACATTATTCTTTTATTCTCGGTTTAGTAGGATCACAATTTGGTTTTTCAGAACTTGTTGATTCGGCTATTTTTGTAAGGTAGTAGCACTCTTCGCGCATCATATGGTCTGCCATCAGCGGGGCAAAAGTTCCAAGTGCCTGGTGACTAAGTTCCAACTCTTCAATCTCATTCAAGAAATTCATAAATAGCTGCATCTCTAAGGAAACATCATCTGTGAATCTCTCTAGCGCAGGGAAGTGCGATAATCTCGTCCTTAGAAATCCTGTCATTTCCACTGCTTTGAGATAAAATGCTTCAAAGTCCTTTGTAAACGCATCACTTTTCTTTTTTATTTTCTTCTCAATACGGTCCATATTAGCGGAAATCGCTCCCGCGTGTCCGGCGGCATCCAAAAGCCATAAAGAATGGTGATGAAGTTCATGAAAAATCGGAGGAACCTCCCCTTTTTTTAAATAGGCGAGAACGCGTAGATATTCCTCCAATTCGTTGACCATATGACTTATGAAGGATGGACTGAGCCCGATTTGAATCTTCCCCACCAATTGCTCTCGAATGATATGAAGCTTGAATTCACGGAGTTTTAGTCCTTCCTCCTCCGCCTTTTTGCTCAGCTCAATAAGATCTGAATCTGCAACCCTTTCTAAAAGATAGTCAAAGCCTTGGATAAAATACGTGGCCTGCTCAATTTCATTTTGGTGCTGTGGCCCCAACGTATCATGAATAAAACGCGCATGATCCCCTAATACTTGGAGCCAAAAGCCGTGTTCAAACGTCGCTGCCGTTGTAAAGCTCATGAGGTCCTCTCCCTTTTTATAGGCTAATAAGATCATATCTTAGAATAATGGAAAGTATGCCAATGGGACATAGGGACTCGCTAGCGTTTGCATAAGATTTCAACCCTAGCCTAAAATAATCTAGGGACCGAACTCAATTGAGATGGAGGGAAATCATAATCACATGAAACTTTTTACGGATATAGATCTTGATGGTTTAGGCTGTGGCGTCATCGCCAAACTTGCCTTTGGAGATGATGCCGATGTTGCTTACTGTTCATACCATGTCTTAAATCAGCGAGTAGAACAAGTCATTGAAGATCCTGAATTTGATGACACTGAACTTTATATTACCGATCTTGCGGTGAATAGCTCTGTCGAGAAGAAGCTTGAGAAACGCTTTAATGCGGGGCAGCCTATACAGGTCATTGACCATCATGTCACAGCCATGCATTTTAATAAATATGATTGGGGCTTAGTTAAACCGGAAGACGAAAATGGAAAAAAGACCTGTGCCACTTCTTTATTTTACGACTATTTAATAGAGCATCATCATTTGGAGGAGAGTAGAGCCCTTGAAGAATTTGTTGATTTAATTCGCCAATATGATACTTGGGAATGGGAAGAGAACCATAACAACGCAGCGAAACGGTTAAATGATTTATTTTACATATTTAATCGCAAACACTTTGAGGAGGAAATGCTCAAAAGACTTCAAGATCATCCAGATGCTTTTTCCTTAAGTGATACGGAAGAATTTCTTCTCGATATTGAAGATCAAAAAATTGACCGTTACATCCATTCAAAAAACAAACAAATTATCCAAACTTTTTTTGATGATTATTGTGTGGGAATTATTCACGCAGAGCAGTACCTTTCTGAATTAGGGAATGCTTTGCACAAACTCAATCCACATCTTGATATGATCATCATGTTGAACATGGCCCGAAAGAAAGTCGGCTTTAGGACGATCCATGATACTGTCGATGTCGCAGCCCTCGCTGCTCGTTTTGGTGGTGGCGGTCATCCCAAGGCTTCAGGTTGTGACCTCAGCCCAGAGTTATTTGAAAAACTTGTTGTCGATGTCTTTCCTTTTTCACCTATCAAGCCTGATCCAGAGCACAATGATATTAACGTCAAGTATGCCTCATACGGGACTTGCTATGAAAACCGAAAAGGAGAAACCACCTATATTCGACCATTACACGATGATCACTGTGAAGTCATTCATAATGGCAAAAGACTTGATAAAACCTTCGAATCCTACGAAAAAGCCGAGTATTATATTAAACGCCATTATGCTTCATGGATACGGTACGATACCGATTACATTCGCCACTTCTCAAAAGTCATCCCTATGACGACGGATGAATTAAAGGCAAATCTTGAGACCATTATGGAGAAAGTCTTAAAAGAAGAACGTTAATCATCAAGCCTCAGCCTGCAAGGACTGGGGCTTAAATGATTGGACTCAATAAACTTCATTTAATCTGCACACTGCCTTTACTTAGCTTTAATATTCAGATGCTATGATTGCCTTACTCACAAAGAAGGAGGCAATAACATGAAAGTACGTGCGATATTTATTGATATGGATGGTACATTACTCAACGCCTCGAATAAGATCTCTCACCGGAATAGGGAAGCCATCTATAGACTGATTAATCAAGGTGTCAAGGTTTTTCTCGCTACGGGGCGACACTATGACGTCACCGCTCCCTACCATAAAGACATTGGATTATGCACACCGATGATCTGTTTAAATGGGGCAGTCATTCACGATGCTATAACCCGGAAGAGCGATGCAAATGAAAACCGTTCAAGTCAATGAAGAACGTTTCCACAACCTGACTGCTGACGGCCCATATAATGTGATTATTCATACAGAAAATGGACTTTACTGCAAAGAAACAAATGAAGAAATCGACGGTTGGACGAAGGTCGGGCACATTCCACCACGCCATATTGGCGACTTAAGACAAGCCGATTATCAAGAGGTTCTAAAATATAGTGTTCAAACAGGTACACCATGTCCAGAACTCTCCTCATTGTTCAGAGAGGAAGCAACAGTCATCGATTGGAACAATGGATTTGAGATCGTTGCACCTGGTGTCTCCAAATGGTCCGCTATCAAAAGCTTGCTCAACGCTTATCGAATAAGTCCCAACGACGTTGTGGCGATCGGAGACGGTCCCAATGATATTGACATGCTTCGCCATGTGGGGACAGGTGTCGCAATGGGCAATGCAAGCACCGATGTTAAAGCTGCCGCCGATTTTGTAACAGGGCATCATGAAGATGATGGACTTGCTGAGTTTATAGAACATTATCTTTGTAACTCCTACGAATCCTCTGTAATTTAACAAAGGGACAGGAACCTTGTCCCACTTTTTTATCAAATTTCAAATCTACTTCCATTAAGCGTGATAAAAGAGCTGGTGCTTAAAGTCACCTCCCAAATAAGAAAAACTTGCCTTTTACCAAGTCCTAATCAGAGAAAATAAAATTTTTCTACCGATTTTTTTAGTGCTTCGACGGCTCTTATTCTTTAAAAAAAGGGCCAACATCCTTTGTAGGGATATTAGCCCAAGCGCTTCAGTCCATCGTCTCATCATAGAAATGAACATTCTGCAGAAAATATAGACTTTCTATCTATATCTAAACGAACATCCCTCTCTTTACCATAAGGGCCTCTTCTCTCTCACTTTTTACATTCCATTTCGCAAAACAGCTTGGATGCTTTTCTCGAGAATAGCCATCCCCTTCTGTATACCGTCTTGATCAATGATAAGCGGAGGTAGTAACTTAATGACTTCATCATGAGGTCCTGACGTCTCAATGATTAACCCTTGGTCAAAGGCGGCTTTGGTTATCGTTTTTGCAATGCCCTCCCTTTTACAAGCAATGCCTTGCATGAGGCCTCTCCCTCTTAATTCCCCATCTAAAAGCGGATACGTTTCAATTATTCTCGTTAATTCCTGCTTGATCATTTCAGCCTTTTCCTGGATTTCAAAGCTAAAGCAATCATCTACCCAATAGTCTAAAGCCTCTGTTGCAGCAACAAACGCAAGGTTGTTCCCCCTGAACGTCCCGTTATGCTCCCCAGGTAACCATTGGTCATATTCCGGCTTTATTAATGTCAGGGCCATAGGTAACCCAATACCTCCAATGGATTTTGATAGGCAAACAATATCAGGTTGAATCTCTGCCGGCTCGAAACTGAAAAAGGTCCCCGTTCGCCCACAGCCTCCCTGAATATCGTCAACAATTAATAGAATTCCATTCTCCCGACATAGCTCTTCAATCGCTTTTAACCAGGAAGCACTGGCAACGTTTAGTCCCCCTTCCCCTTGAACCGTTTCTAAAATAATCGCAGCAGGGAAATCCACACCACTGCCATTATCCAGAAGAAACCTTTTCAAATAATCAATCGTATTTTGTCCGTTGACATAATTATCATAAGGCATGATTGTTACATTGCTTAGAGGAATACCTGCGCCTTTTCTTTTTAATGCGTTGCCAGAAAGAGAAAGAGCGCCAATCGTCATTCCGTGAAAGGCATGACTGAAGCTTATAACATTTGTTCTTCCACTGACCTTGCGCGCAATTTTTAATGCGCTTTCAACTGCGTTCGTTCCTGTTGGCCCTGGAAACATGACTTTGTACTCTAAATGTCTTGGTCTTAGTATAATATCGTTGAACTTTTCCAAAAATTCTCCTCGAGCGACCGTCCCCATGTCCAAACTATGCAAGATACCATCTTTTTGAATGTAATCAATAAGCGATTGTTTCATTTTTTCATTATTATGCCCATAGTTAAGTGCTCCCGCACCAGAGAAAAAGTCAATATACTCTTTTCCCATCGAATCCCATATAGAATAGCCCTTAGCTCTTTCAAATACAGCCGGAAAGCTCCGACTATAGCTCCTCACTTCTGATTCTAATTGGCTAAAGGTTTCCATTGTATATTGTTTGGTTGTCGCCATCTCTTCCACCTCTTAAGTTTTATGATCTATACATACACATCTCGTCAACAACGTCATTTAAAACAAAGGAGTGAGGCTATTGTTCTATAAGAAGAAATTGGAACAAGGGCGAAGAAGGCCACCCTTGTTCGATAAGATCTAAAAGCCAACAACAAAGTGGGACATGTCGCTTTCAAAAAAGGCAATATCTTCAAATGTTAAGTGACTGAAAGTGTAGCAGAGTCTCTTAAATAGGAGACCTATTATCTTTTGATCCTCTGAGATGGAATAGCGTATTTTTCACTTACAAATGACAAATGAACGCTAATTGGAACATATCGTTTTAAATGATATGAGCGACACTCACATTGTACTGATGTCAATAACGAATCGATACTTCACATCGGAAGCTAAAACACGCTCGTAGGCTTCATCAATTTGATCGGCTGAAATCACTTCAATTTTAGGCGCAATATCATGTTGGGAACAGAAATCCAACATTTCCTGAGTTTCACGAATGCCTCCTATTAATGAACCTGCAAACGACCGGCGGTGGCCAATGAGAGAGAACACATTAAGTGACAACGGTTCTCCGGGAGCACCAACGTTAACAAGTGCACCGTCAAGGTTTAGGAGCGAGAAATAAGCATCCATGTTGAGTTTTGCACTGACCGTATTAAGAATGAAATCAAAGGATCCAGCAAGCTTTTCAAAAGTTTTTGGGTCGCTTGTGGCATAATAGTGATCCGCGCCAAAGTGCAATCCATCTTCTTTTTTATTCAATGTTTGTGATAGAACTGTCACTTCCGCCCCCATGGCATGGGCAATCTGAACAGCCATATGGCCAAGACCGCCCATCCCCACTACAGCGACTTTCTTTCCAGGGCCAGCCCCCCAATGATTGAGTGGTGAATAGGTTGTAATCCCGGCGCAAAGTAATGGGGCCGCAACGTCAAGCGCAATGTTATCTGGAATGCTCAACACGAAATCCTCAGTGACAACAATATGAGTAGAATAGCCCCCTTGGGTAGGTTCCCCATATTTATCGACCCCTGCATAGGTCGGGATATTGCCTTCAAGACAATATTGTTCTTCTCCTTTATGACAGTTCTCACATTCTCCGCAGGAATCCACCATGCATCCAACCCCGACCCGGTCACCGACCTTATACTTTTGAACCTGGTCTCCTACTGCTGTGACAATGCCGGCAATCTCGTGACCTGGAACGAGAGGGTAGTTGACCTCCCCCCACTCACCATGGGCCGTGTGAATATCAGAATGACAAATACCTGCGTATTTAATCTCTATGAGAACATCATGGGTATCAAGATCCCGTCTTTTAATTTCAGTAGCATGAAACGATTGGTGTGGGCCATCCACAGCTCTGGCTTTAGCAGTAATCATAAAACAACCTCCTGTATGTCTGTATCATTTGTTGAGAGTATTTAGAGAGGCCTAGGTTTAACACCTTTTCAGCATTTTTCCTCCCTCTATTTCTCTTACAATACAATGTTAATCCCTATAGTCCACTCTAGGTCAAGAGGTTCGTTTCAATTCCTTCTAAAGAAATCTATGTTTAAACCGGCACTTCTATATCTGTTCTTTTGACATAAAAAAAATTCCATGTTAAAATCCTTTCAAATCATAGAGCTAACTCGAAGTCTAGTTTTAAAAGAGAAGGAGATAGCGAATGAAGACTTATTCGATCAGCGAAGTAGCAAAGAAGCTGAATCTGACCGTGTATACTTTGCGTTATTACGATAAGGAAGGGCTTCTGCCTTTTGTTGAACGAAATCCCAACGGCACTCGATTATTTAAGGAATCTGATATTGACGCTCTAAAAATTATTGAATGTCTGAAATCCACGGGGATGCCAATTAAAGGAATTAAGACTTTCATCGATTGGTGCTCTGATGGCGATGATACGTTACAACAAAGATATGATATGTTTATGGAACGCAAAGCGGATGTCGAAGCACAGATGGAAGAATTAAAGAAAACGATGGCTGTCATTGAGCATAAATGCTTATACTACAAGACGGCATTAGAAGCGGGAACCGAAGAGATTCACAAAAGCAATAAAATTTCTATGACTCAATAACAGAACACCACCTGTTTTTCATACGTGTGAAAATCAGGTGGTTTTTTCTATTATGATTGCTGGAATAAAATTTTCGGGGGATTTTTTATTTAAACAATATGATTTTAGTATTAACCTCATAATTTATGCCGCCAGGGTTGAACAAGTGGAGCGTAGGTTTCTCTTTTTCACTTGCAGCTTGCGAAAAGAAGACGAACTTGTAGGCATTAGCAGACACAAAAAGAAAGTATAACGAGCATCTTTTAAAAAGGAAGTTATATTTTGAAGAGCAGTTTTTCCAATTATATAATTTTATTTATAATGTTTAATAGACAGGAAATTCAATAATATTCTTTATTTAAGCAAAATAAAAAACCACCATAATTATGTATGGTGGAGACGGTGGGACGTGCTATTCCATGCTTTCGTTCATGGCACTGACTATATCTTGAACCTGCAATTTCAGGTCCCCCAGCGTGTTATACGAAATATAAATTTACTTTTTGACAAGTAGAATTTCATATCCTAGTACTCCCCACAAGTGGGAGCCTATAAGTCGATACACGGCTGTTGGATTACTCCACATACCGCTCGGCATTGCCTTATCACATAAACATTCATTCAAAAATGCTTTTTGAAATTCCATGAATAAGTGACTTAGGTTTCACCGATAAAGCTGGATTTTCACTTATGTGTTACCACATAAGGCGACTATTGACTAATCGAACCCACGTCCAAAGGCATCGTAATATAAGCATCTACGAGCATAGTCGACACATTTGGTGATTCGCGAGCACATCGGCCTGTCGACGGGCACCCGTGTCGCTAGTCTGATTATTCTCTTCTTCTGCCCTCAGACGGCGAGCCGGAAGCGTATCCCACTAGAGTGAGTTCCGTACCCTACCACGTGGGCGATGGAGGGGGGAACCGCTAAGCTACTTAGGCAGCTAAAGCGAGGTTGTTATTAGTTTTGCCAGTTATTGGCTTTGGCGTTTTAACGAGGCCGACCCCCTCGACTCGCAGCTTATACCCGACCTACCCCTGTCGAATCCGGAACGTCCCCATTATTAGATGCTTAAAAGTTGCGGAAACAAGAACTTCGAACTTCTCTTTCCTGTTTTTCCTCATCTTTAAACATACATTATAAGATGTTCAATCAAAATTGAACAATAATGGTAGAAACGTTATCCCGGAGGATAAGTCATATTGTGAACTACATATAGTAGTATAACATGATATAAACTCTATATCAAGGTGACTGTCAAGAAAACGACTGTCATATCATCCTTACTTTTCCAGTGTCAAATTTCATTATTTTTTTATGAGGATAACGCCACAAAAACCACGCCTAGAAACAAGACCCCGCTGTAGACAATTTGCATTCGTGAGCTCTTTTCTTTCAATATAAAGATACCAAATAAGGTTCCGATGACAATGCTAAGTTCACGTAAAGGCGCGATATAGGTGACTGGCGCCATCGCTAATGCGGTTAAAGCCAAAATATAAGCTAAAGGACTTAAGATCCCCACTCCTGCTGCTTGCCATTTATCGAGACGCCAACTCTTAACCACTTCTGCCTTTCGCTGATAGGCAAAAGGGGAGAGGATTAGGAATTGCCCAACCATCCCAAGATATTCATAAAATAAAGGCATGACCGCCAATTCATCTACCGCATACTTATCCCATGTGGTGTACCAGCCAATCAGTATGGCCACACCTAAGCCAAATAATGGACCTTTCACGCCAATATTGCCTCTGATCATCTTAATGCCACCCGCAATGAAAAAGATGGCCACCACAATAACTCCAGTTCCTACTAATGTCAAAGAGCTGGGGGATTCTGAAAGAAAGAGGACCGCTAAAATCATGGCAAAGACCGGTCCCAAACCTCTCGAGATCGGATAGACAATGGAGAGATCACTCACTTTATAGCCTTTTTGTAACAGCAAAAAATAGCCTACATGAATCAGACTACTCACGGCAATAAAAACAACCCCCAGCCAAGAAAGATGTGGCTGCCAAAAGATCACAACAATGATAATCAAGGGCGTGTAGGCAAGGACACCCATTAAGTTAAATAACCACGAAAAAGCAAGTCCAGATGTCTGGGCTTGCTTTTGTAACAAATTCCATGTGGCATGAATAAACGAGGAAATTAAGACAAGTACTAACGCACTAAATGCCATAAATGAACCCTTCTCCCATTAGTTAAAGTGAGGCTTTGGTCTATTTATCTCTTGCCCTTTGTTTTTTGCAGAAAACTACATGCCTTTTTCAGATTGACGTAGAGCCTTTGCGATTTGACGCTCCGCGGTTTTCTTCTTCAGTGTCTCCCGCTTATCATAATTTTTCTTCCCTTTTCCAACGCCGATAAGCACCTTGGCAAAGCCATTCTTGATATACATTTTTAAAGGCACGATGGTGTAACCCGATTCCTTTGAAATCCCAATGAGTTTATTGATTTCTTTTTTATGTAATAGTAGTTTCCTTGTCCTCAGTGGATCGTGATTGTAGCGATTGCCTTGCTCATAGGGGGCAATATGCATATTGTGCAGGAAGACTTCTCCATTATCCACGCGCGCAAAGGCATCTTTAAAATTGATCGACCCCTTCCGAATGGATTTTATTTCGGTCCCTTGTAAGACTAGACCCGCTTCAAAGGTATCCTCAATAAAATAATCATGACGAGCGCGTTTATTTTCGGCAATCTGTCGTCCCTTTTTATCTGCCATGCAATCCCCTTCTTTCTATTTACGACAAGTTCTTAAGGTAAATTCTATTATAAAGTGAACCATTCCATTAAAGCAACCTTACGCCTTAAATCTCAAAATCGACAGCCAAAGTGTCTACCATGCCAATCTCCTTTAAATAAGAAACAACCGCCTGGTGTGCATCCGAAGGACCATAATGCTCTAAATCTGCTTTAGATTCAAAGCGAACGGTAAGCCCCATCGTATACCCTTTGCCACGATCGCTAAAGTTATGATTCGTTTGAATATCAAGGATACCTGGTAATTGATTTTTAAGCTCGCGAAGCCTTTTCATCGCTTCTTCTTTCTGTCCATTCGTTGTTTGCTCATTAAATTTAAATAACACAATATGCTCGATCATCATTTTCTCTCCTCAGGTTCTAAGTTCTTTTTGGTACCTTTATTGTAGCACTTTTGTAAATGGAGCGTGAAGAGATACAGTTAACCTTAATTAGCAGGAATTTTAAATCCCTTACTCATACAAATCAGGTCGCCGATCTTCATAAATGGGGATGGTCTGACGGATTTCTTTGACACGCTCGGGGTCAATAGTAGCAAAAAGAATCTCTTCCTGATCCCCTGCCTCGGCAAGAATGTCACCCCAAGGATCAATCACCATGGAATGTCCGCCAAAGGCATTCTTCGGGTCAGAGCCCACACGGTTACAAGCGACTACAAAGGCCTGATTCTCGATGGCCCGACTTAGTAATAAGGTGCGCCAATGTTCAATCCTTGGCGTCGGCCATTCAGCAGGCACAAATAAACAATGGGCTCCCGCAAGCATATGGGTGCGAATCCATTCTGGGAAGCGAATATCATAACAAATGACGGTTGCCGATGGCATGGCTTCGAGCGTGAACACCTCTTTTTGATCACCGGCGTGTAAAAATTTTTCTTCATCCATGAGACGAAATAAATGTACCTTCTGATACTCGCTAATACACTTGCCCTCTCGATTGAAAGCAAAAGAGGTGTTATAAACCTTTCCCTGACTCTGCTGGGCAATGGAGCCTGCTACAATATGAACAGAATAATGGTGAGCAAGGGCGGCCATCTGTTTTTTTGTCTCCATTCCTTCTTTATCGGCAATCGCGTCTAAACGTGAGAGATCATAACCCGTCGTCCACATCTCAGGTAATACAATCACGTCTGGCTGTTCAATCATCGCTTTCTCAATAAGGTGTTCAACTTTTGAATAATTGTCCTTTGGCTTTCCGAACACAATGTCAAATTGTATTAAGGCAAGCTTCATTGCTATCACCGGTCCTCTCCCAACATTTAAATCCCTTATCGATTGTCATTTAATACGCGATTCTTCGATGCTTCCACTCTTTTGAGTTTCATTATGGCTTCGGTCCAACATTTTTGTCAACTTAAACTGCAAACGCTTAAACCCTTTACTGAAAACGCCTTTACAAAAAGGAGGACTCAGGCTAGTATTAAAAATTAGAATTCTCTTTACAGATTGGAGCGGAAATCATTGATTGAATTTGAGTCTTCAGAAGCTCTTAAGAGGCTTCCTCAGCAATTTTTCTCATCGCTTGTGCAAAAGGTCAACGCGCTCGTAGCATCTGGTGCAGATGTCATTAATCTTGGACAAGGTAATCCGGATCAACCCACACCCCTACATATTGTAAAGTCCCTGCAAGACGCGGCTGAAAATCCTTTATATCATAAATATCCCCCGTTTTCTGGACACCATTTTCTAAAAGAAGCGATCGCTGAATTTTATAAACGGGAATACCATGTAAGTCTAGATCCTTCGACAGAGGTGGCTATCTTATTTGGAGGCAAAACAGGGCTTGTAGAAATGAGTCAATGTTTACTCAATCCTGGAGATACCGCACTTGTTCCTGATCCTGGCTATCCTGACTATTGGTCTGGTATCGCGATGGCTGGAGCGAAAATGACTTTGATGCCTTTACTTGAAGAAAATGGTTTTTTACCCGATTACACGCAAATCGATCCAGATAGACTTGAACAAGCCAAGCTTCTATTTCTTAACTATCCTAATAATCCTACAGGAGCCATTGCCACGCCGAGCTTTTTTAAAGATACCGTGCGTTTAGCGAATCGTCATAAGATAGCTGTCATGCATGATTTTGCCTATGGGGCCATAGGGTTTGATGGAAAAAAACCGATGAGCTTTTTAGAAACGCCTGGGGCAAAAGATGTGGGCATAGAAATTTACACGATGTCTAAAACCTATAATATGGCGGGGTGGCGCATTGGCTTTGCTTTAGGAAATGCGAGTATTATTCGTATGATCAATTTAATTCAGGACCACTTTTATGTCAGCTTGTTTGGTGGCATACAGGAGGCCGCCGCTACAGCGCTCCTTGGCACTCAGGAAAATGTGAAACAACTTGTTCAGCTTTACGAATCCAGACGGAATACATTGATTCAGGGCCTTCAGCAGATCGGATGGACTGTGGATGCTCCTCAAGGTTCATTCTTTGCCTGGCTCAAAGTCCCTGAAGGCTTTACGTCAGAATCTTTCTCTGAGCTTTTACTCAAAAAGGCCCACATCGCTGTAGCACCAGGTATAGGATTTGGGACCACAGGCAATCCCTATGTTCGTGTCGGCTTATTAGATCGGGAAGAACGCCTTCTAGAAGCGGTCGATCGTATTGATCGCTTGAATTTATTCTAGATAAAGTGGGAGCCCGAGACAGACGTTTTTCAGTTTCAGAAAAACCCGGACTATTCATAAATACTATTCGAATAGTCCGGGTTTTGTTTATGCATGAAATGCTTCGTCAAAATACTTCGCTTTCCTCATGCCCACACGATGTGGGTAGGGTCGGCGTTCGACGCACCATCGGGGTCCCCGAAAAGTGTTCTTTACTTTTTGGGGTGGTTGAGGTGCTAGCTTCGGCGGTGTCACACGGACGTGACGGTCTTAGCCGAAGTTCCTTAATGACGTGACGCTTTTAGCCGATCGTCCTTAGTGGCCTCAGCTAACTAGGAAATGAACTATTTGTTTCCCAAGTGGAGCTTCGGACACGTGCAGTTCCCGTCGGATTATCTATATTTTGACTACGCTTCCTATTTATTCTTTTACTTTTGATTTTTAACGTTCGGGAGTTGGGTTCACTATTTTTTGCCCCAACCCCTTTTGTCTTGAATCTTAACCTTTTCCGCGAGATGGGCGTTTTTTTCCTTTTTTCTTGCCACCGGGGCTTCGACTTCCTTTTTGCGCGCCGCTATTACGGTAACCACCGGTATTGCCCTTTTTCCTACGTTGCTTTTTTCTATCTTCGTCTGTTCGTGTAGAAGGTCGACCTTTTCCACCTGTAATGACAGTCGGACGATCTTTACGACGTCGCGGTTTATTTTCCTTCATTCCCACGATTTCGAAGTCGATAGAACGTTCGTCAACATTCACATTGATCACTCGGACTGTGACTTCATCACCGATTCTGAAAACATGTCCCGTCCGTTCACCAATCAACGCCATATGATCCTGATTGTAATGGTAATAGTCATCGACAAGATAGCTAATGTGAACAAGACCCTCAATCGTATTTGGTAATTCGACAAACAGTCCAAAGCTCGTGACACTACTCACGACCCCTTCATAGGTTTCGCCAATCTTATCCTGCATGAATTCTGCTTTCTTCAAATCATCCGTTTCCCGCTCAGCGTCGACGGCCCGACGCTCCATTTCCGAAGCATGTTTGGCAATATCAAATACCTTACCGTCCCAGTGCTGTTTTGTCTTTTGATCGACTTGTTTTTCAATCAAGTACTTGCGTATTAAGCGATGGACAATCAGGTCAGGATAACGCCTGATCGGTGAAGTGAAATGCGTATAGAAATCCGTAGATAATCCAAAGTGACCAAGACTTTGATCACTGTACTTCGCTTGCTGCATCGAGCGTAGCATCATGGTACTAATAACGGCTTCCTCAGGTTCACCCTTCACCTCTTCAAGTAATGACTGCAGAGTATTCGGATGAATCTCCTCGACACTGCCTTTCAAGACATAACCAAAATTCACAGCAAAATTGTAGAAGCGCATTAATTTATCAGGATCTGGATCCTCATGAATCCTGTAGATGAAAGGTAAGTCCATCCAGTGGAAGTGTTCGGCGATGGTTTCATTGGCAGCCAGCATAAATTCTTCAATCAACCGCTCGGCAACTGAGCGCTCTCGAATCACAACATCGGTAGGATGACCTTCTTCATCCACTAAAATTTTGGCTTCAGTGAAATCAAAATCAATCGCACCACGCTCACGACGTTTTTCTGTTAAGATGTTTGCTAGCTCTCCCATCAATTCAAAAAACGGAATCAAATCCTTATAACGCTCGAGAACTTCCTCATCTTCCTTAAGTAAAATTTTCCGGACATTCGTATAGGTCATGCGTTCAGTTGTGTTAATCACACTTGGGAAGATCTCATGGGCTACTACTTTCCCTTTAGGGGTAATTTCCATTTCACAGGACAAAGTCAGCCGATCCACTTGGGGATTCAAACTACAAATGCCATTAGACAATCTATGCGGAAGCATCGGGATGACACGATCCACTAAATAGACACTTGTGCCGCGATTGAAGGCTTCTTTATCGAGTTCGGAGTCTTCTTTTACATAGTAACTAACATCGGCAATATGAACACCTAACTTATAATTGCCATTATCTAGTTTCGTGACAGCGACCGCATCATCGAGATCCTTAGCATCCTCACCATCAATCGTGACAATCGTTTCATTCCGAAGATCACGTCTACCCGAAATTTCTTCAGGGGAAATCTCCTCTGGAGCCGCTTTAGCCTCGGCAATCACTTCATCCGGGAATTCAGTAGGAATATTAAACTTGTGGATAATCGAAAGAATGTCTACTCCAGGATCATTTTTGTGACCTAGAATGGCGATGACTTGTCCTTCAGCACTTTTGCGGTCTTCGGGGTATTTGGTGATTTTAACAACGACCTTATGCCCTTCAGCTGCGCCTCCTGTTGCTTCTTTTGGAATGAAAATATCGTTAGGGACACGTTTATCATCGGGAACAACAAAACCAAAATGACGACTATCCTGGTAGGTTCCCACAACGGTTTTTGTTCCGCGTTCAACGATTCGCACGACAACGCCTTCTGGACGCTCCCCTGATGATTTTTCAGAAACACGCACGAGCACAATATCAGAATTCATCGCCCCATTAAGATCCCCTTGGGCCACATAAACATCCTTGGCATTCGCGTCATCAGGTATAATGAAAGCAAACCCTTTGGCATGCCCTTGAACTTTTCCCCGTAAAAGATTCATCTTTTCTGGGAGACCGTAACGGTTACTTCTTGTCCTTACAATTAACCCCTGCTCTTCCATTTCGTTTAAAGTCTTAACGAGATCTTTAAAGTCATCCGATGCTGTTATATTGAATATCTCTTCTAAATCGGTGAGGGTCAATGGCTTACTGACGACTTCATCCATATACTTAATAATTTTTTCTTTTAACTGTTCATTCAAAATGCATTCTCCTTCATTGGTTTAGGAGACCGACCAATCCAAGCCTTCAAGAAAATCATAAATATCTTGGTGCAATTGTGCTTTCTCGTCCCCTAATGTGATTACGTGCTTGGAATGTTCATACCACTTAATGTATTTTTCATCTGATTCCACATTTTCGTAAATAATGTTTGCACTGTTTGTATCGATCATTTCGTCCAGTCGGGCTTGGACCACAAACGTTGGTGCATAAATAAGGTCAATATGAGCCCGAACATCCTCAATAAGATCACTCAGCCTTGCTAATGTTGTCATAGGTGCCTCTACAAAAGGCTTCATTTCTTCCTCAATTTGTTCTGGTGATTTGCCTTCGAGTTGCTTCCATTCTCTAGCATAAGCAATAACACCTTCACGAATATTTTCTTCTGTTTTCGTCGTCATTGGGGCGCACATAGGCACAACCCCTTTTACTGGGAAAGTGTATCCAACTTTCAAGGAAAATACGCCTCCCAATGACAATCCGACAACAGCAATCTCATCATAGCCCAAATCTTTAAGGTGCTGATAAGCCCCCGTCACATCCTCCCACCAATCGTCTGGATTGGTTTTTAACAGTTCTTCAGGTGGAACCCCATGGCCTTTGTAATGGGGCGCATGTGAGCTATACCCTTTATCTTGTAAAAAACGTCCAAGCATACGAACGTCTGCTGAATTTCCTGTAAACCCGTGTAGTAATAAAACCGCCCTTTTCCCTGCTTCAAAAGTAAATGGCTTAGGTGGTAAAACTTTCATGATGTCTGACACTCCTTAATTTAAATAAATAATGAAATGATAATAAAATGAACAGGTTAGAGCGTCGATTGCTTCCATCTAACCTTATTCTTCCCTGTTTTTTCAGGATAAAAACCCACCATATAATCCATAAATTCCCACATCAATAATATAAAATAAAACAGCACCTATATCTGGTGCTGGGGACATTTTTTTCTATAAGTGGTTTTGTTCATTTCTTAATAATAAAAAGCAAGAACAAAAGCAACAACAAAGAACACAATCGCACAAATCATAGTAGTACGATGAAGGACTTTGTCCAAACCACGTGACTTTTGCTTACCAAACAGCTGCTCAGCCCCACCAGTGATCGAACCTGAAAGGCCTTCACTTTTACCCGGCTGCAAAAGAACAATAGCAATAATACCAATAGCTGCAATAACCAATACAGTAATTAATAGAGTATGCATACGACTCCTCCTCGGACACAATCAAACCTAATTTTAATGTAACACAATTTTATACAAAAGGAAAGTGGGACATGGGGACAGGTTTATTGTCCCAGCATTAGCATGAGATGGGTTGAAAGCGGGACAGATGAAGCGGGACAGAGGGACAGGTTTATTGTCCCTACACCTGGGCCAGGAATTTAGCGCGCACGGTCAATCACACTCTTGGATAGGCCAGTTATTCTTGATAACTGGCGAATCGATACGCCATTTAATCCCTTAAGCCTGCGGAGGAGGACATCACGTTTTGCCTTTTCAAGTTGCTGCAGAACGCTCATATTTGTAATGCCTAGTGTATTAAGTATGTTTTTAACCTCGGTATCTGATACTTTAGTTTTCACATGTGCCTCAAGGCAAGTATCATCATTTAGTAGCGACATAAAGTCAATAAATCGTTTAAGCGCCTCCCTTTGATCGAGAGCAAACAGCTTTAAGCCCAAATCAATATCAACTAAGTCCGCCTTACTCATATACTCATTTATACTCGTCCACCCGCAGTCAAAAACATTAGTAGATAGACCCGCTTTTATAGGATTTTGATGGATGTAACGCAGGACTGTTAAAAAGTAACGCGCGGTCTCTACATTTTCACTTTTAAACCTCTCCTGAAATAAATGGCCGTAGCGTTCGTATTTATGATTGTACCAATAAACATAACTAGCACTCAATCTTTGAATGACCTTTGAAACGGATTCATTTGTTTCCTTTAAAAGCAAATGGACATGATTATCCATTAGACAGTATCCATATAAAAAGTACTTACACGTCTTTTTGTACCTTCTCACCGTATCCAGAAACCTTATCTTATCCTCATCGTCTTCAAATATCGTTTGTTTATTAACACCTCGCAATACAATATGATAAATACCATTTCTACTCTTTCTTCTAGGTTTTCTTGGCATGTGCGGATCACCTCGGGGGAAATGTAGGATGGAAATGAAGTAAAAAATTGAATGTGGCTGAAGGGGAAATGAGCCCAATTATTCATGACGAGGGCTCTCCCTTTTTGTATTCCATATGGTAAAGAGATTTCCTGCAAAAGCCTTAAAAATAATGAAGTGGGACAAGGTTCCTGTCCCCACGTCCCACCAAAAAAAGCTACCGAGAATGTTCTCGGTAGCTTTTTAGGATAGTGTTCTATCCTATTAGATATTTTTCAAGTTGTAAAATGCGGTTTTACCTGCATAGTGTCCTTGTTCTTCGAGTTCATCTGAGATGCGAAGAAGTTGGTTGTATTTTGCCACACGGTCGGTACGTGATGGTGCACCTGTTTTGATCTGACCAACGTTGGTAGCCACAGCGATGTCTGCAATAGTCACATCTTCTGTTTCACCAGAACGGTGAGAAATAATGGCGGTGTAACCGGCACGTTTAGCCATTTCAATAGCTTCAAATGTTTCGGTTAATGTACCGATTTGGTTCACTTTAATTAAGATCGCATTCCCGATACCTTTTTCAATACCTTCGGAAAGCTTTTTAGTATTAGTAACAAAAAGATCGTCACCAACAAGTTGTACACGATCGCCAAGTTCAGCGGTAAGTTTCTTCCAGCCGTCCCAGTCGTTTTCGTCTAAACCGTCTTCGATAGAAACAATTGGATATTTATCAAGAAGATCACGATAAAGTTCGATCATTTCTTCAGATGTTTTCGTCACACCTTCGCCCTTAAGGACATATTTACCATCTTCATAGAGTTCTGATGAAGCCACGTCCATAGCAATCATCACTTGCTCGCCTGGCTTGTAGCCTGCTTTTTCAATCGCTTCGATTATAGTTTGGATCGCTTCTTCGTTAGAAGAAAGGTTTGGGGCAAAGCCACCTTCATCACCAACAGCTGTATTTAGACCTTTAGCTGCCAATACCTTTTTCAAGTTATGGAAGATTTCTGCGCCCATACGAAGCGCTTCTGGGAAGCTTTCTGCGCCTACAGGCATGATCATAAATTCTTGGAAGTCCACGTTGTTATCGGCATGCTCACCACCATTAATGATGTTCATCATTGGGGTTGGAAGGGTTGTTCCACTAAAGCCACCAAGATAACGATACAATGGAATTTCAAGGTAGGACGCAGCAGCATGTGCCACAGCCATAGAAACACCAAGAATGGCGTTTGCCCCTAATTTTCCTTTGTTTTCAGTACCATCGAGGGCGATTAATGCACGGTCAATAGCGACTTGATCTAAAGCATCTAAACCAGCAATAGCAGGGGCAATCACAGTGTTTACGTTTTCGACTGCTTTAAGAACCCCTTTGCCAAGATAACGATTGCTATCGCCATCACGAAGTTCGACAGCTTCATATTCACCAGTGGAAGCGCCACTTGGAACAAGAGCACGGCCAACAGCGCCAGATTCTAAAATAACTTCTACTTCTACAGTTGGGTTTCCGCGAGAGTCTAGGACTTCACGGCCATATACGTCAACGATCATTGACATGTCAATCACTCCAATTCATCTAAAATTATTCGTTTGATATTGCTTTCGAAATAGGGACAACGTTCCTGTCCCCCTGTCCCAGCCGTGGGCCCACAAAGGTGGGACGGGGTTCCTGTCCCTATTTTTTGATTAAGGTTTGACCGGTCATTTCTTTAGGTTGGTCAACATGAAGAAGGTCGAGTAATGTGGGTGAAAGATCGGCAAGCTTACCGTCTTCTCTCAGAGTGACACCTTCTTTGGTCACGATAACCGGAACTGGATTAGTCGTATGTGCGGTTTGGGGTTTACCCTCAAGCGTGACGACTTCATCCGAGTTTCCATGGTCTGCAGTGATAATAGCATCGCCACCTTTAGAAAGAATGGCTTCAATCACACGCCCTAGACATTCATCAACAGCTTCGATAGCTTTAATCGTTGGCTCAAGCATACCTGAATGCCCCACCATGTCCGGATTAGCGAAATTGAGAATGATCGCATCAAATTTTTCGGCTTCAATCTCTTTCACTAAGGCATCTGTAACTTCATAAACACTCATTTCCGGTTTAAGGTCGTAAGTTGCGACCTTAGGGGAGTTGATTAATATCCGCTCTTCACCAGGAAATTTGTCTTCACGGCCACCACTAAAGAAGAAGGTGACGTGCGGGTACTTCTCAGTTTCTGCAATGCGCAGCTGAGTCATTCCGTTTTGGGACACGACTTCACCTAAAGTATTATCCAAGTTTGTTGGTTTAAACGCCACGGTACCATTTACTGTTTCACTGAAATGAGTGAGGCATACAAAGTGAATATCTTTAGGGAATTTGTCTCCACGATCAAATCCACGGAAATCTTCGTTTGTAAAGACTTGAGAGATTTGGATCGCACGGTCTGGACGGAAATTGAAAAAGATGATCGCATCTCCATCTTCTACCGTTCCCACAGGTGTCCCATCTTCATGTTTTATAACAGAAGGAAGGACGAATTCATCGTAAATTTCATTTTTATAAGAATCATTAACCACTTCAATTGGGTCAGTATAGTCAGGACCTTCGGCATAAACCATGGCCCGATACGTCTTTTCAATCCGATCCCAGCGATTGTCACGATCCATCGCATAATACCGACCTGAGAGCGTCGCGATTTCACCAACGCCAAGCTCTTTTATTTTCTCCTGTGTTGCTTCAATGTACTTTTTAGCCGTTTGTTGACCGACGTCTCGACCATCAAGAAAACCATGTATAAGCACATGTTCAACGTTTTCTCTATCCGCTAATTTTAAAAGAGCAAACATATGGTCAATGTGACTGTGCACACCGCCATCAGAGAGCAAACCAAAGATGTGGAGCTTTTTCCCACGTTCTTTAACCAAGCGCATGGCTTCTAAGAAGGTTTCATTTTCATAAAACTCGCCCTCTTTAATTGAGAGGTTTACACGACTCAAGCTTTGATAAACCACACGGCCAGCACCAATATTTAAATGGCCAACCTCAGAGTTCCCCATTTGACCTTCTGGTAATCCAACAAATTCGCCATCCGCGCGCAAGGTGGCATGTGGGTAGTGATTCCAGTATTTATCAAAGTTAGGTTTCTTCGCTTGAGCCACCGCATTACCGATGGTTTCTTTGCGACAGCCAAAACCGTCCAAAATGATGAGTGCATGTGGCGTCTTACTCATGATTTGCCGCCTCCAATAGTTGGAGGAATGCAGTCGGCTCTAAGCTTGCGCCTCCAACAAGGGCACCATCAATATTTTCTTTACCAAGCAGCTCAGCAATATTTGCAGGCTTGACACTTCCACCATACTGAATCCGAACAGCGTCTGCAGTGGCTTGATCATACAATCCAGCAACCGTTTGACGAACCACACCGCAAGTTTCATCCGCTTCATCTGAAGTCGCTGATTTTCCTGTACCTATGGCCCAGATCGGCTCGTAAGCAATGACGGTTTCTTTCACTTGGTCAGCTGAGAGACCTTGCAGAGCCTTCGTAACCTGACCTTGAACGATTTCATTGGTTTTGCCTGCTTCACGTTCTTCAAGAGTTTCACCCACACAAACGATAGGCACAAGACCATGTTTAAAGGCAGCATGGGTCTTCTTGTTTACTGTTTCGTCTGTTTCAGCGAACATTTCACGACGCTCTGAGTGTCCAAGAATCACATATTGGACCCCAAGATCTTTGAGTGCAACTGGGCTAATTTCTCCAGTAAAAGCACCACTTTCTTCAAAATGCATGTTTTGGGCACCAATCGCTACTTCAAGATCCTTTGTTTGATCAACAAGGGCATCTAAGAAAAGAGCAGGTGCACAGATCACAGCATCTACAACGTTGGATGAAGGAAGAAGTCCCTTAATTTCTTGGACAAATTGATTCGCTTCACCAATTGTTTTATTCATTTTCCAGTTTCCTGCAATAATCGGTTTACGCAACAGAATGACCTCCTATTCTTTGTCGTTTAAAATCGCAACGCCTGGAAGAACCTTACCTTCCATTAATTCCAAAGAGGCACCGCCGCCCGTTGAAATATGATCCATTTCCTCTGCAAGGTGGAATTTCTCAGCAGCAGCTGCTGAATCGCCACCCCCGATAATGGAATAGGCATCTGATTTGGCCAAAGCTTCTGCAACACCTTTAGTTCCTTTAGCAAAGGCATCTAATTCAAAAACGCCCATTGGACCATTCCAAATCACAAGCTTTGATTTTTTGATAACATCACTATAAGTTTCGACCGTCTTCGGACCGATATCTAAAGCCTCCCAATCAGAAGGAATTTCTGTAATAGGGACCACTTTAATGTTAGCTGATTCAGAAAAGTCATCAGCAACCGTGACGTCTTCAGGCATGTAGAAGTTAACCCCTTTTTCTTTGGCCTTAGCGATAAAGGAAAGGGCAAGATCAATCTTTTCATTGTCAACAAGCGATTTCCCGATTTCATGGCCTTGGGCTTTAACAAAGGTATACGCTAAGCCACCACCAATGATCAAGTTATCCACTTTATCTAAAAGATTTTCAATCACACCGATTTTATCTTTCACCTTCGCACCACCAATAATAGCAGTAAAAGGGCGGCTAGGATCTTCTAACGCTTTCCCAATAACATCTAATTCTTTTTCAAGTAATAGACCCGCAACAGCTGGCTTAAGATATTGAGCGACACCTTCTGTTGATGCATGTGCTCTATGCGCGGCACCGAAAGCATCATTCACATACACATCTGCTAAAGCAGCAAATGCTTTTGCTAATGCTGGATCATTTTTCTCTTCACCAGGCTCGAAACGCACATTTTCGATTAAGATAACGTCACCAAGTTGTGCTTCTTGCACAGCCTTTTCAACTTCTTGCCCAATCACTTGATCGGTTTTAATGACCGTTTTTCCAAGAAGGTCACTTAAACGTTTAGCAACAGGATCAAGTCTTAGCTCTTCCTTCACTTCGCCTTTAGGACGACCGAGGTGAGAGGCAAGAATGACTTTTGCATTTTGTTCAATAAGATATTGAATCGTCGGAATAGCTGCACGAATACGTGTATCATCTGTAATCGTTTGGCCATCTAAGGGCACATTAAAATCCACTCGGCAAAAAACTGTTTTGCCATTGAGATCAATATCACGAATACTTTGTTTTGCCATTGCCTTTCCCTCCTTCATTCAAATAAGGGTTACATTATGTAATCACAACTGAAACCCTTTAGACAGTCAAATGAAGAGGCAAAAAGTCTCCTCTTCATTTAACTTAATTGTGAGTTATTATAGGCCTTGTTTAGCAATATAATTGACTAAGTCAACCACACGGTTAGAGTAACCTGATTCATTGTCATACCAAGAGATGACTTTAACCATGTTATCTTCAAGCACCATTGTTGAAAGCGCATCAATGGTTGAAGAAACCGTTGCACCGTTGAAGTCTTTAGAAACTAGTGGTTCTTCAGTGTAAGCTAAAATGCCTTTAAGATCACCTTCAGCAGCTTCTTTTAATGCGGCATTGATGTCGTCAACGGTCACATTTTTATCAAGTTCAGCAACAAGGTCAACGAGTGACACGTTAGGAGTTGGTACACGCATAGCCATACCATTTAATTTACCTTTAAGTTCAGGCAATACAAGGGAAACAGCTTTAGCAGCACCTGTTGTTGTTGGAATGATGTTTTCAGCAGCTGCACGAGCACGACGATAATCCTTATGTGGTAAGTCAAGGATTTGTTGGTCGTTCGTGTAAGAGTGAACAGTTGTCATCAAACCACGTTTAATACCAAATTTATCGTTTAATACTTTAGCAAAAGGTGCTAAGCAGTTTGTTGTACATGATGCGTTTGAAAGCACGTGATGATTAGCTGGATCATATTTATCTTCGTTAACACCCATAACGATAGTTAGATCTTCACCATTCGCTGGAGCAGAGATAACGACTTTCTTAGCACCTGCTTCAAGGTGTTTGGCAGCATCTTCACGTTTAGTGAAACGACCAGTGGATTCAACAGCAACTTCTACGCCAAGGTCTCCCCAGCCAAGTTGTGCAGGATCGCGTTCGGATAAGACTTTGATTTCTTTACCATCAACAACAAGGTTATTACCATTAACAGTGACTTCTGCATCAAGCTTGCCATGAACTGTATCATATTGTAAAAGGTGAGCAAGCATGTTAGCATCTGTTAAATCGTTAACAGCAACCACTTCTACATCAGGATTTTTTAAAGCTGCACGGAAAACGTTACGTCCAATACGACCAAAACCATTAATACCTACTTTTACTGCCATCTAAAATGACCTCCTTAGTTTTTCCTATGATTCAAAATTTGTTGTGCTGCCCCTTCATCAGTGACTAATACTGAGTTAGGGCCCTTTTTGAAATAGGCTTCAATTGCATTCGCTTTTGACTCTCCACCAGCGACCGCAATCACCGGTCGATGCTCATCATAAAGCTCTTCTAACTGTAACCCGATTGTCTTGACCTTATGAATGACTTTTCCGTTTTTATCAAAATAATAGCCAAAGGCTTCCGCCACCGCTTTTTCATCGTCAATCTTTTTTAACAAGTCTTGACTTGAACGCCGACGTTTCGCCATTGTTTTAGCATCACCAATGCCGTGGATAACCATTCCTGCTGATTGTACCAAAGCAAGCGTTTCACGTATGGATGGCTCTTCTATTAATGATAAATACGATTCTTCACTCAACTGGTCTGGGACATGAAGCATTCGATAACTTCCATCGGCTTTTTCAGCCATTTTTGCACAAATCGTATTCGCTTGGTTTTCAACTTGTTCCCCAAGCCCTCCTCGTGCTGAAACAAATAATGGCGTCATCGAGTGCTTAAAGGGATGCATCATATCTGCAACCGCAGCTAATGTTGTGCCACCAGCAATCGCAATAATGGGATTATCTGAAAGTAATGATTCCATAACCCTCACACAAGTCAAACCCATCTCTTTTTGAACCCATGGTTGTTCATCACTATTTCCGGGAACAATAACGACTCTAGAAAGGTGAAGAAACTTCTTTAATTGTTTCTCCAACTCCGTGATCCCTGATACATGCTTCATAACATGATCAAGAGTTCCCAGTACCCGTTCACCCTCGTCAGTGAGCGTCATTCCTGTTGTTTGAGTTTGAACAAGCCCTTGTTTTCCAAGAAATGCAACTTCCCCGCGCAATACCCGTTCGGTTAATCCCAAATGTGCGGATAGCGCCCGGCGACCAATAGGTTGTAGGAAATGAATGGACTGTAAGATACGAAAGCGATCAGACATAACATTAATAACATCGGGGACAAGCTTTCTTTGTATGTTAATCAATTCATCCAATGTGCCTTCCCCCTGGACTTAAAATGTCCCGCATAGTCAAATGATGTCCCGTTGCTACACTTTTATTCTACAAATAATAAAAACACTTTTCAAGTGAAAAGTGTTCATCAGTTTGTAAAATTTATTTGTCTTGAGTTAAAAAGGGCAAAAGTGCCTCTTCAATGTCCGCCACACTGACCCTCCCGGCAGCAACGACCTTTCCGTTTACAGCCACTACCGGGATCATCAGCTGATACTGTTCAAGAAGGCGATCATCTGAATAAATGTCAATCTCCTCATAGGTCAATTGATGGGCTTCGCAAAGCATCTCTAAAAGTTCCTTCGCCTCATCACAAAGCGGACAACGCGCTTTGCTATATAAGTGAATCCGCGGCTCTGCTCTCATTCCAACATTAACTCCTTATACACACTCACATTTAGTTTTACATTCAAAAATATCGCTTTTTCCAAAAAATGAGTGCTGTAATCACCGAAAGGGTCACTGAGATTAAAATTGCAATTATAAACCCAAAGGGATTTTGTTCTAAAGGCAGTTTAACAAAGTTCATTCCGAAAAAGCTTGCCACCATAGTTGGCAGTGAAAGGACTATCGTGATCGCCGTCAAAAATTTCATGACGATATTTACATTGTTAGAAATAACAGAAGCAAAAGTATCCATAAGACCATTAAGAATATTGCTATATACCTCAGCCATTTCCAAGGCCTGGCGAATTTCAATCATGACATCTTCGAGAAGATCTTTATCATCTTCATACATTTTAAAATAGTTTAATCTTAATATTTTTTCCATCACTATATTATTCGCTTTTAGTGACGTCATAAAATAGACGAGCGTTTTTTCAAGGCTCAGTAACGAAAACAATTCTTTATTTTTCATCGACTCATGAAGCTCACGTTCAACCTCATTTGTCCGCCGATTAATTTGGCGAAGATATTTCAAATAATAGGTCGCCATGACATATAACAACTGTAAGGTGAATCGGGTTTTTTTAAAGGTATAAAACCCTTTAACTCGATTTTGCGTAAATTCATTAATAATCGGATTATCTTCCAAACAAACCGTCACAAAGTAGTGATCAGTAACAATAATCCCGATGGGAATCGTATCATAAAGGGCTGAATCACTATCATCTTTAACATGGATAGGAATATCCACGATGGTTAAAACATCACGCTCTTCCTTTTCGATACGTGAACGCTCATCGTCATCCAACGGGTCTTTAATAAAATCGATGGGTATCCCCGTTACATTCACAACTTGATTGATTTCTTCTGGTGTTGGAGCAATAAGGTTAATCCAGCACCCCTTTTTAATTTCATCGATTTGCCGGAATTGCCCATCAGATGATGTCAAATAAATATTTAACATTGGTGTCACCTCTCCCCATATCAATTGGAGGGTGCGTCACCTACGTAAAAGAGGTTGATAACGCCGTGCGCTATATGGGCTCGATTCATCGGTGTCCGCACTCCCGCTTATCTTCTTCGGACTGGGACAACTCCCCTCTTCACTTTGCATCAGCTATCAACCCCCTTTATTTTAAAATAAATGTTTCATCAAAATGTATCTTACACCACTTTTATGAACTCAAGATGAACAACACCCATCTAAATATGATAGATCTGAACGAGCGATCGTTCGACCAACGTCCCAAGCAAAAATGGACATTAATCATGGCAAGTGATCGCCATCATTACCTTGAGTTAGACCTAGATTTATCAATTCAGATAAAAAGTTTAGTCCACTAATATCTTACATGGTATCTTGCCTTTGTACAAACTTTTTTCTTATGAAAAATCAAGAAAACCTTTCCTATTCTTTAGCCAATAGATCATTTAAGTTCAACTCTTCATGATAGCTATATGAAAAAGCTGTTTATGAGGTGATTCCTCAAGGAGAAAACTGTCCCCCATTGTTGCATCGAGCCGCTTTTTTATCCCTTGTATTCAAAAAGGGACTAGCGCTATGGCTAATCCCTTGAAATTGTTAGGTTATATGGCGCGCCCGAAGGGATTCGAACCCCCGGCAGACGTGGTACCGGAAACCACCGCTCTATCCAGCTGAGCTACGGGCGCATCTAATTAAAACTAGCATCAAAAACAAATAAAAAAAACATCCTTGCCAAAAGTGATTCTGCTTTTTTCATGACATTGACTATTATAGACCGTTCTCGTCCATTACGCAAGAGGTATTTAGTGAGAGCCTCTATTGAAATACTTTAAAACTCATTAGACACTTTTATTTTGAAAAGCCTTACTTTTAGGGTTTAGAGGTGGCTTATTGGGTGGCTTACGCACGTTTGTAAGCACCTGACTATTTCGTCCTTAAGTCGCTTCCTTTGTATTTCATCTCTTTTTTTATGCACAGTTTAATAGGTAAAACCTACTTTTATTCGTTTCTACTTAATTCATTTACCTTGACCACACCTTCAGATGTATAAATGCTAGCGAAAAGACAAAATGTAATCATAAATACACTAGTCAACAGGAGGGTCTTTAATGAAAAAATGGCTCGTGATTGGACTCACTAGTCTTGCCCTGATAATTTGCGGGGTGCTTGCGTTAGGTGAAAGACCAGATTCAACAAAAGCAGGAGAAAATAAAGTAACTTTTGAAGGGGTCGATTTGAATTGTCATGCCTGCCAAGCGAAGGCCGAAGTGGCATTGTCCAATATTATTGGTATTGACTCTTATAAATTGCACCCACATAAGCATGCCATTACTGTTTCATTTGATCCCGAGGTCATGAAAGCCGACTGGATTGAAAAGTCATTAGAAGCTTCAGGGTTTAAAGCTAAAATGATCAAACCTTAACCCTATTTACATGCTTTCGAAAATACGTTTAGTCTTTTTCCGCCTTTTGCTCATATATTTATATAAGAATGTTTCTGGGGCCATATGGCACCCTTTTTTTCGCTTATAAGTTAGTTTTAAAATAGCCATGGATGGGTATTATGTTAAAGTAGTCTCGGTTTCAAAAAGGGATACATAAATTTGTCAACATATTATTTGACCTTTATTGACCTTTGAGTTAGAATGGATTCACAGAACGTCAAACAGTTATAATCAAACATAACATACTCTCCTTTGATTGTATGTCAAAGAAGAAGCCTATCACATTAAACCCTCAACCGATTGAAGACTCAACGGTTGATATTAAAGGAGGAAAAGTAATGCCATTAATTCCAACAGTCATTGAGCAAACTAACCGTGGGGAAAGAGCTTATGACATTTATTCTCGCTTATTAAAAGATCGCATTATTATGTTAGGAACGGCCATTGATGATAACGTTGCTAACACTATCGTTGCTCAGCTCCTTTTCTTGGAAGCAGAAAATCCAGAAAGAGAAATCTCCCTCTACATAAACAGTCCAGGTGGTTCCATCTCAGCAGGTATGGCCATCTATGATACGATGCAGCATATTAATGCCAAGGTTTCAACCATCTGCATTGGTATGGCAGCATCCATGGGAGCTTTCCTTTTAGCCGCTGGAGAACCAGGGAAACGCTTCGCTCTTCCAAATAGTGAAGTCATGATTCACCAACCTTTGGGTGGCACTCAAGGGCAAGCCACTGACATTGAAATCCATGCTCGTCGGATTATTAAAATGCGTGAGCAACTAAACAAAATTTTATCTGAACGCACAGGTCAACCTCTCGAGGTGATTGAGCGCGATACGGACCGTGATAACTTTATGCCAGCTGAAGTTGCCAAAGAATACGGTCTTGTAGATGAAGTTCTTTATCCAAAAAGTTCAAAGAAATAATGTTTAAGAAAGACCGGGCACATGCTCGGTCTTTTTCTTTAGTATTTGAAAAAATTCATCACACAAATATTTGATATCCAAGACTTGATACTTCCTTATAAAAAAGAGCCGTGGGAGTTTCCCATGCTCTTTTTTCGTTAGATCTCTTCTTTTTCTACAAAAGCCTTCAATGTTTCAATTGCTTCGTTTTCATCAGGTCCTTGGACAATGATGGTAATCTCTTCACCTTTTCGTGCTGCAATACTCATCATCCCCATAATGCTTTTCGCGTTGACCTTTTTTCCTGATTTCTCAATTTCTACACGGCTGCTGAAATGATTGGCCTCTTGAACAAAAAGAGCTGCGGGACGTGCTTGCAATCCCGTTTTTAGATTGATTGTTGTTTTTACTTGAACCACTAATAACCCCCACTTTCACTATTTTTTATTTTAATTTAAACTTCATTCACATGATAGGTTGCAATTGATATAAATTACGACATAAATTCGATAATTTTTTAACTCTCGCTCTCTTACTTAATCTAGTGCTAAACAGCCGCTCCGGCAGAATACTCCGCTTTCCGTGGGCACGGCTTCAGCCTCCTCGCGGACACCCCACCCAACCGGTGTCCCCGAAAAACGTTTTTGTTTTTTGGGGTGATCTAGGGGTCTTCAGACACGTGCTTATCCCACTGGAGTCTACGTATTCTGCCTACGCTAGGTAAGATTAAATCGATTTAAAATTGTTTTTAGTCCACATTCATATCTAGAGGAGGAAATGCAAGAGCAAAGGCAGAGGTGACAACGCCAATCCTACCCACATAAAAATCGTAAAAACACGATTTTTCTTCAAGGATTATTCTCTGAAAAGCTTTCCTTAGTCCTGTTTGCATGATGAAAGCGAGCAACCTGGAACGGTGATCAACTAAAGCATCGACAGTAGTGAACTGGAGTTACGTCGGAATTTATTTTATTCAAACCCTAAAATTCGTGACCTTGATAAAGCAACACTGCCTTAATGATATTGATCTCGCTACGGCTATAATTTTATATCACTTTTATCAAATGAACCTTGACGAATTTTATCAGCAATGGCGCCGATTTTACGAAATCTGTGATTAATCCCGGATTTGCTGATGGCTTCACCATGTAATTCCCCAAGTTCTTTTAACGTGACATCAGGATGCTTGATGCGTAATTCGGCAATCTCCCGCAACTTCTTAGGGAGTTGATCAATACCAATTTCTTTATCGATCAAACGAATATTATCGACTTGCTTCATGGCTGCAGTGACCGTTTTATTAAGATTGGCCGTTTCACAATTGACCAACCGGTTGACGGAATTCCGCATGTCTTTCACGATGCGAACATCCTCGAAATATAACAGAGCCTGGTGGGCACCGATGATTCTCAGAAATTCTGAGATCCGCTCACCTTCCTTAATATAAAGGACAAACCCATTTTTCCTTGGAAGCACTTTGGCTTTGAGGTCATACTTATTCATCAATGCTAATAACGAGCGAATATGCTCCTCATAACTTGAGAAGATTTCAAGATGATAGGAGGATTCAGGGTGATTTAAGGAACCACCAGCTAGAAAGGCCCCACGTAAGTAAGCACGCTCACAACACTCATCTTGAATAATGTCAGGTGAAATCTCCCGAGTGAACATTAATCTTTCATTCACTATCTTTAAATCTTCGAGCATCTCTTGAGCATGCTCATTTAAACGAACGATATAGACGTTATTCTTCTTCAAACGCATCTTCTTACGGACGAGCACTTCCGCTACATAATGATAAACAGACTTTATTAACGAATAGACTCTTCGCGCAATTGCTGCGTTCTCCGTTGACATATCAAGGCTTAATCGCTTATTGATAATTGAGATCGTCCCATTCATACGAATAAGTGCGGCTAATTCTGCTTTGGCACAGCATTCATTAGCATCCAGTTGCGTCAGCTCTTTCTTTGTTTCAGCTGCAAAAGACATCCTCCCACCCCCTTTGTATATAGGAATCACCTAGTTTTAGGCAAAAGCTTCATAATCCAATCTGCAACGATGTGCTCATTATGTCGAATCACATCATCATCATATTTTATAATATCGTCACTAATAACCTTTAATCCAAAATCTTCTAAACGTTTTTTGTCATAGACGACAGGTTCGGCACCTTCAAGGGCGTAGCGCTTAAGAACTTTCTTAGGTACAGGACGTTTATTGACAATGACTGAATCTATTGAAGACAAAGGGATATAATCCAAAAGCACTTGGACATGGTCACTCGCTGTAAAATGATCCGTTTCCCCTTTTTGTGTCATAACGTTACAGACGTAAATCTTTGGGGCTGAAGCCTTAGCAATCTCTTCTCCCAGTTCAGGAACCAGTAGATTAGGAAGCACACTCGTGTATAAACTGCCTGGACCTAAGACGATGAGATCGGCTTCTCGGATCGCTTGGATGCTGTCTGGTAATGGCGCAATATCTTTCGGCGTCAGGTAAACATGATCAATCTTATCTTGATGCTTTGGAATGTTGGACTCGCCTTCCACAATGGTGCCATCAATCATAACGGCATTTAAAACAATGCTTTGATTGGCAGCCGGCAAGACTCGCCCTTTAACATTCAATACATGACTCAATTCACGAATCCCTTGAACAAAATCGCCTGTTATGTCGGCCATCGCAGCCAATAACAAATTTCCAATGGAATGTCCACTTAACCCATTTCCATTTGTAAACCGATGTTGGAGTAGCTTTTCAAAAACCGGTTCCGTTTCTGATAAAGCCACTAACACATTTCGAATATCCCCTGGGGGAGGAATTTGTAATTCATGTCGGAGACGACCGGAACTCCCTCCATCGTCCGCCACTGTGACAATAGCTGTAATATCTATGGGCTTCTTCTTCAAACCTCTCAGCAAAACGGAAAGGCCGGTTCCTCCACCAATTGCAACAACTTTAGGTAAGTTTTTTATCATAATTTTTATTTTTTCCTTTTTCTATATCTCTATGATAAATCTTTGTATTTGCTTCTGCTTTGTAATACTCGGCAATATACTCAGTGAGAGCCACCGATCGATGTTTTCCCCCGGTACAACCGATTGCAATCACCAATTGACTTTTCCCTTCCCTTTTATATTATGGAAGCATGAAGCTGAGAAGATCGGTCAATTTGTTCAAAAACTGCTTTGTTTCCGACCATTTAAAAACATAATCAGAAACATCGGCTTCAAGTCCTGTCCGTTCACGCATCGACTCCACATAATAAGGATTCGGTAAAAAACGCACATCGAAAACTAAATCCGCATCGATAGGGATCCCATATTTAAACCCAAAGGAAACCACATTGACATTAAACCCTGAGTCTCGGTCGTCAGCAAAAAGTTGAAGAATTTTTTCTTTCAGCTGTTTGGGCTTTAAGCCTGTTGTATCAATGAAATATTGAGCATGTCCTTTGATTTCTTCCAAAAGTCGTCTTTCTGCCTGAATCCCTTCAAGAGGTGTACCATGAGGATCTAGGGGATGAGAACGGCGGGTTTCCTTATAGCGTCGAACTAAGGTTTCATCATCTGAATCAAGAAAAAGAATTTGTGGGTGGATTGATTCCTTATCAGCCAAAGCATCAACAGCCTCAAAAAGGGAGTCAAAAAATTCCCTTCCTCTTAGGTCCATGACGAGTGCCAATTTATTTAACTTGTTACCTGATTCAGTGATCATCTCTAAGAATTTCGGCAATAATGTCGGCGGTAAATTATCAATGCAAAAGTAACCAATGTCCTCAAGACTTTGCATCGTCACCGTCTTTCCAGCACCAGACATTCCTGTAATAATAATCATTTTTAATGGGTTTGACACCATCCACACCTCCTAAGACCACTTTAAATACAATCCCTATGTCTTTCCCAAATGCCTTGTCCATTTCCAAGGAGCCATAACAACTGACGGGGTTTAAGTTATGACCTGATCCAATGACTCCTCTTCAACTTGGCTCAAGCCGGTAACTCAACAATTCAAAATCTGGCGTATAATAAAAGGTACCAAAAATCATCCCTTGGCCATGAAGGACATAATCCAAAAGGTGGCGATCCCCCTCAGCCATCGGTAAGTCTTTTATCGCCTCGGTAGGTTGCCACAACAAGCGCCCTTCTGCACTTTCTTCAAAAATTTGGCCGTCATAGTGGTCTGCAAAGAACGTAAACATCATCCATTCTGATTCTATGTCTTTGCCATTTTTAATCACAAAAGTAAAAACACCTTTTAAAGTGGGATCCTTTAAGTACAAGCCCGTCTCTTCTCTAAATTCACGAATAACGCTGTCCTTAACAGATTCACCCGATTCCATTTTCCCCCCAGGAGCCACCCACCAATGACGCGAAGGTTTTTGAAGGAGGAGTATTTTATCCTCTTCCTGTAATAAACAATTTGTCACTCTTTGCATTCTCTTCACCTCGAATCTTTCACTCTAACTTCAGAGGTATGTCATCAAAATATGTTATTGCTCGCTCTCTTACTTATCGACATTCTTATAATTTAAGTATACACTGTTTTTTTCGTGTCACAAAATTAAATGATGAAAAACGTTTTAATTCAAAGCCTTTACTTGAATGACTTTTCTTAGCCCTATGGGCATCTGGAAAGCAGACCCTCTAGATCGGAGGGCAATGCCACCTACTCTTAAAAATTGTGATCGCACAAAAAAAGAACACGGGCTTTGTGAGCCCGTGCAAGAAATATATATAAGGGGGTCAATTTCTTATTATCTATTCTACAACGTCATTATTTCATACGTATTACAGGCGAATTAAAAGGAAATGACGTTATAATCTCATCCTTTCCCCCTTATATATTTTGGCATTCAAAAGTTATTTAACGGCTTCCTTTTTTTCTTCAATATAGGCCTGAGCGCTTTGTGCGGCAATGGCTCCGTCACCTGTTGCTGTGACAATCTGACGAAGTTCCTTCTCACGGATATCACCAGCAGCATAAATGCCTGGTACACTCGTCTCCATTTGTTCATTGGTGACAATATACCCTTCCTCATTCGTAATCCCTAATCCTTTGACAGCATCATTAAGTGGAAGCATCCCAATATAAATAAAAACCCCATCTGCTTTAAATGCTTGTTCAGAACCATCTTGAGTATTCACAAGTGTAAGCTTGTTCACTTTTCCGCCTTCTCCATGAATTTCTTTGACGGTATGGTTCCAAATAAAATCGACCTTCTCATTATTAAAGGCTCTATCTTGCAAAATCTTTTGAGCGCGCAGCTTATCTCTGCGATGCACAATGGTCACTTTGGATGCAAAGCGTGTTAAATAAACCCCTTCTTCTACAGCAGAGTCACCGCCACCAACAACGACGAGCTCTCTCTCTTTGAAAAAGGCCCCATCACATACTGCACAATAAGAAACACCGCGCCCACTAAATTCTTCTTCACCAGGAACACCTAATTTTTTATATTCGGCACCTGTTGTAATAATCACTGCTAATGCTTTATACTCTTTATTCCCCGCGACAACGGTTTTGTAATCCTCCCCATCACGGATTTCTTTGATATCACCGTAAGCATATTCAGCACCGAACTTTTTCGCATGGTCGAACATTTTATTAGATAAGTCAGGCCCTAGAATGCTCTCATATCCTGGATAGTTTTCTACGTCTTCAGTATTCGCCATTTGGCCACCCGGGATCCCTCGTTCAATCATTAATGTATCTAAATTGGCGCGCGAGGCATAAACTGCTGCTGTCATGCCTGCAGGTCCTGCGCCTGCAATAATCACATCATAAACCTTTTCAGTGCTTGCCATTTATATCATCCTTTTCAACCAAATTTCAAACGGATTGCTCGTTATTCTTAGGATTCACTCATTGTCAATTTCTATCCTTATAATAAAAGAAACACCGCTCAAACATCAAGCAATTGATTCTAAATCTTAGGATAGTTATGCTTCAGACAAAGAGGGGCCAGTTTCTACCGGAGTCCAATGACTGGCTGTAGGTTTAGTTTTCATTAAGAAAAACCTGGCGAAAAGCATGCCCGGTCCTTATTAAAACACGGCATAAGATTTTAAACCCAAAAGGCATCGTCAGCAACCCAGTTGATCGGAATGGAAGGCGCGAGATTCGGAACACTTATACAGAGTGTGTTCCTCAGCGCCGCTGACTCACGGATGCCTAAACTAGAGTCCTTCGGGAACAGCACGTGTCCGAATATCCATTTTGGAACACAAGGAATCTATTCCAAAATGAGCTGAGGCCAATAAGGACGATCGGCTAAAAGCGTCACGTCCATGTGACACCGCCGAAGCTAGCACATCAATACCACCCCACAAAGTAAAGAACACTTTTTGGGGACCCCGATTACCACCCCACAAAGTAAAGAACACTTTTTGGGGACCCCGATGGTGCGTCGAACGCCGATCCTACCCGCATCGTTTGGGCATGGGGAAAGTGAGCGTTCTAGAGTGGAAATCCACACCGTCCTGATGGCCAGAAATTTTAAACCTTCTTAGTCTTTCAAAAAGGAGCCCTTTTAGGACTCCTAAACTAATCTAGTATTCTCTGCAATTGTACTAATACTTTTCGGACACGATAAAGTGAAAGACCATACTTTGTAGCGATTTCCGATTGAGACACTGGCTTTGATTGCCTTTTTATCCATAAGTACTCTAACCCAGCAGCCCAAATGGTAGCTTCATGAACATCAGTGATGTCTACATCTCTTTCATAGACTTGCTTCCACAAATAATAAAGGCCATATTGATCAATAAGGGGCAAGCCTGTCCCCATCTTCTCCTCAAGAATGGTCATTATCAACAGACCGTAATCGCGAGATGCCTCACCCTGTTGTACTTTCTCAATCAAAGCCGAAGCGACCTTCCGAATCCCATGATGTTCTTTTCGATTTCGACTCACGCTCTTTAACAGGTGTAAAGACTTTTCCGTATTAAAATGGCTTAAGAGAAATAAGGAAAAGACTTTTGGTTCTGGCTCTCCCTCATTTAATTGCTGTGTCAGCAAGGAATGAACGAGCGGATTATCTTTGGCATCCTCCGCCTCCAACATATCACGAATTTTGCCGTATTCAAAAGGTTGAAAGGAGGAGTCACTAAAGAAATCCACTTGTTCCCAAGCCTTAAGCGCAACCTTCTCTTTACCTAAACGAAAGGCCGAAAGCGCAAGCCAATAATAAAACGATTGATCCCATGCCCCTGCAGATTCTGCAGATTTCAGCCAATAATAGGCCATTTCATAATCACCGAGAAAGAAAAAGGTCGCTCCCAACTTACTCCGATGTTCTGGATATAAAGGATAAATATTCTTTATGGTGGGATAAAGGGTATTAACGCGATCGCTTTGACCCATTTGATAGTAAAATGTCAATCGATTACATAAAGCATGAATATTTCCTGGATCGTGATCCAAGACTTCTTCTAACACCTCAAAAGCCAGCTTGGTCCTTCCAAGAGAATAATAGGCCACTGCTAAATTATTATAGGCCGCCCAATAAGAAGGTTGATTGGCAATCACTTTCTTGAAATAAGCAATAGCTTCCCAAAATTCCCCGCGCTCTAATGCTTGTCTTCCCTTCTCGTGGTCGACAATATAACTTTCTTCCTCAAAAAAAGGATCCTCTGATTCTGTCAAAAGAAGCTTATACAATTCCCGGGCTTCTTCTATAAAACCGCCTTTGGGCTCATATGAAATATAACGCTTGACCTCTTGCAACGCCTCTTCATAGCGACCAATATGGGCTAAATTATTGGCAATGAAAAAAAAGCATTCCGTCATTGTTTCGTCTAATTCATAAACAACCTTTTTTAATAACTGGTTAGAGGCTTCAAACTCCTCTAATTCAGCTAATATCGCCGCTTGTTGACATAAATATTCACTATCTGTCGGATTAAAGGCAATTGCTCGTCCCACAAATTTTCTTGCTCTATTAAGTTCACCTTTTTGATAAGCCGTGATTCCTTTTTGGAAATAATACTCCCCATCCGGTATAAAAGAGATCACTTGACTTTTCTTCGATGAGTGTTCTGATTTCATAGTTTCCCCCGAATTCCATTTTTTCTCTTCCTCAATTATAACATAAATGTAAAGAGACTAAGACTGTAAAAAAATGAAAGGAACCACACCGAGCTTTTTGACCTTCATTTTCTGGAAAACAAGTGGATAACGCTTCCAACTGTGTAAGTAGGGGCTGTTTTTATGGGGTAGCATCTTCTTTTGTGTGTCATGTCTATTGATTGGAGTGGTAGTCCCTTTAGGTGTGTCTGGCGCTTTAATTTGTGAGCGAGCATTCTAAGGAAATCAGGATATAGTTATCCTTTTTGACACAAACTCTTAGAAAACTTGGTTTTGGAAAATTTAAGGGTGAAAGCCATTGTTGCACTTATAAGGGCTTTCTTAAGGTTTTTCGTTTGACATTTATAAAATAACCTTAAAAGACCATGCTCTATCGCTGACAATCGGCTATACTATAAGTAAAAGTTTATTTAAAAGACAGTCAAACATACGACTGTGAAAACACACTTTAAGCATAATGACTAAAAAGGGGAAAATAAGGTTATGAATCGCTTCTTTCTTATTCTTTCAATTATTGGTGTTCCGCTCTCCATTTTTGGAAGCTTCTTACAATGGCCAGACATCCTAATGTTTGCCATCTATTGCCTGACTATTATTGGATTAGCCAGTTTTATGGGGAGAGCAACAGAGAGCATCGCTATTGTGACTGGACCAAGTATTGGTGGTTTATTAAATGCGACTTTCGGCAATGCCGTCGAATTGATTATTTCTTTCTTTGCTCTTAAAGAAGGCCTTTTTTCTGTCGTCATGGCCTCGATTACAGGTTCGGTGATTGGGAATTTACTTCTCGTTGGTGGCCTTTCGATAATGGTCGGAGGCATGCGCTACAAACGGCAAAATTTTAATGTTCATGATGCCAGACATAATACAGGTATTATGATGTTTGCTATTATTGTGGCGTTCATCTTTCCTTATATTTTTTCACTCAATATGGCTGAACATCGTGTGCAATTACTCAGTACTGTCATTGCCATCGTGCTCATCTTGATTTACTTGTTTTCACTTTTGTTCCGTTTAGTTACCCACCGTGGGATTTACAAAACATCGGATGATGACGTGGGCCATACGGACGAAAAGGCGGAATGGGGTAGCCTAAAAGCCATTATTATACTCGCTGTTGTGACCTTAATTGTGGCATACATAAGCGAGCATCTCGTTGATACCATCAAACCTGTTGGTGAATCCTTTGGTTGGACAGAGACCTTTATTGGTGTCATTATCGTTGCAATCGTCGGGAATGCAGCTGAACACGCTTCAGCTATCTTAATGGCCTATAAAAACCGAATGAACGTTGCAATTGAGATCGCTATCGGCTCCACGCTGCAAATTTCCATGTTTGTTGCACCGGTTCTTGTCTTAATGTCATGGGCCTTTGCCTCCTTTATGCCATTAGTCTTCCCACTTAAAGAATTAACCGCGATGGCCCTTGCGACATTATTAACAATGAGCACAACAACTGATGGAGATACAAACTGGTTTGAAGGCGCCATGCTCTTGGCCGCTTATGTGATTATGGGCTTTGGATTCTACCTTCTATAATGTAGAAATTCCAGGTGAGCCCGCTTTATTAAGTACCGCCTGATGTACAGATATGTGTCTTCATGCATTATAGGCTGTCGCCAAGTTTTAATGGCGGCAGCCTAAGTTAGTTGTACGTAAGGTCTTCCACTCAGTTATTCTAGACACTACAGGAAACGGGGCATCAGAAAGGCGCCTTGGTGACCGTTTTTTATTAAAATCTAGAAAACGGGCATCACCATGGCGTCTTGGTGACCGTTTTTCATTAAAATCTGGAAAACGGGCATCACCATGGCGTCTTGGTGACCGTTTTTCATTAAAATCTAGAAAAAGGGCATCAGAAGGGC